>CAXREY010000051.1:0-27624 GCA_964229845.1 Phycisphaerales bacterium UBA1924
TCGTTCGCCACGACGGTGATGGACGAGGTGATGAAGACCTCGGCGATGCAGGACTTGGAGAACGCCCATGGATCATGACATTCGACTCGTCTGCTTCGATTGGGGCGGCGTGATCCTCAGGATCTGTCGATCGTGGGAAGAGGGATGCAAGGCCGCTGGCCTCAAAGCGCCCAGCAAGAAGGTTGCTTCCAGATGCCTCGCCAAGCAGGAGTCGCTCGCGACACGCTTCCAGACGGGCCAGATGAGCGACAAGGCCTTCTTCCGAGCGATCGCGAAGGAGTCCGAGGACTTCCACAGCATCGATGATATCGCCGCGGTCCACCACGCCTGGCTGCTGGAGGAATACCCCGGCATCGACGAGATCATCAACGAGCTCAACAACTTCGCCGACCTCTCCACCGCGTTGTTCTCGAACACCAACGCCTCGCACTGGGCGAGAATGGAAGAAGACTTCCCCGCCGCCTCGCTCATCGAGCACAAGCACGCAAGCCACCTGTTCGGGCTCGCCAAGCCCGACGAGAAGGCGTTCGCCGCATTCGAGCGACGCGTCGGTGCCGCGGGCAATCAGATCCTGTTCCTCGACGACACGCCGCTCAATGTGCAGGGCGCAAAGGACTTCGGCTGGTGCGCCGAGCAGATCGATCACGAGGGCGATACCGCCGCGCAGATCACCAAGATCCTCGAGCGGTACGAGATCTTCTGATCCATTACTCCCCGATGAGAACGCGCGGTGCATGCATGATGACCCGGTCCTGGATCGGCCCGTGCTCACCCGGATCGATCTCGATACTGATCGAATCCACGCCGTGCGGCAACGACGCGTTGATGCTCGCGCTGGACGCGTCCAGACGCATCCGCTGCTCGAAGATCTGACGCTCACGCCCCGCCCGGTCGGCGATCACCCGCACCACGCAATCCGTCCATTCCTCGATCGGAACCTCGATTGAGCAGGCAAACCGAGTAGCCCCCTCGGGCAGGGGGTACGAAACACGGACCGGCGATCGGAAATCAATGCTCCGCAGGGACTCGTGCGTCGCGTCTTCATTGAACACGATCGGGGTCGGCACCCAGGAGCGCCCCCCGACGGGCTCGATGCGTTCGGGCTCGATGGATGCCAGGGACACGACCCGCTGCCCCGGCGCCGAGACCCACAGCGAGTCGAGCGAGCCCGCGTTCATGCGCCACTCGGTGTGCCCGGTCTCCAGCATCCCCAACGAGACCGGATCCACGCTGATCTCGATCGGACTCTGCGCGCTGTACCTGAACCCGAGCACACGGATGACCTCGCGGTCCGTAAACCGCAGGTACAGACCATCCACCGGCGCGGGATCATTCGCGATGTGGATCTGCTGCACGCGCGCGGATTCAAGCTCGATGACCGTGTCATCCAGAGCGACACGGACGACCGGCCCGATGGATTCCACAAAGCCCGTCACGCGATCGCCGTTCCGCAGCACGACCAGGTCATCGAGGAGTTCTGCCGGATCGCCCGGGTCGATGACGTCCTGGTCGTAGATGCTCAGCACCCGCTCGAGCGAGATGTGGGCATCGCCGTGCATCGTCATCCCGGCGATGAGGTTGATGCCCAACTGCTCCGGCAGATCGGATTCGATGATGCTGCCACGCACCGTCTGCCCGTCCGTGAGCGTGATCAGCCGGACCGGGCTGGGCTCCGGGCTCGGCACCCCGACGATCTCGCCCGGGTTTGCGGGCTGATCGGGCGCGGTTTTCACCACGAAGAGCACCTCGTCCATCGGCATCACAGAGCGGATGCCGTAGCTGTTCATCAGCGTCAACTCACGCTCATCGGCACGCTCGATCAGCGTCTCGCGCAGCTGCAGATCACGGGTGCAGATCGTCCAGCCGCCCTTGATCGTCTGGGCTCCGGCCCCCGCGACGAAGGCGGCAAGGGTCAGCATCGGAATGAGCGGGCTGCGTCGTGTCATTTCTGGAAGATCGGCAGGTAGCGTTTGGGCATCTGGAGCACGATTAGGGCCATCGCGGTGCCATACGGCGGGCCAACGGAGCGATCATCCCACGATCCGTCATCGTTCTGTGACGCGAGCAGTTCCTGGCGCACGGCCGGCCACCAGGTCTCCCAAAACCGCCCCCCCGCGAGGTACATGGCCTGGACGGCATAGTACTGCCCATAGAAATAGTGCGACCGAGAAGGGCTGGACTTACCCGGGAGCGCATTGGCCTCCAGGTACACCAACCCCTTATCGATCGCGTCGTCCTCATAGATGCCCGCGTAAAAGAGCGAGGCGACGCCCGCCGCCGTGCGGGGCCAGGCGCTGTTGCCCGACCCGAGCTGATACTTGAAGCCCCCGTCCGAGTTCTGGCACAACCGGACATACTCGACGGCCCGATCGATGACCTGCGCGTTGACCTCGATGCCCGCGTTCCGCGCACTGCGCAGCGCCATGATCTGGCAGATCGTGACCGACACGTCCGCGTCGTACGGGACCGGGTTGTAACGCCATCCGCCCTCGTCATTCTGGGTCTGCTCGATCAGGCGAACGGCCTTGACGAGTGCCTCGTGAACACGGTCGGCGCGAGGGTTGTCGCCCCCCGGTGTCATGCCGTAGACCTCACCGAGGAAGAGGGTCGCGAAGCCATGCCCGTACATCGGGCCGTTGTTGGCCTCCGACGTGATCAGCCCCGATTCCTTGGACGTGCTGAGGATGAAATCAACTCCGCGGTCCACGACATCGCCGAGCTCACCCCGTCCCGGCATGTGCCCGTCGCTCATCAGCGCGAGACACGCGAGCGAGGTGATGGCCACGTTCTTGCCGTAACGCCCGGACTCCCACGCGCCATCGGGCTGCTGAGTCTCCGCGAGGTACGCGATCCCGGCGCTGACCGCCGCATCGAGCTCCGGGGTGATCTCCTGCTCCAGCGGGTTGTTCTGTGCGCCCGCAGCGGGCGCATCGGTCGGCTGCGCGACCAGCGTCGATGCCGCAAACAGGATGGCCACGATACCGGTTCGCATCATGGGTTCTCATCCTCCGCAAGTGCCCGGTAGTACTCCTCGGTGAGCGTGCGGTAGAGCTCCGAGTAGCGATCCGAGAACCCCTGCGACAGCGCATCGCGGATGCGCTGTGGCAACGCGCCCCAGCTCACCCCGTCGGGCGCGAGCGCATCGCCCGGGCTGGCGGTGGAAGACCCGCCGGGCATCGCTTCCTGCCCCGCCTCGTTGCCCTGCGCATTCTGCTGCTCGCCCTGCCCCTGCTGCTGCTGCTGGTCGGGCTGCTGCTGGTTTTCTGATGACGAGGACTGCGCGCTCGATGACCCGCCACCGCTGCTCTGCTGGTTGTTCTGCGCGGACTCGATCACCTGATCGAGCTTGCGGAGAATGTCTTCCTGCAGTCGCTGCGTCGCGATGGATACATCCGCATCAGCGCCAATGCGCTGAGCGACCTGGTCCATGAGCTTGACCGCCTGGCCGAGCGCTTCACCCGCCTCCCTCGGCGAGAGCACCTCCCGCAGCGCCGCCTCGTTCGGGTCCGTGCCGTCCGCCTGCTCTTCCAGCCCGAGGAGCTCATCCAAGGACGGGAGCCGCGACGAATCGCCCGGTTCTTCCGCCGGCTGCGCAGAGATCCCCGGAGCGATCAGGCCCACGGATATCGCAAGCAGGATGGTTCGGTGCAACGGTATCATGGCTGGGTTCCATCCATATCTACCGGTTCGATCGGCTCCGAGTTCCCCGATTCTCCACCTTCACCCGGGGATTGGGGCGGCGCCGGCGAGGGATTCATCTTTTCAATCAGCGCCGCGCCCTGCTCGAAGAGCTGCTTCTGAAGTCGCCCGAGCGATTCTGCGCGGGACCTGTCCGATTCGCCAGATTCCGCCAGCGATCTGGTCTGCTCCATGACGAGCTGCTGCATCGAACGCAGCAGCTTGAGCTCGGAGACCGGCGGGATCAACGGCTCGTCGCCCCCGCTCTGCGAGCCGCCGGAGTTGGACCCCTGCGAGCTCGACCCGTCCTCGAAGTCTTCCTGCTGCTGCTGTTGTTCATTGAGCACGTCGATCAGCGACGCGAGCACGCTCATCGCCTGGGTTTGACTCGATCGGGTGAGCCGCTCGATCCTGCGTTCACCCAGCCCCCGCGCGCTCTGCCCCATCAGCTGGTCGAGCTGCTCGTGAGCGAGTGTAAAGATCGGGGCATCGCGGAGCCCCTCGTGCGTGTCGGGCATCTCTCTGAGCATCTCCGAGAGCGATTCCTGCTCCGCGCCCAGCGCACGGGCGCGAGAACGCTCACGACGACCAAGGTTTTCCTGACCCAGCGCGAGCGTCTCGTCGTGTATGCGGGATTGCGTGTCCAGCGCCTCCACGTACTGCTTGCGCAGCTCGTCACGCGCCCGCTGCATCTGCCGCTGCGCCGCCTGGTCATCCAGCCGCTGCGCCTCCTCGAGCGCGTTGCGGAGGTGGTTCAGGGCCGTGTTCTGCCCCAGCTGCGCCTGCTCCGGGTCGATCGGATCGGAGCGCAGCGCGTTGATGGCGCTGCTCTGCGCATTGCCCGCCCGCGTCACATGGTCCGCGATCGAGCGCGTCTCGGGGAACGCGCCGAGCGCCTCATCACGCACGCTCAGCGTGTTCCGGACCAACGCGATGAGCCGCTCATCCATGCCCGTGAACCGGTTGTCGAGCATCATCGCATCCAGACGGATGATCTCTCGCTCCTGCGCATCGATGAGCCGCTCGAGCGAATCCATGATCGACGCAAGCTCGCGGCGCAGGGCGTTGTCCCTGTTCTGGATCGTGTTCTCAAGCTCCTCGAGCAGCTCCTCGAGCTCCTCAAGGACCTCCTCCTGCGTCTGGGCCGCGCTGCTCGTCTGGTTCTGCTCGATCTGCGCCCCGGCCTCTCGCAGCTGCTGCTCAAGCTGCGCCGCCCTCGCCTGGCGCGCGGCCCGCCGCAGCGCTTCGGCCTGCGTCGGATCATCCTCCTCAAGCTCTTCCGCCCGCTCGTCGAGCGCGTTGATCGCGTTCCGCGCGTCCGCCGCATTCTCGAGCTGGCGCTGCAGGACCTGCTCCAGATCGCTGCGGTCTTCCGGGCTCATCTCCTGCAGCGTTTGGCCGGCCGTGCGCTGCGCCAGCTCCTCCGTCTGCTCCTGAATCGAGCTGAGCTCCTCCCGGAGCTGCTGCACGTTCCGCAGGGCGAGCCACGCGTCCTGCCCCTGATCGAGCATCGCGAGCAGATCGCCCAGACGATTGCGGACCTGGCGCTGACTCCGCTGCGCGTTGTCATCCTCGCCGCGACGGATCTGATCGTCCGCGAGCTCGCTCTGACGGGCGGCCTCCTCAATCACGCTCGCCGCGTCTTCGATTGTTGTTCGGAGCGCATCGTCCCCGATCGCGTTGCGGCTCAGCGTATCCGCCAGCTGATCCAGCGCGTTCTGGTTCGCGCGCAGACGCTCGCTCAGCGAGCGCTGCTCGTCCGCGGCCCTGGCGCTCCCGTCCTCAAGCAGGCCCTGGACCTCGCCCTGGCGCTCATCGAGCGAGCGGAGGTTGCTGCGCAGCGGGTCGAGCGCCCGTCGAACCTGCTCGATGAGTTCTTCCTCGGCGATGATCCGGAGTACACGCACGCCCGAGCGGGTATAGCCAAGCCCCGCCCGCCCGGTCGCGGCCCGAAGATCATCCGCGTCCGCCCAGACGTGGACCTCATCGCCCGGCCCGAGCCGCACATCCGCGAAGCTGAGCGATTTGCGTACACGCGCCTCCGTCTTGTTCTCCAGCGTGAACGAGCCGATCTCCACCGGATCACCCGCCGGCTCGGGCGGAGCGCCGCTCGAGCCCGCCGGCGGGGTGTGCTTCTGGAACCAGATGCCCGCCCGCGTCAGACCGAGGTCATCCCCCACCTCCGCGATGACGTCGATCGTTGCGCTCGGGGTGAGATTCTCATCACGCCCCGGCTCAACAAGGCGGACACTGGGCACCAGGTCCTCGATAACCTCCAGCGTCAGCGAGATTGATTCACGCACCGGCACACCACTCCTGTCCGAGATGGCGGGCTCGATGAGCAGCGACTCGCGGGCATCGAGCACGAGCTCGAGTCGCCGATCATCCGGGCGTGTATACGACTCGACCCGCGCGTGCTCGAGCACGCGCTCGATCCACGCCGGCGGCGCATCGTCGTCCGCGATGGCCTTCGAAAACGTCCAACCGATGCTCACACGCGTGCCCTCGAGCAGCGGACCGACAACCAGCTCCGCCTGATCGGACACGCGATCCGTGGACTCGACCACGCCGGTATCCGCGATCGGCTCCGCGTACGGCGGGAGTTGAAGCCCGATCCGCGTCTCGACGAGTTCCGGCGGACGCACGAGCTGGATCTTCCTTGTCGTGGTTCGATCGTCCCGGGTCGAGATCCGGTACTCCAGCGTGAACCGCTGATCCTCGGGACGCCGGGAGGCACGATCCCGCGGATCGATCAGCTGCTCATAGACAGGGATCCCACGCTCAGAATCTCGCCGGCGCTGCGGCATCAGCAGCGTCTGCGTCCAGTCACCGATCGCACGCCCGTCCTCATCGATCACACGCCAGCTCACCAGAGCACGCGCCGGGCTCTCGAGCGAGCTCGTCTCACTCCCGATCAACGCACGCAGCGGAACCGGGACATCGACCGCGCGAGACGCCGTAGGCGTCGTATCCCAAATGGCAAACCGCACCGGCCAGCGGGCGTCCTGCCAGGGCGTGAGGACACGCTGAGCACCGACCCGCAGCAGGGTCAGGTTTAGGATCCCCACCAACGCGATCACAGAGAGCACCGCCAGCAGGCCCGCCGCCGGGCGAGCGAGCACCGCGGGACGCAGAACGGAAGGCAGACGCTGACGCTCCAGCCGACGATCCGCGGTCCTGAGGACGGCCTCGCGCAGCTCGCCCGCGTACTCCTCCTCATCCGTCGCCCGGCGGTCCAGATCGATGGCACTCGCGAGCACCCCACGCATCGCCGGCTCGTGACGCTCGATGAGCAGCGCGACGTCTGTCTCACCCATCCGAGACCCGATGGCGGGGAGAATACGGCTCAGGATCAGCCGCGCGAGCAGCACACCCAGCCCGAGCAGCAGCACCACGCGGACGCTCTCGGGCAACCGCAGCAGGTAGTCCGCGCCCGCGATGCCCAGCACGCACAGGACCATGATCGAGAGCGTGACCATGAGCGACCGCGCAATCAGCAGCGCCCGCACGCGCGAAGCGATCGACCGCAGCCTGCGACGCAGACGCCGGATGGTGCCCGGGTTGGCTTGCGTCTCGTTCATGCGAGTCTCAGGGCACGCCGCCCGATCCATTCAAAGGTGAGCAGGGATATCAGCACGATCAGCACGATGGGACGATCCCAGAGCGAAGCGCGCCGGGGCGGAGAAACGACGGTCCGCGCCCGGTTCGGCAGCAGATCAGGGATCTCGGCGAAGGCCTCCGGCTGGGCAACCCATCCGCCCGAACCCGAAGCGAGCGACTGCAGCGACTCGTGATCCGTGTCCAGCACCCGCCCCTCATCGGCCCGGTCGAACACACGCACGCGCTGCGCGATCGAAGTCATCTCCGCATCGAGCCCGAGCGTGCGCACCTCGAAGGTCCCCGCCCGGGATGGGAGCCACACGCCCGTGCGGGTGTCATTGATCCCGCCGAGCTCGATCTCCGTCGGCTCCCCGCGGTCCGCAAGCGATGAGACACGGACCCGCACGCGTTCCGGCAGCATGTCGATACGCTGCTGATCGAACACCCGCAGCGTGATCTGCGTCGCCTGCCCCGCGGAGGGCTCGCTCGGTGTCACGAGCAGCTCCGCCGGTGCTGCACGCCGAGCGACCGTGCCCCGCCCAAGCGCACGCACGAGCGGGAGCCAGAACCGCTCGGGGAGGTCCTCGCCCCGCCCGTACCTCCACCGCCAGATCTCATCGGTCGCGACATACGCGCTCATGCCCGCACCGTACCGCATCATGGTCACGATCGGCGCTTGCTCGGCAGAACCAGCCGCGTACGCATGCGCGAGCACGCTCACACCGGGCTTGAAGCTCGTTTCATCCAGCGCCTGCGCCCAACGCAGCCTGGACCAGCCGGTGTCCGCATCGCTCAGCCGATCCAGCCACCCCTCCCGGTCCTCGCTCAGCCGCAGTACCCCGAGCCGCGTCGCCTCCGGCGTGGCCCCCATCGTGACATCCTGTCCCCAGGGCCGCGTGATCGACTGCGAACCACCCGCGTCTGCACGCATCGGCAGCAGGGCGGAGAGCGGCGAGGTCAGGTACGCGTCGGGCACGGCGCTCGGGCCGGCGATCCAGAGCAGCCCCGCACCACGCGTCAGCACATGCGTTCGCAGCGTCTCGAGCTGCTGCGAAGAAAACAGCTCGGCGCGCACATCGCCGAGAATGATGACGTCGAAGGGCTCCCACTCCTCAAGCGTGCTCGGTATCCGCGCGATCAGCTCGTCACCCTCCTGGATATACCGCCGGGTGGCGGAGAGCAGCATCGATGAACTCACGATGGACTGCTCACGCAGGAGCATGAACTTGAGATAACGGTGTTCCCACCGAGGGTAGCCATCAACGTACAGCACGCGCAGCGGCCGCTCGACCACACGCATCGCGATGCCCTGCACATTGTTTCCCGGGTTGAGATCATCGCTCCCGGACCGAGTCACGACCCGAACCTCGAGGCGGCGCTCCCCATCACCCTCAGGGTTATGCATCAGCGTGACGGGCGAAACCTCCCCGTCTTCCGCGTTCACCATCTCCGCCGTGATCGCCACACGCTCAAGGACCTCGTTGCGTTCCGGATCGAAAAGCTCGACCCAGGCAGGATGACGAAGGAGCTCTTCTCGCCCGTACCCCTGCCCCTGAATATGGACACGGATCGGTGCCAGGTCATCACTGAAGACGGCATCCGGGTGCTCAACCCGCGCGATCGAGAGGTCCCGGATCGGCTCCTGCCCACCGAGCGGAACCGTGATCAGTGGGATCTGGCGCTCCGCCAATGATTCGATCAGCTCAGGATCAATACTCCGCGTCGATCGCCCGTCGCTCACGACCACAATCGCTGAGATGGGGCGTGCGGCCGCGCGACGCAGGGCGATCCGAATCGCCAGATCGATATCCGTGCCCTGGCCCTGCGGAGCATCCAGATCGGCGGGGTCGAACGCGCCGGAATCACCCAGAACACGCAGTTGCTCGTCGAAGCCCATCCAGAGCACCCGCTTGTCCTCGCCAAGCTTCGCCCACGCCTCAGAACCCGACCCGAGCATCGACCGCAGCTGCGCATCCCGGGTGATGCCCGCGTCGGTCGCGTCCGGTATGCGCAGAGAGCCCGATCGATCCAGCAGCACGAGAACCCAATCGGGCTCGGCCTCGATGATGGTCTGCTCGATGCGTGGACCAAGCGCGAGCAGGAACAGCCCCGCCAGCACCGCGAGGCGCGAGCATGCGAGTGCCGCGCGCAGCCCCTTCCGCCCGGGCAGCGCACGGTACGACCACAGCACCACGACCAGGATCAGGATCATCACCAGCACGATCATCCACGCGGGAAGCTCATGCACGAAGCCGGCGGACGCGTCGGGTGTGCCAAAGCCGAGCGACTGCCCATCGCCGGAAGCACCGAGCCCGAAGAGGGTGTTCAGCAGATCGTTCATGCCCGTGCCCCCCTTCCCTCAGCGCCCATCGCCCGCTCACTCGCGAGCAACCGCTGCGTAAAGAGCCGGGCGAGCAGGAACTCGAGCAAGCCGCAGGCAAGGGCCGCCCAGAGCGCCCAAAGCGCCAGCCGGTTCCGCTCGCCCCCGAAGGCGTCATCCATCACGCTCCGCGTTTCGGTGGCGTCCTGCGCACCGATCCACCGCAGCTCGGGCGCTTCGATAAACCGCTCGACCTGCTCCGCGACCTGCGCCTCCTCAACAACATCCGCAACCGCGGCCTCCGCGTCGGCCCGCACGACCTGGGCCGCACGCGTCAGCCCCTGCGCATCACGCAAGGCGAGCACGCCCGCCGAAGCGTTGAGCCCCGGCCCCGGATCCGAAACAGGCCGCTCGGTGTGCAACTCGATTGCGCGAACGCTCTCCACCCAGCTCGGGCGTGGCAGCGGATCGCCGGCGATCACCGGCGGGAACAGCTCGCTCAGCCCGACGCCCTGGCGCACAAGCTCCTGCACCATCGCCACAAACAGCGGCCGGGCAGGCAGGTTACTCCACCCGAGATCGAACGCCACCGCGAGCACAACCAGCATCCCCTCGCCATCGGCGCCACGCACCTGAAGACCCAGGGGCGAACCATCAGACATGGACGCGATCGGCTGCGCGCCAGAACCCAGGCCCAGAGACCTGAACACAGAGACGGCACCGGTCAGCTGCTCGAACTCACTCCCGATGCCGACGAGCAGACTGGCGGGCTCGATCCGCGGATCAAGCCCCACGGCGGGCTCGTGTGCCCGCACGTCAACGACCTGCCCGAAGGCGCCCGCCCGCATGCCCCGCACCCGTTCGAACCACGCGAGCGACTCGCTCTGGGTATCCGGGGCAATCACGATCATGACCCCCTGATCACGCAACCGCTCGACGCGATCCCACGCCGCATCATTGAGCTCCGCGGGCGAGAGGACGAACACCACGTCAACACCCTGCACCAGCCGCGCGGCGGCCTGGCTCGCATCGACGCTGGTGATCTGGACGCCCATATCACCGCGCGGCGCGAGCGCCGCCCTCAGCCATCGCGCAGGCGGGATCTCACCCCCGCCCCCGATCGCCGAGTCCCGGGGCCGGTCCACGATCGCGACGCGCAGCGCGTTGCGGATCGGCAGGGGCACGTACGCGGCGTTGTCGCGCGGGTTCGCGTCCTCACCGAGCTGCACGCGGAGCACCGCGCTCGATGCCGCAGCCGCCTGCAACCCATCCGTGCGGATCGCGATCCCGACCGAACGCGACCGCTCCCCGACCCGCCAGGTGACAACGCCCGAGCCGCGAGACTCACCCTCGGTGTCAATGACCCTGATCTGCGTGCTGCTCTCGCCGCCGACCTCACCCGAGCGGATGAGCTCAATCTGGATCGACTCGGGCATGGACAGCCCGTCCCTGACCAGCAGCGTGCGCGTCGGTATCGCCGAGAGGATCCCAACATTGAGTGCCGGCGTCGGTTCGGGCGAGGGGAGCAACACCGAGTCCATCGGTTGACGCACCGGCTCATCCTGCATCCCGGATACGGCATGCTCAAAGGAGCGGGCATCGCTCGCGATCATCAGCTGCCTGCCGCCCTCACGCTCAGCGCCGTCCTCAACCTGAGCGACATGCCCCAGCACACCCTCAAGATCGAACGCGGCATCCGATGATACCGCCTGCTCGATCAGCGAGCGGACAGCCCCGAGGTCGTCGCTCGGTGGGAGCACGATCGGGCGGGCAGGGCTCGAGGCGGAAATCAACGCCACACGATCGCCCATCACCGGGTCGAGCGTATCGAGCTCGGCGATCGCGCTCTCCTTGCTCCGCTCCAACACCGTCGAATCGCCGATGATCCTCGCGGACGATATGGAATCGTCCAGCACCAGGATGAGCGTGCGTGCCTGACGCGTGCCCGTCCCACGCCCCAGCATGATCGAGCCAACTCCCAGCGCGATAAACAGGACGAGCAGGCACCGGAGCGAGAGCAGCACGAGCTGCTCGAGCGTGATGATGCGACGACGCTTCCGGTACGCCTCCTCGAGAAACCGCATCGCCCCCCAGGAAACGACCCGCCGCCGACGCTTGAGCAGGTGGATGATGATCGGGATCGAGATGCACGCGGCCCCGATCGCGAACAGCAGCGGGTGTAGAAACGAGAAGGGCATCGCTCAAGACCCCCTCAGCGTCGAAGCCGCGTTCCGGCGGGCAACAAACTTCGCCAGCGTCGGCCCCAGCCACTTGTGCGTGGAGACAACCTTGTGGTCGAACCCGAACGAGCGCGCGTGCTGGGATACGAGATCGATGTGGTTGTTGATCGACTCCAGGTAGGCCTTCCGCAGCGCCCGCGGGTCGATGCGGATCGTCGCCTCAGACTCGAGCCCCTCGAACGCGGCGGGGTCTTCAAACTCGAAGCTCAGCTCCGCCTTGTCGAGCACCTGCAACGCGATCAGGTCGTGCCCGCGGTGCTTCACCTTCGCGAACGCGGACCGGATGTGCTCCGGGTCCTCGAAGAAATCCGAGATGATCACGATCAGGCACTTGTTCGAGATCTTCGCGAGTGTCTGGTCCATCACCCGGAGAATGTCCGTCTCACGATCGATCGGGTGCGTCGCCAGCGCATCCACGATCTGCTTCCAGCTCGACTTGCGGGCCGACCGCTCCACCATCGCGCGCAGCTCGTCGGCATACACCGCCAGCCCGACCCGGTCGCCCTGATTGATCGTGATATACGCCATCGCCGCCGCGGTCGCCGTCGCATGATCGAACTTCGACCAGTTCGGACGCCCGTCAGGCGCCATATCCCGCGCCGAACCCGAGGCGTCGGAGAACAGCCGCGACCCGAACCGCATCGAGCCCGAAGAATCCACGAGCAGCACCAGGTCCAGCGTCGTCTCCTGCTGGTACTGCTTGACCTGCAGCTTGTCCGTCCGCGCATAGACCTTCCAGTCCAGATGGCGGATATCGTCGCCGGCCACGTACGGTCGGTGCTGGGCAAACTCGACCGAAACCCCCGTATAAGGCGACCGGTGCTGCCCCGCCATCACCCCCTCCACGATCATCTTCGCCCGCAGCTCCATCGTCGAAAGCCGCGACAGCGTCTGGGGATGCAGATAAAGATGCGGATCGAACCGCTCAGACGCCGCAACCGGGGGCATCTGGCTCGTCTCGACGGGATTGACGACGTGCTCATCCATGAACGCTCTTTATGGTACCGGAACCAGCGGATTCGGCTGCCCGAAGAACCCGGTTTCTGTCGTTTGAGGCGGATATTTCACACTGCTGAACGTGCACGAGTGCAACTTGATTCCAATGCCAGATACGAGCGAGTGACAATCCCCAATAATCCCACTGAGAACGCATGGATAAGACGATTGATCAAACTCATCCACCCAAGCGAGCCATCTCCACTCGACCTCGCGTTTGGCTCATGCCAAATCTCCGCGGCGTCAGGGTCGTGAAAGGTGAGCACGGAGGAGAACTACTGCTCGGTGAGCACTTTCCTTGGCATCGGGTGATTATGCAGCCCGGCCAGGGAGGATCGAGTGTCTGGCTTCGCGACCCCGAAGGGAGCCCACTCAAGATCGGAGACAAATTGCCCTGGGTCTCCATGAAAAACAGGGCAAACCTGGCCCAACGCGCCCAGCAACGCCACATCCTCGCCTGGGTGCGTTCATCCGACGAGCCAATCACCTTTGCCCCGAAAGAGGCATCGATCTGGGGTTGCATCCTCTTGGCCGCGATGATGGTCCCAGCGATGAGCTACCTGTACTACCAAGTAATTTCCCAGTTCCAACACATCCCTCCCCAGACAAACGCAGACTGGTTCGCAGTGGTGCAGTTCACGATCCTGACCATCGTTGCGCTGATAATGGGCCGGTTCTTGTTCATCTACCGTCCACGCACACAGCACTTTGAATCGGTCGATCTGCTCCCCACAGGGTTCGTCGCCACGCAGCTGACCGGTGAGATAATATCGATCGACTTCGACGAACGGTCCAAGCCAAGGCTCCGCAGGGGTGACCCACTCCGTCTCGAGTTCAGCACAGAAGACGGGCAACGCATGAGCTTCGCTGTACCAAAGCCACTGAGCTCATACCTGAGAGCAGCACTCGACCCGCCAGAGGAGTCTCAGGCAGCCACCCGCCGCGAATACACAACGCGTTTATTACTACTTGGCATCAGGATTATCTTATTCGGAATCCTGATTGTACTGGGGTTCTACTTCTTCGTTGCCTGGCTCGGCCGGAACGGCTGGATCCTTCCACAAGACGCGCAACTGGTTCAGAGAAGCACACTCATGGCAGCTGTTTTCCCAACCATGTTCGGGCTGCAGTTCGTGTACGTGGCCTGGAATTACTCGAAACACGGGCTCAGGACACGCTCTCGATACGCACGCCGATCTGCGCACCGGAAGAAAGAGAAGCGAGACGCCGACTCAACAACAGGCAGAACTGATTGATCCCCGTTATCATCCGCCCATGGCCACCATCAACGATCGCGTCCCCGTATCACAAATCAAACGAATCGCCGTCCTCACCGGCGGCGGCGACTGCCCGGGGCTCAACGCCGTCATCCGCGCCGTCGTCAAGGACGCCATCAACTGCGGCATGGAGGTCTACGGCATCGAGGACGGCTTCCTCGGCCTCATCGAGGACCGCATCCGCCGACTCGAGCTCGACGACGTCTCCAACATCCTCACCATGGGCGGCACCATCCTCGGGTCCAACAACAAGTCCGACCCGCAGCGTTACCCCATGGGCGTCAACGACAAGGGCGAAACCGTCTACAAAGACCTCACCGACGTCTGCGTCACCCACCTCAAGATCCGCAAGATCGAGGCCCTCGTCGTCATCGGCGGCGACGGCACCATGTCCGTTGCCGAGCCATTCTCGCACCAGGGCATCAACTGCATCGGCGTCCCAAAGACCATCGACAACGACCTCCACGGCACAGACATCACCTTCGGCTTCCAGTCCGCCGTCCACGTCGCCACCGAGGCCCTCGACCGCGTCCACTCCACCGCCGCCTCCCACCACCGCGTGATGGCCGTCGAGTGCATGGGACGCAACGCCGGCTGGATCACCCTCCACGCCGGCATCGCCTCGGGCGCGGACGTCATCCTCATCCCCGAGATCGAGTTCGACCTCGACATCATCTGCGACCAGTGCATCAAACGCTCCCAGCGCGGCAAATGCTTCACCATCATCGCCGTCTCCGAGGGCGCCAAGCCCAAGGGCGGAGAGCAGATCGTCGACCGCGTCGTCGAAGACTCGCCCGAGGCCATCCGCCTCGGCGGCATCGCCAAGTGGCTCACCGACGAGATCGAGAAACGCACCGAGATCGAGTCCCGCTACGTCGTACTCGGCCACACCCAGCGCGGCGGCACCCCCGTCGCCGGCGACCGAGTCCTCGCCACCCAGTTTGGGCACCACGCCATGCAGCTGCTCAAGATGGGCAAAGAGAACCGACTCGTCGTCATGCAGGGCGGTGTGCTCGGCGATGTCGACATCCAGTCCGCCGCCAACAAGCAGCGCCTCGTCCCCAAGGACCACGCCCTCATCGCCGCCGGTCGCAGCGTCTACACCTGCTTCGGCGACTAATCCGTTTGTCGGTGGCACAGGCGTCCCGCCTGTGCTATCTCGGGTGGCGTCCCGCCTGTGCAGTGTCGACCGTTACCGCACGAAATCGCAACCACGCTTTCGCCAATAGTATTGACCGGAGGTCTTTCACCATGAAATCAACCGGAATCGCATACCTGCTCTGGTGCTGCTGCTTCATCGGCTTCTGCGGCATCCACCGCTTCTACAACGGCAAGTGGATCACCGGGCTCATCTGGCTCTTCACCGGCGGCCTGCTCCTCATCGGACAGATCATCGACCTCTTCCTCATCCCCGGCATGACCGAACGCGCCGAATACCGCGACCAGATGCGTCATGCACGCGTCAACGACCGCGTCGCACGCGACCTCGGGCATTGAATATCGCTTCAGGGGCACCCGGCGGCATAGTCAGAAAGAAACACGCTCACATCAAAGAAGTTGATGACGCTGTCATGGTTGTAGTCCGCAACCGGATCCATCAAGTTGTATGCGGTCAGAAATGCGCTGACATCGAAGAAATCAACCAGCCCGTCCCCAGTCAGGTCGACCGGGCACGGGTCGATGACGCTGATCCCGAAGTCCGACATCAGCGAAGCGGCGACCTCGTCCTGATCGCGCTGCCCGACCCCGCTGTGCGACAGAAGGATCCGCAACCGGTAACTCCCCGAAGGCGCGGTCAATGGAATTGACCTTGAGAAGAACACCGAACCAGTGTTCGCAGTATCGATGATGTTCTCATCGTAAAAGAACCCCACAAACCCGCCACCGATGACAGACTCGCTGCTCATGCTCAGACGAACGGAGGACTCGAAGGCCGTGCTGCTGTTGGTGAGCAAGCCGTCGATCGTCATCTCACCCTCGCCATCGATGATGAACTGGTACTCGAACTCGCTCGACAACGTGTGACCGAACGAGCCCATCGCACCGGGCAACCCAGAATCCGCGCCCATGAACGATGAGCTCGCGATGAACGATCCGCTCGATGCATCACTGAACGATGCGCTCCCGCTCACGGAGCCGTCGAACACGCCGTTGGAGTTGCTGAACCCCGCGATCGCGTCGGCGCTGAGGGGGCCGAGCGTCGCGGCCTGATCGTCGATGACCACATCGGCATCTGACCCGTTGTCACCAGTAAGCGAAAGACCGACCTCGCTGGTGATGCTCGAATAGCTCGGAGTAACCTGAGCAGCGAGTGAACCACACGCAAGCGCGACGAGCGCAACGACAACCAAACCGTTATTCATATATTGATCCCTCTCAGTATCTTGCCCTGGGCCCACCCAGACGGGGCCGAACACAATATATCAGATCCCAAGGCCCCTGAAAACCCCTAAATCAGAACGGCGGAAGCTCTTCATCATCAAAGCTGACGTCGTTCCCAGACCCGTCCCGGAAGTCCGCCTCCGGCCCTGATTTCTTACCCGGCGCAAAGGTGTGCTTGGGCACAGGCGGCGGGTCGCCAAAGTCGGGCCCCCCCTGCGCGGGCGCGGGGTCGAAGTCCGGGCCGTCGAACCCGTAGCTCCCGCCCTCCATCTCCTTGGCAAACCCGTACGAGCCGCCGGTGTGCATCCCGTCGTGCGTTTTGAACCGCACCGTGCCCGAGTCCCACGTCAGCTTCACCGTCCCGGTCGGGCCGTTACGCTGCTTCGCAATGATCAGCTCCGTCAGGTTCAGCTTCTCGCGGTTGTCCTCGTCAAACTCCGGGCTCGTCGGGTCCCACGCGGGCTCGCCGCGGTGGTAGTAGCTCTCGCGGTGCAGCAGCATCACCACGTCCGCGTCCTGCTCGATCGAGCCCGACTCACGCAGGTCCGACATCTTCGGGCGGTTGCCCTCGCGCTGCTCCGCACCACGGTTGAGCTGCGCCAGACAGATCACCGGCACCTTGAGCTCTCGCGCCAGCGACTTGACCGAACGCGAGATCTCCCCCACCTCCGCCTGGCGCGATTCACGCGCACTGCTCGGCGACGACAGCAGCTGCAGATAGTCGATCACGATGCAGCCGATGTTGTGACGCTGCTTCATCCGCCGCGCCTTGGCCCGCATCGTCAGCACCGTCATGCCCGGCGTGTCATCGATATAAATCGGTGCCTCCGCCAGCTCAGCGCTCGCGCGGTGCAGCTTGTCCCACTCCGCATCACTCACACGGCCGGTCCGGAGCTGGCTCGAATCCACGCCCGAGCGCGCGGAGAGCAGACGCTGCACCAGCGACCCGCGCGCCATCTCTAGCGAGAACACGCCCACCGCCACCGGGTTGTTGATCTGCTTGGGCGACCAGGGCGTCGCGCCGCCGAACGCGATCTGCTCCGCGATGTTCAGCGCGATCGCCGTCTTCCCCATCGAGGGGCGCGCCGCCAGGATCAGCATCTCCTCCGCCTGCAGCCCCGAGAGCATCTCATCGAGATCGCTGAACCCCGTCGAGATCCCCGAGACCGACTTCCCGTCCGCCTGCTCGATCCGCTCCATCTCCGCAAGCAGCAGCTCACGCAGCGTCTCCGGCTCGGCGTTCACGTCCTCCGACGCGATATCGAAGATCCGCTTCTCCGCCAGATCGATCACGCCCTTGGCCGCGTCCACCCCGCCGCCGCCCTGGTTGTACGCGTCGTACAGGATCTGACCAGCCGCATCGATCAGCTTCCGCAGACGCGCACTGTCCGCGATCCGCTTCGCGTAATACACCGCGTTCGCCGCGCTCGGCACCGCCTCCGCGAGCTCCATCAGGTACGAAGCACCCCCGACCTGATCGAACACACCCTTCGCCCGCAGCGACTCCGTCAGCTGCACCAGATCGCCCGTCTGGTGCGCCTCGTAGGTCTCCACCAGCGTCTGATAGATCGTCCCGTGCGATTCCTGATAGAACATCTCCCCATTGGGGATCAGCTCCACCACATCGTTGAGCACCGCCGGATCCAGCAGGATCGACCCGATCAGCGAGCGTTCCGCATCGATATGGTGCGGCGGCGTGCGATCGAACAACCGCCCCATGTCGAGGGTCTGCGGGCGCTGATCGCCCCGGCGCTTGCCGGACTTGGGTTCGAACATCGTGGAATCATTCACAGCGTCGATTGTACGCAGAAATCCACTCGTTTCTCGCCAGATCACCGTAACCGACAGGTTGCTCCGGACGAATCCGCACCCACGCGTTCACAACCCCGAAGATTGTGGAGGATACCCTACACCATGTCCACAGAATCAGCCGGTGCAGACTTCTACGACGCCGAAGGCGGGCTCCCAGAGGCCCTCCCGGAGTCCCCGTTCCCCATCTTCAAATCATGGTTCGACAAGGCCTGGGAAGAACGAAAAACACCCAACACCAACGCCATGACCCTCAGCACCCTCCACCCGGACGGCTACCCGGACGCACGCATCGTCCTCTGCAAGGCCATCGAGCCCGACGCGGGCAACATCGTCTTTTACACCAACTACAACGGCGCCAAGGGCCAACAGATCGACAAGCACCCCTTCGCCAGCGCCGTCTTCCACTGGGACCACGACGAACGCCAGGTCCGAATCCGCGGCCCCATCACCCACGCGAGCGAAGAGGAATCCAACGCCTACTTCGCCTCCCGCCGCCTCGAGTCCCGCCTCGGCGCATGGGTGAGCGACCAGTCACAGCCCATCGAATCACGCGAAGCCCTCCTCGAGAAAGTCAGCGAGGTCATGGACAAGCTCGGCCTCTCGCCCGCGGACCTCATGGGCGAACGCGAGGTCGAGATCCCCCGCCCCCCCCACTGGGGCGGCTTCCGCATACACGCCCAGTCCGTCGAGCTCTGGAACGGCGGCCTCGGCCGCATCCACGACCGCGCACGATGGGAACGAGCGTTGACCCGCAACGATTCCATCGAGCGAGGCCCCGACGCGTACACCCCCGCCGCATGGTCCGCCACGCGCCTCCAGCCCTGATGTGGATGAATCGCCCGATTTCACCCGGTTTATGGCGATATCTCGCATCCGCTGTTGCAAACCGCCCGAAAATGTCGATCATGGAACCATCGCGGGAACGCGAACGATGAAGACGAGCGTGAAAACCACGCACGAACTCATCGAAACGCACCGCGACGAGCGTCGGCGGCAGCCGACGAGCGTTGAGCCCCGAGCGACGGCAAGGGGAAAGAAACTCCGGCGGCGGCAATACACCGCGACGGCTGGGCTGGCATTTTCTTCAAGGAGGTGATTCAGTGACTAAGTATGACTGTATGAAGGGGTTGCACCCGTAAGAGCGGCAGCTCGACGGTGTTGCCGTTGGTGCAACCCGATCTCAACAGATGCAATCTGCATCCTACGGCTGCCTCCAAACCCTGGAGGCAGCTTTTTTCTGCGCCCACATTACACACCCACGCCTGGACAACCCACCTCGACACCCCACCTCAGCGAATCACCTCAACGACCAAGCTCCATACGGATCCGCCGCGCATCGCTCGCCCGCCCCGCCTCCTCGTACGCCTCGGCCAGCATCTTATGGATCCGGTAGTAGTTCGACTGCACCGCGAACTGCGCGCTCATATCCCCCGGCTTCCTGACACGCTTGGACGCGTTCTCCAGCACCGGGATGATCTCCGCCCCCTTGCCCGCGTCCTGAAGCATCCGACGCATCGAATCGAGCGCGCTGACCACCATCGGCCCCTCGTTGATGAACCTGTCCACCACGTCGTTGTACGCCAGCCACGCGTACTCAAGATTATCGTTCCGCGCCCAGAGCTCACCCTGCCGGAACCGCACCCCCGCCGCGAGGTCCGGACGGGCACGGAACTGGCTGAACGCCCACTCCCACATCTCATGCTGACGCTCCGCCTCATCCACCGTCGCGATCAGGTCCACCAGGAAGTCGTACGCGAAGTCCTGATGCTGACGGCCCGCAAGCCGCATCACCGCGCTCGCCCAGACGTCCATCGCCTGCTCATCCATCTCGCCCGCCGCCGCAAGCTCCACGACCAGATCCCACGCGGCAGGCACCCCCGCGGACCTGCTCAGCGCCGCCCGGAGCAGATCGAGCCGGTCCTCGATGTCGCTGGTCCGCGTGGTGCGGTGGTTCCCGCGCGTCTCAAGCTCGATCTCCTCATCGGTCCGCCACGCCCCCGCGCTCATCCGCTCGACCACCCGGGCCGCCGCCATCGACGCGAGCACATCCTCGTTGCCCGAGCTCATCGCGTTGCCCAGCACGCCCGCACGCCCGTCGCTGATCCACTCACGCGTCTGCGGGTCCAGCAGGTTCCCCCGCAGCTGCTGGTACTCATCATAACGCCCCGCCTCAAAGTTCCACGCCGCACGCCGCCCGCGCTTCTCGACAAACCCAACCCACGCGTGGCTCACATCCGCGCCCCGCGCACGAACATACGCGGAGGGGATGCCGCACGCCTTCGCCACGCTCATCGCGTAGTACGCCTGATCCGCGCACACGCCGCCGTACCGATTGATCTTCTGGATGTTGTAATCGCCCGGCTCAGCCGTCACCCGCTTGGGCTTGCTCTGCTGAAAATGAAGATAGTCGTACTCGATCTCGAAAAACCGATCGCTGATACTCGGATTCGTCCGGAAACGCCCGAGCGCCCACTGCATCTGCTCAGGGGTCTCGGTCGTGTCGACAACGTACACCAACGCGATCGCGGGCAGCTCACCCGGATTGATCGAAAGCATCCGCGCGTTGCCCACGTAGTAATCAAAGATCGCCAACGGGTCCGATGACTCCGGGTTGTGCTCGTTGACCCTGCGCGTGAACACCTCCCCACGCTGCATGTCATGCACCACGCACACCGCCGCCGCCAGCGCGGGGAACGCCCTGACCTGCTCCGACCGCTCCTCCATGAGCCGCGCCGCGAGACCCGCAACCCCACGCGGATCGTCTTGATCGCTCACGAGCAGCCCCAGCTCATTCATGAACCGCGGATGCGCCCTGAACCGCTCGATCAGCTCGCCCGCATCGCCGGCGTTCGCCCCGACCACCAGCTCCAGCATGCCCAGCGCGCCCTCGCACCGCACCACCGCGCTCATCTGACGAGCACCGGCCCGCGCGGCAACGGTGTTGGCCAGCATGACCAGCTCGCCGTACCGCTTCTCGATCGCCTTCCTCTCAACCCCGTCCTCAAACGTCAGCAGCTCCTCGACCCGCTCATCGACCTGCGACTCAAACGACGCCCGCTGCGCCGCCGCCGGCCCGGCCAACATCAAAAAAAACGCGATCAGTGTCAATCTCAGCCAGTGTGTCTGCATCTTCGAGTCTCCGGGTGCGGTGTACGGATCCTAACCCGATCCGCAACGCATGTGAACCGGTTGCGGCCGATCTTCCCGGCGCAAAGAAAACCGGCCCCGGGATAACCCGAGGCCGGCCGTTCAATACCAGTTGCAAATCAGGATCAGAACCCGAGGACGCCGCCGAGGATATCGCCGTACGCAACAATCAGCCCCGCGAACACGACCGAGACGATCGAGATCAGCTTAATGAGGATGTTGAGCGCCGGGCCCGAGGTGTCCTTGAACGGGTCACCAACGGTGTCACCGACGACGGTCGCCTTGTGATCGTCGCTGCCCTTGCCGTAGACGATCAGATCGCCATGGCCGGCCGCGACGGCTTCCTGCGCACGAGCCATGATCGCATCACGAACCGCCGCAGGGACCTTGGCCGAGTTGCCAGTGCCCGCGACCATCTCGTCCGCGGTGGTCTTGCCGTACGACTCAAGCAGCTTCTTGGCGTTGTCCCACGCACCGCCCGCGTTGGCCATGAAGACCGCCACGGCAAAGCCGGAGACCAGGCCGCCCGCGAGCAGGCCCATCACGCCGGGGACCGAGAGGGTCAGTCCGACGAGGATCGGGACGAGGATCGCCAGGACCGAAGGCACAACCATTTCCTTCTGGGCACCCGAGGTCGAGATCGCGACACAGTTGGCGTAGTCGGGGTAGTGGTGACCGTCGAGGTCCACACCCTTCATCGGCCAGTTGTCCGGGTTGGCGAGGTCTTCCTCGCTCATCCCGTCGCGACGCAGGGCCTCACGGATGAAGCCGAACTGACGACGGCACTCGCCCATCATCGCGTAGGCCGCACGCCCCACCGCGTTCATGGTCAGTGCACAGAAGAGGAACGCCAGGAGCACACCGATGAACAGGCCACCGAGCAGCTTGGGGTTCGCCAGGGTCACGTCGTAGAACTTGAGCACGTCGGAAACGCTGCCCCGCTCGGACGACGCAAGCGTCGCGGTCCAGCCCTCGCCCACGATATCGTAACGCGAGTCATGGACGCTGACGATCGGGTAGACGTCGCCCTTCTCCAGACCCTTGATGCGGTTGGCGTGCTTGCCGTCCGCGGTCGTGACGTCGATCGTCATGCCGCCGTCGATGTTGACATCGCCGTCCGCATCAACCTCGCTGGTGCTGATCGCGAAACGCCCGTAACCGGAGTAGACCGCGAACCCGTTGTCGGCCTCTGCGGGCGCAACGAACGCGGCGCCGTCGCCGAAGTAGTTCTCGGCCTGGCTGGTGATCTGCGTCTGCACGATCTGGATGTACGCCGCGAACAGCGCCATCGCCGTCAACGCCGCCGAACCGATCGCGAAGCCCTTACCCGTCGCCGCGGTGGTGTTCCCCAGCGAGTCGAGCATGTCGGTGCGCTCACGCACCATCGGGGGCTGCCCGGTCATCTCCGCGTTGCCGCCCGCGTTGTCCGCGATCGGGCCGTACGCGTCGGTCGCGAGAGTAATACCCAGCGTGCTGAGCATACCCACAGCAGCGATACCCACGCCGTACAGACCCATGAGGAACGAGTCCCCGCCGCCCGCGAAGGAGAAGGACAGGATAATGGCCACAACAACGGTCAGCAGCGAGGCCCAGGTGGACTTCATGCCTTCCGCGATACCCGCGATGATCACGGTCGCCGGGCCGGTCAGCGCCTGCTCAGCAATACGCTGCGTGGGCTTGTGCTCGTACGAGGTGTAGTACTCGGTCGCGTGCGCGATCACGAGGCCCGCGATCAGACCGGAAACAATCGACAGACCCAGACGCCACCACGTGGTGATGCCGCCGAGCTCGGACGCGTCGTTCAGGATAAACCACAGCAGCCCGAACGCGCCGAGGATGATCAGCGCCGAGGCAACGTACACACCCTTGTGAAGGCCCTTGAGGAGCTGCGCGAAGCTCGCGTTCTCCTTGGCCTTGACGGTGAACACACCGATGATCGAACAGAAGATGCCAAGGCCCGCGAGCGCCATCGGTGTGACGGCGAGCTTGATGCCCAGCGCCCCGGCCGCGTCGCCGCTGGCCAGCGTCATCGCCGCGGCAGCGCCCAGCGCCATCGTCGCGAGGATCGAGCCGTAGTACGACTCGTACAGGTCAGCACCCATGCCCGCAACGTCACCGACGTTATCGCCGACGTTGTCCGCGATCGTCGCGGGGTTCCGCGCGTCATCCTCAGGGATGCCCGCCTCGACCTTACCGACAAGGTCCGCACCGACGTCCGCGGCCTTCGTGTAGATACCACCACCGACACGCGCGAACAGCGCCTGCGTCGAGGCACCCATGCCGAAGCTCAGCATGACGACGGTGATCTCCGCGATCCCGCCCTCGATAAGCCCAGTCGAGTTGAAGATGAAGAACCACGCCGAGATGTCGATCAGCGCGAAGCCGACCACCACCAGGCCCATGACCGCGCCCGAGCGGAACGCGACGGTCAGCCCCTCGTTGAGCGACTGCTTGGCGGCCCAGGCGGTACGGGCCGACGCGTTGGTCGCCATCCGCATACCGAACCAGCCACACAGACCCGAGAAGAGACCCGCGACCGGAACACCGATCAGCGTCCACATCTCCTGGAGCTTCAGGGCGTACATGATCCCGAGGAAGATGATCAGGAGAACGAAGACACCCGCGACGACCTTGTACTGACGGCTCAGGTAGGCCATCGCACCGTCGCGGACCGCCTGCGCGATCTCGATCATGTTCTCGTCACCCTCGGACTTCTTCATCACCGAGCCGTGGAACATCTTGGCCATGATCAGGGCCAAGATCCCGCCGATCGGTGCCAGGTAGTACGCCGGGGTCACTTCGGACATCGACGCCAGTGTGGGCATGAGTTGCATACTCATCGTGTTCAACCTCTTTACTGGGTTGCTGCGTAGAAATGCAGCGTGTGTTCAGCGGGAAGACAAACCGAGGATCAGCCCCACGATCATCCGGCTCCAAGCCCGCCCCTGCGTTGCGCAGCGTTGACAGTCTCTCGACACCCCGGGGCAGGGGGTGCGTGCGTGAAAAAAAGGATTCATACAACCCTCAAAAGGGCTGCAACTATAGATCGGCTGACGGGACAGAATCCGATGAAACAAGAATGAAAGCCCTTTCTTTTGCGAGGGCTCAATCCAGTCCCGCGATGAAAAAACCCACCGGTCCGGTGGGCACTCTCAAGTCAGTCGTGTCCGCTCATGGGCGGCGCGGAGCGGCCTTCCGCTTCGCGCGGTTGCGACGCTCCGAGGGCTTCTCGTAGTATTCCTTCTTGCGGATGTCCTTGGTCAGACCTTCCTTCTCGCAGAGTTTCTTGAAACGGCGCATGAGCTGCTCCGCGCTCTCGTTGCCGCGAGATTTGATCCGAATCGCCATGAGCTCTCCTTTGAGCGGGTCTGGAAATAGCAAGGACATCAGTACCGCCCACACAGCGTGGGTCGGGTTGCGATTCAAGGCGCGAGTCATCGCAAGGTCAAGCCGCCACAAGAATTGTCGATCCCACACCCCGACACGCCCGATTCCTGATCCGACACACCCCGAGAGGCCGATAATCATCCCCATGCGGACCCGATTCACCACCCTGCTGCTCTTCCCGATCCTGCTCTCCGCCACCGTCATCAGCGGCTGCGAGACCGTCCCGGCCGTCCGGGAAACCCGCGCCTGGCACGGTGAAACGCCCATCTACGCCACCTACCGCTTCGGACGCCTCAACGCGGAACTCCCACCCGGATACGCCATCGAGTCCGTGAACGCCGCCACCAGGGCCATGCTCCACCGCCAGGGCCACATCATCGAGGAGTTCGCAGTCACCCCCACAGACGGGCGGATCGTCGCGCTCGGGTCCGGCGGGATGTCCTACAAAAAGATCAAGGTCACCACCCGCTACGAGGGCGGAGGCGTGCTCATGGAAATCAACGTCGACCCGGCAACCGAAAACCGCACCCGCGCCGTGTTCGAGTCCATCGTCCAGACCATGGGGATCTGATTCACCCGACCCGGGCATCCGCGCCGCGGACCGCCGCGCACAGGCGGGCGATCTTCTCCGGGTTCTTCACGCCCGGCTCGTCCTCAACTCCAGACGAAACATCCACCGCGTACGGACGCAGCGTCTCGATCACCTCGGCCACGTTGTGCTCGTCGATGCCGCCCGCGATGATGATCCTCTTGTTGTAGCCCTCAAGGTGCGGAGCCAGCCTCGACCAGTCGAACGCCGTCCCCTCGCCACCATCCGAGCCGTCGATCAGCAGCGCGTCCACCTCGTCCACCTTCGCCCAGCGCGTCAGCTGCGAGTTGATGGTCGCGTCCTCGTACCTGAACGCCTTCACCACGCCCGGCCCGCACTGCTGAACAACATCCACCGGCTCCTTGCCGTGCAGCTGCATCGTGTGCGCCGGGCACCGGTACTCCAGCTCGCAGAACTGATCGACGTCCAGATCCCGCACCACCCCAACCGTGCTCACGAACGGCGGCAAGCTGTACATGATCGCCACCGCTTCCTCCGGGTCGATGTACCGCGGCGTCCCCTCAACAAACACAAACCCGATCGCGTCCGCACCGGCATCCACCGCGGCCGTCGCCGCCCCGACACTCGTGATCCCACAGACCTTGATGCGTGTGCGATGCGTATTCATAGCTCGGGCTCCTTCGATCCAGTACCGCGCACGGTCTGCTGGCGGATGCGGGCCAGCTCCTCGTTCACCAGCGCCTCGGTGTCCGCATCCAGCGACTCTTCCGACAGCTCCTCGAGCAGCGTGATCGCCCCGGGCACGTCGCCCTGATCCTCCGCCCGGGTCCGCGCAATCAGCACACCAATGATGTGCCGCTCCGGATCGCCGGGGTAGCTCGCCAGCAGCCGCTGGAAAGTATCCGCGGCCTGCACACGGTCCCCACGCTGATACAGCGTGTTGGCGATCTGATACTGCGCCTCACGGTGCAGCGTCAGCGGCGCCTGCTCGTCGTGCCCGAACTCCTCAAGCATCCGCAGGTACGCGTCCGCGGCCCGATCGCCCTCGCCCTGCGCCAGCAGCGTCCCGACCTCAGCCCGCGCCTCGGCGAGCTTCTCCGCCTTCGGGTCACGCACCACCTTCTTCGGTTGCTCCGCGCGGATCCGATCGAGCTGCTGCTCGTGCACCCGTGTCGCGCTGGCAAACGCACGACGGCGCTGACGCTGCTTCAGGATCGACAGCAGGTCGTACGGCTCCCGCTCCAGGATCTTCGTCCCCAGCAGGAAGAACGCAACCGCGATCCCCATCGCGTACCCACCCAGGTGCGCCATGTTCGCGATCCCGTTGTCCGGCGTAATCAAATGACTGAACAGATCCAGCACGATATAGAGCCCGATGAGCCACCACGACGGGATCATGAACACCCCGATGATAAAGAACAGCACAAAGCACTTGATCCGCGTCCGCGGAAACAGCACCAGGTACGCGCCCGAAACCGCCGCCACCGCCCCGGAGGCCCCGATCGCCGGGTTCACCTCCACCGCCATGTGCGCAAGCCCCGAGACCACCGCGCCCGCGAGGTAGAACAACAGATACCCCACCCGCCCGAAACGATCCTCAACACTCGGCCCGAACACCAGCAGGAAGATCATGTTCCCGAAGATGTGCATGAACCCGCCGTGGAAAAACGCGGACGTGATCGGCTGCCAAAGACCGAACGCGTGCAGTTCCACACCGCGACGCTCGACCGTCCGCCCCACCGCACCCCAATCGCCGATCCGCTCCGCGAGCCCCGGATCCATCGCCGCGATCAGGGCCATCGCGACAAACACCCCCAGATTCAAGGCGATCAGGGTCCTCGTTACGACGGGTTTGCGTCGGTTGGGTCGGTCTGTGCCCAGCGGGATCAACACAGAGCGATGGTACGCCGATCAACAGGATGCTGCCTATGATCCTGTCCCGCTCATTTCAGCCCGGTATCAGATGATTTCGGCGGGATCCCAAAGCTTGTTCGACAACCATCCGACGGCGATCACTCCCAGATTTCGCCGCCACAACCGAAGGATTGAATCCATGAGTACCGCAGAAAAGACCTTCTCCAAGGGACTCGAGGGCGTCATCGCCGCCCAGACCGAGATGTCGTTCATCAACGGCACCGAGGGCGTCCTGGAGTACGTCGGGATCGCCATCGGCGACCTCGCGTCGAACAGCACGTTCGAAGAGACCGTCTTCCTGCTCTGGAACAAGCGCCTCCC
>CAXREY010000052.1:0-77445 GCA_964229845.1 Phycisphaerales bacterium UBA1924
CACATTCGCGTTGGCCATCGCGTCGGATCCTTTCAATCAGTCGTCAACTCGCGAGATTTCGCGTCTTCATCGCCCGCACGGGCACGGGTATCGTAGGTGCGGGTGCCCGCATCGCCGGGCGTCGGGTGGTAATTAATTCGCCGATTCCATCGCGGAAACAGCCCCGTCTTGCCGGATCAACGCCCACGCGGCGTCCAGCGCCTGGCGGTGCGCCGCAACATCATGGACCCGGAACACCCGCGCCCCGCGTTGCAGGTGCATCACCGAGAGCGCCAGGGTCGCGGGCAGACGCTCGGATGGGTCCGAATCGCGCCTGAGCCCCACACGCCCGACGAAGCTCTTGCGGCTCAGGGCGCTCATCACGGGGTGCCCCAACGCGACGAGATCCTGGGTCGTTGCGATCAGCTCGAGGTTCTGACGGGTGTCCTTCCCAAAGCCCAACCCCGGATCGAGCATGATGCACCCCGGGTCGATCCCCGCGTCGATCGCGCGATCACGCGCGATCCGCAGGGCCCCCACCACCCGATCGGTCACGGACCCCTGGACGGGCGGATCGGTGTACTGATCCGAGTACCGGTCCTGTTCCGGGGATCGCTCGCGGTGCATCAGGATCAGCCCGCAGCTCATCTCCGACGCGAGCGCGAGCATCCCGTCGTCCTCGGTTGCGGCCGAGACGTCGTTGATGGCGTCCGCGCCGACCCGGATCGCCGCGCGGGCGGTCTCGGCGTGGGTCGTATCGATTGTGATCGGGAGTTCGATGCCCGCGTCGCGGATCGCCCTGATCACCGGCACGACCCGATCGATCTGGGCGCAGGCGCTGATCCGCGTTGCGCCCGGGCGTGTGGATTCGCCGCCGATATCCAGCGCGTCCGCGCCCTCGTCGAGCATGCGCCGGGCCCGCTCCGCGGCCCGGGCGGGGGTGTTGTAGTCGCCGCCATCGGAGAAGGAATCGGGCGTGATGTTGAGGATGCCAACGAGAAACGGGCGGTCCAATCGGACCGCCCGTTCGTGGCTGATTTTCCAGACTGGGCCGGGCGTGGTGCTCATGGGCAATTGTGCCGGGCCGATCTGCTGGATCAAGGCGTTGATGGGATCAGAAGTCCATCTGGCCGCCGCCGTTGTTGTGCTGCATCGCGCCCATTTCTTCGACGATGTCCATCGCCTTGGAGATGGTCTGCATGGGGATCACGGTGCGGAAGAGCATCCCGCCGCCGTCTGCAGTCATCGCCATCCCGAGCGGGGGCAGCGACTCGACGGGCTCGAACTCGGGGATGAGCCCGAACATCATCGCCATGGGCCCGGCGGTGTTGGCGAGGTGGTCCGCGCCGATGTACATCTCCATGACGCGGTTGTCGGGGAGCATGGCGCGGGTCTTGCTGATGGCGGCGGAGTTGGCCATGGTGTTCTCGCCGTTGGCCGCCTTGACCGCCTTGCTCAGCAGGGTGGGGTTCTGCGAGAGTGTGGCGACCAGGCCGTTCTCACCAGCCTCAGCGAGGTAGCCGCTGGGGCCGTTGCCGCCGAACATCATCTGCATGATCATGGCGGGGTTGGCGCCCATCTGGTTCATGCCCTGCGCCTGGGTCATGTCCATGGACATCTGGTAGCCGTAGGCCTTGACGCCGTTGATCTCGGTCGGCTCGTCGTCGACGCTCGCCTCCATCGCGATGCCCGCCTGCTGCATCTGCTCCATGTGGTCGCCCATATCGGCGTACATGTCGCGGACCATGTCGATATAGGCGCCGGGGTTCTCGACGTCGGCGTAGTAGAGCGTGTTGGTGAACAGGCCGCCCATGACGTTGTCCGAGGCGCCCAGGACCTGGATGCCCCCGTTCACGCCCTTGACCATCTCGTCGAGGTTGAACGCGTCCATGGCGCCGGTGGTGTCCATCTTCTGGACCCAGCCCATGTACTCGCCGATGAGCTGCTGGATCCCGTCGCCGCTCATGTCGTACGACGCGGCGAGGAAGTAGTCCATGCTCGGGACCTTCGAGAAGTACTTGGCGGCGTCGCCGTCGTTGTTAAAGTAGCCCGAGGTGCTCGAGTCGTCCTTGAACTGGAGGCCGAAGTCGAAGGAGATCCCGCTCGCCTGGTCGAAGCTCAGGCCCGCGGCGAAGCTCATCGCGTCGTTGGCGATCGTCCTCATGGTGTTGGCCATCTGATCGAACGCCTGCGCGGCCTCGGCGCCGCCCATCATCTCGACCATCTCGCCCTGCGATTCCATCTCCTGCAGCCCCATGTCGATCTCGTCCTGGAACTGAGGGATGTTGACGTAGAAGAAGATGTCGTTGTGATCCGCGATGCGACCGCCGGCCTTGCCGAGCATCGCCGAGTGCGCGGTCAGGTTCCCCTTCGCGCCGTTGTAGTTGCGGACGTCCTCGGCGATTTCGCCGAACAGGGCGTACCCATCGCCGAGGTCACGCACGTACATGCTCTGGTCGCCCATGGGCATCTCGTGGAGCCCGTTGACCGCTTCCTGACCGTTGGTGAATGCCTCGTAGTTGCTCACCGGGACGATCATGACCACGTCGGGCTCATCCTGGTGCTCTTCCATGCTCAGGACGGCGGCCATCGAGCCGTCGATGTTGATGCCCGGCATGCCGCGGATCATCGCGGTGACCATGTTGAGCATGGGCTCGCCCTGATCGCCGAGGATCCGGTTGATGGTGTTGATGTCGTTGAGCAGCTCGCCCAGCTCGGGAACAACGATGACGGCCTGGGTGTCCGTGGGGACACGGTCGAGCGCCTCAGGAGTCCCGGCGATCGCGGGCAACGCGATCAGCGCGGGGAGCGAGCAACAGAGCATCGAGCGAGAAAAACGGAGTGCAGAGCGCTGCATGTGGGTGTCCTTTCGTGGTGTGCACACAGACCCGTTCCATCCGGGCGTGTCGGTGTGCCTAATGATTGGGGCAAATCCAAGCGATGTTTCAGGGAATTTGCCCAGTTCAAAGAAAACACCCCAAATCGTGGGGTGCGTAGGGGGTGAAGGGGATGAAACGATAAGGCCGGGCGGAACGCTCAGCGGACGCTTCCCGTGGTGGGGTGCTCGTCCTCTTCATACTCGTCCTCTTCGTACTCATCCTCGTACTCGTCGGATTCTTCGTCGCCGTCTTCTTCGTCTTCGGAATCGGTATCCTCGAGCTCGTAGTCCTCCTCTTCGAGGTCCTCGGGGTCGATCGGGTTGCCGTCCTCGTCGACGTACTCGTACTCGACGTCGTCCTCGTCTTCCTCGCCGTCTTCGTACTCGGCCTCGACCTCCTCGTCGAACTCTTCGTCGCCATCCTCATCGTTCTCGGAGCCCTCATCGAGTTCGTACTCTTCCTCGTCCTCTTCCTCGTCTTCTGCGGCGTTCTGCTCGTCCGCGTCCTCGTCGTCATCCTCAAGGCCGTGCTCGTGTTGGGATTCGGGATCCTCGTTGTCGATGGTGCCGTGCACGACGACGCCGGGGCTGGGCTCGTCGGTCTCGAACGGCGGCTCCTCAACGATCTCGTCGGATTGTGCTTCCACGAACATGCTCGTCTGGTGCGGGTCCTCGGGCTCGCTCTCGGCTCCGGTGCCCTGGGCGGCGAGGCGTCGCTGGTCCTCGGCCACGAGCTCCTTCATGGCGTCCCACTCCTCGAGGCTGATCATGACATCTCGGGCCACGGACCCCTTGTGGTCCGAGAGGATGCCGGCGATGCCCATCAGGTCGATCAGGCGCGACGCACGCGTGTACCCGATCGCCAGGCGACGCTGCAGCAGCGAGACCGACCCGCGCTTGGTTTCGAGCACGATCTCCACGGCCCGGTCGAACATGGGGTCTTCCTGCGCCGCCTTCAGGGACGCGGACGAGTTGTTCTCGGAGAGGTAGATCCGCTCCTCGTCCTCGCCCATCTCGCCCTTGACCTGCATGAGCGAACGCTCGAAGCTCGGGGCGGCGATGTCCTTGAGGAACCGCACCACGCGCCGGATCTCCTTGTCGTCCACCAGCGTGCCCTGGGCACGCGAGAGCTTGTGGCTGCTCGGTGAGAGGTGCAGCATGTCGCCCTGACCCAAGAGCAGCTCGCCCCCCTTCTGATCGAGCACGATGCGCGAGTCCATGCCCGACGCGACCTTGAAGGCGATGCGGCAGGGCATGTTGGATTTGATCAGGCCGGTCACGACGTTCGCCTGCGGGCGCTGGGTGGCGAGGATCAGGTGGATGCCCACCGCACGCGCCTTCTGGGCGATGCGGATGATCGCGCCCTCGACCTCCTTGTTGGTCATCATGAGGTCGGCGAGCTCGTCGATGATGAAGACCATGTAGGGGAGCTTCTTGGGCACGCGCATGGCCTGCTCTTCGGTCTGGATCTCCAGGCGTTCCTTGAGCTCGTCCCACTCCAGCTCGTTGTAGCCCGAGATGTCGCGGCAGCCGGCCTTGGCGAGCAGCTCGTACCGCTCGTCCATCTTGGTGACCGCCCATTCGAGGATCGCGGCCGCCTTGGGCATCTCCGTGACGACGGGGCACATGAGGTGCGGGATGTCCTTGAACTGGCTCATCTCGACCATCTTGGGGTCCACCAGCACGAGCTTGAGCTCGTCGGGCTTCTTGGTGTACAGGAACGACATGATGATCGTGTTCATGCACACGGACTTGCCCGAGCCGGTCGTGCCCGCGATGAGCATGTGGGGCATCTTGGTCAGGTCGGAGATCAGCGGGTCGCCCGAGGCGTCCTTGCCCAGGAACATCGGGAGCTTCATGCCCTCGAAACGCTCGCGGTTGCTCATCAGTTCCTTGAGTCGCACGCGCTCCTTGGTCGGGTTGGGGACCTCGATGCCGATGGTGTCGCGCCCCTCCATGTTCGCGACCACGCGGATGTTGACGGCCTTGAGCGAGCGGGCGAGGTCGCTCTCGATCGCGTTGATCTGCGCGACCTTGGTGCCCGGGGCGAGGCGGATGTGGTAGAGCGTGATCGCGGGGCCGGACTCGATGTCCACGACCTCGCCGTTGATCTTGTACTCCTGCATCGCGCTCTCGAGCGCCTCGGCCTGCTCGCGCACGAGCGACTCGAGCTTCTCGTTGAACCCGATCTCGGGCTCCTCGAGCAGGTCCATCCGCGGGAACTTGTAGCCCTCGAGCGACTGGACGTTCTGGAACTCGGCGAGGTCCTCGTCCGTCGCCATCTCCTTCTCCTGCTGGGCGAAGCGGACGGGGAGCTTGGCGATCTTCTCTCGCAGGTCCTCGTTGTCGAACACCTGCGGTGCGCCGGGGGTCTCGTCCTCTTCATCCTCGTAGTCGTCGTGCTCGTCCACGGCCTCCGCGGGCAGGGGGACCGGGCGGACGCGCGTCTTGGGCTTGGATTTGCGCTTGAGTTCCTTCTCGTCCGTCTCTTCGTGAACGGGCTTGACCTCGACCATCTCCTCGTCGATGTCGTTGACGCGGACCATGACCGGCTTGCGCTTCTTGCTCATCATGGCGCGGAGCCCGGCGAGGAGCCCGCCGCTGGCCTTGCGGGTCTCGGCGCTGGCCCGGTCGGTGGCCGCGTTCGCCTGGCTGGCGGTGCGTTCGGCGAGCATGCCCGCCTTCTCGCGGGTGAACGCCAGGGCCGGGACCAGTCGGTTCCAGATCGCCAGCGGGACGGTGACGACGTACTTGTCGCAGCAGACGATGAGCCCGATGACGACCGCCAGGGCGATCCAGAGCAGGGAGCCCAGCATAGCGAACTTGGGTAGCATGACCGACGCCCCGACCACACCCAGCGTGCCCCCCACCATTCCCGGTAGCGGCCCGGCGCTGGGGAAGAGGACCTGGAGCAGCACGCACAGCGACGCGGTCAGGATCAGCGCCCCCACCGCACGCACGACCGGCTGGCTCATGGGTCGGCGGGCGACCCGGAGCGAGATCATCACGCCCACGAAGGCCATCGGGATGATGACCCCGACCCCCAGCGTGCGGAGCAGACCGTAGCTCACGTGCGCCCCGATCGGGCCCGTCCAGTTCTGGGTCTGCGGGTTGTTGGGGTAGATGGCGTGCGACGGCGCATCGCCGGCGTCGAAGCTCACCAGCCCCACGAGCACAAAGAGCCACAGCACGCCCAGGGCCAGCCAGCCGATGCGGAGCAGGAGCTTCTGCTGCTCCGTAAGCTCGCTCGACTGCTCCGACATGCGGTACGGGCGGGTGGACTTTTTCTTCTTGGTGGATCGCGCCATAACAGCGCATTATCGGTCACCCGATCAGAAAAACCCCACAAAACCACCCGATCGCACGATCAAATTGTGCCCATAGCATGGGCAGATTCCCCGATCAGGGGCAACCCGCGTTGTACGCGCTGAGGAACGCGCTGACGTCGAAGAAGTCGAACAGCCCGTCGCCGGTGAAATCCGCGATCGGGTCCTGGGCGTTGTACGCGCTGAGGAACGCGCTCACATCGAAGAAGTCGAGCACGCCGTCGCCGGTCAGGTCCGCGGGGCACGCCGACGCGCCGCCCTGGTTGAGCAGCACCATCGGCGGCAACCCGGCGTTTGAAATCACGATGTCCGGGAGATCGTCCATATTGAGATCGACCAGATCGATCGGGCCAGGAATCTGTGCCATGTACGCGGAGTCAAGGCTAAACGAACCCGTGCCATCGCCGAGGTACACCCTCGTCGAATCCTGCTGAGTCACTCGCGACAAGACGAGATCGGCGTTCCCGTCGAGGTTGACGTCCCCCATGGCCAGTCGTCTCGGGAAGTCTGTGGAGCTCGATCCAACCGTGCCGTTCGAGATGTTGGTCGCAGGATCGAAGCCGCTCCCGTTGTTCTGAATAATGCTGATTGTGAGACCGGGCTCGCTGAGGACCGCGAGGTCCGGATCGCCATCGCCATCGATGTCACCGACCGCGATGCTCCCCGGCTCCACGCCTGTGGTGACATCGCCTCCGCCCGAGAAGGTGAATCCGCCGTTGTTTCGCCTGACGATGACCCTGTCGGCACCGAGGGAGACGATATCGTCGTCGCCGTCCATGTCATAATCGACCGCCTCAAGCCCTAAACCATTGCCCGGCACGCTGACAACGGTGCCCATCGTGTCCCAGGCCTGGAGCGGGTTCCAGCTCGCCGCCTTGATCTGCGCCTCGAAGAGGTTGCTCACGAGGAAGTCGTCCCGCAGCCCATCACCATCAAAGTCGCCGCAGTCCATCTCGTAAAACTCGTCGATGTCCGAGTCCACCTCGACGGGGGTGCCGGTGAGCGTCATGTTCCCGGAACCGTCGTTGATGTACGCGTACAGAGACACCGTGAAAAACGGATCGAACTTCCCAAACTCGACCGTCCGCACCATCGCGACAACGTCGGCATCACCATCGCCATCGATATCGGATGGGATGGCATCGAGGACGGTCGCGTTGGGGATCGGTGTGATCGTGGCCGTCGACGCAACCCCCCCGTTGGCGTCGCCGAAGGCGATCGTGAACCTCTGCTCCATGAAGCTGCCGTTCGAGGCGACGATGTCCATCGCCCCGTCGCCGTTGAGATCCGCGTATCGGGCCCAGCCGCGGGGGATCTGGTCAAGCATGTGAGAGCTTGCGAACGTGCCATCCGTTGCCTGGAAGCTGATGGCGTGCGCACGATCGCCTCCCGCGACGATATCGACCAGCCCGTCGCCGTTCATGTCCGCCGCCTGCACGCTCCGGGCGGAACCGATGTAGGGACCGTCGCCGGTATCGGGCGCAAAGTTGCCGGCGCCGTCGTTGATCAGGACTTTAATGTCCCGCTCGTCCTCTTTGGAAACAAGGAGGTCGGGCGAGCCGTCCGCGTCGAGGTCGGTGAGTCGCAGATCGAGCGGGTAGAAACCAACCCCGACCGTCGCGTGCACACTCAGCCCGCCGGCGCCATCATTCTTATACACACTCACGCTGTGCGAGGAGCGGCTCACGACCACGACATCGAGGTCCGTGTCGCCGTCGATATCCGCGACGCGAACCCGACGCGGTTCACTCCCGGCGGGGTAAAACACCGGGAGCCCGAATGACCCGCTGCCGTTGCTCAAGCTCACGCCCAGCTCGTTCGAGAACGCGCTCACGGCCAGGATATCGGGGTACCCGTCGCCGTTGAGATCGCCCACCTCGACACCCTGGGGCAGTTCTCCGACGTACCGCCCCGTGAACGGCATGAACGTCCCATCGCCGTTGCCGTGCAGGATCACGATAAAGCTGTCGACGCTGTCGGTCACGATCACATCCGCGTTCCCGTCGTTGTTCATGTCCCCGGTGGTGATGTCGGAGGGCCCGAAGCGGGCCGGGTAATCCACGCCTGGGGCGAAGGTGCCGTCGCCCTGATTGAGCATGATGACCACATCGCCCTGGAAGCCGCGTTTCGCGACCGCGAGATCGACGAAGCCGTCGCCATTGAAATCGGCACCCGTGATCGCCGGCGCGTCATCGCCCGGGAAGTAGACCGCGGGCGAAAAGCCCGAGCCGTTACCCTCATTGAGGTAGACATGAACGCGCTGAGAATCTTCGCCGCTCGTCGCGATATCGAGGTCGCCGTCGTTATCGAGGTCCGCGATGAACGTATCCGCCTCCCGTGTCGTGAACCCCTCATAGTCGAGCGCGAGCGATGGGAACAGGATCTCGTCCGAGCCCATCGCCACCCCGCCCGTGCACGCGAGCACGGCTGCCAGCACGGCACGATCAATAACTCCGTTGTGCTTCATCAGATTCTCCTCCTGTGGATGCAAATCATTGTTCTCAGTATGAGCAACCCGGGACCGCCCCGCACGGGCGGACAAACCGGATAGAACCCGATTGTAAATGCAGAAAACTGATATTACAAGGCAAAATCCCCTATTCTGAGCATCGCTCACCCCTGCAACAACACGCTTGGGAAGATCGCTCTACATCATCGCTCTTGGAGCCGCCACGAAGAGTCGATACCATACTCACTCTCCTATGGCGTCTCACCTGCATAGCCTGATCCGCATCGCCTCGGTTGCCCTGCTCGCCAGCGCGGCCCGGGCCGCCCCGCCGGCCGGCGCGATCGAGCTGGATCGGGATGTGTACGCGGACCGGATCGAGGGCTTCTGGCTCGCGCAGTGCATCGCGAACTGGACGGGGCTGCAGACGGAGGGTGTCCGCAAGGAGCCGCCGTTTTATACCGACGCAGACTGGCCGATGACCTCCGACGGGCGGGCGCTGCGTTTCGTGACCGATCAGGACCCGTGGCAGGCGGACGACGACACCGACATCGAGTACGTTTACGCCCACCTCATGCACCAGCACCAGCGCCCGGACCTGACGGCGGACCAGATCCGCGGCGGGTGGGTCGAGCACATCAACAGCTTCATCTGGGTCAGCAACGCCCGGGCACGCGAGCTGATGGAGCGCGGCGTTGCGCCGCCCGCCACGAGCATCCCGGCCGCCAACAACCTCTACCTGCGGATCGATGCGCAGCTCTCTACCGAGTTCTTCGGCGTGCTCGCCCCGGGCATGCCCCACGCCGCCCTCGAGCTGGCCAACGCCCCCATCCTGACGACCGCGCGGGGGCACGCGGCCCACGCGGCGCAGTTCTTCGTTGTCCTGCACGCCCTGGCGGGCGCTCGCGGTGCGGACGCGCTGAACCCGGCGGGCATCGAGCAGCTCGTCGAGGACGCGCTCGTCTACATCCCCGGGACCTCCAAGGCCGCGGACATCGTCGGGCTTGTGCTCGACGACTACCGGGCCAACCCGGACCCCAAGGACTGGGAGCGCACCCGCGACCTGCTCGCGCAGACCTTCCAGACGGACGCGGCCATCAACGGCTACCGCTACCTGCACTGGACCGAGAGCTCGGTGAACTTCGGCGCAGCGATCGTGTGCCTGCTCTACGGGCAGGGCGATCTACGCGAGACCATCCGCATCGGCACGCTCACCGGCTGGGACAGCGACAACCCGACCGCATCGATGGGCGGGCTCATCGGCCTAATGCTCGGTGCCGACGGCGTCCGGGCGAGCTTCCCCGCCGACGACCTGAGCGATCGCTACTGGATCTCACGCACGCGCAACGCCATGCCCGACTACCTCCCGTCCGATCCGGAAGCGGAGGACCTGTTCTCGGCGCTCTCGACGCGCATGCTCGCCCGGGTCGATGATACGGTGCGGATGAACGCGGGCATCGCGAACGCGACGGGCTGGCTGATCCCGGCACAGCCCACGCCGGATGTGGCGTATGACAACCCCTGGGTCAATGAGTGCATCCGCAGCGCGAACAACGCGATCGTTGCCGGTGGCGGGACCGTCGTCGGGGCGCACTCGCTGAGCAGCGTCCCCATCAGCGGCGACGGGCTCCCATCGACGGCGTGGTTCGTCAACGGGCGTGAGCACGAGGCGCGAGGGGTCGAGCCCGCGACGGGCAACTCGGAGTTCTTCTGGACACGCGGCGCCGCCCCCGACCCGCTGGGACGGGTGAGTCTCACCGTGACCTACTCGACGCCCGTCGAGGTCCACACGGTCCGGTTCATCGAGGGAGATCACTTCGACGAGGGCGGCTGGTTCGAGTCCCTCACGGCCTCGGCACGCGTGAACGGGTCGTGGGTCCCGCTCGACACGGCCCTGAGCGAGGCGTTGGACCCGCAGGTCCCGTTCCAGATCATCGACATGGTGCTCGACGAGCCCGTTGTTGCGGACGCGATCCGGATCTCCGGCATCGCAGGCGGCAGTGACCGATTCATCACCGCGTCCGAGCTCGACGCGTTCGCACCACCGATCACACGCAATCTGGTGACGTGGGACATCAACAACGACGGCGTGGTCGATGCAGAGGACCTCTACGACTTCGACGAGCAGCCGGCGGACATTAACGGCAACGGCGACATCGACAGCGCCGACTACGCGGAGCTGGAGCGGGCGGTGCGCTGGCGAGAACTCGAAGAGATCACGGGCACCCGGCGTTGAACGACACGATGAACGCGGTCACGTCGAAGAAGTTAAACATCCCGTCGCCGTTGAAATCCGCGTCGGGATCTGCATCCCCGTAGGCCTGCAGGAACGCGGAGACATCGAAGAACGTCAGCTGGCCATCGCCGTTGATGTCCGCGGGGCAGGGGGCGCGGTCGGAGCACTGATCGAGGTAAACCAGGAAACCATTGTTGTTGGCGGCGACGATGTCGGGCGAGCCGCTCGCGTCGATATCGCCCATGCGGAACCCACCGTTGCCGATAAACCCGATACCGGAGTAGTGCTCCTTCTCCGCGAAGCCGGCGTGGCCGTCGTTCTTGAGCACCGTGAAGTTGGACTCGCCATCGGAGACGGTGATCAGATCGAGATCGCCGTCCTGATCGTAATCGACCAGCTCGTGGTAGTAGTGCTCATCGCCGGTGGTGTAGCGGACACCGGACGCCAGCTGTCCCTGACCCGAGTTGATGTAGACGTTCGCGTCGTCGCTGCCGGCGTTGACCGTGATGACGTCCAGGTCACCGTCCGCATCCAGATCACGCAGTTCGGCCCCGCTCGGTTGCAGGCCCGCCACCATGGGCGTGCCTTCCGAGAATGTGCCGTCGCCGTTGTTGATCGCCCGGGTGAGGTACCACAGGGCGTCATCGACCTGACCGAACGCGATGAAGTCGATGTCGCCGTCCTGATCGAGGTCCCCCGCCTTGAATACCTCGAACTGCTCGAGCGTGCTCAGCTCATGGAGCTGCACACCGGCCCCGAAGGTCCCGTCGCCCGCGCCCTCGTACAGGTACAGCACATCCTGTACGAGTTCCACGAGATCGGGCGTCCCGTCGGCGTTGACATCGGCGATGTCCAGCGGAGAAGTACGCGACAGGAGCTCGCTGGATAGCGGCTCGCCGAACGTGCCGTTCCCGTTGTTGAGCAGCACCGCGTGCGCCCCTTCGACCACGGGCGAGGACGAAGGCGTCGCCAGCAGTACATCGGTGTCGCCGTCGCCGTTGAAATCCGCCACCCCGCGCAGGTAAGCGCTCTCACCCGCGGGGTATCGCGCCGCGTCCGCGAAGAGCCCGTTGCGCAGACTCATGGAGACGAGCAGCTCGCCGGTGAAGCGATCCGCTGAGACCAGATCGGCATCGCCGTCGAGATCGGCATCGAACAGCTCGAAGTCATCGTCGTTCGCGTCGGCGGCAATCTGCTCCGGGAGCACGAACCCGTCCGCCCCACGCCCGACGAGCACCCCCGCGCGGTCCGCATTGCTGACGGAGTAGAGCAGGTCGAGCAACCCGTCGCCCGTGATGTCGGTGATCCGAACGCCGCCGACACCCAGCTCTTCCCCGAGCACCAGCTCCTCATCATCAAAGGTCCCGTTCCCGTCGTTGTAGAGGATGCTGGCCCCGCCCTCGCCGAAGCGGTTGCTGTAGCCCACGACTAGATCCATATCGCCGTCCTGGTCCAGATCACCGACTGATGCGCCCGTTGGCTCATCGAAGAACCCGTACGCATCGCTGTACACGAAGCCGCCGGTCCCATCGTTGAGATACACGGAGATCTCATTCTCGAAGGAATCCTGCTGCGGCAGGCCCACGAGATCGACGAAGCCGTCCGCGTTGAGGTCCTCGATCAGCAGCGCGCTCACGCTCGGGCCGTCGGAAAACACGCACGCGCCGTCGGTGAACGTGCCGTCTCCATTGTTCAGAGCAGTACAGACGCGGATGAAATCGTCCGTGTACACGAAATCGAGGTCGCCGTCTCCATCCAGGTCCGCGCGGGCAATGAAGGATGCCTCATCCCACACCACGGGCTCGTACACCGCTTCGAGCGTGAAACTGCCGCTCCCGTTGTTCCAGAGCGCGCTGGCCGTGTATTCCTCGGGGCGGGGCACGAGCACGTCGAGGTCCCCGTCACCGTCCAGATCATCGATCGTCATCGAGTAGAGGTCGGTGCGTCGAAAATCCTCCTGCAGCGGGTACGTGACCCGGTTTGTAAACCGCCCGTCGCCGGGGTTTGTGAAATAGCTGACCTGAACGTTCTGGCTGCTGAGCACCACGAGATCGGGGTCCCCGTCGGCGTCGAAGTCCGCGAGTTGCATGTCGACCGCGTTCTGCCCGGCGAAGAAGCCGAACTGGCTCTCGAACGCCCCATCCCCACGCCCGAGCAGGACCGAGATTGTCCGGCTCTGCGTGTTCAGGGTCAGCATGTCGGCGTGGCCGTCGCCGTTCACGTCGGCGTGCTTGATCTGCGCCGGGTAATCACCCACCTGGAAGAGCGGCAGCGGGTACACCGGACCGGCGCACTCCTGCCCCAGCGCCAGGCCCACAGCCAGCGATAAAAACCCCGCGCAGAGCGCGGGGCTTTGGTTGCGAAATGGATTGGGTTCTGAACGATCGGTGAATGTATGCATCATGATGCACGAATCTAGCACACCGAGCGCCCATAAGGAAGTGAAAATCGCGCCACCGGTTCAGATCGGCCCCGCTGTGTTGACCCCGTTAGGGGCAGCCGGCGTTGTAGGCGTTCAGGAACAGTGATACGTCGAAGAAGTTGAACACGCCGTCGCCGTTGAAATCCGCGATCGGATCGCTCGCGTTGTACGCGTTCAGGAAGAGGCTGATATCGAAGAAGTTCAGCACGCCATCGTAGTTCAGGTCGGCCAGGCATACCGAAGCCGAATCCGAGTACTTCCAATAGCCGTTCTCACCCTCGACCCAGAGCTCGTTCTCGCCGTCGCCGTCGCGATCCTCGAAATGCAAGGGGCGGAACGCGTCGCAATATCCAAAGCGACCACGATCATCAAACATACGCGAACCGTCGCCGCGGAAGAGCCCCACAGCGCTCTCAGGGTGTCCACCCGAGTAGGTGGCCAGCAGGTCGAGGTGGCCATCGCCGTCATGATCGGTCACAAGGAACCGCAAGCAAAGGAGTTCGCTGAGCTGCTGAACTGACCCGGCAAACCCGCCCGGAGCTTCACCCCAGAGGATCGAGAGCCCGCCCTCAGAGCTGACCACGTCGCCCCAGCCGTCCTGATCCAGATCAACTGGAAGAAAGTACTGGTCCGTATCGATCGTCTGCTGGGAAATCTGCGTCCCACCCGGGCCGATCTCAATAAATCGTCCACGCAGGAACACGTCGAGATCGCCGTCTGAATCCTGGTCAAAGAGGCGTACATCCGTGACCGATACACCCGGCAGTTCTTCGTTGCTCGCGATCGTGAAACCGCCGGCCCCATCCCCCAATCGGATCTCAAGGCGCGCCTCGACCTCCGGCTCACTACCCGTGTACATACGCTTGAGCACCAGGTCGAGCACACCATCGCCGTCCACGTCACCCGTGGCGTACGAGTCGTAGCGCAGGAACGAGAGCGTGGTGGTGACAAGATTCTCGGGCAGACCAAACTGCCCGCTGCCGTCGTTCCGCATGACCGCGATGTGCGCGTTCGGGAGATCCTCGAGCGTCACGAAAAGATCAAGGTCGCCATCGCTGTCGTAGTCTCCGAGCTGATACTCCACATCGAGGTACGAGAACTCGTACCGCTGAGGCGGAGCGTACAGGCCGTTGCCCTGGCTCAGACGCACGTACACGCCGTACCGGTCGTCGTAGTCCTCACCCACCATATCCACCAGCCCATCGCCGTTCAGGTCGCCGTGGGCGTTGTAATAGATGCGGGGCGACTCGAAGGGCACAAACTCGGCGCCGAGGTAGCTCCCCTGCTCATTGCGCATCTGGGAAACGAGTTCCATCGCGAAAAGAATAAGACCACCTCCGAGCGGCACCCTGCCCTCGACCACGCTGACCAGGTCGGTGACGCCGTTGCCATCAACGTCTGCCGCGTACGGCCCAGCCACGTGCGTCCCCCTCTCGTTGTGAACACCGGTCATGAACGGCCCATCCAGCGAGCCGTTCTGCTGGTTGCGGTACCAGTACACCTCGCCCTCAACGTTCCGGGCGATCAGGTCATCGTCGCCGTCGTTGTCGAAGTCGGCGGTCGTCAGGTGATCAAACGTCTGATCACCGGAGATCGTCACCGGCGCACCGAAGTTGCCGGACCCGTTATTCAGGTGCACAACGATGCCCGGCGTGAACTCGTCGAATACGACGAAGTCCGGACGCCCATCCCCGCTGAGCTCGATCGGAATGCCCTTCTCAATCTGAATGGACGAGGCGGTCATGCGGCGGGATCCGAACGTGCCGTTGCCGTTGTTCAGGATCCGGTAGAGCTCGCCGTAGGTCGTCCCCACCACGTCCAGGTCGGCATCGCCGTCCAGATCCACGAGGTGCGCGTGGCCCACAACCTCGTTGTAATACGCAACGCCGGGGGCAAAGCCGCCGTTCCCGTTGTTCATAAAGACGTAGGTATTCGCTGATCGGAGCGTCACGATGTCGGGGTACTGATCCCCATCGAGATCACCCACCATCATCGAACCGAAGCCGATGGTGTGCGTGTCACCCTCGGTGAAACCGCCGGATCCGTCGTTCTCAAAGATCGTGATATCGCTCGAGCCCGAGCGAACAACAAAGTCGAGATCCCCGTCCGCATCCATATCCAGCAGGTGCATCTCGCCCGCGGGAACCGACTGCGGCGGCGTCAGCGAAACGATACTGTGAAAAACGACCTTCTCGAATCGCCCCTCACCATCGTTCACCATCGCGACGTAAAACCGATCCGAGCCATCCCGGTACAAGCCGACAAAGTCGATATCCCCATCGTCATCGATATCACCCCCCGCCAGCGTGGGCACGCCGCCGATCACCGAACGCGGAAACGGCAGATCGCTCTGCGCGAGCACACCACCGGCAACAAACCCCAGCGCGAGAAGACCACACCGCGGGATCCAATGAACTGACTTATGCATCTCATCAACTCCGATATGTAACTGTTCCACACAATCATCCGTGCACGCCATCAATGCCGCACGGCCGAGAATAGCGCAAGGCACACTGCTGAGAGTGTACTGTCAGCGTAGTCGAACACAATCAAATATTGAGAACCAATCCTAATCTCACAATGCGCTTCACGGGCAGCCGGCGTTGAACGCGGCAATGAACGATGACACATCGTAAAAGTTCAGCGTGCAGTTGCCCGTGAAGTCCGCATCGAGATCACGCGCCATGTACGCCTGCACGTACTGTGAAATATCGAAGAAGTTGAGCTGCCCGTCCTTGTTCATGTCCGCGATGCAGGTCGCCCCGTAGTCCTGGTAGTAGAAATGCATCGTGTTGTTGAACTGATAGAACTGGTTGAGCACACCGATGTCCACCGCCCCGTTGCCGTCAAGGTCCGCGGCCTCGATGCGCATCGGCTGGCGTGGCTGATCGATGTCCGGGCACGCCTCAAGTTCTCGCTCCAGCAGCAGCCCGCCCTGGCCGTCGTTGTGGCTGATCTGGATCACGCGCTCCACCTGAGACGCCACGACCAGATCGAGGTCGCCGTCGAGATCGAGATCCTCGAGCAGCAGATCACCCGGAAACTCGGCAACCTCAAGGAAGCTGTCCAGCGTGATCTGAAAGCTGCCCTTCCCATCGTTGAACAGCGCAACCAGCGAATCGTCGCTGTAGCTGGCGTTCACGATGTCGAGATCGCCATCACCATCGAGATCGCCCGTCGCGAGCGGGCCCGGGCTGTGGAAGACGAAGGAATCGATCGCATCACTGAATGCCCCGCCCCCGAGCCCCGGGTGCACACGGATGCTCTGCGCGAACTGATCCGCCGTGATGATGTCGAGCACGCCATCGCCCGTGACGTCAACGAGGTCGAGCACCCCGTCCTCAAAGCCTTCAAGTCGGACCGCCTCGCCGAACCGGCGATCGCCAAGATTTTCGATGTGCGCAACAACCGAGAAGCGGCTCCAGTTCGAGACAAGGATGTCCTGATCCCCATCGCCGTCCGTGTCGCCCAGCGTCAGGATGAGCGGGTCGCTCGCGGGCAGGACCTGCGTCGACTCCCCGAACTGGCCGCTGCCATCGCCCCAGAGGAAAGTCAGCCCCCAGGAAAAAGTATTGCTCACGATCAGGTCCGGATGGCCATCGAGATCCAGATCCCCGATCGCCAGCGCGTGCTCCTCATTGCTGATGTTGTAAACATCCGGCTGCGCATCGAACACCCCGCTCCCGTCGTTGAGGTACACGCTCACGCCGTCGTCGGTCTGCGTGACCACGAGGTCCTGGTCGCCGTCGTGGTCCAGATCCGCAAACGCGAACTGCTTCTGAAACACCCCGATATCACGCAGCACCCCGAAGCTGTAGCGCCCGTTCGGCCCCAGCGGCGCGCTATGGGCAACGGCCGGAGTCGCGGCGGGCATCAGGCATACAACGGCAAAGCAGTATCGCTTCAAATCATCAATAGGCATACAAACAAGGTACGTGCACCCACGCCCCGACTCAATCGAAACCCGCCAACGCGGGTGTAGTTTTTCCAAAGCCGAGCACTGAATCGAATGCTCACAAAGCTCAGGTCGGCAATGGGCCGCACCAATCAGAGGTCGGCTCGTAGCTTCACGGGCAGCCGGCGTTGAAGGCAGCGATGAAGGCCGTCACGTCAAAGAAACTGAGCTCGCCGTCGTCGTTGAAGTCGACCGCGAGATCGCCGTCGAGGTAGGCGACGAGGAAGGCGGAGACGTCGAAGAAGTTGAGATTACCGTCGGTGTTGAGGTCGGGGAGGCAGGCAGCCGCGGACCCGATCCGATTCTTGAGCACACTGATAAATGAGCTATCAGAGTTCGCCACGACCACATCGGCGTCACCATCGCCGTCGATATCGCCGACCGCGAGGCTCCTCGGGTCCTGCCCGACGCCGAACCTGGTCGAGTCACCAAAGACGCCGCCGCCATCGTTCTTCAGGACGCAGATCGCGTTCCTGCCGTAGAGCGCAAGGATCAGATCAATGTCCCCATCCCCGTCGATATCCTCGAGCGCGACACCATAGTTTGCAGCGCCGACCAGCGTAGGAATGTTGATCTGCGGGGCGAAAGTGCCATCGCCGTGATTGAGGAGCAGGCTCAGCTCGTTAAAGTCAGTTACTAAGAGGTCGAGATCGCCGTCCTGATCGACATCACCGATCCCGATTCGCCTCGGGTTATACCCCACCCCGAAGCCGACCCCGACGCCGAACGAGCCTGCCCCGTCGTTCTCCAAAATGACCACTTCTCGCCGGGTGACACTGGTCACAGCGATATCGAGATCGCCGTCGCCATCAAAATCACCGAGCCCGAGATCTCGGAGCCGCTCTGCCGCATCGAAGTAGACAAAGGGGCCGAAGTCGCCACCCCCGAGGTTCTTCGAGATACCCACGCTGTCACTGCCATCGCACATGACGGCCAGATCAAGGTCCCCATCGCCATCCAGATCACCGAACCGCGCGGCCAATGGGAATGACTCAATATGGAAACGCGCGTGCTCCGTGAAGAACCCGTCACCCTGATTGAGCAGCAGCACAACCTCATCCAGCACCGCCTGAGCAACCGCCATGTCAAGATCGCCATCGCCGTCCACGTCACCCAGTATGACACGTGCCGGGTCCTTCCCAGTCACATAGTCCTGGTGCGGCTCGAACACACCATCGCCCACGTTCCGCAGCACGCTGACGCCGTCGGCGAGCGCGACGGTCGTGACGATGTCGAGGAAGCCATCACCGTCGATATCGCCGAGTTCAACATCCCAGGGCAGGAGCCCAACCTCATAACGATCAGGCGAGGAAAGCGCCTCCGTCTCATCATCGAACAAAAAGATGCTCGTGTCCCGGCTGAGCCTGTTCGTCACCGCCAGATCCAGATGCCCATCACCATTCAGGTCCCCCAGCGCCACACTGTCGGGTTCGACGCCGACTGGCATCACCGCTTGTATCGAGAACACACCGCTGCCATCATTCAGGAGTACGCTGGCTGTTTCGTCCCCGGTGTTCGCGACAACAAGGTCCGGATCTCCATCGCCGTCGATATCGTCAGCCTGCACACTCACCGGCAGCTCCCCAACCCCATACTGCGCCTGCGACCCAAAGGTCCCATCCCCGGAGTTGAGCAGCACGCCGAGCGAGTCAATCCCAAAGAGCGCGACGATCATGTCGATATCGCCGTCCAGATCGACATCACCCAGCGCCAGCCCGGTCGGATTCTCACCGACCGCATACCGCTCCTGTGGCGCGAAGCTCCCGTCGCCATCGTTGAGCAGCACGCTCGCATCATCGCTGCGTATATTGGTCACGACCATATCCAGGTCGCCATCCAAATCGACATCACCGAGAGCGATAGTCCAGGGCTCGGTGCCCGCCTCAAAGCTCGCTCCTGTCAGGAAACTCCCGTCGCCCGCATTGAGGAGCACGCTGACGTCATCGCCTGTCGTGTTCGCAACAACAATGTCGAGATCGCCGTCCGCATCCAGGTCCCCCAGCGCGACGCTCAACGGGGTCTCACCAACCGGCAGCCGAACCTCCACGCCGAACACGCCGCCACCATCATTCAGCATCACGCTGATGTCGTCGCTGTGCGCGTTGGGGATCACCATGTCCAGATCGCCGTCGCCATCGAGGTCACCCAGTGCGGTTTGCCTCGGAGATTCCCCCGTGCCGTATGTGACGGCCTCCGCGAATGTTGCGTCGCCCCGATTGATCAGCACGTGAACATGATCGCCCTGCTCGCTCACTACGGACATATCCGTGTCGCCATCACCATCCAGGTCACCCAGAGCAACGTGCACAGGGCGTGTGTCCGTCACCACCCGCTGCCCGGGGAACTGAGGCCCATCGCCATCATGGCCATGCGTCGTCGCAGCCATCGTAAGCAGCAGACCCAAACAAAGCACCCGATTGCAGCGCGTGTCGTGGTGCCAAGTGCCGAAAAATCGTTTATCAGTCCCCTGTATCATCATGAACACAGGTACGGGACGAGATGAGATGTGTTGCAAAGAACTTATCGTTTGCGATTACAAACCACCCGCAGGAGTTCATCCCGAGAGGAAGATCATGTCCCTCGCGCCGAGCCCCGCCCCGCACACCGAGCCCCGCGACGCCCCGCCGCAGATTCCGCACAATTTCCCCAATCCGCACAACCGAAACTTCAGTCGCCCCGCTTATCTGGACGATGCACACTCCCAGCCAGGGAAGGCGAAGATCCGGCAGGGATGCCCAAACCACAACCATGCCAAGACTTGAACCACGAGCTGGGACCGCGATCGGTGCGCCATCCGTCCGCGCACAGCAGGGCCCACACGAACTTTTCGTCGGTGAAAACCGACCGGGATAGGGAAGGAAACGCCGTATGTCGAACCAGAACCCCATGAACACGCAGGGCAACACCCAAGGCAATACTCAGGGCGCCGCGAGCACCCCGGAGCTGACCGTCATCGGGGCCGACACCCGAATCAAGGGTGAGATGTTCTTCGAGAAGTCCGCACGCATCCTCGGGCACTTCGAGGGCAAGATCACCGCCCAGGGCGAGGTCCAGATCGGCAACGGCGCCAACTGCAACGCCGCGGTCGAGGCCGAGCAGATCATCGTGGACGGCTCCGTCCAGGGACCGCTCTTCGCCCGCGACCGCCTGACCCTCACCAAGAACGCGCAGGTCCAGGGCGACCTGACCGCCGGGACGCTCGTCGTCTCCGAGGGCGCCAGCTTCGTCGGCCACTGCAACGTCGGGCCGCGCGCACAGGAGATGACCGGGCAGACCACCCAGAACCAGACCAACAGCACGGCCCCCGTCAGCACGGAGCCCAAGGCGAACATCTCCACCCAACTCGACCTGACCCCGCCGTGGGCACAGGAATCGAGCTCCAGCGTCGCCTGATCGACCAAGACACCACACCACTTGGGCAGCTCGCCCAATGAACGAGCCACCCATCCCAGGCCGCGTTCGGCAAACGCCGGAGCGGCCCGTTTTATGGCCAGCTTCTTCAAGCCACCCCGTTTCCTGATGCGTGATCGCGGCGCGGCCCGACCGGTCGTGCCCCAATCCAGGGACGTGGTGTGCTACCGGTGCGCGGCCGTGCTCCCGGTCTCCGGCTACGCCGAGTCCGCGTCGTGCCCCAAGTGCGCCGGCAACCTGCGCCTGCTCCCGCTCGAGATCACCAAAGGCCACTGGGGCACATCGCTGCTCACCACCGAGTCCATCATCGTGCACCCCGAGGCGCAGGTCATCGCCAACCTCACCGTCGCGTCCGGCGACATCACCATCGCCGGCTCCGTGCACTCCATGTGCATCGCGGGCGGTACCGTTACGCTCGCCCAGACCGGCGAGCTGCGCGGCGGCGTCCGCGCCGCACGCGTGATCATCGAGCCCGGCGCCCGCATCACCGGCTCGGTCATCGAATCACCTTCCAAGGCGCTGGGCACGCTCGACATCGAGGCCGCCGCACGCGCCCGCCCGGGCACGGGGCCCGCATCCCAGATCGAGATCAAGCCCTTCGAGGACCCGCTCAGCGCCCCGGAACCACCCCCTACGATCGTGCTCCCAAGGAGCACACAACAACGACTCAGGGTCGTACGCTAGTACCATGAGCACGCAAGAGGGAACAACAACACGGGGCAGAGTCGACGAGCACGCCGCGTCGCAGCAGCGCCTGCTGCTGCGCCTCGCGTTCGTCCCGCTGATGACACTGATCATCATCATCTGCTCCCACATCGCCATCCCCACCTCGCCGCTGGGCATCCCAATCACCATGCAGACGCTCGGCGTCCTCCTGTGCGCACTCGCGCTCGGGCCACGCCTCGGCTTCGCCAGCATCGCCCTCTACCTCGTCATGGGCATCGTCGGCGTCGGCGTGTTCGGCGAGGGTGAGGCCGGCCTCCCCGTCCTCCTCGGCCAGACCGGCGGCTACCTGCTCGGCTTCCTCTTCTGCCAGCCCGTCGCGCACGCCATCATCAAACGCCCCGACGCCTCCATCCGCGGCTGGCTCGCGATCTTCGCCGCCGGCATCGCCGTCCACATGATCGTCTTCCTCTTCGGCGTCCCGTGGCTGCACTGGATCCACTCCATCGACACCAAGCTCGACGGGCTCAGCTGGGTCCAGGCCATCTACCTCGGCTTCGTCGTCTTCATCCCCGGCATGCTGCTCAAAACCGGCATCGCCACCGTGCTCGCCGTGCTCCTGCTGCCGAGCGTGGCCAAACGCCTCTGGTAAGCGAAGCTGCAATGCGATAAGATTTCTGTGCACATGAGATATACATCGAGGTGTACAGATGAGTCATATCGGCATTTGGTCAATCATCGATGGTATCCCGGTACAGAGCCCTGCATCCGCGATCGAGTATGAGCAACATCTTGAGGATTGGATCGAGCGAGATCCTTCGCTTCTTGAGAGCGGACTACGCGTCGTTGCTCGGCAACTCCGCACGGAGGGTGGACCGCTCGACCTGCTCGCGGTTGATAGAAACGGCCAGTGGGTCCTCATCGAGATTAAGCGGGATCGGCTTCGTCGCAACGTAATCGCCCAAGCCATCGATTACGCCTCCTGCCTCCAAAGCATGAGTCCTGAGGAACTGATATCGCAAAGCGATAGCTACCTGCAGTCACAAGGCACGAATCTGCAGGATGTGCTCAACGAAAGAGACGCGTCGATCGCTGATATGGCCGAGGGTATGGACCCGATCATCTACCTCGTTGGCACTAGCATCGATGCCAACCTTGAACGCATGGTCGATTACCTCAGCGATCGTGCAGGGCTTGAGATTCGCGTTATCACGTTCACGGCCTACCAGAGCAGCTCGGGAGATACACTCCTCGCACGAGAGATCCATGAGCAGACATCTGCCCAACCCAAATCTGCTGCCCCGAGCAACACAGCAGCCAATCTAGATACACTCCGCGGGATTGCGAGATCGACCGGGACCGAAGATGCACTCGACTACTGTCTCAGGTTTGGGGAGAATCTTGGCCTCCACTTGCGCCCGTACGCAACTTCCGCGATGTTCGCGCCTCCAGCGAATAAAACCAGATGCTTATTCACGATCTGGGTAGGAGACAAACACACCGTCGATGGCAAAGCAAAGCTGTGGATTTCTCATGAAAGTCTTGAGCTATTTTATGGCTACCCAAAGGCTGAGATTGAAGCCCGATTCGGGCCTGCAAGGGATCTCATTCTTGACAAAGCTGGCATCGAGCAGACACTCTCTACCCTGCGAGCCATGGTCATCGAAGCGGACTCATCGATCGGCTCAGGCGATGCGTGAGTATAGTCCAAATTAATTGTGTCAGTTCTCGGACGAACACACACCGCCCCGTAGGTGATCACACGCGATCCTGCCACGCCTTACCCCCCCGGCTCACCAAGACCGGGCTTTGGGCCGACAATCAGATCATGCGCACGCAACGGGCATTCTCGCTGGTCGAACTCGTCATCGTGGTGGTGATCATCGGGATCATCGCCGCGATCGCGGTGCCGCGCATGTCCAGCGCCGCAGACAACGCCGCCAGGAACGCCGTCGTCGGCTCGCAGGCCGCGCTCCAGAAGGCAATCGACCTCTACACCGTCGAGCACGAGGGCGTGCTCCCGCACGTCGGCGCCGCCGACGCCAAGACCTTCTACTTCCGCCTGCTCCGGACCAGCGACCTCGACGGCACCATCAACGCCTCCACGGGCATCTACGGGCCATACATCAACGGCATCCCGGTCAACCCCATCAACGGTAAGATCACCATCCGACGAGGCGGGGCCGTCGCGGGGGCCAACACGCACGGCTGGAGATACGACACGGCCAGCGGCCAGATCGAACCCGATCACGGCGCGGGCGATACCGGATTCAAGGGCACAGCCGATTCCGTTGAGAAGATGACCGACGAGCTCATCAAGGGCCTCGGCGGCTGAGCGCACACGCTACCATCCCCCGATGAGCGAACGCCCCACAGTCGTGCTCTACGACGGCATCTGCCCCGCCTGCACCCAGGTCGCCGAACGGCTCAGACGCCTCGACAACAATCGCGGACGATTGGAACTCGTCGATCTGCGCCGGGACAACCGCCACATCCGCGATCACGACCTGCAGCCGGCCGAGGTCCGACGCGTCATGCACGCCATCACGCCCGACGGCACAATCCACACCGCGATGGACGCGGTCCGCGTCGCAATGCGCGCCGTCGGTCGCGGGTGGCTCGTCGCGTGGACCCGCCTCCCGCTGATCTCACGCCTCTGCGATCGCTTCTATCTCTGGTTCGCGAAGAATCGCCTGCGTTTCTTTGGGGCGGAGTCCGCCAAGCAGTAAACAGTTACCGCGTGAACTTTGCGCACACCTGCGCGTCCGGAATCGATCTTCACATTCGCGAACACGCACGCTGCGCACGCACAAGTCCATGCGCTCACTCGCGTTGCATCATCGCACCCATTCATGGCTACTCCGCACACCGCGAAAATGCCAGAGAATGAATCTTCATTCATGCAGACTTCATCGTGCGCCCAGCGTATGAGATCAATGTTGATACCGAGACGTTCGTGTAGATACGAGAGGGAACAGCATGATTTCAGCGTACCAGATGAAACGACCGGAAATGGTCTCCGACCGGATCTTCAGGCCCGAACCAATCCGAGGGCTCTCCGCGGAGTGGGACGACCCCATCGGCCTCAATGAGCCGCACGGGTCGCTGATCGATCGCCACCACCGTCTGCGGGCCCTGCTCGAGAGCGATCCGGAGTCTCACCCGCGGGCGCACAGCGCACTCGCCCGGGGCGCATACCGCCTGGCGCAGTACCACGGGCTCGGGACCAGCGAATCCATCGCCGATGCCGAGCAGGACCTCCGCTGGTTCGCATCAGCGCAATCACTCCAAGCGGACACCGCGCTCATCCTGATCTTCGAGGATCAGTCGCTCCGCAACGACTGCGACATCGAGCACCAGTTCTGGTCGCAGATGATGGGCATGTACGCCCGAGACGCGGCACATCACTGCTGGCAGCCCGACTTCCACCGGGACCCGAACGAAGCAGAGCACACGTTCTGCATCAGCGGAACGCTCCTCGACCTGACATTCCTCCACCCGTGCGCGCAGCACGCCCGGCGACGATTCGACACCCCCACACTCATCGCCTTCAGGCATCAGCACAGAACGCCAGAGACGCTCCGCTTCCGCGCACGCGCCACGCACCGGCAACTCACAGCCCCTCGTGACGCCAAGCCGCAGCCGGTCGGGACGTACGCCTGAACCAGGGGCCAACTATGAAGCACCTTTCACCGGGGCTTCATCGGTGCTTGTGGCCCGCCTCATACATTCCCTACGTTGACGTTTCCATCATTCAACACACGGGAGTATGACATGATCTCAACCAAGTCGGACACGCTGACACCCAGCGGACGCGTGTACGCGCCCTCCGAGGACGGAGCACTGCTGCTCGCCGACGAATGCCGAGAGGGCCAGAACACCCCGGGCCCCGCCATCAACGCGATCAGCGCCGCGCTCCGCGCATTCATCTCGCACGACGCCTACCCGTGCGTCGGCGCCAAGGCCGCGCTCAACAAGAACGCCTACCGCATCGCGCAGTACGGCGGGCTCGGGAGGCACGCGTCCATCGTCGAGTGCACCCACGACCTCCAATGGTTCGCGTCCGCCGCGGAGCAGATCGACCCCCGCACCGCCAGCTTCATCGCGGTCTTCAACGACCCCGATATCGCCAACGAAGTCGAGTTCGAAGAGAAGCTCTGGTCGCAGCTCCAGGGCATGCACGACATCGACTCGCTCAGCTACGACTGGGACCCCGCCGTGGCCTCCGACCCGTCCGAGCCGGACTTCTCGTTCAGCATCGCCGGGCGCGCGTTCTTCATCATCGGGATGTACCCGCACGCCACCCGCGAAGCCCGGCGCTTCCCCTACCCCACACTCGTCTTCAATCTACACGACCAGTTCGAGGCCATGCGAGAACAGGGCAAGTACGAGTCCATCAAGTCCACCATCCGCGACCGAGAACGCCAGCTCGAGGGCAAGCCAAACCCGCTGCTCGCGGACTTCGGCACACGCAGCGAGGCCCAGCAGTACGCCGGGCGCGCACACGAGTGCCCCTGGAAGCCGACTTTCACACCACGAACCACGAAGGAAAACACGGAGAACATCGAATGACCACCGCCCTGCAGACCGCCTTCATCAAAGACGGCGAACAACTCGACGAGCGACCCACCAACGACGTGCACCGGATCGAGCCGCGCACGGGCGTCGCGTTCATACTCCACAAGGGCGAGCGGCTCCGCGTCATCGACCCGAAGGGCGAGCAGGTCAGCGATCTCACCGCGTTCGACGCGGACGATCCCGAAGAGTGGCTCAGCTCGGGCCGCACAATCGACTACGCCAACCGCATCTACCTGCGACAGGGCGACACACTCTACTCGAACCGCTCCAACCCCATGCTCGTCATCGCGGAGGACACCGTCAACGGGCACGACTTCCTGCTCACGCCGTGCTCGCAGGAGATGTTCGAGAAGCTCTACGGCATCACCGAGCCACGCCCATCCTGCTTCTCCAACCTCGCCAAAAACCTCAAGCCCTTCGGGATCGCGCCCGACCGCATCCCCACCACGCTCAACATCTTCATGGACGTGCGCCCAAGCTCATACACCGGCGAGCTCACGATCGGGGCCCCAAACTCGCAGGCCGGCGACTACACCGAGTTCGTCGCGCAGCGCGACCTCATCATCGGGCTCACCGCGTGCTCGGCCGAGAAATCCAACAACGGATCGTTCAAACCGATCGACTTCCTGATCACCAGCAGCTGAGCGCCTACTCCTCAAGGATCGAGTTCACGCTCAGCTCGCCCGTGATCGTCTTCTGCACCGGGCAGGCGTTCGCGATCTCCTTGAGGCGCTTCCGCTGATCCTCATCGAGCTCGCCGATGAAGCTGATCGAGATATCGATCTGCTCGGGCTTGCCGCGCCCGTTCGGGCGGGAGTGCGCCAGGTCCAGGCGCACCTCCTGCAGGTCCCAGCCCTTCCGCTGGGCGTACATGCGCACGGTGATCGCCTTGCACGCCCCCAGGGAACCCAGCAGGGTCTCGTACGGGTCCTGGGCCGTGTCGCCGCCGTTGAGCTCGCCCGGCTCATCGACAAAGAACTCGTGGCTGCGCGAGATGACCCGGGTGCGGTAGTCCTGGGTCCCGAGGGTGACGGTGGTGACTGCGTTTTCGCTCATAGTCGATTCTAAACACGAACCCGCCGGGTGTTATTCCCGGTCGCGCTTCTTCGGCGACCAGCCGCCGAGCATCATGGCGCCGGTCATCACGCCGAACACCCCGATGATTGGGTTCGCGACCAGGATCCACGTCGGCTGCTGGGCGTTCATCATGGCCTCGGTGTTGGATGTCTCCTGGGCTCTCACCGCGGCCTCACCCTCCGGCGCCTCCTTGCCCATCGCCATCAGCGCGCTGACCGCGCCGAGCACGAGCACCAGCACCATGAGCGAGAGCGTCGCGCCCATGCTCCGATTCGAGACGACCGCGCAGACCGCACCGCCGACCAACGCCGCGAAGAAGCCCACGATCACGGACACGATGACCCACAACGTCGAAACGTCGTACGACGACTCCTCAAACGCCCGATCGGCGCCCATCGCGAAATACGCGGCGGTAAAGACCCCGAAGACAATCACGAACATCGCGACGTAACCCGCGATGACGGCCAGGATATTGCGTCCCATGTGTGTACCCCCTTCGTAGAGTCTCAGACACCCAGCATACCCGATCTCGCACGCCCGCACTCGGGGCAACGCTCCAAATCACGCACATCGAACCCACACCACACGCAGCAACCCCGGCGCGCTCTCACAACGCGCCGCGTAAGCACGATCAAATACGGCAGCCCGAACAGCAGCGCCCACAGCGGCACGCCCACCAGCAACGGGTTCGCAACCACCCCCAGCGGCACCAGCTGCGGACGTGGGTCCGGCTCAGGCCCCTCCAGCGCCGGATCATCCCAATCCCACCACATCTGCTTGAGCTCGACCGCAGGCAACGGCCAGCCCAGCCGCTGAGATGTCATAGAGAAGCCGTTCACGCCCTGCTCGGGGCTCGGTGAGCGCACATCAAACTCGCGGTACGCAAAGCCCGACCACACCATGCGATAGTTGGGGGCCGCCCACGCCACGTCGTGCGGCGTTCTCGAGGGCCACCCACGCCGCGCCGCCTCCGGCCCATCGTACCGCAGCGAGTCCGTCGGGCGCGCCGCCGTACGCGATCGGATCTTCGTCAGGGCAAACGGCACATTCACCGCCGCCGCGAGCAGCAAAACAACCACCAACGCAACAAGCAACCAGCGAATCTCACGCGATCTGATATACGTTCGTATCCCCATGCTTCCTCACCGGCATACCGCCCACTCCCTGACAGGTTGAACACTTACCGAGGAAGATTCCTGACGCGGTGTGCGTCCATCTGAGCCAGGCCCGCGAAAACCAGCTGACAACCACAACCCACACCGAGAGGAACCAAACAATGCCCAACGAACAGCACACCAACACCTGGCCCGACCTCGCCATCGGTCTCTACGACCGCCTCACCGGTCGCAACGCTGAAATAACATACCAGTTCGAAAACATGAGCGTCGATGTTCCCAGCGGCACCGGCACCGGCGCCAACCACGCCAGCTGGAAGCTCGACGGCACACTGAAAATCACCACCAGCGAGAGCAGCGACCGCCCAAACTAACGCTGGTCGGCCGCATCAACGGCTCGGTGAACGGCCGGCCCTGGTCGTGCAACGCGAACGCGGAGCACATCGATATCCGATTCGAAAGCATCAGGTCCCTGCCCGCGCTCCGCTCATCGGCTCGCGCGGCCGCGGGCCTGCTGCATCTTGCCCGCGGGCTCAGCACCCAGCCGATCAAGGTCAAGCTCGGCCCGCTCCCACAGGTTCGTCTGAAGCGCGAGCCGGGCCTCATCGAGCGCCTGATCATGGGCTCGCCCTAGCGATCTCGCTCCAATCCGTCGCTACCCGCCCGGTCCAGCTCGCGCTGGTTCTCTTCGATCTCGCGCTGCAACGCGGCCTCTTCATTCGCCATGTACATCTCACGCATGCGATCCGCACGCCGGCGAGTGATGACCGCCGGGCTCGAGTGGAACCAGAACGTCCAGCCGAAATAGAAGAACAGACCGAGCAGGAAGACCAGGAACCAGATCCCCGGCAGGTGATACACGTTGAAGAAGCTCAGCGCGATGATCACCAGAATGCCGTACTGGAACCACCGGGCGACCCTCGACGCCTGCACCGGGTACCGCTCGCAGATCGGCATGGTCGCCAGCGGCGCGATCAGGCACAGCAGCAACGCAACAAGCACGATCGACGTCTGCACCGGGCTCGTGAACTGGAACGCGTTCCAGACGAGGTACCCCAGCACAGCGATCCAGATCACCGCGTTCGTCGTCCCCACATTCTGCTGATACAGCCGTAATCGATCAATCATGCCCACAGCGTACCGCAAGACCCACGCCCAAACCCGCAGGCGAACGCGCAAACTTCAGCGCCCCATAAGCAAAATTCTCAAGGTCCGCGCAGGTTATACCGATCTCTACACGTGCATCACACCCACACGCGGGTTACCATGGGCCCCGTGTCCAAGGATGGACGGAGATACGCACCGATCGTCGTCGGCGGATGCCGAGCACACCGACGATCTACCGGGCTGAGACATCGATGGACCGAATCAACAGCACCAACCCCGCTTCATACCCGATCAACAAGGCCATCAGCGCCTACGCCAAATCACCGCGCGTCAACCGACCCGCGGGCGCGCCATACTCCACCCAGGCCACCGGCGTCCGCCGAACCGCACCAAGCGAGCAAACGCCCTCGGTCACCACGGCAAGCCCCGCCCAGCGCACCAACCCCGCGGACACCGTGGGCAAAATCGCCCCCTCACCCATGGCCCAGAAGGCCGGCTCGATCAACAAGCTCGTCGGCGCCAAGGTCGAACCCATCGACCTCAGCAGCGACGTCGCCAAGGTCCAGGGCCCAAAGCCCACCGTCACCAGCGCCGGCACATACACCATGTACCCGCAGGCCGCCGACCGCGTCCAGGCCGCGACCAACCACGCCGCCAACACCAACACCGGCCGCTCGCTCGATATCCGCGGCTGACCCCCCTATTTCCTTGGTTCTCGGACCGCTTTGTTGTACGATGGGCACGCGCGTGCTCATCGGGTGAACACACGCCCACTGAGAGAAAGGGAAACAACATGAATCACACAGCCATCGCAACCGCGATCGCCATCGCCGCGGGCTCGTCCCTCGCCGGCGGCAACAACATCCTCACCATCGAATCCAACTCCGATCAGGTCATGCTCCTCAACGGGTTCGACGGCTCGATCATCGACGCCAACTTCCTCGACGTCGCGTCCGCGGCCGCGGCAGCAGGAACAAGCTCGACCCCCATCGAGTGCATCCAGGTCGGCAGCGAGTTCTGGGTCTCCGATCAGATCGCCGACCGCGTCTGGCGATTCGGATCCGACGGCTCGTTCATCGGTGATATCGGCTCCGGGCAGCTCAACAACATCCGAGGCATGCACCAGGTCGGCGACACCGTCTACGTCGCGATGGGTTCCGACAGCGACGTCTTCGACCGGGGCATCATCACCATCGACGCCAACACCGCCTCGATCACCGGACAGTTCAACGGACGCGACACCGCGGACACCAGCTACTGGGATATCGTCAACGTCGGCAACGAGCTCTACATCACTAACTCGGACTCCGGAAACGACGGCATCGAACGCTACTCGCTCACGGGCGACTACCTGGGCAACCTCGTCAGCTCCGACGGCACCACCGGCATCGACTTCGCCCAGCAGATGTTCATACGCGGCAACGGCAACCTCCTCGTCGGTGGCTTCTCATCGCCCTCCGGCGTCTGGGAGTACCTCGCCGACGGCACATCGCTCGGCATCGTCGCCGGGCTCGACCTCGGCACTCGCGCCGCCATCGATCTGGGCAACGGCGAGATCCTCTGGTCCAACGGCAGCTTCCTCGCCACCGACAACTACACCGTCGCCGAAGGATCCTTCCGTTTCTTCACCGCCACCAGCGTCCCCGCCCCGGCCCCGCTCGCCCTCCTCGGGCTCGGCGGGCTGGCCGCAGCACGCCGCCGACGCTGACGACACCCACGCAACCCAACCCAAGACCGGCCACAACCGGTCTTTTTTCATCCACACGTCCCTTGCATCCGCCCGCGGGACGAAGTAACTTCGCTCGTTGACCCCGCACCCAGATCTTGGAAGCCGAACATGATGTACGTAATCCGATGCACCCTCCTCTGCGCCTGCGCCGCCATGGGCGCAAACGCCCAGGTCATCCATGAAGACGCCCGGTTCGAACCAGACCCGGGCATCACCGACTACATGGGCTACGGGGGCACCATCGCCATCAACGGGAACTGCGTCCTGATCGGCGCCCCCCGCGAGTCACTACTCGCACCCGATGCCGGCGCCGTGTACGTCTTCGACCTGAACTCCGGCGAGATGATCCGCAAAATCACGCACCCGGACCCGAGCGTGAACGATCAGTTCGGCAGAGCAATCGATGTCGACGGCGACCTCGCCATCATCGGCATGACCCGAGAAGCCGCGCTCGTCAACATCAACACCGGACAGATGCTCCACGAGTTCACCGAGACAACGCCAGGCGTGAGCGGGGAATACGGCGCATCCGTCGGCATCGAGAACAACAGGATCGTCATCGGCGACCGGTTCTGGGATTTCAACGTCGGGTCACACGAAGGCATGGGCTCCGCCTTCGTATACAACGCGGAAACCTATGAGCTCAACGGACAGCTCCACCCGGTCGGCGCCACTGACGGGTACCACATCGCCACCTCAATCGACATCCTCGGAGACTACGCCCTCTTCGGCACACCGGGCCTGCTGCTCGTCAACGGCCCGATCCCCACGCAGGGCGGCGCATTCCTCTACAACCTCCGCACAAGGCGATTCCTCAGCGCGTACAGGGACATCGAGCCCGACACCAGGCAGTATGCCGGCGCGGACGTCGTCCTCACCGAAGATCGGGTGTTCATCGGAGCGCCCGGCACATCTGTCTCACCATGGGACAGCCCGGGTTCCGTCCTGATCTTCGACCGCGAATCGCGAGAACTGCTGCACGAACTCAAGCAGACCGACTCGAACGAGAATGTCCAGTTCGGCGCGGCCATCGCCTGCCACGGCGACTTCCTCGCCGTGGGCGCGCCCTATCTCAGCAGCAACGGTGTATTCCGATCAGGAAACGTCTACGTCTACAACCACAGATCCGGCGACCTGCTCTACACGCTCGAATCCACCACGATCGGTCAGAACCAGTTCCTCGGCTTCGCGCTCGATATCGACTCAACGCGGATCCTCTCGTCGGTCCCGGGGAGCGTGCTTAGCTTCCCTCTCCCTGGCACCTGTCACGCCGATCGCAATGGAGACGGGGCCCTCAACTTCCACGACGTCAGCGACTTCATCGCCAACTACCTGAACCAAGACCCAAGCGCCGACCTGTCGCACGATGGGGCGTTCAACGCGTTCGACGTGCTCGCCTTCATCGCCCTGTTGAATGAGGGTTGCCCATGATCGCGCTGCCAACCCTCAATCGCTGATCACTACCACCCAAAATCAGGCATTTTCAGCCGCAAACCACGCCACTGGAATATCTTACGGATCGGTTGGGTATATAATGGTGTTGCAGGTCCGCAAGTGAAAAGGAAACTGTTCCGATGCCACGCCCCAAGTCATTCGATCCCGACACCGTCCTCACCAAGGCGATGGGTGTCTTCTGGGACAAGGGCTACGACGCGGCAAGCATCTCCGATCTCACCGCCGCGATGGGCATCAACCGATTCTCGCTCTACGACACCTTCGGCGATAAGCACTCACTCTACATCAAAGCACTCGAGTCCTACGAGCAGTCCGTGCTCGAGCCCATCCTCGAACGCATCCATGCATTCGGCTCGCTCTCCGAGATGGAAGAGCACTTCATGGGCATGATCGATTACCAGCGCGAGCACGCCGACGCGCCGTGCTGCATGATCCAGAAGGCCGCCGTCAACATGGCCGGCAAGGACGAATGCACCCTCGGCAAGGTCGATCACACCCGCCAGCGCATCAACGAGGCATTCGTCCACACCTTCACACGCCTCATCGATCAGGGACAGATCCGCGATGACATCACGCCAGAGCAAGCCGCCTGGCTGCTCATGTTCGTCCACTCGGGCATCACCAGCTACGCCGGCTGCGGCTACCCCGACGATCAGAAGAAGAAGGACGCCGTGCGGGCCCTCTTCGATTCGATCAGGGCTTAACAGACCCTGAATCACGCCAAAATCATTGTTTCAAAGCAAAAAACGCGGCATAGTCGCGTTTTCTGACTTTTCGGTTGGAAATTCCCAATCATTCCGGAACAATCGGTTTGGATGCATCGTTCGATCCCTATCACTCCACCGAGAGCACGGATCACGGACGCAAGAGGAACCAACCATGACCCACGAACTCAGCAACAAGGTCGCGCTGATCACCGGCGCCAGCTCCGGCATCGGCGAAGCTGCAGCCATCGCGCTCGCCCAGGCCGGTGCCTCCGTCGTCCTCGGCGCCCGGCGCGAGGACAAGCTCGCCGACCTCGCCCAGCGCATCAACGATGCTGGCGGACGGGCCGCCTACCGCAAGGCCGACGTGACCAGCACCGAGGACGTGCGGGCCCTCGTGGACCTCGCCGTCTCCGAGTTCGGCGGGCTCGACATCGCGTTCAACAACGCGGGCATCGAGGGATCGGGCATGAGCCCTATCATCGACGATTCCGAGGATAACTTCGACCGGATCTTCGACATCAACGTCAAGGGCGTCTGGAACGCGCTCCGCGCCGAGATCCCCGCAATCAGCGCACGCGGCGGCGGGTCCATCATCAACAACTCTTCCGCATTCGGGCGCAAGGGCTTCGGCGCGCTCAGCGCGTACGCCGCATCCAAGTTCGCGGTCGAGGGCATGTCGCGCTCCGTAGCGGCCGAGCTCGCCGAGTCGGGCATCCGGGTCAATACCGTCGCGCCCGGCCCCATCGACACCAGCATGGCCGAGCGCGTCTCCGGCGGCGACACCGACGCCATCGCCCAGCTGGTCCCCATGAAACGACTGGGCACGCCCAAGGAAATCGCCCAGACCGTCGTCTTCCTCGCCTCCGACGCCTCCTCCTACATCACAGGTCAGGCCATCGGCGTGGACGGGGGCATGCTCGTCTGACACGAAAGAAACAGTGGAAACACACGGAACATCCGTTTCCTCTCGAACCACCCGGGTGCGTTGCCCGGGTGGTTCAACTTTGTACAATCCCACCATGCCCACAACCGACCCACGCGCAGCCGTCCTCGCCGATGCGCTCGAGACCACCCTCCCGCTCTTCACCCGCTTCCTCAGCGGGTTCGATGACACGAACCACACCCGCCAGGCCCCGGGCATGCCCAACCACGCCGCGTGGACGCTCGGGCACCTCGCCCTCTACCACCACCGCGCCACAGACCGCCTGCTCGGCCACGATGAGCCCCAGCCACTCCCAGCCGCCGACTTCATCGAAGGCGACGCCACATCGGGCACGCCCGAACGCGTCGACTCCGAATCCGTCTGCTACGGATCAACCCCGGTCGACGACCCCGCGATCTACCCGACCTTCGCCCGCCTGCTCGACATCCACCAACGCGCGTGGGACCGCCTCGTCAAAGCAACACGCAACGCCGACACGGCCATGCTCGATCGCAGGGTCCCCTGGGGCAGCGCGCCGTTCCCGGCGGACGCGCTCATCGTGCGCATGATGATGCACATGGGCACGCACGCCGGCCAGATCACCGACCTGCGGCGCGGGCTCGGGATGCCCAGCGTCATCGGCTAGCTGCGATCACTCCTCGATCACCCTTGCACGGATCCACGCCTCGATGATCGCCAGCGCCTCGGGCGCGAACGTCTCCTCGATCGTGCCATACTCCGCGAGCATGCCGGTGCCCGCGTGCTGGAACAGGTGGTTGAGCCCGCCGAGCTCGACGATCGTGTAGTCCGGATGGCCCGCTTCCTCCAGCGTGTCGCGGATAGTCATGAGATTCAGCTCGGGCGAGACCTGAAAGTCCCGGCTGCCGTTCAGCGCGAGCACCGGGGCGGTGCAACGGGCCCAGTCGTCGCCCGGGTCATACGTGACAAACGAGCTCATCCACGTCCCCGCGAAGGCGCCGAACATGCCGTCGGAGGTCTTGCGGAGCGCATCGTTTGGCTCCTCGATCCCGTACTCGAACATGTTCACCTCGACGATCCGCTCCACGATGACATCGCGCGGCTCTCCCGCCCGCACGGCCTCGAAGATCGCCCGCCGGCGCTCAATCGCCCCCTCGACGTACGCCTCGTCCATCCCCGCGTCGCGGTACATCGCGATCGTCTGATCAACCAGCACCTCACCGCCGTCCACGCCCATGCCCGCCAGCGAGATCAGGAACGCCACCGACTCGTCCCGCGCCCCGATCCACGCGGCGTGCCCGCCACCCTCCGAGTGCCCCATCACGCCCACACGCCGAGGATCAACCCCCTCGAACGATTGCAGGAACTTGATCGCGCTGTGCCCATCGTGCGCCAGCGCCTGCGTCGTCATCCCGCTCGTGCTGCCCGTGGACGCCCCCACCGCCCGGTCGTCGTAGCGCAGCACCGCGATGCCCCGGCGCGTGAGATAGTCCGCGATCACCATGAAGGGCTTGTGCTCAAAGACCGTCGAGTCCCGGTCCTGCATCCCCGAGCCCGACATCAGCACCACCCCCGGGTACGGCCCATCCCCGAACGCGTCCGGGTCGGGCATCGTCACCGTCGCCCCCAGCGTGTGCGTCTGCTCCCCCGTCTCCCGGTCGAGCACCGCCACCGTCACCTCGATAGACTCGTACGGGAACGGCCCCACAGGCGTCTGCGGCCGCTCCGCCTGCCCCCACGCCAATCCCGAGACCACCATCAACACCACAACCACAAGCGTGCGCATAAGAAAACCTCCCAGAGTGTGCCCGAGTGTACCACGGGCGTCCGGGAGGTGATTCGTAAATCAGGAGCCGGGATTACGGGCAGCCGGCGTTGTAGGCATCCAGAAACACAATCACATCAAATATGTCGAACTGCCCGTCACCGTTCAGGTCCGCGATCGTGTCCGCTCCGAGGTACGCGACCAGAAACGCGCTGACATCGAAGAAGTTCAGCTCGCCGTCACTTGTGAGGTCGGCAGGGCAGGACTGGGTGCATTGGTTCAGGAGGATGCTGATGTCGTCGCTGCGCAAGTTGACCACGGCCATGTCGAGGTCACCGTCGCCATCGAGGTCGCCGAGCGTTACGCGCCCCGGACCATCGCCCACGATGTAGCCCGTTGGGGGGGCGAAGGTGCCGTCGCCGGTGTTGAGCAGCACGTTCATTTCATTTTTGATGGCAGTTGCCACGGCCATATCAAGGTCGCCGTCGCCGTCAAGATCGCCAAGCGCAACGCTGTATGCCCAAGAAGACCCTGAGGGATAGCCCGTGGCGGAGCCGAAGGTGCCGTCGCCGGTGTTGAGCAGCACGCTCGCGTCGTCAGCGCTGAGCCGGTTGGCCACGGCCATATCAAGGTCGCCGTCGCCGTCGAGGTCACCAAGCGATACACTCCACGGCGCGTCACCCGCGGCGTAGCGAGTCTGTGGCGCGAAAGTACCGTCGCCGGTGTTGAGCAGCACACTCACGTCGTTGCTGCCCGTGTTGGCCACGGCCATATCAAGGTCGCCGTCGCCGTCAAGGTCGCCAAGCGATACGCTCTGCGGCTCAACGCCCACGGTGTAGCCCGTTTGGGGGGCGAAGGTGCCGTCGCCGGTGTTGAGCAGCACGCTCACGTCATTGCTGCCCCAGTTGGCCACGGCCATATCAAGATCGCCGTCACCATCGAGGTCGCCAAGCGATACGCTCCGCGGCTCGATGCCCACGTCGTAGCTCGTTTGGGAGCCGAAGGTGCCGTCGCCGGGATTGAGCAGCACGCTCATGTCGTTGCTGCCCGCGTTGGCCACGGCCATGTCCAGGTCACCGTCGCCATCGAGGTCACCGAGCGATACGCTCCGCGGCCCATCGCCGGCGGCGTAGTTCGTTTGGGGGCCGAAGGTGCCGTTGCCGGCGTTGAGCAGCACATTCATGTCACTGCCCCCGTTTGCCACGACCATATCAAGGTCGCCGTCACCGTCAAGGTCGCCAAGCGCAACGCTGTTTGGACTATTCCCTGGGGCATAGCTCGTGGCGGAGCCGAAGGTGGCGTCGCCGGTGTTGAGCAGCACGCTCATCTTGTCGCTGCTCCGGTTGGCCACGGCCATGTCAAGGTCGCCGTCGCCGTCGAGGTCGCCAAGCAATACGCTCGCAGGCCTATCGCCGACGTCGTAGCTCGTTTGGGGGCCGAAGGTGCCATCGCCGGTGTTGAGCAGCACGCTCATGTTGTCGCTGCTCTGGTTGGCCACGGTGATGTCAAGGTCGCCGTCACCGTCAAGGTCGCCAAGCGATACGCTCGCAGGCCTATACATTGCGGCATAGCTCGTGGCGGAGCCGAAGGTACCGTCGCCGGTGTTGAGCAGCACGCTCATATCGTTGCTGCCCCTGTTGGCCACGGCCAAATCAAGGTCGCCGTCACCGTCGAGGTCGCCGAGCGAAATGCTACTCGGCTCCTCCCCCAAAGCGTATTGAATCTGGGTCGCGAAGGTGCCGTCGCCAGTGTTGAGCAGTACGCTCATGTTCTCGCTGAAATAGTTCATCGCGGCCATGTCAAGGTCGCCGTCACCGTCAAGGTCGCCAAGCAATACGCTCGCAGGCCTATCGCCCACGCCGTAGTTCGTAGGGGATCCGAAGATGCCATCGCCGGTGTTGAGCAGCACGCTCACGTCATTGCTGCCCCAGTTGGCCACGGCCATGTCAAGGTCGCCGTCAGCGTCGAGGTCGCCAAGCGAAACGCTCCGCGGATCAACGCCCACGGCGTAGCTCGTTTGGGGGCCGAAGGTGCCGTCGCCGGTGTTGAACAGCACTCTAATGTTGTCCCTGAGATAGTTCGCCACGGCCATATCAAGATCGCCGTCACCATCGAGGTCGCCAAGCGAAACGCTCAGCGGACTACCGCCCGCGCCGTAGTTCGTAGGGGAGCCGAAGGTGCCGTCGCCGTTGTTGAACAGTACGCTTATGTCATTGCTGGCGTAGTTAGCCACGGCCATATCAAGGTCGCCGTCACCGTCGAGGTCGCCAAGTGATACGCTGTTCGGATCATTGCCAGCGGGATAAATCGCGCCGGGGAAGAGCGGACCCTCACAGGGTTGGGAGGACGCTGGCTCAGCGATGACCGCTGCGACCGCAAGAATAGGTACTACACGGCACAGGCCTTGAAGATAATGAACAATGTATCGCATTCAATCAGCCCCTATGGCAGAAACAAACAAGAGTTGACAAGCAACCAGCATACCGCCGTCTCTGCGATCCCGCAACAGAATTCGCAATCAGCGAACTGGCCTCACGGGCAGCCCGCGTTAAACGCCACCAGGAACGTCGACACATCAAAGAAGTCCAGCGTCCCGCTCCCGTCAAAGTCCACGCTCAGGTCGCCGCCGGTGTAGGCCACGAGGAACTCGGACACGTCGAAGAAGTTCAGCTCGCCGTCGTCGTTGAGGTCGGCCGGGCAGCCGATGTCCGCGCTGTTACGCAGGACCAGCACACCCATCGCGGGCAGCTGGAGCGACACCGACTGACCGTGCGGGCCGCTACCCACCGGCTCGGACTCGATCGTCCCGCTCGTGCCGTAGCCGCTGCCGTCGTACACACCGCTCTGCGTGTTCAGCACCACGTCCCACTGGCCAGCACGCGGCAGCCCGACGCGGTAATCCCCGTAGTCGTCGTTCGAGAAGTTCGCGACGACCACGAAGCTATCCCCGCCGGCCTCCCAGCGCTCAAACGCCAGCACGTCCTCGCTGTTGTTCGTGTGGAACACCCAAGCCCCTTGGTTGGCCCGCAGCGCCGCCTCGCCCGTCCGCAGCGCGATCACGTCCTGGTACATGCGGAAGACCCCGTCGTAGGTCGTCTTGTGCGACCAGTCGATCTTGTTCTCCTCCCAGCCGTCGTTCTCGAGCCACTCGGTGCCGTGCAGGATCGCCGGGATGCCCTTGCTCAGGATCGTCAGCGTGTTGGCCAGCGTCGTGCGCCCACGCGCGAAATCGTCGTCGTGCGGGAAGCTCGAGTCGATCTCCCGCACCGCCCGCTCGTGCCCGTTCAGCGGCCACGCGTCATCGTGCAGTTCGAAGTAGTTGAACACGTCCGTCCCGCTTACGCTGCCCGTGCCGTCCAGCGCCGCCGCCACACCCGCGATGTTCGGGCTCCCGAAGCTCGCCCCGAAGACGGCATCACGCATCGCGTTCTTGAAGCTGTTGTGATACTGGCTGTCGAACTCGATCCCGTTGATCACCCAGTCGCTGTCGATGTAGATCTCCGCGATCGCGTGCGCGTCGCTATAGCGCCGATCGATCACCCGGTTCATCGCCCGCATCAGATCCTGACCGCTGTCCCACTGGGCCGTCCAGCCAGAGTCCGTCATCGCCATCACCGCGTCGTGGCGGTAGCCGTCCATCCGGAACTCGCCCATCACATGATGCACCGAGTCGAGGAAGTAGTCAAAGACGCCCTGCTTGTCGAAGTCCGCCTGCGCACCCCATGGCGTGTCCTGCGCCGGCGAGTCGAAGTACTGCTGCGACCCATCAAAGCTCCACAGGAAGTTGTCGCTCGACGCGAAGTGGTTCCACACCACATCCAGGATCACCGCGATTCCCTCGCCGTGCAGCTGGTCGATCATGTACTTCAGATCCTCCGCACTCCCCAGCGACGACTCCCAGCCGTACATCGTGATCGGGTTATACCCGCCCGAGAAAGTGCCCGGCCACTCGTTGATCGGGTTGAGCATCACCACGTTCACGCCCAGCTCCGACAGGTGCGATGCCCGCTCGCCCACATCCCGGTAGCCGCTGGGCGTCCCGGTCGGGCCGAACGGGTCGTTGCGGCCCGCGAACGTGCCCACGTGCAGCTGGTACACCACCCACTCGTCCAGCGGCGGCGCGGCGAACCCATTGTGCTGCCACTGATACGCCAACGGATCGCTGATCCGCGCGTTCAGGTTGTCGCTCGCCACCAGCTCCGCCGCGTGCGGGTCGGTGTTCCAGTGGCTGTTGTTGAAGTAGTACTTGTACATGTCGCCGGCCTCGGCGCCCGCGACGAACCCAATAAAGTCCTCGCCCACCTTGCTCAGCGCATCGCCCGTGGACCAGCCGTTAAACTCGCCCCGCACCTGCACACTGCTGCGCGTCGGCGCCCAGACCCGGAACACCGTGCCGCCGTCCACCGGCGTCGCGCCCATCCGCGCGTGCTCCAGCGTCCCGAAGTCCACCACGAACCGCTCGCCCGGCAGCGTCTCGCTCGGACCATCCGCGCCGACATAATCACTGTCGCTCCCGTCGATCACCTCGAACACATACTCCACCGTCGTGCCGGCTACGCTGGGGATCGGTGCGCCCCAGATATCCTTGGGCCCCTCAACACCGACCGCCGCCGCGTCGATCCAGCCCACGAACGCCCCATCGACCCAGTAGCCGACACGGGCCCCGGTCAGGTCATCGCGATCCGCGAGCAGGCGCGCCTCGAACGGCTCGCCGCCCATCGGCACCATCGGACGCAGGTCGTACCGCGTCTCGTGGCTCAGCAGGTCCCACTGGACGTTGTTGTCGCTGCCGATCGCAGCCGAAGTCAGGGCGCACACACATCCGAGCACAGCAAAGCGGTTCATGAAAGATGTTTCCTTCCGGGGTTTATGGCCTATGAGTGTACGAGCCATCCGCCCCCGGCACAAGAAAAACCCACTCGATCGACCGAGCGGGCCCAGGAAATCAAACCGCAGATCAAATCGGACGTTGAAGTGGTCTTACGGGCAGCCAGCGTTGTACTGCGCGATGTACGCCGACACATCAAAGAAATCGAACATGCCATCGCCCGTGAAGTCCGCCCGCGGGTCCATGGCGTTGTACGCCGCGATGAACGCGCTGACATCAAAGAAGTCCACGTTCCCATCGCAGTTGATATCAACATCACACAGGTTGATCTCCTGCGTAGAGACCTGCACATCGTCCATGCCATTGGCGAAGTCGCCGTTGCCCAGCGGCGTCACCACCACCTTGCTCACGCCCTCACGGACAATGAACCCAGCGAAGCACAAGATCGGCTGCGCATCCACGCTCACGACCAGGTTGTCGTCCGCGTCGAACCCCTCAATCCGGACCCAGTCGCCCTGCGCATTGACCTGGCCGAACGCATAGATCAGATCATCCGGATCGTCCGGACGGATCACCCACGCGGCACCGAACGGACGCCCATTCCCGAAGTTCTGCATCCATCGGCTGCCAGACGGCGCAGCGACCGTCGCCTGAATGATCGGCAGCGGCGCGGGCGAACCATCCGCATACTCCTCAGCGAAGCGCGCCCCGTTGCCCGGCATGTCGCCGACCTCCTGCCCGCCGCCGAAGCCCTCAAAGTTCTCGAGCAACGCGAGGTTGTCCGAGTCAATGTTAAACTGATCTCTGGTCGCCGCAAGCGGCCCCGAGTACGTCACGACATCGCCCAACACGAGCGATCCAGGGACAAGCAGCCCCCACAACAATCCAAGCAAACTGAGTCTGGTGCGCATCGAAATGCTCCTTTCGAACAACGAAATATGGATATATACAGACCCAGCATACTCGCCTCTCCCGCCGACACAAAGGCTCCTCCCCAATTCCGCCGCATCATGTATGATGACCCAAACCCCAAACCACCCAGATTTACACGAGCCCCACATGCCCACCACACCCTCAGACCCCCACGCCGTCCTCCTCGCACACGACCGATGGGCCAACGCCCGCCTCTACGACGCCTGCGAGCACCTCAGCCACGATCAGTTCACCCAAACCTTCCCCATGGGCTGCGGCTCGCTCCGCAACAACCTCGTGCACAACCTCAGCGCCACACGCGGCTGGACCGACGTCCTCAACGAATCGCCCCCACGCGACCGCCTCGAGGAAGACAGCTACGCCCTCGGCCAGATCCGCGACATGCACGACCCCATCTGCGACGACTTCGAGCAGGCAGCCCTCGCGCGACCTTTCGACACCGTCATCAACCGCGAGCGTGGCGGGCAGACCTACACCTTCACCGTCGGCGGCATCATCGCCCACGTCACCACCCACGCCATGCACCACCGCGCCCAGTGCCTCAACATGCTCCGCCAGCTCGGCACCGAGGACCTGCCCATGTCCAGCGTGATGGAATGGATGCTCTTCGCGGAATGATCCACCCATGCGGCTCCTCCCCCCGCTCATCGACCCCGCACTGCCCATCGACGCCAGGACCAGGGGAAGCATCCAACGCGCCGCCTGGAGGAAGTGGAACGAGAACCCGGCCAAGGGCATATCGTTCGGCCTGCTCACCGCAGCACCCCTCTTCCTCACCATGCTCCTCCCACGCGGCATGCGGAACACGCAGCTCGGCATCCCCGCACTCGCGCTGGTCGCCCTCACCTACCTCATCTACATATTCGTTCTCGCCCAGATACTCAGGCGGTTCTGGTACGCCCCGTACGTCTACGCCCAGCTCCGCGCACGCGGCTACGAAGTCTGCCCCAAATGCGGCTACTGGCTCCGCGACCTCGATCAATCCATCGCCCACTGCCCGGGATGCGGGCGGGCACGCGACGCAATCCCGCCATCACAGCCGCGTTGAGCAACCCGGACCCCGAAAACCGGTATCATCGGGACATCACCCGCGCCCGCGCGCATCATTCAATGAAACCACACACATGAGCAACACCATGAAACGCAGAGCCTTCCTCGCCGCCGGCGCCATCTCCATCCCCTCCATCGCACTCGCCAAGGGGCTCAATCTCAGCACCACCGCCACGCTCCACGGCCCCTTCGAAGACAACATGAAGCAGGCCAACGACCACCTCAAGACCATGCGCGGGCTCATGCGCGCCCTCGACCGACCGGGCGCACGCGAAGACGCCGCCTTCTACGCCAACCAGATCACCATCCTCCTCGCCCAGTGCGTCCAGCACGCCGAGGAACTCAAGATCCCCGATCAGCTCAAGGCCAAATACGCCGAGGACGAGGCCCAGTTCACGCTGGACATGCGGATCAAGCTCACCGAGAGCGTCTCCGCCGCCAACGCGCTCGCCCGACAACTCATGCTCGCCAACGACGCAGAGGCCAACAACCTCTACGCCTCCCTCCGCTCAACACGCAAGGAAGGCCACGACGAGTTCAAGGTCGACGACTAAGCCGCGCACATGCTCGAGCACCTCACCGAGTTCATCGGACGCACGCACCTCGTGCTCCTCCACTTCCCCATCGCGCTGATCATCGTCGCCGCGATCGTGGAGATCCTCCGCGCGCTCAACCTCCGCCGAACCGCCGCACGCTACGTGCCCGGCCCCGCCGGCTCCACGATGTTCTTCTTCGCCCTGCTCGCCACCTGCGCCTCCGTCCTCACCGGGCTCATCCTCGGCTGGAACGACGGCCCCAAGGTCGACCTGCACCGCATCCTCGGCATCGTCTCGGGCGTCCTCATCCTTATCACCACCTTCGCCCTCCTCGCCGCCCGCAGCCCGGGCGCGAAGAAGGCCCCATCCATCTACCTGCTGCTGCTCACCGTCTCCGCGGCCGCCGTCGGCTTCACCGGCCACCTCGGCGGCGAACTCACCCACGGGCAGGGCTACATCACCCGCCCACTCACACGCATCTTCGAGGACCCCACCGAGCCGATCCCCGCCGCGGCCCTCGACCCGGCCGCCTTCAACATAAACCAGGCCCAGCTCGACACCTACCTCACCGACATCCAGCCCATCCTCGACGCCAGCTGCGTCGAATGCCACGGCCCAGAAGACGCCGAGGACGACGTCCGCCTCGACTCCATCGAGCACGTCCTCTCCCCCGGCACCTCCATCATCATGCGGGGCGACCCCGTCATGTCCGATCTCGTCTACCTCATCGAGCTCCCCCCCGGCGACCCCGACATCATGCCCCCCGAAGACCACGCCGACCCGCTGACACCAGAGCAGACACAGCTCATCCGTGATTGGGTGGAGTCGCTGGGAGCAGAATGAAGTGCCTGCTCCAAGTGAGAAAACACAGGCATGTTCACGATCCATAACTCAGTCGATCAATGGGCATACGCGATCTACGACCCCAACTCGCATACATGCTGGTACACACTGACCTCCGATTGAGAAGGGCCCCAGCCCTGACTCCCCCTCTGTGTGCTCCGTGTGCTCTGCGGTAAAATCCGCTTTCCCGCACCTCTCCTGCACGATTTTCACCCCACGAAAGACCTTGCCGAAATCTTCACACTGGGATTCCACGCCCAAAAGCTGTACCGTTACCCCGACGCAGCACGCCGCTGCGCTCGGGAGAACGCCATGCAGAACACGCACGTCATCAACCAGCTCGACCGTGTACGCGTGCTCGAGTCATTCGCGGACGCAAACCACCCACGCATGCACAAGCTCTCCCGCGCACTCGCCTGCGGCGACACACCCGCCCACATCCGCCGCCTCATCCAGCGCATGCAGCACGCGCAGCCGATCAACCCAACCCTCGTCCCCCGCGACATGGTCACCATGAACTCCGTCGTGCGACTCACCGACACCGACACGCTCAAGCGCCACCGCGTCGTGCTCGTCTACGACGCCGAACGCATCGACGAGAACGCCCCCGACAACGCGCAGCCCGTCGAAATCCAGAGCGAGCTCGGCAGCGAGCTCCTCGCCCGACGCGTCGGCGACCTCATCACCCTCCCCGGGCGCACCGGAACCACAAACCTCCGCATCGTCGCCATCGACTACCAGCCGGAGGCCGCCGGCCACTTCGACCGCTGATCGCGCAAGCGCCCGCTAGCCCCCCGGCTCGCTCCCGCCAGCAGCGCGGCGAGCACCATCACGCCAAAGAAAACAACGACCACCGCAAGCAGTGTCAGGCATCCCCTGCCCGTGTCATAACGCTGCGCCGATTCCTCAGGCGCTCTGCCACCATCCGCGGACCCCGGGCCCGCGCAAACTCAGGGACACCCCTGCCCAAACGCAGTGATGTACACCTGGACATCGAAGAAGTCCCAGCTCCCATCGCTGTTGAGATCCGCCGCAGGGTCCTGCGCCGCGAAGAGCGCCAGAAACGCTGACACATCAAAGAAGTTCAGCGACCCGAACGGCTCGGCAAAGTCCGCATCATTGCACGGCCCGCCCACGCCCTCCGGCGTCCAGATCGCCAGGTTCTCCGCCGAGACGCCGTCGATCGTGTCGAAGTGACCAACCACCATCAGCGCCGCACTCGCAGCCCCACGCGCATTGGGGTCGACTTGCACAAAGTCATGCCCCCGGGTCGCCCCGCTGGAAGTCATCTGGCCCCCATCGAGCACAACCCAGTCGCTCCCGTCCCAGTACGCCACCATGTATGGGAACGATCCACCCTGATTGAACAGCCCCGCCATCACGGGCTCGGGCACCCCGTCTCCATCAACATCGCATGTCGTCAACGCGTTGGGGCTGCCAAACGTACTGGTGCCCATCTGATGCCAGCTCGCGCCATCGTACCGAACAATGTCCCCGCTCGGCACCCCATCCACCCAGATACTCACGCCTCCCACAATCAGCTGCGGCCCATCATCGGATTCCCAACCAACGACCTCGCGAACCGCGCTCGTGCCGCTCAACCCAGTGCCCACCGTGCATGGCCCCCAGTCGCCCGCGCTGTCATCCCAGCACGCGATCCCCTCGGCAGTCTGCCCGCCCGCCTGCGTAAAGAACCCGCCGATCACAAGCGTCGATTCACCCTCGCACGGGATCACCGAGTCCGCCGGCGAGCACGCCACCACCGTCGCCACCTCACAAGCCGAGTTCGGCGCGGTCCCCAGCTGGCTCCACGCTGTCCCATCAAACACCGCCGACCGAGTCATCGGCATGGGCACACCATCGACCACAACGCTCTCGAACGCGCCAACCGCAACCAACTCATCGACCCCGTCACCATCCGTGTCGTAACTCGTCAATCCCCTGACATCACTATCAAAGATCGCCAGCAGCGAAAACTCCGCCCCCCCCGATCCAAGCACCACCGAATACACCTCCGCCGGCATGAACAATGAATCCTGCACCACCACCACAAGCTCCGGCGTCATCGGCCCATCACCGTCACGATCCCATGTCGCAATGCTGGTCACCCGGGATCCACTGAAAAAAGCAAGCTGTATCCCCGGGCCAGTCAATCCCTTGGAATACACCCCGCTGTCAGTCGCAAGAAACGGCGCGACCGCGCCGCTCCCATCGCCATCGATATCCCACACCACCACCGCGTTGATCGCCGCCGGCGTCCCATCCCACGCACAACCGACCCAATCCCCACTCGGCTGCGCAACAACAGACGACACCAACACGCCAACCATCGTGAATCCAAAGACCATCCCGCGCATGACAACCCCCTCAGCAGACCATCCAACCCGAACGACCCAAGCACCCAGCGTACCTCATCGCCGCACCGTCCTGACCCGCAAAAACGCCAACTGCCCCCATATCACGCCCCCAACCCCGCGCACGAACCCAGAACCCACCTGCTACAATCACCCAACTGCACGGGGCGCGGCACACGCCGCTGAGAAGCACCCGTCGAACCTGATCCGGCTCGCACCGGCGGAGGGAATGCAGCCAGCCGATCCGTTCACCGGCCCGGCTGCTGACTCCCGGTGCGCTCAAACAGACACCAAGGGAGTCCAACCCATGCCCAACCAGACCACCTACCCCAAGACCACCCCCGACCACCTCGCCATCACCTCGCCCGCGGGCAAGGCCGTCGCCCTCACCACCAACTACAAGTCCCGCGACGACATGAAGGCCGCCTTCCGCACCGTCCAGGCCGGCCCATCCACCCCCGACGGCCCATTCAACCTCCCCGTCCACGGCGCCTACAACCCCGGCTCCGACGCCGAAGTCCCAACCCCCGGCTCCTTCGCCCACAAGCCCGACATCGGCGGCCCCTACATGTTCTCATCCCCCGACACCCCGGGTATGCCCAAGCCCTCCGACAAAACCGCCTGGGACTTCCTCCCCGACGACTGGTCCGTCGAGATCGTCGACGACGAAACAGCCCCCGCCGCCTCATCACCCTGCGCCCACGAAGCCCATGTCTTCACCGACGCCAAAGGCATCACCCGCCGCGTCACCACCCCCCCCGGCTTTGAGCCAATCACGCAGTTGGAAAGCGCCCGCCTCGGCATCATCACCCCCGAGATGCACCGCGTCGCCGAGCGTGAACCCCACCTCACCGCAACACAGGTCCGCGACGAGATCGCCGCCGGCCGTCTCATCATCCCCGCCAACCGCGCCCACCTCGCCAAGAACCTCGACCCCATGGCCATCGGACGCGCCTCCAAAACCAAGGTCAACGCCAACATGGGCGCCTCCCCCGTCGCATCGGGCACCGACGAGGAAGTCGAAAAACTCCAGTGGGCGGAGCGCTGGGGCGCCGACACCGTCATGGACCTCTCCACCGGCGGCGACCTCGACGCAACCCGCGCCGCCATCCTCGCAAACGCAACCGTCCCCATCGGCACCGTCCCCATCTACTCCATGATCATCGGCAAGAAGATCGAAGACCTCGATCGCGACCTCATCATGGAAACCCTCGAACACCAGGCCAAGCAGGGCGTCGACTACTTCACCATCCACGCCGGCGTCCGCATGGCCCACCTCAAGTATGTCAAGAAGCGCGCCATCGGCATCGTCTCCCGAGGCGGCTCCCTCCTCGCCAAGTGGATGCTCGTCCACAACCAGGACAACATCATGTACACCCTCTGGGACGACATCTGCGACCTCATGCGCGAGCACGATGTCTCCTTCTCCATCGGCGACGGCCTCCGACCCGGCGGGCTCGCCGACGCCACCGACCTCGCCCAGCTCGGCGAACTCCAAGTCATCGGCGAACTCACCGAACGCGCCTGGAAACGCGGCGTACAGGTCATGGTCGAAGGCCCCGGCCATGTCCCCTTCGACCAGATCGAGTACAACGCCAAGCTCCAGCGCACCGTCTGCCACGGCGCCCCCTTCTATGTCCTCGGCCCGCTCGTCACCGATGTCTTCCCCGGCTACGACCACATCACCTCCTGCATCGGCGCCACCTCCATCGCCTACCACGGCGCCTCCATGCTCTGCTATGTCACCCCCAAGGAACACCTCGGGCTCCCCAAGAAGGGCGACGTCAAGGAAGGCTGCATCGCCTACAAAATCGCGGCCCACGCCGCCGATGTCGCCCTCGGAATCCCCGGCACCCGCGACTGGGACGACGAGCTCACCAAGGCCCGCGCCGCCCTCAACTGGAACAAGCACTTTGAGCTCGCCTTCGACGAAGACACCGCCCGCGCCTACCACGACGAGGACCTCGATGTCGACACCGACTTCTGCGCCATGTGCGGCCACGACTGGTGCTCCGTCCGCATCTCCAAAGAGATCCAGGAGTTCCAATCCGGCAAAGCCGAGGGCTTCGAACGCGGCGCCCCCATCAAGTCCGACGCCCTCACCCCCGAGCAACAACAGATCCTCGAAACCCGAGGCTACCTCAGCCCCGAAGAGATCCACAAGCTCGCCTCCAAGACCAAGAAGGTCGTAGGGGCCGAACAAGGCGAAAAAGCCGCCTGCCACTCCGACTATGTGGACCCGGACGAAGCGAAGAAGGTGCAGGGCGAGGTCGTCGTGCAACTCAATACCGCCCCGGCGCATGGCATTGCGAGTGATGATCGGTTGATCTGAAATGAACGACTGGAAGGACATCACGCTCGACTCTGAGTTGACGTTCAAGAACGCGTTCATGTTTCCAATCCAGAATGAAAGAGCAAGAACGGAACTGCTCCTGGGCGCGGCGCTTCTCCTGATACCCTTCTTCGGATGGGTGTTCAATATGGGCCACCGCCTCGAGATCGTGCATCGCATGCTACACCAAGAGCCTGTGTGGATAGGCTGGAAGGGTCATTACGCGAGTGCCTTTCGAAAAGGCCTGCTCACGACCGCGGTGATCCTCGTCTTTCATCTGCCCGCTGCAGGAGCTGTAATCGCATGGATACTGACGGATCAAGTCGTGTTTCTGGTCCTTGCCGCACCGCTCCTGGGAATCGGCATCTACATCCTGCCCGGATTCATGACGTTCTATGCCGTCGACTTTGACACGAGCGTGCTGCTCAACCCCGCGCAAGCGGTTCGCCGCGTCATGTATGCGGGCCCGTTGTACCTGAAAGCATGGGCCATCGGACTCTGCGCCGTGGCGATCTCATTTCTTGGACTGCTTGTTTTCGGTGTCGGTTTTCTTGTGACTTCGGTCTGGTTCTGGCAGGTCGCCGCATTTAGCTTCGCAAACTCCTTGTCGAACCAGTACGGATTGGTGAATCTACATGAGTTGTGATAACTGGCAGGGTGCCACTACTCGCCGCGCAGCGGCGCAGTAGTGTCTTAAAATCAACCAAGAGCACTACTGCGCGGCAAGCCGCGAGTAGTGGCACCCTCAATACTCACTCTGGCCTGCAAATCGAATCGATCGGCACCCCGCCATCCCGATCCCCCGCATACCACTTCGCCGAAGACCACACCCAATCCTCTGCCAGATCAACAAGCCCTCTCCTCACCGGGTTCAGATTGATATAATCAATCTTCTCCCGAATCTCATCCTCACTGAAGATATTCCGGTCATGCCCACCGCCCCGCTGCCAGAACTGATGTTGCCCAAGCGGATTCTGCATCTGCTCCAGCAACGCCGATCCTTGCTCACGAAGGCCTGAGACTACACACCGAGCAACATCACGCTTCAGCCCCCACAGCACCTTTGAAACCGGAAACTCTGGCAGCTTTGGCCACAGCAACAGATGCACATGCTCCGGCATCAACACCCAAGCGATAAGGCGGAACCCGCACCGCTCACGCTGCGCCTTCAGCACATCGACAAAGACACCCTTCGCCCAATCATCCTGAAAAAGTGTCAGCTGTCTATAGCACGAGAATGTCAGAAACCGGAGATGGTTCGGCTCCTCATACCGCTTCATCTCTTTCCGCCGCTCAACCATTCAAGCAGTATACAAAGCTCCAGTAGCAGGGTGCCACTACTCGCGTCGAAGACGCGCAGTAGTGCCCTCCGAACTTCGGAAGACACTACTGCGCCGCTGCGCGGCGAGTAGTGGCACCCTGCAAAACAACTCAGCCATACACTCCCCCATGCCCCCACTCCTCTCCCTCCAATCCCACGGCTGCGCCCTCCTCCCCACCATCTTCACCCCCGCCCAGCTCGCCCCCCTCATCCCACTCGCCGACGACGCCCTCAGCGACCCCAAAGCCCGCGCCGGCACCCGCATCCCGACCACCGCGCCGCTTATACGCACCATCCTCGCCCAGGCCCCGCTCGCGGAAGCGATCGCAACGCTGGGCGACTACCGCCCCGTCCGCGCCATCGTCTTCGACAAATCACCCGACCACAACTGGGGCGTCCCCTGGCACCGCGACACCACCATCGCCGTGCGCGAAAAACACCCCGTCCCCGGCTTCGCCCCCTGGTCCATCAAGGACGGCATCCACCACGTCCAGCCACCGCCCGGCGTGCTGCGCTCCATGTGCACCGTCCGCCTGCACCTCGACCCCGCACCCGCGACCAACGGCGCCCTCCGCTGCATCCCCCGCTCCCACCTCGACCTCGACGACCACTGGCCCGACCAAGACCCCGGCCACCAGGGCCGCGAACCCATCACCCTCGAAGCAAACGCCGGCGACGTCGTCCTCATGAACCCCCTCACCCTCCACGCCTCCTCCAAATCAACCCACCCCGCCCACCGACGCGTCGTGCACATCGAAATGGCCAAGCACCCGCTGCCCGAACCACTCCAGTGGCACAGCGATCCCTGACCCCTCCCCCTTCGAGCCCTTCGCGATCTTCGCGTTCAACATCGATTCAGCTGTGCGCCAGGGGTGCCCTGCTTACGCCGCGGCGTAGTCGCAGTTTATGCAGGTTCTTTTCTCCATCTCCCATCTTCCCCACGCCGGGTCCCCTCCTTCTGCCCCCTCTTGACTGTGCCCTCCTTCGACGCGCAGAGCGAAGGAGGACGAAGTGCATTCACCCTGCACACAGCTCTAAACTCCCCCATGCCCCCACTCGCCGACGACCCCCTCAGCGACCCCATCGCATCCCAATCACCGCGCCGCTCCACGAGCACAGCGGGCACGCCAACAACATAATCAGAATCAAGAACAATCGTCTAGTGCCCGCCATTCTCAGTTTGCTCTTGCCCTTACTGCCACTGTTCATTACGATCATCAGGATTCTCAATCACATATCCTGAAAGGTCATCATCATGCGCGAACTCATTCTCATCGCACTCATCGCTTCGGCAACCCACGCTGCGGAGACCGTCGGCACTTGGGAACTCGAGTCGGCTGACAGCGCCATCTTCTACACATCATTTTTCCACAACTACTGGCTCAACACGACCAACGACCCCATATCACCAAACGAAGCATTTACCGGCCCAGGAATGCTCGAACGAGGTTGGGCCAATCTTACTGAGGGACAGGGACTCGACTTCGTCTTCAACTCCGGGGTGCTCAATGTCGCAGGAAACGACCTTGTCTTGCTCGATGCCCGCTTCGATGATGGAGAATACTTCATAAGCTCAAGTTATGACGGATTCTCGAGTTCGATCCTGCTCAGCGACATCATGTTCACTGACACAAACGAGACACGCTCATATCATTTCGGCCAGAACAACGCCGGACCATTCCAGGCTGATATCTGGGGTGCCGCTTTCGATCTCAGCGCCCTCGGGGTGAGTGAAGGCGAAAGCGTAAGCGTGATCCGAGTAACCGCCGCGAACAACCAAACAGACCCGATCGGGCTCGGACGAGTTGTCCCCGCCCCATCGACTTCCCTCATCTGCATCGCGGGTATCATGCCGCTGACACGACGCCGCCGGGTGCCCTCCTTCTGATCCCCTCTTGACTGTGCCCTCCTTCGACTCGCAGAGCGAAGGAGGACGAAGTGCAACCACATTCATCCACACCACACACCCGCACCACCACCTCCTTCGCGCTCCGCATCGAAGAAGGGCACGATTCCCTAATCCCTAATCCCTAATCCCTAATCCCTTTCTCCCCCCTATCTCACAGTTTGTGCGCTGTTTTCGCGCACTACCCCAACCCAGCCTTGACGCCGCGTGCCGCCCAAGTACAATTCCCCCAACACACCCCCATGTGACCAAACCCTCTGCCCGTGCCCCCGCCCCCACACGCGACAACCGCAAAGGGAGCCATTCATGCACGCGCCAACCACGCCAACCCCCCCCTTCCTCCCCCACCCCCTCGTCCCACACTCTGCCGCAACCCGCGGCCTCCCCCGCACCAGCGGGGGAAGTGCCGAGCAAAGCGAGGCGGAGGGGGCCTCTTGCCCCTCCCCGCGCCCCGTGGGGAGGTGGTCCGCCGAAGGCGGATCGGAGGGGTCTTCACAACCACCATCCACCGGTGGCATCCGCCTACGGCGGATCCCGCCTGTGCAAGCTCAAGACGCACAGGCCTCCCTCCGGGTGCCACGGGTTGCTCAGCCAACGGCTGACAACCCGTGCGCCGAGTCGTCCATCGGCGTCCAACATCACAACCCCCCAAGTCATACCCAGCACACGGGTTGTCCGTCTCCGACGGAGCAACCCGTGCCACCCAAATCCTCTTGTGCCTCCCCCGCTCCTGGCGGGGGAGGTGCCGAGCAACGCGAGGCGGAGGGGGCCTCTTATCCCTCCCCGCGCCCCGTGGGGAGGTGGTCCGCCAAAGGCGGATCGGAGGGGTCTTCACTCGACTCCCCCGGTCATTTGGGGAACGCGCCGACAAAGCCCGCGGAGGGGGCCTCCCCCAATCCCCAATCCCTGATCCCCAATGCCTCCACCACCCCCTCCCCAACGAACCCACACCCATCGCAACCCGTACCAACCACACCCGGTACCACAAAAGAATCACTTCCCGAGGGGGTCTCCGACATGAACACCAAAGCCGCCGCCGCCATCTTCACGATCGCGTTGGGCTCGGGCATCATCGGTGCCGCGTGGTACATGGCCCAGCCACGCACCGCCGAAGACGCCGCCAGCACGCCACCACCCGCACCCGAGCGCGACCGGGCCCGCGCCGACATGTTCGCCATCCCCTCCACACCGAGCCCCGCCAGGGTCTTCTTCGAGTCCGCGGCAGGCACCCCCATCCCCGCCAGCGCCCAGCGCGACGTGCGCGGCATGATCGGCATGATGGCCGCGCTCATCGAGCGCATGGACGAGTTCGACGTCAACGGCGACGGCCGCCTCGACGACCTCGAGCGGATCGCCATGGGCTTCAAGCTCCGCGAGGAGTTCCTCGCCGAGCACGACCTCGACGGCGACGGCGACATGTCCCGCGACGAGTGGCGCGCCTTCCAGCAGGCCATGTTCGAGCAGTCCGCCAAGGGCCAGACACTCATGGCCCAGTTCGACCTCGACGGCGACGGCGTCCTCAACGAAGAGGAACAGGCCGCCTTCGATGAGCACCTGCGCCAGCAGGAAGAACAACGCCGCGCCGAGGACCGCGCCCGCATGGACGAGAACAACGACGGCCAGATCAGCGACGACGAACGACGCGACGCCCGCCGCCAGGAACGCGAGTTCTGGCGCAACCAGATGCGCACCGCCGAGAACAACTTCGACTACGACGGCGACGGCGAGCTCAACATCGAAGAAACCGGCGACGCCTGGGAAGCATGGGTCGAGTACCAGGAACTCGACGACTTCATCTCACGCTACGACACCAACGGCGACCGCAACATGGGCCCCGCCGACTACGACGCCTTCCTCAGCGCCTACGACCGCCAATCCCCCGAAGCCGACGTCAACAACGACGGCGAAGTCACCGTCTCCGACATCAACGCCTTCCGAGACATGGTCCTGCGATCACGCAGCATGAACTGACCGCAGGCCTCACAGATACATCTTCTTGTTGTAGACCCACCACTCGAACATCAGGATCGCCAGCGCCCCCAGCAGCAGCCACGGCCACCAGTCCCGGATCCGCCGGCGCTCGGTTGCCGACTCCGCGCTCACCAGCGTGTTGGCCAGCGCGATGGTGGGCTGCGTCGAAACATCGCTCTCGCTCGGGTCCAGCAGGTTGGCGGCGAACAAGCGCTGCACATCGTTCTCCCGCACCACGTCGTTGGGCCCGGGCGTGCCGCGCCAGCGGAGGGTGTAGAGCCCGGTCTGCTGGATCGGCCCGTACACCACACGACCGTCGGCGCCGGGGACGATCTCGGGCGAGCGCGACCCGTCGGGCAGCTCGACCCGCACGCCCTGCGCATCGGTCGGGATACGGTCCGCCAGCACGCTGCCCGGGCGTATCAGGCGGTTGTCCTGATCAACGGTCACGATCGACCCCGTCCCCAGGTAGTCCACCGCGCTGGCCAGGAAGACCACGAACGACACGTCGAAGGGCCAGTTGGTCTTGGTGATGTCGAACGGCACCACGATCGCACGCACGTCGGCGTCGGAGGTCTCGAACATCGCGGGGCCGGTGGCGGTCTCGGCGAGCGAGACGACGCCCGAGCCCTTGCGGATCTCGATGTTGGGCGTCTCGGCCATGAGCAGCGCGTCGAGGGTGAGGTCGCGCAGGACGGGGTGGGTGCGTCGCCAGTCGATGAGCGCGCCGCCCTGCCCGACGCCGTTGTCGACGACGCCCAGCGGGCCGGTGAGGGTGCGGCCGAGGATGAGGTAGCGCCCGGGATCGAGGCGTCGGCCCTGCTCGTCGGGGCGGGGGAGGTAGCTGTCGAAGACGACGACGTCGAAGGCGGCCATCTCGCCGTTGTCCCGCTTGGTTTCGTACTGCGACGGGGACATGACGTCGAAGCGGGAGAGGGGGAAGCCGGAGATGGCGGACTGGACAAAGAGGTTGCCGGTCGAGACGAGGGCGACGGCGGCCTGCTTGGCGGGGGGGACGATGAGGGCGCCCTCGTTGTCGGTGAGCAGGACGTCGGCCTCGGGGTTCTCGTCGCCGTTGGTGTCGAGTCGGACGCGGGCGAGGACGGCGTTTGGCTCGACGAGCTCGAAGACGACGCCGCCCGAGGCGGTGGTTTTCTGGCCGGTGGTGTCGTCGACGGTGGCGGCGGGCAGGTCGATCTGTCGGACGGAGCGGGTGACGCCGTCGATGATGAGCTCGGCGTCGACGGAGCGCTCGATGGTGTCGGTGGACTGGACGCCGACGAAGATGGAGAGCTTGGTGGGGTCGTCGTAGTCGCGTTCGGATCGCAGCGCGACGAGCCCGATGTTGTTGGAGGTGGGCGTGCCGACGGCGTGGTACTCGAATGCGAACTGCCCCTCGACCTGGTCTGCGCGAACGGACTGGATGTCGGGGATGCGACCGTCGGAGTAGAGGTGGAAGTAGTACGGGTCGCCGCCCTTGAGCTCTTCGAGCTCGATGGTGTTCAGGACCTCACCCGCCTCGTTGGCGTCGGTGACGAGTCGGTTGGGTCGCTGGGCCTGGGCAAGGCGGTAGGCCTCCTCGATGGAGGAGGGCGCGTCGGTCTGCTCGATGGCGTTGATGGCGTTGATGAGGGCGGACTGGTCGGAGGTGAACTGGGCGACGATCTCGGCGGTGGCGTCGAAAGCGATGATCATGGCCTCGTCGGCCTTCTCGCCCTGGGAGAAGACGGAGGGCTCGCGCATGGACTCGACGAGGGCGATGGCGTCCTCTTTGGCGCGCTCGAGGCGTGACTTGCTGCCGAGTGATTCGTTGCCGTCGACGGCGGCCATCGACGCGGAGCGGTCGATCAGGATGAGGTACTTTTTGCCCTGCTCGCTGGTGGTGGCGCTGCGGGGTTGGGCGAGGGCGAGGAGGATGAGGCCGAGGATGATGAGCTGGAGGAAGAGGAGGAGGTTCTTGCGGAGGCGCTGGAAGGGTGCGTTGGCCTGCAGGTCCTGGATCGTCTTCTTCCAGAGGAGCGTGGAGGAGACCTCGCGGGGGATGCGGCGGAGCTTGAGGAAGTAGAGGATGATGAGCGCGGGGATGGCGATGGCGGCGACGATCCCGGCGAGGAGGGGGGCGGCGAAGGTCATGGGGTGGCCTCGCTTTCATTAAAACCGATTGTCATGGTTACCCCATCATGTGGTTCAAGCAGGATCTTGCATCGGTAATAAAACCGAAACTCGCTAAAGAGATTCTCTCGGACAGCCTGCATTGGTCGCCATGAGCCGGAACGCACTGCGAAATCATCATCCTGCACGATGTACGCGTCAGCGAGCGGAGAGCGTTCGATTACCGGATCGGTTGCATCGATCAGAATGTAGCTCGTTGGAGGGTTGGTGAAAATACTCACTGGGCGTTCCAACCGGTTTATGTCCGTTGCGGTTGTTGTATATGCTATTTCTACGACCCTATGAGCGGCTTCATTGCCAGACTGGATCGTGAATTGAGCAGGGAGTGTGTCGTGGGTCACTCGGTTGAATCTGATTGCCCCACTCGGCTGCTCACCGTTTGCCCATGGATCGTCATCGACTGTCTTCAACGGCTCGTAATGATCATTCAGAAACTCCCGTTCCAGCGCGAAATCTCTTGAGACTGACATGAGCTTGCCGTACTTGTCGAACTGAAACACAGCCTCATGATTAGAGTATTCATAGCCGAGGTAGCAGCCACTGACGATGGGAACTCTCATCTCTCGTTGTGTGGGGTTCCAGAATACGACCGGCGTTTCCGTCAGAGGTCTGAGTCTGTTGATGGAACCCCAGTCAATTAAACGGGCGGTGGTTTGGAATCGCTCTTCGAGTGTCGTCTTACCCTCGAACTGCTTTTCGGCGACTCGCATCACTTTCTCTTCGCTCATGCTCATATTGATGCGTGAGTTGTCCGGACAGCAGCCAGCGAGCAGCAGACTACAGAACCCTAAGAGTGCGAGCAGCGGCATCCTGTTAGAGAGTGTTGCTCTGATCGCTTGTGCAGGGGAGGTTTCCCCTGCAACCCCTCTTGGGGAGGGGAGGGTCGTCGTTTTGAATGGGTGGCACCACTCGCGTCGTAGACGCGCAGTGGTGTCTTTGGGTGGTTGCAAGAGCACCACTGCGCCGCTTTGCGGCGAGTGGTGGCACCCGGGATTTGGTATAGCTTGAGCGTTGGAGAGATTGGGGGCCGATGGACTGCTTGGCGCACGGATTGTCCTTCGGAGCACCCCGTGGCACCCGGAGGGGGAGATGAAGACCCCCTCCGCCTCGCCAAGGCGGGGCACCTCCCCCGCGGGACGGGGGAGGCACGAAGAGGCCCCCTCCGTTCCGCCAGAGGCGGACCACCTCCCTTGTCCGCCAGAGGCGGATCGCGGGGAGGGACAAAATGCCCCCTCCGTTCCGCCAGAGGCGGACCACCTCTCCGCAAGCGCGGGGAAGGAGCGCGGAGATGATGCGGGTGAGTACATCATCGGAGGAGTCCTCTTTTGCGCATGTAGTCGAGGAGGAGGGTGTCGATGGGGGTGTCGGTTTGGATGGTGAGGGCGGTGATCTCGCGGCGGGCGCAGAAGTTTCTCAGGTCTTCGCAGTACGCTGACAGGTTCTCTTTGTACTTCTTGAGCAAGGGGGCGGAGATGGTGACCTCGGCCATATCGTTGTCTTCGATGTCTCGGAGTTGGAGGTCGCCGGCGATGTCGGGGTTGACCTCCTGGGGGGAGAGGGTCTGGATGGCGAAGACATCGTACCCGCGGCCGACGAGGAGGCGCAGACCGGTTTCGTAGCCCTCTTTCATGAGGAAGTCGGAGAGGACGATCATGACGCCTTTGCCGCGGCGGGTCATGGCGATGCGTTTGCAGGCCTGGGAGAAGTCGGTGCCGCCCTCTGGGGTCATGGAGCAGAGGAAGCGGGCGAGGTCGTGGGTTCGGCGGCGGCCTCGGAGGTCGCGGATGTTGCCGGCGATTGATTTCTCGCCGCCGGGGATGACGAGCTCGTCGCGCAGGCCCACTGCTGTTACTGCGACGCGGTTGAGGTTGATGAGGCCGATGTAGCCGAGGGCCATGGCGACCTGCTGCATGTAGTAGAACTTGTTGGGCTCGCCGCAGTCAGAGCTGGCGCTGGCGTCGATGACGATGTGGAGGGAGAGGTCTTCCTCTTCCATGAAGAGCTTCATGAAGAAGCGGTCGAGGCGGCCGTAGATGTTCCAGTCGATGTGTCGGAGGTCGTCGCCGATGGCGTAGGGGCGGTGGTCGGCGAACTCGACGGACTCGCCTCGTTTCTTGGAGCGGCGTTCGCCCTTGAGCTTGCCGGCGAAGATCTTGCGCGAGGTGATGTCGAGCTGGGAGACCTTGGCGATGAGGTCCGAGGAGAGGAGCTCGTCGATGGTGGCGGGGCGGGTTGGGTTTTCGGATCTGAGCATGTGGTTGCTTTTTGGGTTGGTACGCAGAGGTGGCAGAGGGCGCTGAGGACGCAGAGAAGAGGAAGTCAGGGGGTGACCTGGTAAGCCTGGATTGCTTCTGCGAAGGAGGCCTTTCGGGTGGTTGGGGGGACGGTGTTGGAGAGAAGAGCCAGTGATTGCAATATGGATTGAAACACTGAAGATACAGGGAAGAGGAAGTCAGGGGTGGAGACTTGATGCGCGGGAGTTGATTCTGCGGTGCAGGCCTTTCTGGATGGTTGGGGCGTTGAAGTTGATCAGTAATCCGAGTGGTTTGTCTGTGAGCAGGAGATAGGAGACGAGCTGGGCGAGGTGGGTGTCTTCGACTGCGCGGGTTGATTTGAGTTCGAGGATGATCTGGTCGGCAACGATCAGATCGATGCGCTGGATGGGGAGTGGCTTGCCTTTGTACTCGCCTTGGAAGGAGACTTGCTGTTGGTAGGGGATATCAGCGAGGTCGAGTTCGTGGCAGAGGGCGGCTTCGTAGACCGATTCGAGCAGTCCCGGGCCGAGCTCTTTGTGCACTTCGATCGCGCAGCCGATGATGTCGTGGCTGAGCTGATTGATGTGATGTGGCAACTCCTGATTCGTCATTGACCTCTTCCATATTTTTTCTCTTCTTTGCGCCCTCAGCGCTCTCTGCCACCTCTGCGTACAGCTCTTATCCCGCCCCCACCATGGCGGTTGGTTGGGTTGGGGTGAGTTTGAGGATTTCGGCGACGAGGTCGTCGGCGTTGACTCGGTCGGCTTCGGCTTCGAAGTTGAGGAGGACGCGGTGTCTCAGGCAGGAGAGGGCGACGTCCTTGATGTCGTCGTAGCTCACGTGGAAGCGGCCGTCGACGAGGGCTCGGACTTTGCCGGCCAGGATCAGTGCCTGGGCGCCGCGGGGGGAGACGCCGCAGCGGACGTAGCGGTTGGTTGGGCCGTTGGGGCCGCCGGCGGCGGTGTCGGTTTCGGGGTGGGTGGCGAGGACGAGTCTCGCGGCGTACTGCTTGACGTGGGGGGCGACGACGACGGAGCGCACGAGTTCCTGCATCTCGGAGATGCGGTGGCCGTCGACGATGGCGCTGGCGACGGGGTTTTCGGCGCCGGTGGTGCGGTCGATGATCTCCATGAGGTCTTCGAGTCCGGCGTAGCCGACGTCGATCTTGAGGAGGAAGCGGTCGAGCTGTGCTTCGGGGAGGGGGTAGGTGCCTTCCTGCTCGATGGGGTTCTGGGTGGCGAGGACGAGGAAGGGTTCGTCGAGGGTGTAGGTCTCGCCGGCGACGGTGACGGAGTGTTCCTGCATGGCTTCGAGGAGCGCGGATTGGGTCTTGGGTGTGGCGCGGTTGATCTCGTCGGCGAGGAGGACCTGCGCGAAAATGGGGCCCTTCTGGAACTCGAAGGAGCGTTTGCCGGTCTCGTTGTCTTCGGAGACGATGTTGGTGCCGATGACGTCGGCGGGCATCAGGTCGGGGGTGAACTGGATGCGGTTGAATGGCAGGTGGAGCGTCTTGGCGAGGGTGCGGACGAGGAGGGTCTTGCCCAGGCCGGGGACGCCTTCGAGGAGGACGTTGCCGCCTGCGAAGAGGGCGACGAGGACGGCGTCGACGACCTGTTGCTGGCCGACCATGACCTTGCCGATCTCTGTTCGCAGCTCGGAGAAGGTTGTGCGGAAGGCCTCGCATTGTGCTTTGACCTCGGCGGGTGTCTCGAAGTTGTCCTGGTTGGCGGCCATGGTGGGCTCCTATCTGTGCGATGCGCGTTGAAGCGCGGTGGGTCAGTCTTGATCCGAGTTGTTCATGTCGTCGCGGGCGCGCTTCTTTGCGGCTCGCAGCGCGGAGAGTGAGTCGGTGGGCTCTTCCTTGGGCTTCTCGACGGTTCGTTTGGGTTTGCCGATGGTCGGCTTGTCTTCTTCCTCTTCGCCGGTGAGTGCGATGGGTTCGGAGGTCTTGGCGCGTTCGGGGTTTGCCTCGAACTTGCGCGATGCGCGTTGCTTCTGGTCGTCGCCGGTGCGGGACTGGGCGCGGGTGCGTGCCATGCGCATGGCCTCGGTGGAGGCCTCGGATTTGCGTGCTTCCTTGGTGGCGCCGCGTCGGACGAAGGCGGCGATCATGGCGGGGTCGATTCGGACGCGCCGGACGGCGACGTCGATGAGGAAGATGGCGATGCCGATGATGGCGAAGAGGAGCCACGCGGGGGTGAGGGAGACTGGCATCTCGAGGCCATCGCGGCCCCAGAGGTCGGCGAGTGTTGGGTCGGAGGGGAGCTCGCGTCCGCCGGTGATGGAGGCGACCTGCTTGAGGAGGGGGAGGTTTGTTTCGAGTGCCTTGAACTCGTCGGCGAAGGGGCGTGTGACGGCGGCCTGGGCGCTGCCCTCGATGAGCTGGCCGTCGGAGCTCGGGGCCCGGTATTGGAGGTTGAGGACGTAGGCGCCGGCTTCGGCGGTGCTGAACTCGCCCTCGTAGCGGCCGGGCCCGACCTGCTGGACTTCGACGGAGACGCCCTCGCCGTTTGGCGTTGATGTGCGTGCCTGGAAGTCGGCGAAGTTGAGGCGCTGCCCGTCCGGGTCGAAGGCCTCGATGATGACGCGTGTGTTCTCGCCGACGTTCTCGGTGGAGACGCGGAGCGTGGCGTCGCCGGATGGACGGATGGTCCAGCGGATGTGCTGCTCCCAGAACTGGGAGAATCCGGGCCATGCGACCCATGAGGATGCCCAGCGGGTGGAGGCGTCGGAGGTGAATGTGACGACGCGGCCGAGGCCGTACTGCCACTGTGCGGCGATTGGGTCTTCTTCTTTTCCTCGGAGGGTGACGAGGGAGAGTCCCTCGCGTTCTGCGGCGACGACGTAGCCGTTGATGGGGGGGACGGCATTGATGCCTCGCATTGTTTCTGCGGGGACGCCCGTGCGCGCGGGGGAGAACGGTTCGCCCTCCCAGATGAGTGCGCGGCGGATGGTCTGGGCTTCCTTGATGAAGATCTGCGGGAGGGTTTCGAGGGCGTTGTTGCCGACGGAGTAGTAGGTGCCGCCGGTGACGCGGGCCATTGTGCGGAGGGTGTTGGTGTCGTTTGGCGAGTGCGGGTTGACGCCGACGGCGGAGATGGTGATGCCGGACTGGCGGAACTGTCGCAGGAGCGAGCGGGACATGGAGGGGTCGCCGTCGGAGATGATGATGCAGTGCTTCTGGCCGGCGGCGGCGTTCTGGAGGCCGGAGAGGGCGAGCTGGAGTGAGGGGTCGAAGGAGGGCATGTCGCCGAAGGTGAGGTTCTGAATGGCCTGCTTGACGGCGACGCGGTCCCCGACGGGGGAGAGCGGGTAAACCCAGTCGGTGCCGCCGAGCCCCTGGTACTCGATGATGCCGATGAGGTCGAGGCGTGAGAGGGCGTCGACCGCGGCGTTGGAGATTTCCTTGCCGTAGTAGACGCCTCGTGGGATCTCGACGGAGTGGACGATGAGTGCGAGTGCGCCGCGGGGCATCTGGCGTTTCTGTGGCGGGTCGAGGCGGATGGGGAGGGCGTCGGCGAGCGGTGAGCCGATCCAGCCGCCCGCGCCGAAGGACTCGGGGCCGCCGACCATGACGAGGCCGCCGCCGGTGTCCTTGACGTACTGGCGCATGAGTTCCTGCTGCGCCTCGGAGTAGGCGTATGCGGACTGGTTGAGCAGGACGACGCCCTCGTAGGCGGCGAGTTCGGGGAGTGATGTGGGGAACTGGGACGAGGAGACGCGCTGCGTGGCGACCTTGGCCTGTGCGAGGACGTCCTCGAAGATGACGGCTTCGTTGGGGTCGTCGGCGACGATGAGGACGGTGCCCTCTGAGCCGACGAAGGTGATGGCGTTGCCTCGGTTGTTCTCGTTGATGGAGTCGCCGAGTCGTCCGGTCGGGTCGCCCTCGGCGCTGAGGCCGGTGAGCGGCTCGAAGACGGCTTCGTAGGTTCTTGCGCCGGGGCGGGTGACGGCGATGGCGACGCTGAGGACGTTGCGTCCCTGGCTGAGCTCGACGATGGTGCCGAGCTCGGTTTCGTCGGCGGGGTTGATGTCGATGAGGGTGCCGTCCTGCGAGATGAGGAGGCGGCCCGCGGCTGGCGTTGTGGCGTTGAGGACGACCTTGAGTGTGATGGTCTCGCCGACGCGGGAGTTGGCGGGGACCTGGACGTTCTCGACGATGACCTCGTCTGCGTATGCGAACTCGACGGGGAGGATGTCGATGGGGATGCCCTGTGCCTTGGCGGCCTGGGCGGCGCGGAGGAGGGAGCCGTCTGTTTCGTTGCCGTCGGAGATGAGGACGATGCGGTTTGCGACGGAGTCGGGCGCGGACGCGATGGCGAGGGAGACGCCGGACATGAGGTTTGTGCCGTCGGTGGCGCCGATGAACTGGCGGTCGACGCGTGTCGTGGCTCGTGATACGGACGCCTGTGAGTACGCGTTCTCGGCGACGGTGATGACGCCGAGCTGGTCGTCGGGTTTTCGTGATTGATCCTGTGCCTGCGCGATGTAGGCGTCGATCTGTTCCTGCGCTCCGACTGGGATGGAGCGTGAGGCGTCGACGATGACGGTGACGCCGACGTCCTTGGAGACGTCGCGGAGGGAGGGCTCCGCGAGTGCGCCGACGATGAGGGCGATGGCGAGGAGTCGGACGAAGAGCGCGGCGATGCGTGAGGACTTGCCCAGGCCGGAGATGGACTTGCGGGCGATGAAGACGGTGAGCAGGGCGAGGATGGGGATGAGAAGGAGGTAGACCTCGCGTTGGAACTGGATGGGGCCGAGCGTGAGTTCTGCGAGGGTGGGGTGGGGGGTGCTGATCATGGGTTGCCCCCCGTGCCGTTGGGCCGGGAGGCGGTTGGGTTGGTGTACTCGGGTGCGAGCTTAGTGGGCGGATCGCAGAACTGGAGGCGGCTGTTGCCGGAATCAAGTATCACGAGCTGGTCCCCTGCGACGCCGACGGCCCACGGCTGGGCGAGCTGTCCGACGCTGCGCCCCGTCTCACCATACCGGAAAAGCTGCTCTCCGGATTCAAGATCGATGCGTGTTATTCGGTTTCCGCCGAACTCGGCGATGAGCGCGGTGTTGTCTTCGAGGATGGTCAGGCCGTATGGGAAGTTGTAGGCGTTGTCGGAGGTATCAAGCGGGCCGCCGTACCAGGTGATGAGTTCGCCGGCGGTGGTGATGCGTCCGATGCGGTGGTGGGACGCGGAGGTGAGGACGATCTCGCGCTGGGTGGTTGTGGGGTTGGTCCAGAGCTCGATGGACTGCGGGCGGGACAGGGCGAGGGGGTGGTCGGAGGCGTCGACTTCCTCGCCGACGACGCCGATCTGGGATTGCCAGACCACGGCGGGGGTGGCGGCGGAGCGGTCGACGGTGAAGTGGTTGATGCGGTCGTTGCCGCCGTACTCGGAGACGTAGATGTCGGTGACGTTGTTTGATTCGTCTGTCCCGATGGCGATGTCGGTCGGGTAGATGAACTGTCCGGGCTCTTCGCCGAACGATCCGAACTGGAAGTCGGGCTCGGTTGGTTGCGGGTCGTCTGTCGCGGGGAGGGGGAACTCGTACATCAGGACGCGGAACTCGTGGGTGTCGGCGACGTAGACGGCGAGTGCGGAGGGGTCATTGACGGATGGGGCGACGGTGAGCCCGGTGGGCTTGCCGCGGTCCCATCGCGGCGTGTGGATGGCGCCGATGACCTCGCCGGTCTCGAGGTTGATGTGCTGGAGGCGTGCGGTTTTGTCGACGGTGATGGCGTGGGGCGATCCGTTGTACTCGAAGATGTCCATGCCGCGTGGGTATACGAACTGGCCGTTCTGCTTGCCGGCCTCGCCGAGGACGCGGGTTGTCTTGAGCTGACCCGTGTGGCCTGTGTCGGCATTGCCGCAGGCACCGAGGGCGCAGGAGAGCGCCGTGAGGATGGCGAGGGCGGGTTGTCGTGTGTGGGCGTGGATCATCAGGAACAATCAGGATATCAGCATCATATATGGTTACCGGGTCGGTGTGGTTCAGTTGCTGTGTCTCTGGATCGGGCGGTCCGGGTGAGCAGGAGCGACGCGATGAGCGAGAAGACGATGCCGAGGGCGAGCAGGTTGACGCCCGCGGCGCTGAGCTGTTCGAGGCGGGCGAAGTGCAGGTCGCTGAGCAGCTGCTGGGGGAGGCTGTCGATGCCGGGCGGCGTGACGAGGACGGCGGACTCGATCTCGAACATGGCGAGCAGGAAGGCGATGGGGAGCGTGGCGAGGAGGGGGCGGATGAAGGTTGGGAGCGTGGCGATGAGCCAGGCGCGTGGTGAGGGGCCGGCGATCTGGACGCGTGCGCTGCGCCGGTCTGGCGATTCCGAGCTGGCGCAGAGGGCGCCGATGATGGCGGCGATGAACGCGTATCGGGTGAGCGAGGCCCAGTAGGGCGCGGCCTGGGGGAGGTCGAGCCCGATGATGCCTGTGCGGGCGATGGCCGCGCCGATGAGCACGCCGGGCATCAGCCCGAGTACGCAGAGCGTGAGCAGCGCGTGCCTCGCGATCCGGTTGTGGGATCGCACGGGCGAGGAGAATGAGAATGCGCTGGCGATCGCGATGAGCAGCGCCGTCGCGGCGACGAGGATGGCCGTGCGCGCGGTGTCGGTGACGGCGCTGGCGTTTCGGTGCCAGAAGTGCGTGATGCTGCGTGGGTCGTCGAGCGATGCGGCCATCGCGACCAGGGGGATGAGCACGGCGAGGGCGAAGACCAGCACGGCCGTGAGCGTGCTCAGGGGGGATGCGCGGGGTGGTACGGTGATGGGCTCTTCGTGTGCGTTGCGGTCGCTGAGGATCGTGAGGATGAAGCGTGCGCCGATGAATGCGATGAGGATCATGGGCAGGGCGCTGACCCAGATGCGCCCCCACTGCTGCGGCGGGTGCTCTGTGAGCTGTCGCCAGATGACGATGGACCATGTGTCGAGCTGGGCGAGGTGGAGGGGGACGGCGGAGCCGAGCATGAGGATCGCGATGAGCACGAAGGCGCGCGTGAGGATGGGCCGGTGGAGGCGGAGGTTGAAGAGGAGCCTGCGCGGGCGTCCGATGGGCTCGAGGGCGATCATGTCGTCGTAGACACCCGACTTGGCGCCCCAGCCGGAGGCGATGAGCACGGCGGCGATGGGGGCCGACCAGAGGGCGAGCCCGAGCACGGCGATGGCGTAGCCGGCCCAGATGGTGACCCATCGCAGGCCTGGCGATGAGGTCGCGAGGTCGATGAGTGCGCGGCCGGCGATGGTGTCCGGGGCGCGGAGGAGGTTGCCCGCGGCGTAGATCATGAATGGGGGGAGCCAGATGGGGCAGAGGAGGAGGGCGCTGAGGACCCGGGCGCGTCGGGTGCGGCGGGCGATGAGCACGCGCGCGATCGGGTAGGCGATGAGCGTCGCGAGCAGCGCGATGAGGCAGACGGTCAGGAGTGATCGGAGCAGGAGGATGAGTCGCGGGGCGGAGAGGACGCTGTCGGGGAAAGTCCCTATGTCGGTGATGACCGCGCTGGCGAGGGTGAGGAGCGGGGTGATGAGGAGCGCGAGGGTGATGACCGCGAGGGCGAGTGGGAGCGCGTGCGCGAGCGTGGCGTGCCCTGGTTTGCGTGGGTCCTGTTTGGGCATGTGCGGTCTGGACCTCTGCGAGTTCGGGAATGATCGAAGCGTGATCGTGCGTGTTCGCGTTGAATGCGTATCCGGGGTATGATACAGACCAACGCACGCGGGGTTCACCCGTATCGGAGAACGCGGGTTGCGCGTGCAGACCGAACACACACTCTACCGTGAACACACACCATGATTGATATTCGCAAACTCAAAGAACTGGTCCGCCTGATGGTCGAGAACGAGCTGACGGAGATCGACCTGCACGACCAGCAGGAAACCGTTACGATCAAGCGCGGCAACGACCAGGCCCCCGTCATCCAGCACCAGCCGGTGGCGGCACCAGCTGCCGCGCCGGCGCCCGCGGCGGCACCGGCCGAGGCCCCCGCTGCATCGTCGGACGCGGGGCTCAAGTCGATCGAGTCGCCGATGGTCGGAACCTTCTATACCAAGCCCGACCCGGACTCGAAGGCGTTCGTCTCGGTAGGCGACAACGTCGGGCCGGACACGGTTGTGTGCCTTGTCGAGGCGATGAAGGTCTTCAACGAGATCAAGGCGGAGCAGTCCGGCGTGGTCGAGAAGATCCTCGTGAAGGATGGCGATGCCGTGGAGTTCGGGCAGCCGCTGATCCAGCTCAAGTAAACCTCTTCAACCAATCCGGCGCGTCGGGGATGTTCGAGCGGAGCCCTGGCCTGATTCATGCGCCGCCATCGAGAGATCTGAACCATGTTCAAACGCGTGCTGATTGCGAATCGTGGCGAGATTGCCCAGCGGATCATGCGGGCCTGTCGTGAGCTCGACATCGAGACGGTGTGTGTGTACTCGACGGCGGATAAGGATGCGCCGTACCTGAGGGACGCGGACGAGGCGATCTGCATCGGCCCGGGCCCTTCGAAGGACTCGTACCTGAACATCTCGCGGATCATCAGCGCGGCCGAGGTGACGAACGCGGACGCGATCCACCCGGGGTACGGCTTCCTGAGCGAGCGTGCGGAGTTCAGCGAGATCTGCCGCGACTGCAAGATCGAGTTCATCGGCCCGAGCCCCGAGGCGATGGGCAAGCTTGGCGACAAGGTCGAGGCGAAGCGGTACGCGAAGGCGGCGGGCGTGCCGGTGTTCCCGGGCAGCGAGGGCGCGATCGAGGAGGTCGAGGAGGCCGTCGAGGTCGCGGATGAGATCGGGTACCCGGTGATCATCAAGGCGGCGGCGGGCGGCGGCGGGCGCGGGATGCGTATCTGCCGCAACGAGGCGACGCTGCGGACGAACATCAGCAAGGCCCAGCAGGAGGCGCAGGCGGCGTTCGGCAACGGGGCGGTGTTCATCGAGAAGTTCCTCGAGCACGCGCGCCACGTCGAGGTGCAGACCATCGGCGACAAGCACGGCAACGCGATCCACCTGTGGGAGCGGGACTGCTCGATGCAGCGTCGTCACCAGAAGGTGATCGAGGAGGCCCCCGGGCCGGGCATCGAGCGGAAGAAGATCGAGAAGATCTGTGAGTCGGCGGCGAAGCTGGTGAAGAGCGCGGACTACTCGGGCGCGGCGACGGTCGAGTTCCTGATGGACGAGAAGCAGAACTTCTATATGCTCGAGGTGAACACGCGTGTTCAGGTCGAGCACCCGGTGACCGAGATGATCACGGGCGTGGACATCGTGAAGATGTCGATCATGGTCGCGGCGGGCGAGAAGATCCCGTACAAGCAGAAAGAGATCAAGGTCAACGGCCACGCGATCGAGTGCCGCATCTGCGCCGAGGACCACACGAAGGACTTCCGCCCGAGCGCGGGTCTGATCGAGACCTACCGTGCTCCGGGCGGTCTGGGTGTGCGGATGGACAGCCACGTGTGCGCCGGGTACCGGGTGCCCCCGAACTACGACTCGATGATCGGGAAGATGATCGTGTGGGGCGCGGATCGGGACGCGGCGATCCGTCGTGCGTCGCGGGCGCTGCACGAGTTCGAGGTTGGGCCGATCAAGACGACGATCCCGCTGCACGCGGAGCTGATGCACAACGCCGACTTCAAGAAGGGCGGCGTTGATATCCATTACCTTGAGCGTTGGCTGAAGGGATAAATAGAAGATTTCTCTATTGCAGGCGCGCGGTTATACGCTATCTTCGTAGTGTGTTTCTGTGATTATCATGTATGCAATGGAGAATATCATGCAACCAGTACGTCTCGCTCAGCTGATTGGTTTTGGTCTTTTGTCGCTTGGCGGCTCCGCGTCCGCGCAGCCCTTGCTGCACACGGTCGCTCCGCCGGTCCCGATGACCGACGGCGCGTTTGGGACATCGCTTGGCGGCGATGGGGACACGGTGCTGATCGGTGAATCGGGGGCATCCGGTGGTGTTGGTCGGGTGCTCGTGTACAACAGCTCGGATTGGTCGCTGATCGGCGAGCTGAGCGCTGACGCTGGGATCGCGGGCGAGGGCTTCGGGCAGGCAGTTGCGATCGAGGGCGATATCGCCCTTGTTGGCGCCTCGTCGAACAGTGAGGTCGCGGCAAACGCGGGCGCGGCGTATCTGTTCCGTGTATCGACGGGCGAGCAGATCGCGAAGCTCTATCCTGACAGCGCCGATGCGAATCAGTACTTTGGTGACACGGTCGCGATTCAAGATGGTGTTGCGATCATCGGCGCGGGGCGGACGTTCTCGTCGGCCGATGGTGGCGCGGTCTATTTTTATGATGCCGACGAGGGCACATTGCTCAGCTCGCTCACTGGCCCTGCCTCAACCCATGGTGGGTTTGGTTCTTCGATCGCGATTGAAGGATCCACGATGTATGTCGGCGCGCCGTACTCGGACGGGTGGGCTGGATCGATCCACTTGATCGATCTCCAGACAAGATTGTTTGCCGGGCAGATCCTCTCGGACGATACGATTTCGGCTGGCTCTGCGCTGTTTGGCACGAGCCTCGCGATCGATGATGGTGTGCTCGTGATTGGGAGCCGGCTTTTTTCGGGCTGCAATGGGGCGTTTGCATCGACCGCGTATTTCTACGATACGTCAACCGGCATCCAGACCCGGGCCCAGGGCGGGGACTGCTACGGGGATACCGGCTTTGCGGACGCTGTCTTTGTCGCGGGATCGATCGCTGCGATTTCTGAGACGCTCTACTCGAACGCTCCCGGGGTTGTGCATCTGTATCACGCCCAGGCGCCCGAGATCGTCCACAGCTTTGAAGCGCCCGTGAGTGACACCGAGACTTGGTTTGGTGACGCGATGATTGTGCACAACGGGATGATGGTCATCGGCGCACCCAAGGTCAGCGGCGGCGCGGATTCATCTGGCGAGGTCTATGTCTATGGGCTGGTCCTGCCTTGTGGTGAGGCGGATCTGAACACGGACGGCTCGCTCGATTTCTTTGATGTCTCCCGGTTCGTGAATCGCTGGGGATACCCGGAAACGGATCTGAATGGGGATCTGTCGTGGGACTTCTTTGATGTCAGCACGTTCATCGATCTGTTCAACTCGGGTTGCCCGTGAGCGGACGGATGGCGGCGATCAGACAAACCGCCAGACCAGGTACGCGACGCTGAACGCGGACAGGAAGACAATCGATCCGATGCTCCACGCACGCATGCCCGGGCCCGGGCGTGCGTGCTTTGGTGCGTGGCGGGTGATGACGAGGTAGTTGATCAGGGCGAGGATCGGGGCGGTGAGGAAGCTGAGGGTGGTGGCGAGGTCGACCATGGTCTTCATGCTCTTGAGGGAGAAGAGGATGATGCCCATGGCGACGAGGGCCTGAAGGATGACCCAGAAGGCGTAGCCGTGCTGTTTGGTGCCCGGGGTTGGGTCGGTGTTGCGGATGGCCTGGGTGAGGCGGTGCATGGCGCGGGGGAAGGCGTCGAGGACGACGAGGGTGGTGGAGAGCATGGTGGTGAGGGCGGCGATGGCGATGAGGGGGATGCTCCAACGCCCGAGGGTGTCTGCGTAGGTGCCGATGAGCTGCTGGACGAAGCCGGCGCCGTCCTGGAGTTCATCGACGCGGCCGCGCATGACCAGTGCGCCCAGGGCGAGGAAGAGGATGGCGACGAGCCCGGCGAGGATGTAGCCGAAGCGGAAGTCGAAGAGGGCCTCGCGGAGGCTGGTTTCGCGGTTGTTGATGCGCTCGTGCTCCTGGACCCAGATGGAGTTCCAGATCGCGGAGTCGATGGGGATGGGCATCCAGCCCATGAAGGCGAGGAGGAAGGCGAAGTTGGCGGCGGCCCACCACGGCGGGGCGTCCTCTTGGATGGTGCGGGGGGTGGAGTCACGCAGGGCGAGCATCACGGCGGCGAGGGTGGAGAGGAGGAGGATGGTCATCACGATCTTCATCGTGCGCTCGAGGGTGCGGTACTTGCCGAGCAGGAGGATGAGCAGGCAGGCGGCGATGATGATGGCGCTGAGGATCGGGGGCGTGAGCGCGGTGAGGTTGGGGAAGTAGACGCCCAGGAGGTACTGGGCGATGGCGGCGGAGACGAGGGTGAGTGCGGCCATGATGATGAACATGGACCCGAAGTTGACGATGGCGCAGACCCAGACGGCCCATTTGCCGAGCTTGCGGTAGCCCTCGATGAGGTCTTCGTGGGCGCTGGCGGCGTAGCGTGGGCCGTACTCGAGGAAGGGGTACTTGGTGACGCACGCGAGCAGGAGGACCCCGAGCATCCCGAAGCCGAAGCCGGCTCCGGCGCGGGTGGATTGGATGAGGTGCGATGCGCCGATGGCGGCGCCGGCGAGGAGGATGCCCGGGCCGACGGCCTGGAGCATGGAACGCACGGATACCGCACGTCGCGGCGTGGGCGGTGTCGGGGATGGGTCTGATTCCATGCGTTGGGGCTCCGGGCGTGCGGACGCGAATGTAACAGATCCGAGGCATGTCCGCCAGCCGCCGGGGAGGCAACGGATTCGGTCTTTGTGTGTATTGTCGCGATTTTGTCGATGCCTTCGGCGTTCCTGCGTACACGCCCTGGGCGGGGATCGGGTGTGCGGGCGCATGCCACGTTCGGGGGAGACTCAACTCTGTGTATTTCGATCAACCTAAGTTTTTCTAACTTGATCTTTCTATATATTTCCGATACCTTCGTAGAACATTTGTGAGGGGGCAAATATGAAGACATCCTACCAATCAGTCCTTACGCCGTTGATCGCGATGCTCATCGCCGTGTCTGCGATTGCCGTGAGCGCGGCGGGGCAGGTCGGCGTTGGGGACCCGGAGCCGGAGCCGGACGACTGCGTCGAGGGCGTGTTCTGCCGCAAGTGTTACGGCGGGTGCGGCCCGATCCCCGGCACGATCAAGATCAGCTGTTCGCAGCAGTCCCATGTCGGCTGCTGCTGTGCGCCGACGGGGACGCTGCCCACCGCGGGGACGTGTCAGTGTCAGACGAATGAGTATTGCCTGACCCCACCCTCTGGCACCCAGTGCAGGTAAGCGATGCTTCAGCCACGCGTACGCATGTTGATCTTATCGCTTGTCGGTGTTGTGACCGCGGGCGCGGTGTGGTGGAACCTTGAGCGTGAATCGCTGGCGAACGACGCGAACGCGTATGTGATCAAGACCGCGCTGCCGATATACCGATCGCTCCCGTATGCACGCCTGTCTGATTACGAAGACGTGCACGAGCACTTTCATTCGGCCAATGTGATCAATACCAGCGCAGGGGAACGTGTTACACCCAACGGGCGGTACCCCCTAGAGCTCACACCCCGGCTCGAGGAGGTTGACGAGCCCGTTCACGTGCTTGAGCTCTCTGAGCGGCAGGTCGATGCGCTGCTGACGCAGACCGCCGAGCTCGTGTACTACCGGCTGTTCCAGGACGACCCAGCGTTGTATGTGCGGCATCGGAACGATCGCAAGGCGTACGCCCCCAGCGAGCAGCGTCTTGGTGAGATCGGTTGGGGCGAGCTGGACCCGATGATCGAGTATTACCTGGAGCGTGAGCGTCGCCCGGGCGATACGGCGGCGACGATCGTGACCGAATCCTTTACGTGGTGGAAGGACAGGACGTCGGTGGACGCGGTGCGTGGGTTTGCGCGTGGTCCGGTCGGGCTGGTCTGCACGCTGGGGCTGATCGATTCCACCCGGGCTGTGAGCGTGGACCTGTACACGACGGAGTTGGGCGTGGACGGCTGGTCGGGCGCGGCGCCGCGGCCGAGCGGTGTCTTCCTATTCCCAACCAAGACAGCGGAGGCGCTCATCGACACGTACGGGGCGCTGCCGTACGCGATGGTTGGTTCGGTTGTTGATTATGAGAACGCGGCCCCCCAGGCGATCGTGTTTATCTTCATGTGGAACCCGGACATTGATGACTGGCACTTCATGTCGGCCTTGTTCGTGAATCGGAAAGATCAGGATGCGCGACTCCTCCCCCACTTCTAGCGTTGGGCACCGGGTGGCGGCGATCTGCTGTTTCGCCCTCGCCGTGCTCTTCCTGTCCTCCTCGGTGCTGAAGGGGATCGATGCGCCGGCTTTTCGAGAGCTTGTCGGCCAGCTCCTGAGCGCCTGGTGGCCGGGAGGCGGGGCGTTGCCGGAGATCGTTCGATACCCGGGGGTCGCGATCCTTGCGACGCTGATCATCACGTTCGAGGCGATACTCGGCACGATGATGCTGATGCCGAGGTACCACCGCGCCGGGTTGTCCGTGACGATCGCTGCGCTGACCGTGTTCTGCGTGGCGCTTTCGCTGATGTTCCTGATGCCCGAGCCGCCGAGCTGCGGATGCCTCGGGGGTGCGGGCACGTCGTCGTCTGACGCACGGATGGATATTGTGATCGGTATCGTTCGGAACATCTCACTCATTGTCATGGCGGGCTGGGCGCTGCGGGAGCTGCGCCGCCCGGCGACCGCCGCGGGAAGGGTTCGGGCAGCATGCGCATGAGACCATCTGGCCTTCGGGCGCGCAGGCGGGGCGGGTTCACGCTCATCGAGCTGCTGGCGATGATCGCGATCGTTGCGGTGCTGGTGGCGTTGCTGATGCCCGCGCTCCGGGCTGCCCGGCGCTCGGCCCAGACGACGGTGCATCATTCGAACATGCGCGAGTGCCTGAATGTGATCTCGCTCTATGCCGAGTCGTACGGGTCGAGCTTCCCGTTCATCGGTGTTGCGGGCCAGCCCGGAGCCGGGGTGGACGAGCTGAATGACCTGCAGCCGCCCGGGCTGGGGCACTCGTACAACGCGGGGTACTTCGCGGCGAACGCGCTGCATTGGCCCACTGTCGTGCAGCGGGCGGGGTTCGACATCGCTGCGGTTGCGGACCCGGATGACGATGCCCGGGAGGCGATGCTGGACCGGTACGGCGGCACGAGCACGCTGGGCTCCGCGTACCAGCTCTCGCACACGACGGTGGCGACGCCCGCGTACTGGCAGGCGGGCCCGGCGCCGATCGCGGAGGCGCGGTACTTCAGGCCGATGCGTGTGCACCAGGCCCGGTACCCCAGCGCCAAGGGGCTGTTCCTGGCGACCCGGCTCGGCGTGTTTGAGCAGGGCGCGAACAAGAAAGAGGACTGGGTCCTCGTCGGCTTCGCGGACAACTCCGTGAGCCGGAAGGAGGCCCCGGCGATGAACGGGATCGAGTACCGCCCCTACTCCTGCTGGAACTACCCGATCATGACCACCGTCGATGGGATCGAGGGGCGGGATTACTAGCGCGTCATGCTTTGACTCTTCTCATCCGGATGCCGTGTGTCTCGTCGGCGTAGTAGTCGGCGAGGATGGCGATGGGCTCGAATCCGAGCGACTCGTAGAGGGTCATGGCCGGCGCGTTGTCTGCGCGGACCTCGAGGTAGACGCGGCTGATTTGGGCTTCCTCGAGTCGGCCGATGAGCGTGGTGACGAGTGTTCGACCGATGCCGCGCCCCTTGGCGGGGTGTGCGACGGCGACGCCGTAGATACGTCCCGAGCGCCAGCGCCTGTGGTTGCGTATGAGCGCGACGGCCCAGCCCTGGATGGTGGCCTGCCCGCCCTGCTGTTCCTCGGCGACGAGGACGAGGGCGCGGGGGTTGTCGATCAGACGCCGGATCTGGCGGGCGCTGAAGCGGTCGTCCTCGATGAAGGCGCTGGCCTCGATCCCGACGAGGGCGTCGGCGTCTGCCCTGACGGCGTGGCGGACGGTGATTCCCGAGGCGGGGGTCAGGAGGGGCGCGCCGGGGTCGATGGGGACGGTGCGGAGTGTGCGGACCATGTTGTGCTCCACCCCTTGCACGACGGGGACGGGGACTCTTGAGAGCATGGCTTTGGGGATCATGCGCGAGGGGCGGTAGCTCGTCTTGGTGTAGCGGAGCGACTCGATGCCCCAGTCGTCGCCGACGTTGATCTCGGAGACGTCCGGGAAGTTGATCTCGCAGAACCTGGAGAAGATGAACTGGGGTGCGCCGTCGTGGTCCGGGTCGGTCTTCTCGACGTAGATGACCGCCTGATCTGGGGTGAGTCGTTCGCCGATGGTGAAGGCGACGAGCTTGCCCGATGAGCGCACGAGCATGGTCTCGAGCTTGAGGGCGTCGATGTGCTCGAGCATGCAGACGGTGAACGACTCGTCGCGTTTGCGGAGGATGTCCGTACCGATGAGGCGCTCGTTGGCCTCGCCCTCGTGGCGCTCGTCGGCGGCGTGTCGCCAGCGCTTGAGCAGCGCCCTGCACTCGTCGAGGTCCTCAACGGTGATCGGGGCGACGGTGATGTCGGTGTTCTCACGCTCGAAGCGGTTGCGGAGCTTGCGTTTGCCCTTGAGGTCGCCGCCGGCGAGGTCGACCAGGGCCTGGCGTGGGTAGATGTAGTCGCCGGGCATGGCGGTGGTCGAGAGCTTCATCGGCAGGGCGTTCTGGATCTTGATGAGCAGCTCGTCGGGTACGTACTCGATGCGCGACTGATCGGCGCGGTCCGAGCCGTTCTCGGCGTCCATGATGGCGAAACACTGGTCGATGCAGTCGGCGAGCCTGTTGCCCGCGTCGGGCGTCAGGGCGAGCGGCGGGAGCATGAGGGTGAGGTCCTCGTCTGCGGCGCTGAACAGGCAGAGGTGGTCCTCGATGATGCAGTGTGTGAGCGCGAGCGATTCGCACCAGCCGAGGCAGATGGCGAAGGTGGTGTCTGAGATCGGTTCGCGCAGCGATGCGAAGGCGCGCCTGAAGAGCGGCTCATCGTCGGGCGTGACCGGGGCTCGTTCGATGCTGGGTGCGGGGTTGGCGGGCGTCACCCGCTTGGGTGTGGGGCGATCGTCGTCGCGATCGGGGCGGTGTGTCGAGCGTTTCATGGCGGGGTGTGCCAGTTCTCGTCGTCGGCGCGAGCCGGGGTGTTCGCCGCCCCGGGTCTTCGGGTCCGGGGGTGATGGCGGCGCGCAGAGGTTATCGCATATCCCCCTCCCCGAGTCAAGCCTGAACCCGGTATGCGCGCGGAATTAAAAACGGGTGCCGCCGGGGCACCCGTGGGTCGGATTCAAGTGATGTCGCGGGTCAGGACCGCTTCATCGAGCGGCGGGCGCCCAAGAGCGCGAGCATCCCGAGCCCGGCCCATGCCGCTGGCGGGAGGGGGACGACGGGGAGGTCGCCGGTGGTGCCGACGTAGAGGTTGTCCATGGTGGCGAAGCGGGGCGTGAAGAAGCCGACGGCACGGATCTCGACGCTGGTGATCAGGATGTCGGAGGTGTAGCCGTAGAACGCGCCGGGGCCGCCGGAGGGGAACGCCTCGACGGTGCCGTCGCTGAGCGTGACGAGCATGAGTGCGCCGGCGGGGTCGAAGTCGGGGTCGGTGGCCCAGATGTTTGCGCCGATGGCGTGGACGTTGTCGGAGGTGAAGTTGATGACGATTGAGTCGAGGTTCGACGCGGTGGAAATGACGCTGCCCTCGTTGTAGAGGCCCGAGGTTGGCACGGGTCCGGTCGTGATCTCGTAGGCGAAGGTGCCGAAGTCGTAGCTCAGCGAATCGACCGTGCCGTCGGAGACAGCGCTGAAGTCGTTGTACGTGAAGCCGGCACCCATCTCGGCGATGAGGGCGGCCTCGCTGAGGTAGACATCGCCCGCGGAAGCGCCGGCGGCGATCGCCGCGACTGCCAGCGTCATGATGGCTTTGCTGTTCATCCTGCTCTCCATATCGATCTCTCTATCTCTCCGGAATGGTGCCGAGGACATCTCCCCGGCACGATCGGGGATCCCCGATCGGTCAGCATGTTAGTCGCGGTGATGCAGATTGCAAAGGTCGAACTGTGCGGTTATGTAATAACATTGGATCAAGCCCCGCTGGCCTTAACCATCTTATCACGTCTCTCGATTTTCGGTGCTTGGGCTCAGTCCTGACCGGAGCGCTGCTCGCTCGGAGCGGGCGCAGAGCTCATGGGGAGCGAGCCGACGCGTTGGCCCTGCTCGTTGAGGACGATGAACGCGGGCTGGTCGTTGTAGGTCGTGAAGCCGCCGATGCTCAGGGGCTGGGACGCGTTCTGTTGCAGGATCTGCAGGTGGTTGGCGTCGCCCGACGCGGCGTTGGCGCTGGATGGGCCGCCGACGTGGGCCGCGAAGGAGATGAGGAGGGCGAAGCCCATGACGAGGGTGGCTGTGCGCCAGGTGTCCTTGTTATCGCCGAAGGACGCGGTGGGTTGTTCGCTCATGAGATCGCTCCGTATCGGGGTGCATGTGCGATATCGGGCGTCTCGGCTGGCGGGTTCAGGGGGAGTGCGCAGGATCAAAAAAACAACCGCCCGGATGGGTGGTCCGGGCGGCGTTTGCCTTATTGGCAGAGAGAGAAAGAGAGTTTGGTACTCGCCGGACCGCTTGCGATCGGGCGTTTGTTTCGTTTTCCGTCGGCTGGTTGTGCCGACGCCCGAAAAGTACATCAGGATCGTTGGTGTGCCAGTCAATCGGGTCGATTTTCTTGGACCTTGAGTGAGAGATCACGTTTTTTGCCCATAAGAAGGCGGTTTTTGGTCCTGAAAAAAGTGTGCCCAAAGTCGTGGAACGCATAGGATTGAGACCGCGGTGCGTGCCCCCGCCCTGGGATGATCCGGGGCGTGTGGAGGAGCAGTGACGCCGCGCGTGAGGAACAAGCGATATGACGACTGCAACCGTGAGCGATTTGGCGATCAACGGCGGCACCCCGGTGTTCGAGAGCAACGTGCCCTTCATGGCCGTCGGGCTCACGAAGAAGGACATCGCGGCCGCGAACGAGGTGCTCGAGTCCGGCATGCTCCGCGCCGCGAGCAAGTGCGCGGCCCTCGAGGAGAAGTTCGCCGAGGCGAGCGACGCGAAGATCGGGCTGACCTGCTCCAACGGCACCTGCGCCCTGCAGCTCGCGTACGGCGCGCTGCTCGAGCGCGGCGACGAGGTCATCACCCCCGCGTGGACCTACATCGCGACGGTCTCGATGCTGGTGGCTCATGGCGCGAAGGTCGTCTTCTGCGACTGCCTTGAGGACAGCTACCAGGCGGACCCGGCGGACATCGAGAAGAAGATCACGCCCAACACCAAGGCGATCGCGGTGACGCATCTCTACGGCATCCCGGCGGACATCGACGCGATCCAGGCGATCGCGGACAAGCACGGGCTCAAGGTCATCTACGACAGCGCTCAGGCGCACCTCGCGGAGTACAACGGCAAGGGCATCGGCGCGTACGGCGATGCGTGCACTTACTCGTTCTACGCGACCAAGAACCTCGGCACGGGCGAG
>CAXREY010000053.1:0-81118 GCA_964229845.1 Phycisphaerales bacterium UBA1924
CGCGGGCGAGGAGTCCGGTAAGCTCGGCGAGGTGCTCGACGAGATCTCGGTGTTCTACGCGAAGCAGCTGAAGGATCACATCAAGGCGGTTACCGGAATGATCGAGCCCATCATGATCATCATAATGGGTTCAATCGTCGGTTTTATCGCGATGGCGATCATCCTTCCCATCTTCAAGATGAGCCAGATCGTCTCGTAATGGAGTGTGTAGGGTGATGAATGGACTTACCTACCCAACACGACGCCAGCGACGCGGGGCCCGCAAGGATGCGAAGGGCTTCACCCTGATCGAAACCTCGATGGCGACCCTGATTATCGGGATCGGCGTGCTCGCGATGGTCGACGCGCAGTCATCCTTCATCGTCTCAAACCAGTGGTCGTCGCACGCGGCGAGCGCCACCTTCCTTGCCAACGAGATCCGCGAGTACACCCGCAACCTTCCGAAGCACGATCCGGTGACCGGCATATCGATGCAGGACGACGGCAGCGGCAGCATGGTTGTCGCCGGGTGGGGCGTGGATACGGGTGAGGTGGTCGTCGGTGACTTCGATGACCTGGACGATTTCAACGGGATCACCTTCTCTTACATCGGGACGGCCGGGCTTGACGACAACGACCTGCCGGGCCCGATCAACTCGTTCGGCGAGGTGATCCCCGCGCTGAGCGTGGAGGGCGTGGAGCAGGGTGACACGAGCAACGGTGTCTTCAGCGGCGACGCGATGCGTGGCTGGTTCCAGACGGTCATCGTCGAGAAGGTCCACCCGTTCGATACGGCGCAGGTGCTCGACGAGTCGTACTCGGAGCCCGCGAACGGGTCGTTCCCGGGGCGCGAGATCGATGAGTACCCGCTGCGCGTGAGCGTGCAGGTGTTCTACCAGGGGGTCAATGACATCGAGGCGGATCTGGTGACCACGGTGACCTGGATCGTGCCCTGATCGGAGATTGACACCATGCGAAACAAGCACACTCCAACTACTCGCAAGCGGGGGCTCCGGCTCCCGATCTCCCGGCGCGGCATCGCCTCCGTGCTGTCGATGATGTTCCTGATCATCTTCGGCTCGCTGGTGGCCGCGATGGCCGTGGCGTCCACGGGCAACATCCGCACCGCGAACATGCACCTGCACGTGATGCGCGCCATGAGCGCCGCAGAGACCGGGCTCGCTGTTGCGGAGCACCGCCTGAATGAAGCGTCGTCGCGGTTCATCATCGCGGAGAGCGATCTGGACGCGGATATCACCTGGGCGCTGTGGCGCGGCGATTCCGGGCTGATCGGCAACTACCAGGTCGCGCCACCGCGTGACGGGTACAGCGAGGGCGTGGACCCCGCGGGGATCGCGGAGGCGCTGGTCAATGCGCACACGGAAGACGCGAACATCCTGACAGGTTTTGATTACATCGGCACGCCCGAGATCGCCTCCGCGCCGTCGGACATCACCTCGGGTGTCTACGAGGGCAGCTACTGGGTCAATACGCCACCCGTTCTCTTGACGGAGTGGGCGGACCCGGAGGGCACGAACCCACCCCCCGCGTACCAGATCCGCTACGCCCCGCTTGCGGGCGGCAACTCGATCCGCGTCATCGTCGAGGGCATCGTGTATGACTTCCAGCGGAACAACAAGCCGATCCGACGGATCATCACGCGCGATTACCAGATCAAGAAGACCGTGGATCAGGCGATCATCGCCCACTCCAAGATCCTGATCGGGAAGAACGTGCAGATCGAGGGCGAGCTGGGCGCTCGCTTCGACGAGGTGGACTTCGACGCGGGCGACCCGGTGGTCATGCGTTCGGACTTCCTCGGGCTCGATCCGGTGCTCGACACCAAGATCCAGGAGTTCTTTGTCGGGCTGAGCACCAACGACGTGGACGGCGACAACCGCCTCCGGGTCGGGCACCCCATCGAGGGGGCCGGCATCCCGGCGGACGATGACTTCGATGGCGATGGCACCAACGACGGCGCCTTCAACGACGCGACGCAGGACGGGTACATCGACGAGATCGATATCTTTATCCGTCATTACGACGCCAACGGCGACAACCGCGTCACGCTGTCGGCGGACCTGATCGTGGGAACGCGTGCCGGCCTCGATGGCAGCACGCCCGAGTTTGTCGGCTCCGGCGGTGAGGCGATCGACGAGGACCTCGCGCTGCTGATCGACGGCGGTCACCCGGACCGGAACGAGAACGGCGTGTTCGGTTTCCTGGATATCAACAACGACCGCATCTACCAGCCGGCCGACGAGGACCCGATCGACTACGACGGTTTCCACAGCATGTACCCGGACGAGGAGCTGGGGTGGCGTGACGGCTACATCGATGCGATGGACCGCTACGCCAAGGTGCACGGGCGGCTCGTGTTCAAGGTCGAATCGAGCGACTGGGAATCGGCGCAGGGCCCGATCTATGAGCGTCTCAACGGCGCGATCGTGCCGGACGACGACGAGTCGGCGCTCGAGTTCGGTGCGGACGACCTGACGCTCCCCGATATCAACGCGAGCAGCTTCGCGGACACGGAGAACGCGCTGATCGCCGCGGCGGACGGGGATGAGTTCTGGCAGCAGGTGGCGGACCAGCTGGGCACCGACATCAGCAACCTGGAGAGCTGGACGCTCGATCAGAACTCGGTAGACGATGATGACCCGCACCTGTTCCCGGTCTGGGACGACGCGGACTACGACGGGCTGCCGGACAACCACGACTGGGCGTACTTTGAGAATGCCCCGTACAACTCGCCGAGCTACTCGGACGTCTACTGGCGTCCCGTGTTCGAGAACATGACTTTCCGCAACGTCAAGGTGCCGGTCGGTCTCAACGGGCTCTTCGTGAACTGCACCTTCGTCGGATCGACGCACGTCGAGACGTACACGCAGAACACGCACCCGCTCTGGTCGGAGTACGGCGCGAACATCCTCGATGTTGACGGGCTCCCGACGCCCAAGTTCCCCCGCTTCGTCTACGGTGACGACCCCGGGGAGGACGCGGACAACGCGCCGCCGATGCTCCCGGAGACCGCGGTCCCGCCGGATCAGATGATCCTGATGACGGAGATCTCGATCTCGCCGCTGGATACGGGCGATGTGCCTCAGAGTGAGATCGGGTCCTTCGGCGAGAGCTACAACCTGCTGCCCGATCCGATCGTGATCGGTGGCAAGCGCGTGACCGATACCAAGGCGTACTCCAACAACGTCCGCTTCCACGACTGCCTGTTTGTCGGCTCGATCGTCTCGGACACGCCCGTGGAGTACACGCAGGTCCGCAACAAGCTGCAGTTCACCGGGGCGACCCGGTTCACGACCGTGCACCCGGACGAGCCGGACAACCCCAACCTGAATCCGGACGACAACGACATGGACACGATCCTGACCAGCTCGATGATGCTGCCGAACTACTCGGTGGACCTGGGGTCGTTCAACTCGCCGCCCGAACAGAACATCACGCTGCAGGGCGCGATCATCGCCGGCGTCCTCGATGCGCGTGGCAACACGACCATCGACGGCGCACTGCTGCTGACGTTCGACCCGACCCACGGCGAGGGCCCGCTGCTCGACGTGTACGGGAACCCGATCGGCAACCCCGCCGGGTTCAACGCGTCGCTGGGCTACTTCGGCAGCGCGGACGGTGATTACGAGTCCATCGATCCCAACGACCTGCCGATCATCGGTGGGCAGCGAATCATCGGCTACGACACGAACGACGACGGGCTCGTGGACGTGCCATACGACGAGCCCCAGCCGGCCGGTTCGACCCCGATACCGTTCAACGGGTTCGGCAAAATCCGCATCCGCCACAACCCAGACATGCGTCTGCCATCCGGGCTGATGCTCCCGCTCTCGATGCCCCCGGTGACGGGCACGTATCAGGAAGGAACGTACTGATGCGAAAAGCGATCACATGCAACCCGGCGGCTCGTGGGCGGCGCGGCTTCAGCATGGTCGAGGTCCTGATCTCGCTGGCGATTACCGCAACGCTGCTCACGGCGACGATGGCGGCCCTGAACACCTCGTTCAAGAGCTATCAGGTGACGAGCGAGGGCGCGTCCACGAACGTGGTTGCGCGGATCGTGATGCAACGACTGACGGCCATGATCCGGACGGGCGATTCCTTCGGCCCGTACCCGGTCAACCCGATCCTCACCCCCGAGATCGAGTCGGACTACATCGAGTTCGTCTCGTTCCGAGATCCCAGCACGGGCACGGAGCGCGTCACCCGCCTCGAGCGTCGCGATTCGACCAGCGGTGACGGGCCCTACGAGCTCTGGTACACGCTGACTACCTTTATCGATGGGACGTATCAGGACGAGGAGTCCGCGCCGCTGCTCGTCGGGCTCAACGATGTCGTCTTCACGATGGAGTTCGATGTGGGCCCGAGGCTCCGTCGGGCGACCGTGGATCTGATCATCCAGCCCGACGACATGCAGGACCTCGCGGTGGGTTCGACGCTCGAAGCGCCGACGATCCGACTGGTGGCGAGCGCTTCACCGCGCATGAACGACTGACCGGCTCAGCCGCCCTTGCGCGCGAGCGTGATTCTTCGGCTCAGCGTGGTCGAGATCGGCGGGTAGTTCATCTCGAATCGTGTTCCGTGGAACGCATCCAGCGGCTCGTCGATGCGATCGCTGACAAAGGTCAGCAGCTTCGAGTACCAGCTGATGTGCGGCGTGTAGGCGCCCTTGGCCGTCTGCGCGATGTTGCGGTGCGTTTCATCGATGTGGATGGACTGACGGTCGAAGAACTCCTCGCGGTTCACGTGCGGGTACGTGAGCCGATCGAGCAGGTGGGTGATGGGCTCGCCGACGGATTCAAGGTCCTTGTGCACGAAGTAATCGAACATGACCCGCTCGACCGGTGCCTGGAGCAGCACCATGAAGCCCGCGGTCTCGAGCGGGTTGGGCTCGTCGGGTGAGTAGCGGGGGTAGATGTTTGCGAGGTAGCTCCCGAAGACACAATCGGTGATCCCCTGATTGCCAACCGGCCCCGCGGCGAGGTTGAAGCATTTGTAGTCGCCGTTGACCTCGACCTCGATCTCGGGCTCTCGGGGTTCGCAGAAATCGGGGAGCAGCTGCAGCTGGCCCTCCTCGTATCCACGGGGATCGAGCGGCTCCTTCCGGATCGTCACCGCGTTGCCCTGCGCGTCGTGGACGGCTTCGTAGCTCATGGGCCACGGGCGCTTGCCCAGGCGGCGGAAACCGATATAGCCGGTGACGTGGGCGGCATCCACCATGTCGGGGTCTTCCTTCGATGGGAGCAGGAAGACCGAGACGAATCGTGTTTGCGCCTGCACACCCCAGACGGAGCAGGCACCCTCGAAGAGTGTGCGGCGTGCTCGTTCGCGGTCTTGCTGCGTAGCTTTCTCGGTCTGGTTCGCGAGCAGCATGGCCAGGGTCTTGCGGCTGCCGGTGCACGCCGCGATCGAGGCCTCGTACTGGTCGACCGACTCGATCAGCTGATCGATGAGCGATTGATCCGCGCCGAGCTCGATACAGCGATGGGCGAATCGGATGAGACTGGGCTTGCCCGGCACATCGTGGGCGACGCTGGTGCTGTCCTCTGTCCGGACGATGCGTGAAAGGCGCCAGGCGAGTCCCCGGTTGACGCCGAGGTCCCTTGCGAGCTCCCGTGTCTTTGTCGGGTCCAGATCGCTGGCCTCGAAGAGGTCGAGCACGCAGGTGCGGACATTGTAAAAAGAGTCAAGGACATCCCCAACTGAGGCGGTATCGCCACCCCTTGTTTTGGCGGTAGCGGATGCGATTGGGGGGGATTCGTGAGCCATATGGGATTACTGTACCGTGAAGCGGGCTGATTGACAACGAGAAAATGTCATACAAAATGTCAAATTTGACAGTTGACTCCCTGTCATCTTGCTTGTACTTTGAAGTTGCCACCCCCGCTGGGCGGCGATGTCTCGGTTTGATTGAACCGCTACGAACCATTCGCTATGTCAAGAAGGAGAGTACACATGAACCGCACACAACTGACCACACTGATGGGCCTTGGGCTCGCTGCCTCGTCCGCGCTCGCGGGCGTGGACATCTCAGTGGGGGCGAGCGCCCCGACCTACGGCACCACGCTGAACTTTGACGAGCCGGGCGGCCCGACGGGTGATTTCATCCCCAACGACGCCTGGTCTGGCATCGGCATCAGCGCGATCACCGCGTTCGATGGCAACAACATCGTGAACAACCTCAGCAGCACCCCCGGGTACGGCTGGCTGCCCGACAACAACGTGTTCGTTGGCAACTTCGGCGTCGCATTCGAGTTCGAGAACGACGTGACCGAGTTCTCGGCGCAGGTCTGGGACAACGCGGGCCCGGCGGACTTCATCTCCGGCGGCATGATCGCCATCGCAGAGAAGGACGGCGTCGAGGTCGGGTCCTTCTTCTGGGAGTTCCCGATCTTCGGCCCCGGCGGTGATAACTGGTTCAACTTCACGACGACCGGCGGCGACAGCTTCGACCGCGTCGCGTTCGTTGGCTTCGCGTTCGTCAGCCCGGTGACCATCGTTGACAACGTCTCGTTCAACACCGTGCCGGTGCCCGGCACCGCGACGCTGCTCGGCTGCGGTCTGCTGGCGGCATCGCGCCGTCGTCGATAAGCCCTCTCTTTCAAGTGGAATACCACTTGCTGCACACGCTGTGCCCGGTGCTCCTAGCGGAGCAGCGGGACATTGAAACACGACCAACCAAGAGGAACCGGAATGCCTTTGAACACACAGAAACTCGGTGCCATCGTCTGTGCCGCCACGGTGCTCCAGTGCGCGAGCGGCGCGCTGGGGCAATCAGCCACGTACCTGCCCGAGTGGTACTTCGCCAGCGACCTGTCGTACGACGGTTCTGTCGCGACGGGCAATCTCGTGGGGCCGTACGAGCCGTTCATCTGGACCGCCGAGACCGGTGTTGAGCTGCTCGGCGGGGCCACGCTGCCGGTCATCGGTGTTGCGGCGGGGACGCCCGACATTTCGCATGACGGCTCACGGGTCAGCGCTTCGATCATCGATCTGACGGGAAGCTTTCTCACGCTCGGGCTGTGGGAGAACAACAAGTGGGACTCGCTGGTCGAGGTGGGTGAGCCCGGCACCGCAACCCTGGATGCGAACATCGGTTCGGCCTGGGCGCTGTCGGGCGATGGCCAGACGGTTGGTGGGCTCATCTGGGCAAATGGAGCGGACTACGGGAACGCCAAGGCGTGTACATGGTCGATGTCGACCGGGCTTGTGATCCTCGAGGTCGATGCGGATCGCAGCGCACGGGTAAACGCCCTGAACGGCGACGGCTCGGTCGCGGTGGGGTGGGAAGAGCGTCCCGACGGCGCTTGGCAGCCGACGGTTTGGCGCGAGGGTGTCAAGATGCGTCTCTCGCCGAATGACGCGTTCACGGGTTGCGAGGGCGTCAACGCGTCCGGCGACATCGTTGTGGGCAGCGCCTTCGAGCCCTCGACACAGAACCGGGTGGCCACCATCTGGCGATGGGATGGCACGGAGTACGTCGAGCAGAAGCTGCCGCTCCTCCCGGGGACGCCCGCGTTCAACGGATGGGCGGTGGCGAACAGCGTTTCGGATGATGGCTCGATCGTCGTGGGCACGAACTACTACAGCTTCAACCCGGGCGGCACGGCGGACGGGATCGTGTGGACGCAGGAGACCGGGCTGGTCAACGCGATGGACTACTTCACCTCGCTCGGCTTCGAGTTCGAGAGCTCGGTCGACATCATCGGTGTGTACGCGGTCTCGCCCGACGGCTCAACGTTCATCGCTGATTACTTCAACGATCGCAACGGGCAGGTCGGGAGCGTGATTCTTCGGGTTGAAGACGCGTGTGCCGCGGATCTCAACGGCGACGGCGCATTGGACTTCTTCGATGTCAGCGCGTTCCTGGGGCTCTTCCAGTCGCAGGACCCCGCGGCGGACTTCACCGGTGACGGGCTGTACGACTTCTTCGATGTGTCCGCGTTCCTCAGCGCATTCAACTCAGGTTGCCCCTGATTCTCTTCTCTATCAATATCGAAACCATCCATAAGGAATACCCCATGAAATCCCTGATCCTCTCTCTCTCGACCGTTGCCATGCTCTCGCAGGCGGCGATGGCGCAGTCGGTGACGATCCTGCCGAGCAACTATTACGTGTCGGACCTCTCGCACGACGGTCGCTACGCCGCGGGCAACCTGGCTGGGCCGTACGAGACATTCCGCTGGAGTGTCCAGACCGGACCGGTGCTGCTCGGTCGCGCAACGCTTCCGGTGATCGGTGTGGCCGCGGGCTCGCCGGACATTTCGTATGACGGCGGACGCGTCTCCGCGACAATAACCGATCAGGGCGGTACGGTGGCGACCATCGGGCTCTGGGATATGTGGGATGGGGATTGGGTGTCCCTCGATACCATCGATGAGCCCGATGCGCAGGTTGTCGACAGCTCCATGGGCAGCGCCTGGGGCTTGTCGGGCGATGGCTCAACGATCAGCGGGTTCTATTGGAACACGAACACCGGGGCAACCCCTTGCACTTGGACTCCGGGTCTCGGGGTTATGCCGCTTGAGTCGACCCCGGGCCGGAGCGCCCGTGTCAACGCGGTGAACTACGACGGGACGATTACTGCGGGGTGGGAGGCCGCAAGCAACGGTCCTTGGCAACCGCGGGTCTGGATCAACGGCGTCAAGGTTGAGCTCGACAACAGCGCCGCCGGATCCGTGGTCGAGGCGGTTAGCGCTGATGGGAACTACCTGTCCGGGAACCTGTACGACGACGAGATCCTCTCACGCGTGCCATCGTACTGGGAGTGGGATGGGCAGGAGTATGTCGGCCACATGATCGGGCTCCTCCCCGGCACACCGGTCGGCAACGGATTCGGGATCGCCCGCGGGATCACGGACGACGGCTCGATCGTGGTCGGCGTGAACTTCTACAGCTTCAACCCCGGCGGGGCCGCGGACGGGATCGTGTGGACCGAGTCAACCGGTCTTATGAACGCGATGGACTACTTTGCGATGCAGGGGATCGAGCTCGACGGCTCGTTCGATATCCGGGCCGTGGACGCGGTTTCGCCCGACGGATCGACCTTCGCCGCCACGGGGATCGATATCAAGTCCGGTGAGATCCGGACGGCGATCATCCGTCTTGACACGCTCTGCCTCATCGACTTCCAACGGGACGGCGAGCTGAACTTCTTCGACGTGAGTGAGTTCGTTCGCCAGTTCAACGGCCAGGGGGTCGACGCGGACATGGACCAGGATGGCGATCACGACTTCTTCGACGTGTCCGCTTTCATCCAGCAGTACAGCGCCGGTTGTCCGTAAACAACGCGAGGGCCTCGCACGGACCACCCCCTCTTGGTTGGTGCAGAAGCCGCGCGTTTGCAAGGGCAGCGTCCTTCAGGACGCTGCCCTTATTTATGCACCCCGGGAATCGTTGTAACCCGTCGGGTGTGCCTTGAACCAGGACCAGGCGCTGCCCACGACCTCGTCGATCTCGGTGATCTGCGCGTCCCAACCCAGCGTCGATCGGATCTTGGATGGATCGTTGTAGAGCGCGATGGCATCGCCCGCGCGGCGTTCCGCCTCGAGCACTGGGAACTCAACGCCGGAGACTCGCTTGACGGACTCAAGGATCTCGCGCACGGAGTAGCCCTTGCCGATGCCGACGTTGAAGGCCTCGGTCTGGCCGATCTCGATGCGGTCCATCGCGCGGACGTGCGCGTCGATGAGGTCCTCGACATGGACGTAGTCGCGGATGTTGGTGCCATCGGGCGTGGGGTAGTCGGTCCCGAAGATCGACATGGACTCGCGTTTGCCCAATGCCGTGTTCATGGCGACCGGGATGAGGTGGGTCTCGGGGTCATGATCCTCTCCGAGCAGGCCGCTGCGGTCTGACCCGGCGACGTTGAAGTATCGGAGCATGGTCAGGGCGATCGGGTTCTTCTCGCGTGCGCGTTTGACCGCGTAGTCGCGGAGTATGTGCTCGAAGTGGAGCTTGGTGTACCCGTACGGGGAGGTGGGGGCCTGGGGGCAGTGCTCGGGGACGGGGATCATGCCCTCCGGGGGGTCGCCATAAGTGGCGCAGGAGGAAGAGAAGATGAACCGTGAGATCCCCTGCCCATCGTGGGCCGCGTCGCACGCATCGAGCAGCCCGATCCCCGAGGAGATGTTGTTGCGGTAGTACCAGAGCGGGTTCTCGACCGATTCCCCGACATAGGCCAGCGCGCCAAAGTGCATCACCGTATCGAGCTGATGCTCGTTGAGCAGCCCGAGCACGGTCGCGGTATCCCCGAGGTCCGCCTCCACGAACGTGAACCGATCCGGATTCTCGGCTTTGAGCAGGTTCATGGGTGTGATGTGCCCACGATGGAGGTTATCGATCGCGACGACGTGGTGCCCGTCGCGGAGGAGGCGCTGGCAGGCGTGCGATCCGATATAGCCGGCACCGCCGGTGACGAGTAATCTCATCCGCTCCCCCTTTGGGTGTGATGGCGTGAATCTCTCAGGTCCATGCCGTTATTGATCGGCGAATCCGCTGAGATCGAACCGATTTTACGGGTCCGGGCTCGCCAGAGTTCGTATCGTTCGACGCGTGGCTGAACGCCGTGTGGTCGGAATCCGTACAATGGAGTCACGGGGCGTACACAGGGACGTATATCGCGATGGCAGATTCTTTTTCATCCGACTTTAAGCGCTTTTTCTCCCGGGGTTTAGCGATTCTGCTCCCGACGGCGGTCACGCTGTGGCTGTTGTGGCAGGCGTTCGGTTTCGTCTACAACACCGTCGCCCAGCCCATCAACAAGGCCACCCGCATCACCGTCATCTGGGTTGTCCCCAAGGTGATGGACGAAGAATCGCTGCCCGAGTGGTTCCAGGTGACGCCAGCAGAGATCGCGGAGGCCCGGGCGGATCGTCCGGAGATCCGTGAAAACGTATCGGACGCCTCGGTCCGCCTCACCCTCCGGCGTGAGTACCTCCAGAAGTTCTGGCGGGAGCATCCGTACCTGAACCTGACCGGGCTCTTCATCGCGATCATGCTGATCTACCTTGCCGGTGTTCTGCTCGGGAACATCGTCGGCAAGACGCTGTACGCGAAGGTCGAGCGCTTTATCACGCGGATCCCGGGGTTCAAGCAGGTCTATCCCCACGTCAAGCAGGTCGTTGACATGGTGATGGGTGAAAAGAAGATGGCCTTCTCCAAGGTCGTCGTCGTCGAGTACCCGCGTGAGGGCGTGTGGACGGTGGGCTTCCTGACGGGCAACTCTATCCGACAGATCGATAAAGCGGCGGGGGACAAGGTGGTCTCAGTCTTCATCCCCACCAGCCCGACCCCGTTCACAGGGTTCACCATCAACCTGCCCAAGAGCAAGGTGATGGAGCTCTCGATGACGATCGAGGAGGCCCTCCGCTTCGTCATCACGGCCGGTGTGCTCGCTCCGGGCGACATGCCGGGCGAGTCTGACCCTGCGCTCGCCGAGATCGCGCGTCAGGCCGAGAAGCGCAATCCGAACGACAAGGACGTGATGTGATCAGCCTTGGTCGCCGTAGCGTTTACCCCTGAGGGCCGCGATGAGCTCGGGCTTATCCATGTCCGAGCGCCCTTCCAGGTCGAGTTCCTTCGCCCGCTCGAGCAGCTGTTCCTTTGTCCAGTCCTCGTATGAGTTGGGACGATCGGTGGGCTGCCCGCTCGAATCGGAGTTGGCGATCCGCGCGGCGGTCTCCTTGTTGTAGCCCTTGTCTCGGAGGGCCTCATACTGGTCTTCGTTCTTCACTTGAGGGATGTCATTCTGCTTGGACATGTTCAGCTGCTTTCAGTTCAAGGATCAGGTCGGTTCGCCAGTAACAGGGAGAATGGCCCCGGTGATGTAGCTCGAGTCCGCGTTCGATGCGAGGAAGACGTACGCCGGCGCGAGTTCCTCCGGCTGCGCGGGACGGCCCATCTGTGTGCCGCCCAGCTCTTTGCCAAACTCCGCAACGTCTTCGGGTCCGACACCCGTGTCCGCGGGGTTCAGGGGTGTCCACACCGGGCCCGGTGCCACGCAGTTCACCCGGATGCCATTTTCATGGAGTTCGAGCGAAAGTGACTTTGTAATCGCATGGATGGCCCCCTTCGTCGCGCCGTAATCGCTCAGCCGGGGGGAGCCTGAGAGCCCGACCACGGAGCCGGTTGCGATGATGCTCGATCCGGGGTTCATGCGAGTGACCGCCGCGCGTGCGAGACGCAGGTAGGCACCGATGTTGACATTCACCGTGGTCTCGAGCTCGTCTTCACTGAGATTCTCGATGTCCTTGCGGTTCTGCCATGCGGCGTTGTGCACCAGGGTGCTGAGCTTGCCGTATTCCTGGAAAGTTTCGTCAATGAGCTGGTTGCAGAAATCAGGTTCCGCGAGATCGCCCGTCACGATGAGGCACTTACCCCCCAGTTCATGGATGGCCTGTTGCGTGATCTTCGCGTCCTCGTGCTCCTCCGGGAGACAGGCGATGGCCACCTCCGCGCCCTCACGCGCGAAATGGTAAGCCACAGACCGGCCGATGCCGGAATCGCCGCCCGTGATCAGCGCGGTATGGTCTTCCAGCTTCCCTGCCGGGCGATAGCGTTCGCCCCGCCAACGCGGCTCTGGTTGGATCTGGCGCTCATCACCGGGCGGCTGCTGATGCTGCTCGGGGAATGGCGGCGTCGGTTGCGTCATCGGTTCGGTTGTTTTGGTTGAGTGGATCATGGGATGTCCTCTCTCTCAAGATGAGCGCGGGTTCCGGGTATTCACGGGTTCCGGCTATTCACGGGTCACGACGGGTCGCGGGGGAGCCCTGCGCGGGGTTGTGGTCGACATGGTGCCCGGGGTTTCTCTTCGCCACGGGCTTGGTGGGGGCGCCGGGTGTCATCGGCTCACCGGCGCGGACCTCGTCGGGGTTGTGGTTCGAGACGCGGTTGCAGTTGCATGCCGCGTGATCGCAGCCCGAACCCTCGGCGCACCCCTGCGAGCAGAACCAGTTCTCCCCTTTGCTGACGCCGCTGAACTGATCGCTCCTGCAGTTGCACCCATCGTGTGCGCATGCCTGTGACTGCTTTGATGCCTCGTAGGTTGACATGGTGTGCTCCCTTCTGAAAAGCTTTGGTACTTCTACATCATGCGGCGAGGAGGTCTCAACACGGTGAAGCGTTTATGAAAATGGGTTTAGGTGGCGTCGCAGGGGTCTGGTACGATGACGCAATAGCAAGCCCGGCACAATAAAGCGGTTTTCACCGCGAGTTCACGCGAGGCAAAGTGTGCCTTGCGATCGTATTGCATGGAGACAATGCCATGACGATCAACGACCGCACTGCCGTGATAACACTCATCGGATCACTCGCACTTCTCAGCGGGTGCGCCACAAGTGTCGCCCCCAACCCGAACGCCTCTTACTCGTATGAGGGCGAGCTCGGCGAGTTCCGAGAACTGCCTCGGGCACGACTGGGCGCGTTGCCATTCAAGGGCCCGTTCACTTTGTATACCGCCGCAGATGCGTCCGATCTGGGCACGCACACCTACAAGGCCGGGCCGCTCGAGATCGACAACGAGCGGGAGCGGGGGATCGTGTATACCCGCCGCGGCGGCTTTCTCGACATCGCGCACGTCCGCAACAGCGCGGACATGACCGCCTATGTGCATGCGCGTGCGCTGCTGGCGATCGAGCGCGGCTGGGAGTCATTCGAGTTCAAGGGGCATGAGCCGAGCACGTACAGGGTCGAGCTGTGCTACCCGGACGACTGGGAGCAGCTGGACGTCGAAACGCGCCACCGGTACACCAAAGAACTCGCGCTGCGATTGGCTCAGCGGGTTGCCTTCGATGTCATGACCTGGCACGAGATCATCACGTGGCACGGCTACAAGAGCACGATCGTGATCCCGGAGAACAACTCGGCGTTCACCTATGACGACATCCCCAGCCATGCGCTGGGCGTGCGGCTCGCGGCGGACGCCTTGCGAACCGGGCGCGACTTCGATCTGGAGATGAGCCGCATACTTGACGAAGCGCTGGCGGATCTGGGGGTTGTCGAAAGCGACGAGCTGGAGCTGGCGATGGATGAGGTCGAGGGCGCGTGGTGGGACCGTTTGCGCGGCCCGGAGCGCCGCCTGCTCGATATAGGCACGGACGACGGCGAGATTGACCCCTGGGTTGTTCATGGGCACGCCGACGAGCCGAGTGCCTACTCGTTGGCGCGGATGGACAACGTCGAAGGGCGTGATTTCAGCGGCTTCTACCGCGTCCAGATCGACCCGAACGTGCTGGAGGGCTTCGCGATCCGGGGCGTGATCGGTGAGGACCGTGAGTACATCGATCCTGAAACAGACTTCCCTGTCCTTATCGAGGATATCGCGGATTCGCTGGATGTTGACCGCATTCAGGATCTCCCCGAGCAGGCGGCACGGCGTTAATCTGGGTAATCGAGCGGCCGAGCCAGAGCCAATCCCGCACCGGGCGCTTTGGATCACGGTCCCGCGACGGTAAGATCTGCTCTTGTGTTGAACTCGTGACGTGAACGGGTCGACCAAAGCAGTGGGATCCCACCGTATGCGTAAGCTCGAGTCCATTTGCATTACACTGTTCTGCGTTGCAAGTGCCAGCCCCGTAGGTGCGCAGGGGCTCAAGCTCGATCAAATCGCGGACACCATCGTGGAGGGTGGTGTTGAGATCGTCCTGTACGATCCGTCTCATGACCGCGTCCATGCGATCGGCGCCTCGGGACGCATGGTGGTCGGCTTTGATGACTCGACACGCGCCGAAGTGCTCCGCACCGTCACCTTCTCTGAAACACAGGAATGGGAAGCGACTTCGATCGCGCTCGATCCGGCGGGCCGCGGCTTTGGCGTGGTCTCATGGGTGCCGAATCCTCCGGACTCGGTGCCCGGCATGGTGCAGGTGATCGATCTGGCGACCGGCGACCCCGTCTGGCAGTTCACGATCGGATTTCACCCTGACTGCCTGATGTTCAGCCCGGACGGCCGATTCTTGTACGCGGCCAACGAGGGTGAGCCGCACTCGACCGATCACCTCGGGGCGATCACTGTCGCCGACCTTCGTGGCATCGGGGCCAGCGAGGACTTCGCGGGCTTCAACTCCGTTCGCACCTATCCGATCGATGACCTGAACCTCGGGGAAGGCGTGCGTCTCGATGGTTTGCGGATCACGCCGGAGCATCAGGACTACCCGGGCGTCAACATTGAACCGGAGTACATCGCCGCTTCAAACGACGGCGCGTGGGTGTCGCTGCAGGAGAACAACGGGCTCGCGTACTTCGACATCGAGCAGCGTAAGTGGACGCGGGTGATCCCGCTCGCCCCGCTGAGTTTCGCGTTTGATGCAAGCGAGACGGACGGTGTGCGACTGCACTCGGGCGAGGGCTTCGGGCTGCTGGCGCTGCCGGACACGATCGCGCTCTATGAGCAGCACGGGCGTTCCTACATCGTGACCGCGAACGAGGGGGAGAAGACCGCCGGGCACGAGCTTCGCATCGGGGAAGCCATCGAAGCGGGGCTGATCGATCCCGCACGCGTCGCCAAGCTCGATCGTGACTTCGGCGATCTCGAGTCGAGCGGTGTCGATCGACTGATCATCAGCTCCATCGACGGTGATATCGACGGCGATGGCGATCTGGACGTTCTCTGCCCGCAGGGTGGGCGGAGCGTGTCGATCATTGATGCGGACACCGGCATCGTGATCTGGAACTCCGGCCCGCAGATCGAGCTGCTGACCGGCATGCTCTTCCCGGATCATTACAACGCCGGTGATTCTCGGAGTGACCGGGCCGGTCCGGAGCCCGAGGGCATCGCCCTGAAAACACACGGTGGGCGCACGCTGATGGCGGTCGGGCTTGAGCGCACCAACGCGGTGATGCTGTATGACGTGTCCAACCCCTATGCCCCCGCATTCCTGGACGCGGTCGCCCTGAGCAGCGAATGCCAGGGCCCGGAAGGGCTTACGATCTTCGAGCGTGAGCAGCGTCTCTTTCTTGCTGTCGCGAGCGAGGAGGGCGGCTGTCTGACGATCTATGAGATCGCTGATCGGGAAGAGCGCAAGAGAAACCCGCTCCCTCTCGGAACGGGTCCCTGAACGGATCTCGAATCAAGCCGTGGTTCAGCGGCGCCGACGAGCACCGAGGAGCCCACCGAGGCCGAGCAGCGCGACCGCGCCGGGGGTAGGCACCGAGCCGGGCGAGCCGATGAGCGATGCCATGTCGCCGGGGAGGCCGAGGTTATCGTTGAAGAACGCGTTGGACTCGTACGCGCCGTTGACGCCGAGCACGGACAGCATGGTGCCGTTCACGGAATCGATGGTGGCGAGGCCGCCGGAGATGGCGCCCGGGGTCTCCTGCGCGGTGACGAACGAGTTGTCAGCGGCGAGGAAGAGGTTGATGAAGTCGCCACCCTGGCCGAGGCCGCCGCCGCCGTTGGTGAGCCCGATGAGCCCGGAGTAGTCCCAGATGGACTGGAACTCAGCGATCGCGGAGGTGTAGGCGATATCGTCGACGGCTTCGTTGTCGTCGGAGATCAGGAAGACCATCGACTCACCAGCGCCGAGCAGGAACGAGTCGAGCTGGCCGCCATCGAGCGGGTCGGCGCTGTCGTCGTCGTAGATGAACATGCCGGTGTCGATGGCGGAGTTTGTGAGGTTGGTGATCTCGAACCAGTCCTGCGTTCCGTCCTCGCCCGACAGGCCGACGAACGCCTCGGTGATCTGAATGCTCGCGGGGCCGGCCTGCGCGATGGCGCCGAGGCCTGCGATTGCTGCGATTGCGAATGCCTTGCTCATGGTGTTCTCTCCATTGTTCGTGTGATCTCTCTCGGTTGAACCGCACGCGGTGTTGTGGTTCGACGGGCGAACAGTAGGGCAACGTGTCTAGCGCAAGGTTTGCGGTTTTGTTACGATTCTGTAAACATAGCGTTAAGACACCTCTTTGCAGAATGTTCATATTAAGAAAACAGACGTTGCGCTTCGTCCGCGTGTACAGTCCGCGCATGCGGAATCTCCCTGACGGATATGGCGAGCGTGCACCGCGCGCATTCACACTGATCGAGCTGCTGGTCGTGATCGCGATCATCGCGTTGCTGGTCGGGATCCTGCTGCCCTCGCTCGGGAAGGCGCGGGATACGGCCAAGAAGGTGCAGTGCATGTCGAACCTGCGCCAGCTCGGGCTCTCGTTCAGCACCTACGCGGCAAGCAACGACGGGTACCTGAGCTCGGGCCCGTTCGACAACCGGGTCCGCAAGCACGCGAAGGGGTACCAGCTCGAGGCCGAGTGGCGGCTGGATCCCAACGACCGACGCAGCACCGTCGAGCGGATCGGGTGGCTCCGCGATGTGGTCGAGATCGCAGAGATCCGCGCCAGCGACTTCCTGTGCCCGACTGCACCGGCGCAGTACAACCAGAACCTCAACGTGTTCCGGATGAACGACGGCGGGTACGGCGACCCGTTCACGCACGAGACCCGGGATCAGCTGATCGATCGAGGGTACAACACGAACTACACCCAGTCGTGGTACATGGCGTACACCCAGTGGAAGGACCCGCGTGTCGGGCGGACCGGTCAGCCGGCGGACGCCGCGAACGGGGTGTACGGGCCGCTGCGTGACCACGCGATGCAGATCGTTTCCTCCTCGATCGTGCCGCTGATGGCCGACGCACGCATCGACGGCGACTCGGACGACCTCAACGACACGATCACGATCGACGGTGAGTACCTGCCCGCGACCAAGGCGCTGACGGACGGGCCCGCGTGGCGTGTCGGCTTCCGCCTCACCTCGCACAGCTACGCGGACTTCGGGCCCGCGCACGGCGGGAGCCGATCCTTCTTCAACCGGGGGCACGACCGCACGCAGGGCAACATGCTCTTCGCCGACGGGCACGTGGACACGATCACGGACGCGAACGGCGACAAGTACTTCAGCTTCGAGGAAGACTCGCCCAGCCCGACGCTCCGCACGAACGGGCTCCCGGAGTACCCGGATTTCAGCACGAACGATGTTTTCACAGGAGAACTGCTCAGCGGTCGGTACCGCTGAGCGGGCGTAAACGCGACGCCCGTCACGGGCGATGGAGAGAGATATGAAGAACAGGAACACGCTGATCGCGCTCGCCGGTCTGGCGGCATGCGCCGCGGGGCTCCGGGCGCAGGTCGTCATCAACGAGGTGTACGAGAACCCCCCCGGGGACGCTCAGGGCAACGACGACGTACTCGAGTTCATCGAGCTCTACGGCGAGCCGGGCATGGACCTGACCGGGTACGCCATCGGGCTGTTCAAGGGCGGCAGCGATGGCGAGTTCAACCCGCCAAACGACATCCCGGACGTCTACGCGGAACTCGACGAGGCCTTCTCGCTCGATGGGCTCTCGCTCGGCCCGAACGGGTTCCTGGTGCTCTACAACGGGACGGATACCCAGTCGCTGATCCCGTTGTTCGCGCCCGCGGAAACGACCGGCGTCTCGTTCTTCGATGCCCACATCCAGAACCCCAATGACATCAACGGAAACCTGCAGAACGACTATTCCTCGTCGTACCTGCTGATGCGTCGCCGCCCGCACCACAGCGTGGTCGACGGCGTGAGCGTGTACGAGCCGGGCTACGCGATGTGGAAGGACGAGAACCCGGACGTCGATTTCGACGGCAAGCTGGACTTCGGGATCGAGATCCCGCTGACCCGTGACCTGGGCATCCCCGCGGCGCCGCCGCCCTCCCCGATGGACCCGATGCAGATCATCGACGAGATCGCGTGGTCGAACGCCGGGGGCAAGGAGTATGTCCGCACGTCCGAGCACGAGATCTCCGAGACCCCGGGATTCAACCCCGACGCGGCGACACGCATCCGCTACTACAGCACCAACCCGATGCTCGGCTCGCGCATCAACAGCGACGGGCAGACCGTGCCGACCCGGACCGCGGACGAGTCGTGGATCTACGGCGAGGTGACCGGCGCATCCATCGACTTCACCTACGACACGGCGGCGTACGGTGCGCCGACCGATCCCGACGGCGATGGGTTCATGGATATCTCGATCGAGAATGGCGGCGACGTGTTCAGGATCACGCCCGGCGATTTCAACGACCACGCGGCGACGGGGCTCATCCAGTTCCGCTTTGTGGCGGGCGATCTCGACTTTGATGGTGACACGGACGCGGATGACCTCGCGCTCTTCGATGCCGAACTGTTGATGGCGGACTTCGACGCGACCGAGGATTACATCGATCCCGACTCGGGCATGCCCATCGCCGACCCCGCCAACCCCGGGATGAACTTCCAGTCGTACGTCTTCCAGAACCGCCTGGCCAACGCGTACCTCGCGGCCCGATCGCTCGATCCGAGCGACGGGGTGGACTTCCCGAGCGACGCGGACCGCGATGTGCTCGCATCGCTGGTCGGGCCGGTCATGTGCAACGACGCTGACTTCGCCGCACCGTTCGGCGAGCTGAGCTTCTTCGATGTATCAGCGTTCCTCAGCGCGTTCAACGCTACGGACGCGAGCGCGGATCTCAACGGTGATGCCGAGTGGAACTTCTTCGACGTGTCGCAGTTCCTCAGCGCGTACAGCGCCGGCTGCCCGTAGTCCGGGAGACACAGTTCATAGAGCAGCAGCCCGGCGACGTGCCGGGCTGCTTTTTACTTTGCGTGGATCGAGATCAGGTTCCGCCCCGGTTCGGTCTCATCAACTCGGAACGCACGTCCCGTGAAGGCCTCGATGACCTGCGTGTTGGTCTTCGTATGGCGGGTGAGCGTACCCGTGCGGAACGCGCCCTCGCCCGCGAGCGCGAGGGGGATGAGCAGCTGGTCCGCGAGGTGCGGCCCGACCGGCACACCGGACGAGATGTACTCCCTTGCTCGTTTGGAGGCGATGCGGGCGACCTTCTCGGAAGAGACGCTCTTCTCGCCGAACCCGGTGACGACCTCGGTGAGCTGATCGCTCTCGAGCTCGATGCTCAGCACGTTGCCCGGGCCGAGCCCGTCGCCGATCAGGTCGTGCTGAACCTCGTCATTCGTGAGATGCAGCTTCTTAATCAGGGTCTTGAGCTCTCGATCCGCGATCGCGCCGGGCAAGCCGGCGACGGTTGCCACCGCAAGACGGCGCGTGATATCGCCACGCTCGATCAGCTCAAGCGGGGTGAGCCGATCGACCGGGTCGATCGTGACGCGGATCTGCCCGCCGCCCGCGGGGAAGAACCCGTGGCGCACGAACTCGACATCGACCTTCGGGCCCATCTTCGCGAGCACCGGGAGGAAGCACTTGGTGAGGAAGTGCACCGTGGGCGCGAACGGGTTGTGTGTCCCGCCTTCGATGATGAGCTCGCTCGGTCCGTCTGCTTGGATGAGTGCGGGCAGGACGGTCTGCAGCACAAGCGTCGTGCTCCCGGCGCTTCCTATGGAGAAGTGGTAGCTGCCCGCATTGACCGGGCCAGGAGCGAACTCGATCGAATCAGACCCAAGCACCGCACCCGAGACGTGCGCACACGAGACCTCCGCCGCGGCTTTCACCGCGGTCAGGTGCTGACGGAGCAGCCCCGGCTTGCGCCGCCCCGCGCGGATGTTGTCGATGACGAACGGCTGCCCGGTCACCATCGAGAGCGCGAGCGACGATCGCAGGACCTGCCCGCCGCCTTCACCCATTGAGCCGTTGATGTGGATCATCTCCATCTCCTGTCCTGAACTCGGTTCGCAACTTCGCGCTGCGAGCGAACGGTAACGGGTTCGCGGGTGCTGTCGGTATCATCGCATTGCGGCTGGTTTCTCCGCCAGTCCTCCTGCATGATTCGGTTGATGAGGACCGCGCCCGTTGGGGCATCGGTGCCCATCACCTCCTCGACGATCTCGTGACGATCCGCGATGTGCGGGAACAGTCGATCGACGTACCCCATCGCAGCATCACGATCAAGCATCGGGACCTCGATGCGAGCATCGATCCGCCCGGGGCGGATGAGTGCCGGGTCGAGCTGATCGATGTGATTGGTGGACATGATGAGAATCCGCCCGTTGTGCGGCGCAAGCACGCCATCGATGCAGTTGAGGAACCCCGAGAACGAGATACCTTCCGCTTCCGCGCTCTCGCGCTGCTTGAAAGCGCAGTCTACATCCTCGATGAGCACGATCGATTGATCCCTGACCGCGTCGAATGAGGAAACGAGTTCTTCATCAGACCGCAGGTCCGCCAGCGGGATCACCGCGAGGCGATGCCCGATACGCGACGCGAGGGTATGCGCGATCGTGGTCTTCCCCGTTCCGGGCTTGCCGTGGAGCATGATCCCGTACCTCCATGGGACACCAACACGCTCGTACTCGTCGCGAGTCGTGAGGAAGCGCGTGACCCGTTCCTCAATGGATTCAAAGAACCCATCGGGGAGGCAGAGGGTCGTTGGGCACCGGCGTGGGAGGTTCATGGTGCTGCGCGACCCGTACTTGTCGCACAGATCGACCACCTGACGATCCTCAAATATGTTCGCGCGACGCTTTGCCTCGCGCATCATGCGCAGCATGTCGGCGCGTGAACCTCCAATGATCTCCACACGGACCATGTTCTTCCGCATCAGGTCATGACGACCCGCAGCGTCCTCACGCATAATGATGACACGGCAGAGCCGATTCTCGATCCGTGCCCAGAACCGATCATGACCCGCGGCGAAGATCGAGTTCGCGGCGCGCTGATCAAACTCCTCGTTCGCGTTCGCGCGGACCTCAAGCGTGCGAGGCCCGCCCGGGCGCATCGCGGATTCCGTAACGAGCCCCAGCCACGCGTCGTAGAGCGGGTGGTGCTCGCGCACCTCGATCACACGGGTGCATGCGCCGCGTGCGAGTTGGAAGATCCGCGTTGGGATCGAGCGCAGGGTGTACCCGATCCACCCCGTAATCATCAGGGCGAGACCGCCCTGGAAGATGGGCGAATCGTGCAAAATGGTGGTAATCATGTCCATACGTTCAGTCATTCAATATCCGCGGCGGGCACCTAACCCGCGCACGGCGTATGTGTGTCTTGGTTCAAACTTCAGTTCTCTATACTCCGGGTGCAAATCATCCAGCACCTCCTTCAATGTTGTTACTTTGGAAACAAGCTGGGACTCAGTCATCCGCCTTGTCCCCGTCCTTAATCACGAACTTCGCGTCCAGTCGTGCAACTTCGCTTGCGAGCCCCGCCGTCTTGACCGATCGCAGGACTTCGTCGAAGTCCTTGTAGGCGTCGGGCGCCTCGTCGATCGGGTAGGTTCGGCAGTTCGTCAGGATGTCACGCTCCGCGAACGACGCGTCCACCTTCGCCTGGTCGAGCGTGCGAGCCGCGGCCTTGCGTCCCATGATGCGCCCTGCCCCGTGGTTCACAGAGTAGCACGACTTCTCAGCCCCGGGGTCGGCGACCATGACCGCTGACCCTGCCTGGGGGTTGCCCGGGAGCAGGATCGGGTGCCCGGTGTCGGCGAACGGCGTGTCCTTGAGCGCGTGGTGCCCACCCGGGAACGCACGCGTCGCGCCCTTGCGGTGCACCCACTCGAGGCGATCGTTCACGACCTCCTGGCGGGCGATGTTGTGGCTGATGAAGTACACCAGCCGCCCATCGACGCCGGGGAAGATCTCCTGGAACGCCTCGAGGACGAGCGCGTTGATCAGGAGGTGGTTCACCGTCGCGAAGTTCGCCCCCATCGACATGTCGTCGATGTAGTTGTTCGCCTCGTGCGTCCCGAGGGGCGCGTAGACGAGCTGACGATCCCCGCCCGGGAGCGGAGTATCCCACTTGGCGAAGTGTGCCTGCAGCGCCTTGAACTGACCCGCGGCCAGGTCGTGCCCGAAGCCGCGCGACCCGCAGTGCGAGAGAAACGCGACCTGCCCGTCCTTGAGCCCGAAGACCTCGGCGGTCTGCTTCATGCGGTCGCCCTCGGCGAGGCGAACAACCTCGCACTCGCCGAAGTGGTTCCCGCCGCCGTAGGACCCGAGCTGGCGGATCTTCTTGGGCAGGCGATCGTTGAAGTGCTTGTCGGCGCACAGGACGTCCAGGCGTGCCGAGAGCGCGTCGCGGGTCCCGTCGTGGCCCGTGTGCGCACTGTCCTCGCAACGATGCGCCCACTCGGCGGGGATGCCAAGGCGCTCGCAGACCTCCTGCGATGCGCCCTGGGTGATCGCCAGGCGACCGAGCTCGGGCGACACCGGCCGACCCTTGCGGACCGATCGCTGCCCCTTGCCGGTGCCGGTCGGGGTGCGCTCGCAGATCGCGTTGATCAGGTGACGCCGGACCGCCTTGTCCGCGACGGCCGACTCGTCGATATCCACCGAGAGCAGCGACATCGAGCACTTGATGTCCACGCCGACCGGGCCGGGGTAGATGTGCGAAGGGCTCGAGAGCACGCAGCCCACGGGGGTGCCGTAGCCGAGGTGAGCATCAGGGTTGAGGACCATCGTGGAGACGCCGGGCGCCATCGCGGAGTTGATGGTCTGCTTGATGCACACCTCGTCGAAGGTGTTGCGGATCGCCGGCGTCCCGATCACGGTGACGGGCTTGGCGTCGTTGGGCAGGGGGAGGATGGCCTCCGCCTCGCCGGTCTCGATGAATGGGTTGTTGTTTGAGCTGTTGTTGGTCATAATGTGCTCACTTCTGTACTGGAGCCCGGCATGGCGATGCACGAGCAGGAATCAAAGGTAACCTATATTCGGTTTCAGACCCGAGTTCAGGACGCGTATTCTCATCGCCCAACGGGTGTTTTTATGGCTGTCAATGCGTTGCGCGAGTTCAACGAGGTTGCCCCGTATCACATGGCAGAACTTGAACGCCACCTCTCATGGCTCAGGATGCATCTCAAGTCACCACCCGTACTCAAAGACGATGGCAACGAGCGAGCTCTTTCATGGTTCCATCCGCGTGCGAAAGAGCCGATCAAACGCGTGCGTGCCATGGTTAAGATTCTCCGAGAGTATGGCGTGGTCATTGATCAAGTTTCGACTGATACCCCTGGCTATGTGGTGTATGAGGATGGATGGCAGATCGTTGCCAAGCCGTTTCGCAGATAAGTCGATTCATCACATACTCCTTTGCAAGGGTGAACGACGGGGATCGAACCCGTAACCTCTCGGATCACACCCGAGTGCTCTGGCCGGTTGAGCTACATTCACCATCAATGACTCCGGCTGGATTCGAACCAGCACTGTGTGGTTTCTGAGACCACCGCCTCCTACCAGTTGGGCTACGGAGCCGTCTGTCTTCCTTTCAACCGCCCCGGTGGGATTCGAACCCACGACCTCCGCGTTCGTAGCGCGGCACTCTGGTTCCGCTGAGCTACGGGGCATCAAACTGAATCTGGATGGCAGGACTCGAACCCGCGACTTTGTGCATCCAAGGCACACGCTCTGCCAAGCTGAGCTACACCCAGTCAACTCTGGTTCGGGATCGCATGAATCGGTGCGTGCCGCCGGACGGCTACTCGAGCGAAAGAACGCCCGCGGAATCGAACCCCAGCCGGGGGGAGGTGCAACCCCTCCCCCCGGCACAGCCTCGTGTGCGGTCTGATCGATCATGCAATCCCGATTGTCAGAGAGGCGACTCCCGTGAGTCATGAGGAGACAATGCATGCCGCGTGCCAAACGGGCCCAAGCGTTGATTCTGATCAAGAACCATCGATTACCCGATCAAATTGCGTCCATCTATTTGATCCATACTGATATAGATTTATCGTGTTCGATCCGAAATACTCGTACATGCCCGGATCGGATCCAAAGCCCATCGTCGTCATCGGATTGCTCGGCACCACCCTCGACACGGGCAAGGGCCCGAAACGCTGGGAGCGCTGGCGCCCCACGGTGTCGCTCTGCCAGCACGAGGACTTCATCGTCGATCGGTTCGAGCTGATCCACGATCGGCGTGCCAACTCCCTCGCGGAGCAGGTGATCGAGGACATCGGATCGGTGTCGCCGGAGACCGAAGTCGTCCAGCACACGATGGCGATGCGCGACCCGTGGGACTTCGACGAGGTCTTCGCCAAGCTCCACGACTTCGCGCGGGCTTACCCGTTTGACACGGACCGCGAGGACTACCTCGTCCACATCACGACGGGCACCCACGTGGTTCAGATCTGCAACTTCCTGCTGACCGAGTCGGGATACTTCCCCGCGCGCCTGATCCAGACATCGCCGCCTCGGCGCGCGAAGGACGGGCCCGGGCTGCGGCGGATCATCGACCTGGACCTGAGCAAGTACGACCAACTCGCCTCGCGCTTCCAGCGTGAGCACGACGACGCGGTCGCGTCGCTCAAGGACGGGATCGAGACCCGCAACGCTCGGTTCAACCGCCTGATCGAGCGGGTCGAGCATGTCGCGGTGCGGACCAGCGACCCGATCCTGCTCACCGGGCCAACGGGCGCGGGCAAGTCCAAGCTCGCGGGGCGCATCTTCGACCTCCGGCGCCATCGGCGACTCGTCGAAGGGCCGTTCGTGGTGGTCAACTGCGCGACGCTGCGGGGCGATAGCGCGATGTCCACGCTCTTCGGGCACAGGAAGGGCGCGTTTACCGGGGCCGCGAGCGATCGCCCCGGGCTGCTGCGTCAGGCGGACGGCGGGCTGCTGTTCCTGGACGAGATCGGCGAGCTGGGGCTCGATGAGCAGGCGATGCTGCTGCGCGCCATTGAGGAGCAGCGGTTCATGCCGCTCGGGGCGGATACGGACGTGCAGGTCTCGTTCCAGCTCATCGCCGGGACAAACCGCGACCTGCGCGAGTGCGTCCGCGACGGGACATTCCGCGATGACCTGCTCGCACGGATCAATCTGTGGAGCTTCGAGCTCCCCGCGCTGCGTGACCGCTGCGAGGACATCGAGCCGAACGTGGACTATGAGCTTGAACGGTTCACGCGCGAGCGCGGGCACATGGTCCGCTTCAACACGGAAGCCCGGGATGCCTTCCTGGCGTTCGCGACGGCGCCGAACTCACTCTGGAGCGGCAACTTCCGCGATCTCAACGCGGCACTCACCCGCATGGCCACTCTGGCAGCGGGCGGGCGCATTACCGTCGAGGTCGTGGAGGAGGAGCAACGCCGCCTGGAGCACGCGTGGGCTTGCACCGACGGCGGCGACTTTCCAAACCTGTCCGCCGTGCTGCGCCGTGAGCAGATCAGCGAGATTGATCTCTTCGATCGCATCCAGCTCAACGCGGTCATCGGGGTGTGCAAGGGCTGTGATTCACTCTCGGAGGCCGGGCGAGCCCTTTTCGCGGCATCGCGATCCAAGCGTTCAAGCACCAACGACTCCGACCGGATCCGCAAGTACCTCGCCAAGTTTGGGCTGAGCTGGTCTGACTTACGCTGAGTCCTGTCCCGGTCCCGATTCACAACCTCGCTCGGGCGCCGGGATGATTCGCGCGCTGCGATCGAAGTGGACATACTGCCAGAACCACTGCAGCATGGTCATGATCCGGTTGCGATAGCCGATCAGGAAATAGATGTGGATGACGGCCCAGAGGAGGAACGCCGGGAACCCCCCGAAACGACGCCCCGCCAGCTCCGCGACCGCCCGGTTCCGACCGATCGTCGCCAGTGCCCCCTTGTCGCGATACCTGAACGGCTCACGCGTCCTTCCCGGCGCACCGATCTCGCGTTTGATGGTGCGCCCGGCATACCGCCCCATCTGGATCGCAGCGGGTGCGACTCCCGGGATGGGCTCCTGCGACTTGGGATCGATAGCGTGCGCGATGTCGCCGGCCACAAAGACATTGGGCTGCCCGGGGGCGGTCAGGTCCGCCCCGACGACGATCTTCCCGGCCCTGGTCTGCTCAGCATGCAGCGAACCCCCGACCCGCTCGCCAGCGACGCCCGCCGCCCAGACGATCGTGCGGGTCTCGATGCGTTTGCCATCGGAAAGCGAGACACCTTGCTCATCGAGATCCTCAACGCGCGTGTTGAGGACGATCTCAACCCCCAGCTGCTCCAGATCGCGTTTCGCGCGAGCAGAGCTATCCAGGTGAAATGTCGGGAGAACACGGTCCTGTCCCTCGATCAGGATCACGCGTGCATCGCTCGTATCGAAATGGCGATACTCAGCACGCAGCGTCTTGTGGCTGAGCTCCGCGAACGCGCCGGCCATCTCCACACCGGTCGGGCCCGCCCCGATCACCACGAAGGTCAGCTCGCGTGTCCGGTCCGCATCGCGCTGGAGCAGCTCGGCGGCCTCGAAGGCCGAGACAAACCGTTTGCGGATCTCGATCGCATCGCCCACGGTCTTGAGCGGTGGGGCGTGCCGCCGCCATTCGTCGTGACCAAAGTAGATCGCCCGCAACCCCGCCGCGACCACGATGTAGTCGGCATCGAGTTCGCGGCCGGACGCGAGCGAGACCGACATGCCCTCCGGGTCGATGGCGCAGACCTCGTCCATCAATACGCGCACGTCGTCCCGCTTGGCGAACACTTCACGCACCGGGGCGGCGATGCTCGGTGCAGCGAGCGCGGCCGTGGCAACCTGATACAAGAGCGGCTGGAACAGGTGGTGGTTCTGGCGATCGATCAGGGTCACACGCGCACCCGAGCCCCTGAGCGATTTCGCGCACTCAATCCCGGCGAACCCGGCTCCGACGATCACGACATGGGGGCGGTCCGGCATGCTGCTCCGTTTCAGCCGCTTCCTGCGATCCTCAATCTGCGTGAGAGTCTATGCAGGAGCCGCAACTGAGCGATCCGATACCGCCTCGGAGATGGGGGAGTAGTTGTGGGATGGAACCACACATGTGCGGCAGCGGCAGACCCGATCAGGGCGTCGGTGGCTGCAGCGGCTCGTAGTCTCGGGCCGTGATCCTCGGGGGGAGATCGATCAGCTGGTAGCGTTCAGGATCGAGCTGGTCTGGGTTCTCGCTGCCCCAGTTGTCTGTTGCCCACAGCTTCGTGCTTTCGCCGAATCGGTTGATTTCCAGCGTGACATGCCCGGCTTCTGACCCTCCGCCTCCGTTGTCTCCCAACTGAAAGAGAACAACGCCCTGCTCGATCAGGTTCGGCTTCGCTGGCGATCGCACGTAGTGATACGGGCCGCTGGTCTCGGTGCAGAACGCGGCATAGCCCTCAGGTGCGCCAACGCAGCGGTACCAGTCCGGTTGTATCCCCAACCCCAGACCGGGGTGCCCGATGCTGTTCCCGACCGAGCCGTACTCTGGAGTAATCGCGAAGATCACCAGCGGGTATTTGCCCGAGGGGAGTGTTTCCGCACCGCGATCAACCCATGTGCCGTCGCTGTTCTGGCCAGCCAGAACGATCTGCCCCTGCTCGGGCAACCACGCGGCTGAGCTGAGCCATCCATCGTGGTAATACTCGCTCAGCAACTCGCCATCGAAGCTGTGAATCTGAATCGCACACAGCGAACTCGGGTTATGCCTGTGCAGTGAGAGTATCTCATCGCCCGGTCGTCCAGGGAAGATGTCGTAGTAGTAATGATTCATGTAATGGAACAGGTGTGGGGGCTCATCGAAGCGCGTCACGTGCGCCATCTCGGGTGTGACGGTCTGAGATGCAACCCAGAGCGGTTGATCAAGGTTCTCTGTCCCAAAGACCATGAGTCCTTCCTGCCCGCTATTGATGTCCGGCTTTCCAAGCCCTACGACCGCGAGCTCCCTTCCATTGGCGTTCACGAGGCTGCTGTTCTTGCCGACACTGTTCTCGGAATCCACACGCCAGGTATGAATAACATTCCCGTTTCGTGCGAGCAGCGTCAGGATGGACTGGCCGCTTACACGTTGCGAGCTCTCGAAACTGAACGGTTTTGTGCTCTGCCAGAGCACAAGGCCGAGGCTCGCTCCGAAGCTGCTGACGATGACGATCATCCCGATGGCCACGCTGGTCAGGATCGGCCTCGCCGCGAAGACGCGCATCAACCGCGACCATGGGCGCGTTTTCCCGGCCAGCGTCGGCTCCTTGTTGAGCCAGGCCGTCAGGTCATCCCGGAGCTGCTGGGCGGTCTCATATCGTTCCCAGGCCGTTTCGGCGGTTGCCTTGCGGAGAATGGCCTGTAGCCCGCGCGGGAGACGATTCAGCTCGTCCTCAAAGTCGGGCGTGCTGGGGTCTGCCCGGCAGTCGGTGAGCAGCTCAAGGCTGAGAACGCCCATCGCGTATACGTCCCACGATGTCGTCGATTCGGAGTTCCTGCCGGCCGCCTGCTCCGGGGACATGTAGCGCGTTGTCCCCTGCACCTGACCGTCCGCCTCTCTCGAGACACTGCTGACGAGGGAGGCGATGCCGAGGTCCAGCAGAACGGGCGACCCGTCACGCGCGATCAGGATGTTCGAGGGTTTCAGGTCCCGGTGGATGATCCCGTGGGAGTGCAGGACCGAAACCGCATCAGCGATCCGAACAATGAGCTTCACGATGTCCTTCAGAGGCTTCCCGCGGCAGAACTCCCGTGGGTTCTGGCCGTCGATGAACTCCGTCACGATATAGATCTGGTTCTCGTGCCACCCATAGTCGAGCACGTGAGGTACGACCTGGGATCGGACCTGCGCCAGGCGGTCGAGTTCCCGGAACGCATCGCGTGCATTCGTTGCCCGACGGTCACGAAGGACTTTAATCGCAACAGGGCGGGCGGTGGATTCGACGGTACCCTCGTATACGTCGCCTCCCCCGCCGCGCCCAATAAGCCCGTGAATGTTGTATCCAGATATATGAGGATATATTGCCCCCCCAGGGGACTGAACGGACTTAAACAAAACTGCCGCTAATCGTTTGGCGCTCAGCTCATCCATCGGTTATGCTCTACATGGATACGCTTGAGCACGGGGGGCATAGCTGGGTCCCTGAATTTATTTGGGAACTCAATATCGGCCATGGACTTAACGCGATCACACATGAGTTTCACTCGCACCTCGCTCACGCTTATCGAAGCGCTCGGCGACAATCGAACGAACAAGGCCGCGATCGCCGAGCTCACAAGGATCTACTGGCCTTCAGTGTACTCCTTTTTGAGAAAGAGCGGCTACGGGAGAGAGCAGGCCGCTGAGATCACACAGTCTTTCTTTGTGAAGAAAGTGTACGAAGGCGATTTCTTTGAGCGCTTCGATGCAGAACGCGGCCGATTGCGGTCACTGATTCTCCGTTCTGTAAAGAACTATGCAATCGATCAGCACCGGCGAACGAAAAAAGTACAAAGCAACTCACAAAGCCGGTTCATGCTCGATACTTCGATCGAGAGCTGGGAGGACACCGACTCACCGGAGGAGGTATTTGAACGGCGATGGGCCATCGCCCAGCTCAGCGAAGCGATCTCCCGATGCGAAACATACTTCGTCGAATCAGGCCGGGAGAACCACTGGAGAGCATTCAAGGCACGCATCCTGCAGCCCTCGCTGTACTGCGCGGATCCGCCACCGCTGCGGGACCTCGCCAGCGATCTCGGGTTCAAAGATGCCGCATCGACCGCCGCGGCGGTTCAGCTCGTCAAGAGGCGGGTCAGCATGTTCCTCCAGGAACTCGTCAACGAGTCCGTCCCCGATCCCAGCGAAGCAGAAGCAGAACTCCAGCACGTGATCTCATACTTGAGCGACTGAACACGCGCTCGCTGGTCACACTGATGGCCGAACTATACAAAGTGCCCGGCCGGGGGAACCGGACCGGGCACCGAAGAAATCGGATCCTTGCCCGAGGGCACGCTCCGATCGGTAGAGGGTTCTTATTACGGGCAACCCGCGGAGTAGATGCCGAGGAAGGCGGAGACGTCGAAGAAGTCCCAGGCCCCGTCCCCGTTGAGATCAGCGCCGGCGTCCATCGCGTTGAACGCAGCGAGGAACGCGCTGACATCGAAGAAGTCGAGCTGGCCGAACGGCTCAGCGAAGTCGGCGCCCGAGCACGGGCCCGCGGTACCGTTCTGGTTCATGAAGAGCGAGACGTTGTTGCTGTCCCGGTTCGCGACCGCGATGTCGAGCCCGCCGGTCCCGTCGATATCACCGATCCCGATGTTGCCCGGGCGCGTCCCGGTCGCCATCGCGACGCCCGGGTTGAATGTGCCCGCGCCGTTGTTCTCAAGCGTGCTCATCGAGTTGGAGTCCTGGTTGCTTGTCACCAGATCCAGATCCCCGTCCCCGTCGAGGTCCGCGGCCTGAACGTTCCCGACATCGCTGCCGTTCACGGTGAAGTCGGCCCGTGCGCCCATTCCTGCGCCCGTGTTGAGCCAGACGGATGCCACGTTGAAGAAGTCATCGCTCGAGGCCGCGGCCAGATCGAGCAGGCCGTCGCCATTGAGATCAGCACCGACGACGCCCTCCGGGCGGGCGACCGGGTTGACCGGGAGCCCCTGCGCGACCGCGTAGCCGGCAGATCCGGAGTGGATGTTGACGATGCGGTTGTCGTGATCGCTCACGGCGATATCAACGATGCCGTCACCGGTGAAGTCGCCGATCGCGGTTGAGCGGGGCTCGGCGCCGCCCGCGAACGTCGAGGCACTGAGCGTGCCAGCGTTGTTGGTGATGACGCTGAAGGATCCGCCGTCGCGGTTTGCCGTGGCGAAGTCATCATCGCCGTCACCATCGATATCCCCGAGTGAGATGTCGACCGGCTCCGCGCCAACGGAGACGCTCGAGCCGGCGCTGAAGGTGCCGGCGGTGTTGATGTAGGCCCGGACAGTGTTGATGTTCTTGAGGACGACCACGAGATCCGTGTCGCCATCGCCATCGATATCAGAAGCGACCAGGTCGTCGGCGCTCGAGCCCGAGCCGGTCGGGATCGTGGCGCTGAGGGTGAGCGTTCCGCCGTTGTTGGTGTAGATCTCGATCTTGTCGATGTTGTCGCTGGTGACGGCGAGGTCCTGATCGCCATCCATGTCGAAGTCGCCGAAGGCAACACCCGACGGGCGCTGACCGGTGGCCAGCGACGTAGCAGGTGCGAACGATGGGGCCGCGACCGCCGCCGATCCGGCGCACGCGAGCAGCAACAGTGCTGTGTTCTTGGGAGTGTGCATGTTGAGGTTTCCTGTTTGAGGTTGTGGTTGTGTGTCAAACGAAAGAGTCGTTGTCGCCGCGTGGGTCAGGTACAAGGTGCGACGACAGGAGACGCAGTACAACCTGCGTGCCAAAGCCGAAAATCACAGCTTGAGCACGTGAAACCGCGGTCCGCGCGTCTGTTACCCGTTCCGGTGGTGGGAGGTCGGCCAGGCGCGGTCAGGTCACATGGCCCCTGCTGGCCGAAGAGATGCGGGCCAGGGTTGGCCACAATACTGGCCAAGTGACGCTCAGAGGCGGTTTTTCCCCCAATTACCCATTCGACCCTCCGTACATATCCGTTGAACGAATATCATGGGCACATGGCATCCGCAGGGGGCGCACCACAGAGAGACACGGTCCGACAGGCGTTTACGCTTGTCGAGTTGCTCATCGTCATGGCGATTGTGGCGCTGCTCATCGGGATCCTTTCGCCCACCATCCACGGCGCGATCGTCCGAGCACGCTCATTCAAGTGCCAGATGGCCCAGCGCTCCGTCGCCTTCGACTTCCAGATCTTCGCCGACCCGCAGCTCCACGGCGATCGTGGGGACGACGGGGACAGTTCCATGTTCTCGATCGAGACGTTCCAGGAAAGCCAGTACGGCGTGGACGAGTTCTGGCGATGGGGTGACGCGGGGGCCGTCGATCTACCTGACGCTTCGGGCAACGACCCGATGCGCTGCCCGGACGTTCGTCAGCCGCTGACACTGCGGAACAATCTCGCGTGCTCGAACGGCGCTGTCGGACCATCCACGAGCATCTCGTTCGGCTTCAACTCCCGCTTGAACCGCGCAGAGATCATCGACTCGCGAGGACGCCCGCGTGCCATGAGCGTCAAGCTCCGCCCGGAAATCCTGACGCACGCTGACGTGCCGCTGCTGATGGATATCGACGGGACCCGAGCCGGCGAGCTGGATGTCAACCCGCTGTACATTGCCCCCTCGCTTGATTCGCAGGGCCCCTACGCCGACGGGCGCCTGTGGTTCCCCGGCTTGCGTCACGGCGGCAAGGCGAACATCGCGTTCGTCGACGGGCATGTTGAGAGCAGCGCCGACCCCGAGAACGAGCCCGCGTACGACTGGGCCTACCAGCCGACACGCTGATTCGGGTACCATCGGGTGATGACGCTCCGTCAGAAGTTCTTCATGATCCTCGCGATGCTCGCGGTCATACTCGGCGCAAACGTCGCGTTGAGTATCTGGAGCATCCGGTTCCTGGAGCGAGAGCTGGCGTGGCCGCTGCGCTCGGCCCAGCCGGTCCTATCTGGGCTCCACGGCATCAAGCGTCTCGGAGAGCAGCAGGCGAACGAACTGGGCATCGGGCGGTTTACGATCGACGAGCTCGTGGAAGAAGACCTGGTCGCACCCAACGCGTCCGAAATCGCGCCACGCCTGCTGGCGATCGAGCAGCAGATCGTCCAGCAGCTCGACGAAATGGAGCAGGTCGAGACTCTCCGCCTACGCTCGGGTGTATCCACGACCCAGAACCTGCGCACACGCTCGCAGGAGATCAGGACGATCGCGGAGCAGTGGGGAGATCCCAGCGGGCGTGACGCGTACGAGCAGCTGATCGAGCGAATCGAAGCACGCCACGAACTGATCGAGCGGATCGAGGGGCGCATCATCGAGGACGCCGCCCTCGCGAACACGTACGGGGAGCGACTGCGGGTCCTCATCTTCACGATCATCGCGGTGGGGCTCGTCGGGACCGGGCTCGTCGCGGCGTACTCGGTGATCCTGCTCCGGCGCTGGGTGCTCGAGCCGGTCGAGCGCCTCCGCGAGGGCGCGCAGCACTTCGCCAGGGGCGAGTTCGATCATGAGATCCGGGTCCAGACCGGCGACGAGCTGGGGCAGCTGGGCGACGAGTTCAACCACATGGCGTCCACCATCCAGTCCATGCAGGACGAGCGGGTGGAGCGCGAGCGACTCGCGGCCATGGGCGAGATGGCCCAGCGCACCGTCCACAACCTCCGCACCCCGCTCGCCGGCATCCGCGCGCTCGCGGAAACAACCCAGAGCGAGCTGGAGCCCGAGTCGGACCTGCGCGAGATCCAGCAGCGGATCATCTCCAGCGTCGATCGTTTCGAGGGCTGGCTGCAGGGGATGCTCCGCGTGTCCTCACCACTGGAACTGCACCACCGCAGCTATAACCCGCTGGAACTCGTGCGTGGTGTGATCGAGTCGCACCGCGGGGCGGCCGAGAGCCGATCGGTGGATCTCGTCCTCGATGTTCTTCAGGACCCCGGCGAGGGCATCGGCGACCCGGATCAGCTCGAGCACGCGGTCACGGCCCTGCTGAGCAACGCGATCGACTACGCCCCCAGCGGCACACGCGTGGAGCTGGACATCGGACATATAGCAGGTTACTGGACGCTGGAAGTGCGGGATCACGGCCCGGGGATCCCGGCGGACTTGCAGGTCTCCATTTTCAGGCCATACTTCACCACCAGAAAGGGTGGGACTGGCATCGGGCTTGCACTAGTCCAGAGGATCATCGATCAGCATCGCGGCACGATCGAGGTCCGATCGCCCTTGAAAGGCGATTCTGAGCCGGGAACGGCGTTTGCAGTGCGAGTCCGTCTCGATGCGCGGGTCGAGAGAAAAGGATAGACTTGGCCAGCATTGGCCAGTAAGGTGTTCAGGTTGGCCAGTATTCTGCTCATCGAAGACGACGAGACCCTGCGTTTCACGGTCGCCCGTGCCCTCGCCAAGGCGGAGCACGAGGTTGTGGACGTCGCATCGCTCCCGGCGGCCCGCGAGGCGTTCGCGGCGGGCGAGTTCGACATCGTGCTCACCGACGTGAACCTGGGCGCTGAGTCGGGCATCGACTTTGTCGAAGAGCTCCGCAAGCAAGGGTACAGCGGCGGCGTACTGGTGATGACCGCCTTCGCGACGGTGGACGACGCCGTGCGGGCGATGAAGCTGGGCGCGGACGACTACCTCGCCAAGCCGGTCCGTCTCGAAGAACTCATGATCATCACCGATCGCCTGATCGAGCAGCAGCGCAACTCACGCCACCTGCGCCTCTACCAGCGCCTGCGTCAGGTCGATCAGGCGAGCAACCGCCCCGTGGGCAAATCCCCCGCGTGGGTCAAGACGCTCGAGCTCGCGGAGCGCCTCGCGAAGATCCCGGTCGTGAACCGGACGGAGGACCTGGGCAGCGCGAGCGGCGGGGCGGTGACCACCGTGCTCATCACCGGTGAGACCGGCGCGGGCAAGGGCGTGCTCGCCAAGCACCTCCACAACAGCTCCGATGATCCCAAGCAGCCCTTCGTGCACGTCAACTGCACCGCCCTCCCCGCGACGCTGATCGAGGGCGAGCTGTTCGGTCACGAGAAGGGCGCGTTCACGGACGCGAAGGAAGCACGCGAGGGGCTCTTCGAGATGGCTGACGGCGGGACGATCTTCCTCGACGAGATCGGGGACCTCCCGCTGGAGCTGCAGGCCAAGCTGCTGACGGTGCTGGAAGCAGGAAAGATACGCCGGGTGGGTTCGGCGAAGGAGCGCACGATCCGGGTCAGGGTGCTTGCCGCGACCAATCGTGATCTCGAAAAAGCGGTCGAGGACGGGACCTTCCGTGAGGACCTGCTCTACCGCATCAACGCGTTCACCATCACGCTCCCCGGTCTCCGCGATCGGGGAGGGGACGCGGTGCTGATCGCCCAGAGCCTCGTGGACCGCCTGCGGCGCGAGTACGGCATGGACCCGATCGAGATCGGGGACGACGCGAAGCGGATAATCGCTGAGCACGCGTGGCCCGGCAACGTGCGCGAGCTGTTCAATGTGATCCAGCGGGCCGCCATGCTCTGCGAGGGCGACGAGATCACGCCGAGCGATCTTGCGATCCGTGCGGGCAGGACACCTCAGAACGAATCACCCGGATCGGGGGAAGCGACGCCCGGCGAGCTGGTGTTCGACTTTGAGTCCGGGCCGCACAAGGCCGAGGACGTCGAGCGGGCGCTCATGCTCCAGGCGCTCGAGCACACCCGCGGGAACGTCTCAAAGGCGGCCCGTCTGATCGGGATGCAGCGTTCCAGCTTCCGCTACCGCATCGAGCGGTACGGGCTCGAGGAGCAGGTGCGGGAGATCGTGGAGCGATGATGTTCAAGTCCCTCACCATCTCGATGCTGGCGTTGCTGATCCCCAGCACGATCGTCTTCGCGACCGGCGACGACGGTGTCTACGCCGACGAGGCGGGCGACGCGGTCATCCGGCGTACTGACGTGGGGAACGACGCGCCGCTGCCCCCCGGGTTCGAGCCGATCGATCTGCTCGAACTGCGCGTTCAGGGGTGGGAGCCGTTCTCACCCCAGACAGACCCTTACACCGGCAACACATCTGGTGGGGATGAGGACATCGTCCGGATCCAGCTGATCGTGGACGGTCTGGTCGCCCCGCCCGGGCCGATCGGGCTCGACGGGTCGCCCTACGCGCCGTACCAGTACGGCGAGCGCCCTCTTTTCGGATACATCGAGCTCGATGTTGATGATCGGGATGACACGGGCGGCGAGTTCATGCCCCTCGCCCGGAACCGGTACCTCGCGAACGTGGGTCGATTCGGGCAGAGCCCGTACGGCTCGATCTCGAACCGCATGGTCCGCAACGCGGACGAGGACATCGACACCGATTTCGGCTCCTGGCCACAGTTCGAGCGGACGGGTGGGGAGTTCACCCTCGCGCTCTGCGGGTGCTTCACGCCCACGATCGTTTCGCAGGACGGTAACACGGATTCGATCTTCGACGCCGGCGAGACCTGGATCGTCAGCGGGCGGTTCTTCGAGCGCTTCGTCGCCTTCCAGCCCGAGAGCGGGCTCTCCGGCGGGTCCGACTTTGGGCTCTTCGATCCCGTCGTTGAGCTGCAGTTCCGCCATGATCAATCCGAGGATCGAACATACGTCACGCTGGTCTTCCCGATCACGAACCACGGGGCCGCGATGCTGGCGGGCGGCTCGACGCAATCCGTGGACTCGAATGTTTCCAACCATACCTCCATCGAGGAGGCGCTCGACGATCTCATTTATGGTGCGGATTACGCCCAGGGCGATCTCTACGATCTGGTCGATCACTGGAAGGGTCGTGATATCGATGACTACTTCCGCCCGCGCGACTGGAAGCCGACGGCCCTGATCGGGACCGCCCCGACCGTTCAGGACCCCGCGGCCCTCTTCGTCTGGACCGACACGGGGTATGGTGAGACGTACGGGGATCTGAACAACGACGACATGAGCACCGAACTCGACTCGCAGGTCATCATCGACGCGGTCGACAGTCTGGACGGGACCGGCGCAGACGCGGACGGGATCGTGAACGGCGAGGTCGCCATCGTAGACTTCGGCCCGAACTTCGACCTGCGCGATCTCAATGGCGATGGCGTGATTTCGGAAGACGATATCGTGGTTCCGCTTTGCCCCGCGGATCTGACGGGTGACGGCATCCTGAACTTCTTTGATGTCAGCGCGTTCCTCAGCGCCTACAACGCGCAGCAACCCGCGGCCGACTTCACCGGCGACGGGCTGTACAACTTCTTCGATGTCAGCGCGTACCTCGGTGCCTACAACGCCGGGTGCCCCTAAAAGCGGGCCTGCGACAATGAACCATTTTTCATCTTGAGCACGCCCATCGTGTGTTACATTCGATGTATGCGCTCGCAACTTCGGGTGTATCGCTGGTGAATCCTGGCCAGCCGCGTATGTGATGGCCACGACCGGCCATGCGTCGCCCGAGTTGTTCGTGTTGCTTGCCAGCAAACACGCACATCGCTCTGGCACGCCGCTTGCAACTGCTCTAAATACACACACGACCACGGAAAAGACAGGAAACACCGATGAACTCGCGCATCCTATCAATCGCATCTTCGCTCCTCTGTGCTTCCTTCATGGCACAGGCCGAGCCCGGCGACGTCTCCTGGGAACTGCTCCGCCCGAGCAACACCGGGATCCCGGGTGACTACACGCAGGTCATCTACATCGATGACGACGACTCCCCCTGGATTGCGGGGTACATCCCGTTCTGGGAGGAAGGCGGCATGGCGCACCTGGAGGGCAACAACCTCTGGCGCGTGCTCAATAACGTTGACTGCCCGCAGATCGGGCAGGAGATCGGGTCGCCGCGCTTCAGTGACCTCGTGCGAACAGACGACGGGGTGATGTGGATCGGAACGGGGCGCGGGCTTCTCCGGTTCGACCCGAGCCAGGATGAATGGTGCGTGACGAAGTACACCACCGCCAACTCCGGGATCGCCGGCAACTCAGTGAACGCGCTCTCGATCGCGCCGGACGGCACGATCTGGATGGGCTGCGACACGTGGGGCGGCGGGCCCGACGGCGGGCTCTCGCAGTACGATCCGGCGACGGACACATGGAACTCGTGGGATACCAGCAACGGGCTGCCCTGGTGGGCCGGCTGGGATGACGTGGACTACGTCGCGGTGCAGGAGGACGCTTCGGGCGGCTACACGGTGTGGTTCGGCTCGAGCACCATGGGCATGACGACCTACAAGGATGGGCTCTTCATCTGGTACGGAAGCCCGACACCGCCTCCTTCGGACCCGCTCCCCACGGGCATGGGCGGGAAGAACCCGGTGCTCCCCAACGGGGACATGCTGCTCACCACCGATGAGGGCATCGCGTTCCGTCACCCGGACGGCACGTACTCGATCGTCGGTGGCTACCCCGCCGGGCTGGGCTCCGAGGTCGCGATCATTGAGCCGGTCTCCGGCAATCGCGTGCTGCTCGGGACCTACTACGCGGATGTGTTTCTCTGGGACGAGGGCGACTGGACACACCTCGGCAACTGGGGGTCGGGCAACCATACGTACGTGCTGACCGAGGACTCCAAGGGCGCGTTCTGGGCCGGCGGCATCGGTGGAGCATCGAAATACGAGAACGGCCAGTGGCAGCGGTACCGGATGACCAACACCGGGATGCTCGACTACTTTGCGCGTGATGTCGCGCTCGCACCCAACGGCGACGTGGCGATGACCGCGAACGCGGCCCCCGGGACCGGCGGCTTCGACATCATGCACCCCGATCGCACGTGGACGAACGCGAACGTCGCGACGTACGGGTTCGGCCTGCCCTGGCCCTACCCGACGGACAACACGAGCGCGGTCGCGTTCCGAGAGAACAACAACCTGCTCTTCGCGCCGACGAACAACGGGCTCCGAGAGTACGACGGATTCGGGTTCATCGATCTCATCCCGCAGACCTACGACTTCGAGTTCATCAGCTTCGCCAATGACGGGCGCGGGTGGGCTGCGACCGATCGCGGCGTCGCGTTCATGGAGCGTGACGACGGGAGCTGGCAGCAGTTCGGGTACGCGGACGGATTGCCCAGCGGAAGCATCTGCGGGATCGTGCCGGACCCCGGCGATCCGAGCCGGGTGTACATCGGTACGCAGTTCGGAATCGCGAACACCGACGGCGTCACATGGGATGTGATTCCGCGCGAGGCGGTCGGGCTCGATCGCGACTCGACGGGATACCACTTCTGGGCGTTCGACGTCGCGGACGACGGCACGCTCTGGCTCGCTTCGGGGATGGGGCTCTATCACTACGACCCCGCGACCGGGCTGTATGACACGTACGACCTGAGCAACTCGCCGCTCCCAAGCGACGACATCCACAACGTGGAGGTCGCGCCCGACGGCTCGGTCTGGATCTCGATGTTCGATCAGATCTTCCCGTACCCGGGCGGCGTGGCGCAGCTCAAGGACGGCGTGTGGCGGGTCTGGTCGCAGCCGACCAGCCCGCTGCCGCACAACCAGATCTGGGACCTGGAGTCGCGAGAGACCCCGGACGGCTACGAGATGTGGGTCGCCTGCGCGAGCGAGGCGATCGCGATCATCAGCGTCGAGGGCAACGCGTGCGTCGCGGATATCACGGGCGACGGCGTGCTGGATTTCTTCGATGTCAGCGCGTTCCTCAACGCGTACAACGCGATGGACCCGGTCGCGGACATGACCGGCGACGGCATCTTTGACTTCTTCGATGTCAGCGCGTTCCTGAACGCATACAACGCGGGATGCCCCTGAGCCCAGCACGAACTGCTTTGGAGATGAGATGATGATGCAGCAGATACTCACCTATGCCGGCGTGCTGATGATGGCCCCCGCGATGGCGCACGCGCAGCCATGTGCCGGTGAACTCGACCAGTACGAGCTTGAGGACGGCCCGTTCGTCACCCGCACGTTCTTTAAGCGTGTGCGAGTGATTGATGGGACTGCGTGGGCCGTCGGGTATCAGCAGACCATCGATGAGCTCCTGAACATTGTCATGCGCCTCGATGGAGACGATTGGGTTCAGGTCCCGAGCCCCTCGCCCGAGAACGTGCTGGGGCAGGCGGAGAGTACCCTTTTCGATCTGGATGGGCGACACAGCGACAATATCTGGGCGGTCGGTGGATACACGAATCAGGTGGCAAACTCGAACGATACGCTTGCGCTCCACTGGGATGGCTCGTCGTGGGAGCACGTCATCACACCGGGGCAGAGCGGGTTCGGCGCGTCCGGGTATCAGTTCGAAGCGGTCCATGTCACTGATGACGGGACCGTCTGGTTCGGCGGGCAGGCGGCGTCTTGCGTCCGGGGCGAGGGCTTCCTCGTCAGCACCGATGGTTCGGGCGGGTTCGATGCGCAGTGCGTCGGGATACAAACCAATGCCGTGGCGAGGTACAGGGATATCGATTCGAGCTCGGCGAACGATGTCTGGGCGGTCGGAGCGCGTGGCGGCGTCGCGGTCGCCGTCGGGCGTGTAATCGCGGCACATTACGACGGAACATCGTGGCAGCCGAACAACCCGCCTCAGACGGGGTTCGGCGAGATTCTCTACGCGGTGAGCGTGATCGAACCGGACGATGTCTGGGCAACGGGTGTGTATGACGAGGTCGTCGACGGGCAGGTCGTGTCGTTCCCCTTATTCTGGCATTGGGACGGCGCGAGTTGGACACGCTTCGAGTCACCTGGCTATGCCGTCGACCTGCACGCGTTCTCCAGCGACAACATCTACGGCGTATCGGGGCGACGCATCGTGCACTGGGATGGGGTTCAGTGGTCCCTGCTCCCGCATGTGTTTGATCCTGGCAGCGCGTCATCGATCAACATGGTTGGGATTGCGGCCTTTGATGCGTGCGACCTCGTTTTCGCAGGTCACAAGCTGGCGCCGTGGCGGGGGATCCTTGCCCGGCTTCAGGGTTCGCGGTGCATCGCGGATATCACGGGCGACGGCGTGCTGGACTTCTTCGATGTCAGCGCGTTCCTCAACGCGTACAACGCGAGCGATCCGTTGGCGGACTTCACCGGTGACGGCACGCTCGATTTCTTCGATGTTTCAGCATTCCTCAACGCATTCAACGCCGGGTGCCCATGAACGCGCTCGTGCTCTCTGATTCAAGGATCCCATCATGACACGCCCCCCACACACAAGAATCGTCTCGACGCTCACGCTCACACTCGTTGCTGGTCTGGCCCATGCTCAGGCGTCGTACACCGAGGACTTCGAGTCTGTGAACGGCGCGCCTATTGGAAACGAGCCGCAGGTGCTGATCGATCAAGGATGGATCTTCCGGAACCAGGCCGAGCCGCCCGTTGGCGCGTCGTGGTCCCCGGGTGACGAGTTCGGGACGCAGCCGTTCGACGGCAGCGGGTACCTGATCTCTTCGGGGCTTGCGACGGATTTCTTCGGCGGCGCGGTGAGCAGCTGGGCGATCCTGCCCGAGATCAGCGGTCAGCAGGCGGGCGATGTGTTTACCGTCTGGGTCGATGGGGGCGGGGCGTTCAGTTATCCGACATACTTCGATGTGCGTTATGCTCCGAGCGGCACCGATACGGGCATCCTCCCGGATCATGTGGGGGACTTTACCGAGCTGCTGTACAGCGCCGAGCTCCCCATCGCGCAGAGTGGTTACCAGCGTGTGTCGGTCGAGGTGCCGGGTGATGGACGCATCGCGATGCGGTTCCATGCGCCGTACATCCAGACATTCGCAGGCAACGGCGCCACGATCTCGATCGATACGGTGAGCGTCGGTCCCGAGGGGGATGACCCGTGCGGGATCCCGATACCCAACCCGGGCGAGACGGTCGTCTGGGCCGCGGCTGACGGGCCGTTCATGGTCTGCCAGGACATCACGATCCCCGCGGGCGGACGCGTGGAGGTCGAGCCCGGGACGACGATCGACTTCTCCGGCGGCACGCTGACGGTCGAGGGCGAGCTCTCTGCGCTGGGCACGGAGTTGAGCCAGATCGTGCTGGTCGGTCGCAACGGGTTCGGCGACGGCATCACGGCGGTTTCGTCGGGGCAGGTCGAGATCGACCACGCCGAGATCGGCACGAAGCTCAACGCGGTGCGTGTGGACGCGGGGCTTATGGTCTCCAATGCGCGAGTGAACATCGCCGGCTCGATCGCGGCGGTGGAGGCGTTCGTCTCGGTGGACTCGTGCGTGTTCGACGGTGGGCCCATGAGCTCGGTCATCGGGATGGTGAAGCTCACGAACTCGTCATTCGAGAACGGGGCGTACGCGTCACTCGGCGGCCTGATACACATCGACAACGTGAGCATCGACGCCGGGCTGCTGAACTATCAGGGCGAGAGCACCGCCCACCCGATCCTGCTCGATAATCTCAGCGTATCGAACAACACCGGCGGCCCGGGCATCCGCCTGTACGGACCAAACTTCATGCTGGGTGACAACGTCACGCTCGAGAACAACCTGTATCCCATCGAGTTGGACTTCAGCGGGGCCGGTCTGATGCACGGGTCAAGGATCGACGCGGACGCCAACATCAACAACTACATCCCGGTCGAGCGGCTCGGGCTCGCCCAGCAGCGCGAGTGGGCGAACACGGGCGTGCCGTACGTGATCGGGGAGTTCCCGCAGATCTACGGCGGATCGCTCGACGTCCAGCCCGGCACGAACCTCCAGTTCCTCCCGGACGCGGGCGCGTTCCTTGTTCAGTCCGCGAACCTGAAACTCCAGGGGACGCGCGAGGAGCCGATCCTGCTCGAATCTTTTAATCCGAATCAGCGCTGGTTCGGGCTCAAGTGGGTGGACGACTTCGACGCGAAGATGCGCCACACGATCTTCGACGGCGGGCAGATTTCTGTGCAGTCCGACGGCGGCGTGATGGACATGGTTCACTCCACCGTCCGCAACTCGCTGGAGGGCACGGCCTCCGTCACCGGCGGCATCGTGCGCCTGTTTGGCTCGAAGATTATCGACAATAACGTGGGCATGGTAACGACGACATCCGGCAGGATCGAGGCGGACGGGTTTGTGACGCCGAGCATCTTCGAGGGCAACAACGTCGCGGTGGAGTACAACAACACCAACGGCTTGCCGTTCATGCGGAACAACTGGTGGGGCGACCCGACGGGCCCGCACTCGGTGCTGCATCCGGACGGGCAGGGCGAGGAGGTGCTGGACCTGCACCCGGCCGCGTTCACGCCGTTCCTCGATGCGCCGCCGCTGCTCGATGACGAGTACCCGACGGTGGATATGGAGCCGGTGTACTTCACGATGCAGTCGGGCGATAAGGCGATCCTGCGCTGGAGCTCGAGCGATGACGACGAGATCGTGGAGCACCTCGTTCAGTTCGCGGATCATGACCTGCCGAGCGAGTTCCAGACCATCGCGGTGCTCGGCGGCGACGAGTTCAGCTACGAGTTTACCGCGCCCGTGGTTGCGCCCAACAACCTCTACCCGACGCCCTCGGCCATCCGCATCGTCGCGGTCGACAGCGCGGGGCAGGAGAGCTGGGGCAAGTCCACGCTGCGGATCCCCTATCAGGTGGACTGGACGGTGGTCGAGCAGGACATCGATCCGATCGGCCCGGTGGTGCGTCCACACGAGAACGTGGACGTGTGCTGGGGCCCGACGGGCTTCGCGGACGCGTACGTGCTGATGGACGGCATCGGGATGAGCGACAGCGCGGGCGGGACGACGGCCGGTTGCCTCCCGATCGGCGCGACGCTCCCGTACTCGAGCACGGATACCGCCCGCATCGTGGTCATCACCACCTTCGGCGCTGGCGGACGCCTGCACTACTCCTTCGGCGAATACTTCTCGATCCGCCCCGACGTGCGGATGGGCGACGAGCCGCCGGCGGTGAGCGTGAACTCTCCTGGCGCGGGCGACACGTACTACGGCAACGGCGTCATCCCGATCCGCTGGACCGCTTCGGACGATGAGGGGCTGCGATCTTTCAGGATCCAGGCGAGCTACGACGGCGGGCGGACATGGCATTCTGTTATCCGGGATCTTCCAGATGAGACTCGAGCATTCGATTGGGAGATCCCCGAAAGCTCGGGCATGGGCGATGTTCGGGTGCGCGTGGTCGCGTTCGATCACCGCTTCCAGGATTCGTCGAGCACCACCGGGTCGTTCAGCATCGCCATGAGCAACCCGTGCGCGGCGGATTTCACGGACGATGGGGTGCTCGACTTTTTCGATGTGAGCGCGTTTCTTGGCGCGTACAACGCGATGGACCCGGGCGCTGACCTGACGGGCGACGGCGTGTACGACTTCTTCGACGTCAGCGCCTTCCTCAACGCGTACGGCGCGGGCTGCCCGTGAGCGGGTCCTTGCTACACCAACACACACCAGAGACTGGACCAACCATGAACACCATACACACCACCATCTTCTTCGCGGTCGCGGGGCTCTGCTCCGGCGCGGCGAGTGCGCAGTTCTGCAACTTCGACTCCGAGATGATGTACTCACTCGGCGAAGACCCGAACTACATCGCGTCTGGTGACATCGACAACGACGGGGACATCGACCTCATCGTGGATTCCAACGGGCCGGGCGGGGACCCGACGACGATCCTCTGGAACGACGGGACCGGCGCGTTTAGCATCGGGCCCTCGCTCACGAGCGGGTGGGGCTTCGGGGAGGTGGCGCTGGGCGATATGGACGGCGACGGCGACCTGGATGTCCTCCGCTGCAACTACTTCTCCAACGGGGTCTACTTCTTCCGCAACACCGGCGGGGGGACGTTCGACCCGGGCATCTTCTACGCCGGCGGCGGTGGGTGCGTGAGCGTGATGTTCACGGACATCGACGGCGACAAGGACCTCGACTTCGTGACCGTGGACAACTTCGGGTCGCAGATCCGGCCCTACCGCAACATCAACGGGCTTGGGTTCACCTCGGTCGGCCTGTTCCCGGCCAACGCCAACCCCTACTGCATGGACGCGGGCGACGTTGACAACGACGGGGACACGGACATCATCGTGGGCAACGAGGACTCGGACACGGTCACCGTGCTCTACAACGCGGGCGACGGGACGTTCCCGTCCAACGAGGCGTTCACGGTCGGGCAGCGCCCGGTCGATGTGATCCTCGAGGACCTCGACGGCGACGGGGACCTGGACGCGATCGCGACGAACTGGGACGGGCTGACGCAGCTGGGCAACACGGTCTCGGTGCTGATGGGCAACGGCGCGGGCAACTTCGCACCCGAGCAGCGCTTCACGACCGGTGTCGCACCCAAAAGCGTCGAGGCCGCGGACCTCAACGATGACGGGTTCCTCGATCTGGTTGTCGCGTGCCAGGTCGGCGACGTGATCACCCTGCTGCCCGGCAACGGCGACGGGACCTTCGGGACGGCCCAGACGCTCGATCACGGGACCAACCCGATCGGCGTGACGCTCAACGACTTCGACGGCGACGGCGCGATCGACATCGCGTATGTGGACAACACGTTCAGCCGCGTGTACACGATGCTCAACGACTGCGACACGCCCGTGGACCCGCCCGCGCTGGTGGTGAACTGGCAGGAGGGCTACGACAACTTCTTCAACATCGACCGCGGCCAGTTCGTGCGGGTAAACGATCAGGGGGAGGTGTTCGTCGGGGGGACGACAACGTTCAACGTGAACGAGGAGGACTTCCTGGTCGCCAAGTTCGACGCGGATGGGAATCTGCTCTGGGACCGCAGCTTCAACGGCTCGGGCGATCACTACGACCAGCCGGGCTTCATGGGGCTCGACCACGAGGGCAACGTGTACATCGCTGGGCAGTCGTGGGGGCCCAGCTTCGGGGTGCAGTGGCTGGTTGTGAAGTACGACACCGATGGCAACCTGCTCTGGTCGCGCCGATATGACGGGGGAAACCCCAGCGCCCAGCAGTACCCGCGCGGGTTCGCGATCGGGCCCAACGGCGAGTTCGCCATGACCGGGTGGGCCCGCGATGCGAGCTTCCAGAACGTGTACTTCGCCGTCGTGTGCTACGACGCGATGGGCAACGAGATGTTCGATGCGGCCTTCCCCTCGACGCACGTGGGCAACGCCAGCGCCCAGGGCGAGGCCGTCACGTTCGACGCGGCGGGCAACGTCATCGCGACAGGACACGGCAGAGACGACGATGAGTTCGGCTCGGAGATGATCACCGCCAAGATCGATCCGGGCGGGACCGTCTTCTGGGAGGAGCGTCTGGATCTCACAGACGACACGAGCGTGAATGAGACTCTCGGGAGCGCGATCACCACAGACAGCGCGGGCAATGTGCTCGTCGGCGCGGGAGTCTCCGTGAACGGGTTCAGCGACCGCGACGCGGCGATCGTCATGTATGGTTCCGACGGCACCCTGATCGACTCCGTCATCGACGCCCAGCCCGGCAACGCGTACCCGTATGATTTCACCTGGATCGCGCCGGATCAGCTGCTCCTCTCGGGCTCGGGCCCGCAGGGCCTGTTCGCGGCCAGCTTCGACCCGATGGGCGTGTTCGATTGGACGATCGGCGTGAACGCCACGGTCAGCACGACCAACAAGGACCAGCACCTCGCGTCCTCCGGCGATGGGTATCTCTACTTCATCGACTCCGACGGCGGCGATGTCATCGTCGAGCAGTGGAGCACGGGCGGCGTCTTCCAGAGCCGCTCACGCTTCGACACGGGCGTCTCGCTCGAGTTCCCGACCGCGATCACCGCGGGCAGCGGCGGGCACGTGCACGTGGTGGGCTCCTTCGAGCCCGAGATCGTCAACCGCTACGACGTCCTGCTCTACGACTTCATCGCGGGCACCGGCAAGACGTGCGTCGCGGACTTCACGGGCGACGGGGTGCTCGACTTCTTCGATGTCAGCGCCTTCCTCAACGCGTTCAACGCGGATGACCCGATCGCGGACCTGACGGGCGACGGGAACTTCGATTTCTTCGATGTGTCGGCCTTCCTCAACGCCTTCACGGCCGGCTGTCCCTGAGCAGGGTTCTCAAGGCCAACAAGTGAAAAACCCAGCCAATCCGGCTGGGTTTTTCTTTCAGTGGGCATGGGCAGACTCGAGCAGGCAGCGATTTCTGCTTGGAATCAATGAGCTCCGGTGAGGCGAGCGCAGAATGCGGCGCAGAGATCGCAGAACTGGCGACAAGGCTGTCCGCATTGATACGGTCGCAATCGGGACTGCCGGGCCACACCAGTGCGACAGTCCTTGGGGTGCTGCGAGATGTAATGTGATACATCAGCGCAGAACCGCGGGCTGAAGTTGAATGCCTGGGACTGACACGCACACTATGGCGTAGCACGGGCTCCGTGCGTTGGATCGCAACGATTACTTAACACGCAATCCATCGCGATCCGTGTGTTTCGGTTCGTGCGCCGCTGAGCTTGAAGTATGATCCGGGCATGGGTGAGCAGAAGATCGATCACGACCTCTACCGGGGCACACTGGACATCATCATCCTCACATTGCTCAGCGAGCGCCGCGATCACGGGTACGGGTTGATCGAGCGTCTGCGTGCTCAGTCGAACGGGCAGCTGAGCATCAGCGAGGGAGCCGTCTACCCGCTGCTGCACAAGCTCGAGTCAAGGAAGCTGATCGGTTCTGAGTGGGTGATGTCGAGCAACAACCGGCGTACGAAACAGTACTTCATCACTGAAACTGGACGCGAGACGATGGAATCGCGTGCGAATCAGTGGGAGCAGCTCGTCGGTGTCATCCAAGGGCTGCGGGCTGGCGGGAAGCCAACTGATGTAGCAGGGCATTGCGTATGAGTCAGGGGCTGGTCAGTTCGGTCAGGGTGCTCTTCCCGCGGTCCGTGAGGCAGGTCTGCGAGGATGTCGACGCGGAGATCGAGCACTACATGTGCCTGAAACAAGACGAGCTGGAGAAATCCGGGAATGAGCCGGAGGAGGCCATGCGGCTCGCTTACCAGGCCTTCGGTGATGCTGCAAGGATCAGGGCGGAGCTCATCAGCATCGGGCTCGCCCCGTGGCGTCGGCTTGCGCTCGGGGCTGGTGTTCTGATCATCTTGCTCATCGCGATCCTTCTAGCCGCTGTCATCAAGACGCGGCTCGAGGCCAGCGAACTGGACCGGCTCAACCGTATGCTCGAAACAAGGCTTCGCGGTCAGGAGCAGGCCATCGCAGCAATGAGTGAGCCCGACAGCCTCCGCCCTGCTCAGACACTCAGGACCGTGCGGGTCCACGGGGCGATCCGTGATCCCCGCAGGTGGTCATTCCGGCGTGAGACCGCGGTGACACTAACCGAGCTGATTCATAAATCCGGTGGCTTGCTCGAGAACGCGACGGGCAGGGTGATTGTCGTGGAAGAGCACGGGGGTCTGGAACGGCCGCTGATCATCAAGCTCGGCGATATTCTCAGCGGGAAGCTCGACGACCCATCACTCATCAGGTCGTGCACCGTGGTTGTTGAGTCGAGCACGGGCCCCGCAGCTGTGGTCAGTCAGTAGCATTCGCGGCAAGTGACTCGATCGCCCGCACATGCTCCGGCCCTATAGCCTCGTTGGTGTTCTGGCTTTGGGTGAGCGAGAGCATGGCCATGATCTGCTGAGCAGCGCCACACTGCCACCGGTACTGGTCCTGCCCTGTCGGACGGGTGGATGTGATCCTGTCGCGTAGCTTTGCCCCGGAAAGGGCGCGTGCGACATCGATATCCGTCTGATCAACGCGCCCGTCGAAGTTGATATCGCCTGGGATGAAGCGCGATTGGCGGAGGTGCTCGCTGCCAGAATCATTGAACGTGCCGGGCGTGAGCTCAAAGCGCTGTGGGCGTATGTCGTCGAAGAAGAGCGTGCCGCTCGGGCTCCTGGGGATGAGCCTTGGGAACGGGTCGGTATCCGGCTCGGGGTCCTCGACCAGCTCTCCGTAGGGCATCCGAGACAGGTCGGTCGGGCCTCGGAGCTGGTCCCAGCCATCGAGGTCATAGCCGTCGAAGTAGACCAGCTTGTCGGGGAACCGCTCAGCGTCGAGCACGCCGAAAAGGAACGACTCGTCGGCTGTTGAAGTGCGAAGGACCTCAAAGCCGGTCCACTCTCCGGAGCTGCTGATCACATCCTTCGTGCGGTGGCCGCGCATCGGGTTGCCGGTGTAGTACCTGACCCGTGTCACCGCATCGGGGTTCAGGCCGACGGTGTGGCTGAGCTCGTTCTCTTTGAGAAGCGTGTATTCTCTTCCGCCCCGGTGCGACCAAGAAAGCTCATCGAGCACCTGATAGCTCGGCCATGCGAGCTGTTCTCCATTGAGCTCAAGCGATGAGTCCAGCCGCCCGTCGAAGTCCCTGTCGATCAGTGCCCCCGGTTTCAGACTGGTCCGGTATGGGTCATCGGGATCGATGTACACGAGCAGGTAGGTTGACGATCCGTCATTCTCCAGGTGAGCCCGTTCTGGTTGTCTGGCGATGTGTTGCGGGTAGGCATCAGAGAAATCTTTGACATGCGCGTGTATAGCGGCCGGCCTCATCGATGTGAGGCATCGGACTCGTATCGCGCTCGTTCCACCACTGCGCACACCGGCGAGGGTGAAGAACCCGTCCGCTGACAAACGGAAGCCATCGAGGAAGAACACCTCATCAAGCTGTGGCTGGGCTTCCGGGACTGCATCCCTGTCATCGTCGATCCCGCCCTTGAGCACGATGATCGCCAGGTTATCCAGCGTGGCGTCGGGCGCGCCGTAGAGCTCGATGTACTCCCACCCGGTCTCGTTGTGTCCTCGCCCCGGCGGGTTCTCAAGGATTTCATTGATCACGATCTGCGCGGTTGTATTCCACGCGAAGAACCACGCGTTGGTGGCGGCTGCCAGGATGCAGATCAATCGGAGTGAGGGATGAGATATGTGCATGTGATGGGGATTGTACCGGCCCTGTTCCCTGGCCGCCACGCATCGGAACCCGATGCAAGCAACTTTGACTGACGAATGATGTATCAGCTTCTGATGTGAATAACATAATCTTTAATATTATTTGAACGCAGCCGGCAGGTGAACCGTTGACGCGACGCTCCGATTCATGAAGCATGGGGTCATGTCAACGCGCAAACGAACAACCCGGGCGTTCACGATCATCGAGCTGCTCGTTGTGATCTCGATCATCGCGCTGCTCATCGGCATCCTCCTGCCCTCCTTGTCGAAGGCCAAGCAGGTGGCAGAGAAGGTCAAGTGCCAGAGCAACCTGCGGCAGTGTGGCGTCGCGATCCTGACATACGCATCAGCGAATCAGGATTTCTATTCCTCGGGCCCGTTCGACAATCGCATCGGGAACGGCTACGGCGCGATCGATCAGTCCGGATGGCTCGCTGACATGGTGAACGGGGACTACCTGCTGCCGGGCAAGTTCCTCTGTCCCAGCAACGAGGCGCAGCACACGCAGAACATGACGCTCGCACGCCTGGACGACGGGCGCCCGCAGCGGGCGATCGATCGGGTTGAGCGAGACTCGCTCGTCACACGCGGGTTCAACACGAACTACACGATGTCGTGGTACTTCGGCTTCACCGGGATGAGAGACCCGGGCAACGCGTACATCGGCAGCCCGCTGCGGGTCGAGAGCGTCCTCGGGCCGCTGCGGAGCCACTACATCACCTCGACCTCCACCTCCAGGGTCCCGCTGATGGGCGACGGGCGCACCGACGGCTCCGTGCAGGACTACGAGGACTTCGGCGAGGGCGAGGTCCGTGTCGCCAAGGCGTTCCTCGACGGTCCCGCACGCTACCCAAGCGGGGTGTGGGGGCGTCAGGACTACGACGATTTCGGCCCGGCGCACATGCCCGACCGCCGCCAGAACGCGGATCAGCACGATCGCACGGTGGGGAACATCCTCTTCGCGGACGGTCACGTTGCCGGGTTTATGGACACAAACCGCGATGGCACCTTCGGGTGGGACCTGTCAGGGGGCGGGGCGCTCCCGCAGAACGACGAGTACCCGGAACTCGAGGGCAAGGTCTTTGGTGGCCACCTGAGAACGGGTTGGTTCGCGAACCCGGGCTCACCGCTGCGGAGACGCTGATTTCAAATACACAAGGGAGAGATATGATGAAGAACGTTTCCTGCATTATCGTGGCCGCGGCATTGAGCACGCTCGTCACAAGCAACGCGCACGCCCAGCTCGTCCTCAACGAGGTCTTCGAGAACCCGCCGAACGGTGGCGATGAAACGTGGGAATACATCGAGCTCATGGGGCCGTCCGGTTATGACCTCTCGGGCTACGCCGTGTTCCTCATAAAGGGCGGGCGTGATATCGAAGAGCCGTATGACGCGCCGGATGGAAGCCAGTCGCAACGCACCCCGGAAATTGACGAGGCCTTCTCGCTCGATGGGTGGACGGTTGGGCCGGATGGATTCTTCGTCATCTACAACGCGGGCCAGTTTGGGTTCACCGGGCTCGCACCGTACCTGATGGAGAATCCAGACTACAAGTTCTTTATGCCTGAGAGCCCCGAGAACAAGCGGTTCCTCAACGGCGCGAGCATGGAATCGCTGCACATACCCAGCGTCGATACGCAGGGGAATCTCTCGAACGATGATTCCTCGACGTACCTTCTCGTTCGCAAGCGTCCGGGTCATGAGCTCGACAGCAGCGGGCAGAGTGTCTACGCGGATGATTACGGCTGGAAGAAGACCGTGAACCCGGATGTGGAGTTCAACAGCCGCCTTGACTTCGGAGATGAGGACACGCTCGGCGTGCCGGTCTACCTCGGGAGCGGCCTCAACGGCGATCAGACGGGCCCGCTCGCAATGGAGCCGGTCCAGATCATTGACGAGATCGCGTGGAGCAACAACGGCGGCAAAGAGTACGTCGTCTCGGGGCGCGGGGTCGATGCAAACGAGATCAGTGAAACGCCACGTTTCAACCCCGATGCCGCGAGCCGGCTCCGCTACCTTACCAGCAATCCGCTGGTCGGAACCCGTATCGACAACAGCGAGAACATCGATCCGACGAATCTCGCAGATGAGAACTGGGTGTACGGCGAGACGCTCAATGTGGAACCCGGCACCCCCGAGTATCTGCTCTTCAAGCCGCTCCTCGAGGTCGGGCCCGATCTGATGCCCGGCACGCTCGATGATGAGTTGAATCACCTCGCCCCCACAGATCCCGATGGCCCGTTCTACAGCTTCGACGGCCCCGGTGACGACGATCCGCTGGAGGCGCCATTCCTGCAGCACTCGCCCGCCCTTGATCCGAGCGGCACGCTTCTTTTCGATCCCTACGACATCTCCGGCTTTGAGATTTCTCCCGGCGATTTCAATCACGCTCCGGAGGGGACGCCTCTTGCGGGCACACCGCTCGCCGCACAGTTCAGATTCATCGAAGGCGACATCAACTTCGATGGGGCCGTGGACTTCCAGGATGTATCGATCGCCCGCTCGCTCCTCGGTGCAGGCCTTGATGATCAATCGATGGCCATCAACGATCGCAATACCGATGACATCTCGGATGACAGCGCATACTTGGCCTGGGAGCACCAGTTGGACCGCTTCAATACCCTGCTTGCGCTGATCCGCATGGACCTGAGCGATGGGACGACGGGCGAATGGCACTCGGGGCTGACCGTCACACAGGCCGACGTAGACCGAGTCGTCGCGCTGGCGCCTCAGTGCTCTGCCGCGGATCTCGCCGAGCCGTACGGCATGCTGAACTTCTTTGATGTTTCGGCATTCCTCAGCGCATACACCTCGATGTCAAGCAGCGCGGACATCAACGGGGACGGTGAACTTTCCTTCTTCGATGTATCGCTCTTCCTGACCACGTTCAACGAGGGGTGCCCGTGATCTGGACGGCTTGATCGTTGCGCAACCCCTTATACGTATTCATCATTTGTTACGCCCACAGGGCATTCATTGGCGCTTCTCCGGAAATGGGGCCGCGCCGATTCCCGCCAGCATCAGAAAGACGACGACGGGCGTGTGCTCGTCGGGTTTCAGTCGGCGGGAGTGGAGACTAAGAGGAGAAGATCATGAGTTCATCAAGCAACGCAGTTACCGCATTCGTATCCCTCACGCTGCTGGCAGGCGCAGCTCACGCGGGATTGTCAACCAGCGTGCTCACGCTCGCTGAATCGTTTTACGCATTCCAGAGCCCCGGCACAACAAACGCGTACATGAATGTGGATGACGAGCCAGCCGCCAATGCGACCTTCAACCTGCCGTGGAACCTTGACAGCTCCACGCACTCGATGATCGATAGCTGGAACTCCAGTTTCTCTGGCGGGGTCATGACATCCGAGGATTCTGTCATCATCGATGCATCGTCTTCGGTGCAGGGCATGCTCAACGAGCCGGCCTCTCTCGGAGGCAATCTCGCGCAGACACGCAACGAGTTCCTCACGCTCGTCACGATCCAGGTCAGCGATGAGGTCGACGCGACGATCGCGTTTGATGGCTTCGCTTCGATGGCCAACACCGCACTCTCTCGATCAGAACTCGAGATCACCGTGACATCGGCGATGGGGTCTTTCAACGATTTCACCGCTGGTTTCAATACCGGGACGACCATCGAGGGGCCGTTCGCGTTTAACACCACGCTCCAGGCCGGGGATGAGATCGAGATCCTCTTCGACTTCGATCTTCTCGTCAGCGAGGATGTGGACCCGCGTGTGATGTTCGAGCAGGGCCTGAACGGCACATTCTCGGTGACTGTTCCTGCGCCGCAGTCGCTCGCGGTACTCGGCCTCGGGGGTCTTATGGCATCGCGTCGCCTTCGCTGAACCGGCGCTCAGTTGATCATCATTGCCCGGGCGATTGCCCGGTTTTTTGATGCAGTTGTCCAACCCGGACTACGCTCAAAAACGCACCGAGCGCCCGGGATCACGCCAGGCGCTCGGTGCTTATGGATAGGTTTCGCCTGTGCGTTCAGGCAAACCGGAGATCAGCGGCCCATGCCCTCGAGCACCTCGATCAGCTCGAAGTAATCACCGTCATGGTTGAGCAGGTACTCGATATCACGGATATCGACTTGGCCGTCGTTGTTCGCATCGCCGGCGACGCGGCATGATGCGGAGATCTGGCCGCGCCCGCCCGGGAAGCTATCGTTAGCGTAACCGGGAGTGACCTCGACGTTCGACTCGTCTTCGACCGGATCGAAGCAGGGAGTCCCGCCGTATGCCGCGGCACCGAATCCGCCCTCGGAGTTATCCCCGAGGAAGTAGTCGCTGAAGCCGCTGGGATTCGAACCAATCTCGCCCATGTACCAGTTCGTGTAGGCGGAGCGGTACTCCTCGCCATCGAAGTCACAGCTCGTGTCGTCAATGAGGCACGATGCGTTATCGACACGGATCGCGTAGCCGGGGTTGAAGCCGGGGGTGTGATCGAACTCGTTGCATTCTTCCTCGGTGTACTCCGAGCCGCCGTTGTCCGACCAGGCGATCTCATCGATCACGTCGCCGGGGTAATCGGGCTCGCCCATGGTCAGCGGCGGGGTATCGTCCTTCTCGATGATCGTGTAATCACTGATGTTGTTGAGCAGCACCACGGTGATCGAGCCGTCATTGCTGAGCTTCCCGGCCTGATCCGCGGCGGTCTGAAGCTCAATGAAGCTCGCCTCGTGGCGATCGGTCGAGGTGTTGATATCCGCCCCGTTGTTGGTAATGGTGTCCGGGAGGAAGTCGTAAATCTCAGAGTTGTTGGCGTGGTTCTGTGCTGATCCCGCGCCGCCGCTCTGCGAGTAGCCGGTGTTCCAGATCACGAAGTAGCCATCCTCATCGAGCGAGTACTTCGTTCCGCTGGTCGGAAAGTGGAACGCCTCATCGATCTCTGCGGGGTTCGATGTGTCGTCCGGGTCATCAACGACCACGAGCACCGCGTAGCCGGTAAGCGACTCCCCGGGGCAGCCGTAGAGCTCGATGTACTCCCATTCCTCATCGTTCCCCTTCGGGTTGGTGACGATCTCGTTGATGTACACCGGCGCGGCGGCAACAGATCCGGCGACGGCGGCGAGCATCATGCATGACAGTGTGTTTCGCAGGTTCATTTCGTATCTCCATTTGTCTCGATGGCATGCCGATAGCGCAACCCCCCGATAGCCGGGGCATTTCCTGAACGCCAAGTTCAACATACGCATCGAGTGGTCCGCTAGAAGATACGCATAAGCAATCAAACATCAAGGGGAATTTGGGGTCATTAATACGATCTGCGCGTTAAAACAAATAATCTAAATATTATTTGCATAACAATCCGAGGCATAGCGACGCCTTGAGAAATGGCGATGGCATGCAGTGCCATAAAAGCCTTAATTCCATGTGAGAAGCGGGCTTGGGCGCAAAGCGGCCGCATCGGATGCGGCGACCTGCGCAGTGGGCGCGGACTCAGAGTTGTGTCAATACGACACGGGCTGGCATGTATATGTTGTATTTCTATTGCCGTATTGGCAGTGCGGGCCTGTGGTCCCGTGGAGTTTCGTGTCTTTGGCCCTCTATCTCACCAGCCGGGCAGTTGGCAGAGAACGAAGACTCATCCTGCCTCGGAGTTGAGCCGCTACCCGGCGTAGGGAATGCGATCCACAGAGAGGCCGAGTCCCGCGCGGTGCACGCCTGTTTCATCTCGTGCGCAAGGCCGCAGAGTATCCTGCTCACAAGGACCCCTGCGTGTCGAGTTTCAGTTGATACAGGGCGGGATCGAACTCGGGCCATAGTTCAAGTGCGAGACTGAGCGGGGGAACGGAGGAGTTTGTGCTCTACGCCGAGCGCCGGCCACACGCTGCCAGCGATTTCACACCCTTGCGACACCTTCCGGCGCGGAAGCCACCCAACTGACAGTGATAGAGCTGGGCAGTATGTGCCCTCATGCTGGACCAGTGCCGGGGGGGCAGAAGCGTTATGCCCATGAAAATCCTGGCCGGTAGGGTCACGGTTCTTTCAATGGGCCTGGACAGACTCGAACAGGTGGCGATAGCGGCTTGGAAACGATGATTCGAGAGGTACAGGGCACAGAATGCGGCGCAGTTTCCTCTGAGATAGGTACCGAGCTCGTGCGTATCGCGAGGATCGCTCATAAGGGGCAGGCGGGAGAGCAAGCCTCGATCCTTGCTGCCTTGAAGGCCTTGCCCGCTTCACTAGATGATCGCCTATGAATCGAAAAGCGACACCCTATGGGTGTCGCATAGTCGTTTGATCAGGATCACATGATCGGCTGGGTCGAGCCGACGACCTTGGTCCCGTCCGGCTTCTCGATCTCGATCCACCACAACGGGTTCTCCGGCAGCGGGTCGGGCGCGACCGCGTGGATGTCGTAATCGTCGTGCGATGCGGCGTACTCGCCCTTGCCGACGTAGGAGAGCGTGCGGTCCTCCGTACCGATCCAGGCACGCACGATCGTGGCACCGTTGTCGGAGTAGGGGAGCTTGACCACGAGATGGCTCTCCTTGCCGGCCTCGACGGAGCCGTGCCCCTGCGCGAGCTCGATGCTCATGCCGCCCATGGTCGCGGGCTCGAGCGGGTTCTCTTCGTGATCGTCTTTCATGGTGTCGTCGGCGTGATCCGCGTGGGTCGAGCCGTCCGCGTGGGTGTGGGTGTCCGCTTCGTGCTCATGGGTATCCGCGCCGTGGGCGTGGTCATCGGTCCCCGTGCCCGATTCCGAGCAGGCGGGGAGCAGCATGGCGAGTGAGAACGCGATGGGGAGTGTGACTTTGGTGGTGATGTTCATGGCTTGAAATCTCCTATTGGTGAAGTACGTTGATTCTAGCTTCCGGTTTCTCCGCTAATTCCGCCCCATCCGGTGGATGGCGGCGTAGCCCGCGGGGACAACGATCAGGTTCAGGAATGTTGACGTGAGCAATCCGCCAAGGATGACGACGGACAGCGGGGCGAGGATCTCGTTGCCGGACGTCTCGCCCTTGAGAACGATCGGGATCAGGGCCAGCGCCGCGGTGAGGGCCGTCATCAGGATCGGCACGAGCCGCTCCATCGATCCCTGCACGATCGCGTCGTGCATCGTGGCCCCCTCCTCGTCCATCAGGTGCTTGTAGTGGTTGACGAGCAGAATGCCGTTGCGAACCGCGATCCCGAAGAGGGTGATAAAGCCGACCATGCTCGCGATCGAGATCACGGGCGCGATGTACGTCCCCGCCCCGAAGAGGGCGGCTAAGTTGGTGAGCGGGTTGGGCGACTCGGTGATGAAGATCGCGAGGATGCCGCCGATGAGCGCGAGCGGGAGGTTCACGAGCACGAGCAGCGCCACGCGGATCGAGCCGATCGCCAGGTTCAGGAGGACGATCATGACGAGCACGACGAGCCCGCTGAAGACCGTGATGGTCCGGCTCGCGGACTGCTGGGCCTCGAACTGCCCGCCGTACTTCACCGTGTAGCCGTACTCCTGCACGATCGGGTCCACGCGCCGCTGGACCTGCTCGACAAGGTGCCCGAGGTTCGATCCGTCCGCGACGTTGAGCGAGACGACGGCCTTCCGCTGCGCGTTCTCGCGCGTGATGAGGTTGGACGCCATCTCAGGGCCGATGACCGCGACCTCATCCAGACGCACGAGCGCCCCGCCCTGCCCGCGCAGGATGAGGTCCTTAAGATCCCGGACCGAGTCGCGGTGGGGCTCATCGAGGCGGACGACCATGCCATACCGGCGGACTCCCTCGTTGACCTCCGCGACCTCGACACCGAAGATCGCGTTGCGGACCTGCTCCGCGGCCGATTGGGGCGTGAGCCCGTAGGCCGCGAGCTCGGCGGGCTGGTACTCGATCGGGAGCGATTGGATCATCACCTCGCGGTTGGCGGCCACGTCTCGTGCGCCGGGCAGGGTGTTCAGCTCCGACTCGATCTCCTTGGCGATCACGCGGAGCATGTCCAGATCGTCGCCGTACACACTGATGGCGATGGCCGCGGGCGTTCCCGATAGGATATGGCTCAGGCGGTGCTCGATCGGCTGCCCGATGTTGACGGTGATGCCCGGTACTCCATCGAGGATGGAGCGGATGCGAGCTCGGACCTCGTTCTTCGAGTAGCCAGGGAGCACGGTGACATCGATCTCTGAGTTGCTGACCGGCTCGGCGTGCTCGTCACGCTCCGCGCGCCCGGTGCGCCGTGTCACGCTGCGGACACCCTCGACCTTCAGGATCTGCTGCTCGATCGAGGATGCCATGCGGTCGCTCGCAGGCAGGGACGTGCCGGGGGGGGCGAAGAGGCCGACCGTGAAGGTGCCCTCATTGAACTCGGGAAGGAATGCGGTCCCGAACGTGGATGCGAGCCACAGCGAGAGCCCCGTGGCGATCGCCGCGAGCGTCAGCACCGCGACACGGAAACGCAGCGCGAGCCTGACCGTCGGCTCGTACAGGCGTTTGAGGAATCGCACAAGGAAACCGTCGCTGTGCCCACCCTTGGCGGGGCGATCGCTCAGCATGTAGCGGCACATCGCAGGGGTGACCGTGAGCGCGACGAGCAGCGATGCGAGGATCGAGATGACGAAGGCAATGCCGAGCGGGCGGAAGAACCGCCCCTCGATGCCCTCGAGGAACATCAGGGGGAGGAACACGAGCGCGATGATGATGGTCGCGAAGACCATCGCGGGGCGGATCTCGTTGCTCGCGTCGAAGATGACCCGCAGCTTGGGTTGGCGCTCGCCCTCGGGCTTAGCGCCGTTCTGCCTGAGGCGGCGGAACACGTTCTCAACGTCGATGATCGCGTCGTCCACGAGCGAGCCGACGGCGATCGCGAGCCCGCCCAGCGTCATCACGTTGATCGTCTCGCCCATCCAGTCCAACGCGAGCAGCGCGACCGCCAGCGAGAGCGGGAGCGCGGTGAGGGTGATGATGGTGGTGCGGACGTTCAGCAGGAACAGGATCAGGATCACGGAAACGATGATCGCCGCGTCGCGCAGCGCATGCACGACGTTGGAAACGGACAGGTTGATAAAGTCGGACTGGCGGAAGATCTGCCGGTTGATGCGCAGCCCGTCCGGGAGCGAGGGCTCGAGCGCATCGAGCATCTCGTCGATCCGCTCGGTCACGCTCAGCGTGTTCGTGCTGGGCGCCTTCTTGATCGTCATGATCACGGCGGGGTTGCCCGCGTCGGCCCCCGTGCCACGCTTGAGCGCGGGCCCCAGGCGGACCTCCGCGACCTGCCCGATCTTGACGGGGGCACCGTCGTGATACTTGATGACCGTCCCGGCGATGTCCTCTACCGAGCGCACCCGCCCGCTCTGGCGGATCGGGAGCTCGAGCGAGTCCACGTCCGGGAGGTACCCGGCGCTCAGCGTGCTGTGCGAGGCGTCGGCGGCCGCAACAACGTCGTCGATGCTCAGGTCATACAGACGCAGTTTTTCCTGCTCGACCAGCACCTGGTACTCGGGAAGCTCACCACCGATGACGGAAACCTGGGCAACCCCCGGGATGGCGAGCAGCTTGTTCCGCAGATCGAACTCGGAGTAGGCGCGCAGCTCCATCGGCGGGATCTCGCCACCCGGAGAAGACACGGCCAGCAGCATGATCTCGCCCGTGACGCTGGTGATGGGCGTCATCTCCGCGTGCGAATCCGGGGGCAGCTCCTCACGCACGGTATCGAGCCGCTCGGAAACGAGCTGGCGGGCGCGGTAGATGTCCGTGCCCCAGTCGAACTCGACATAGGCGATGGAGAGCCCGATCGCGCTGCTGGTTCGCACGCGGCGCACGCCCGGGATCCCGTTGACCGAGGTCTCGATCGGGAACGTGACGTACTGCTCCACCTCATCGGCGGCCAGCCCGGGCGATTCCGTCATCACCACGACCGTCGGCGCGTTGAGCTCGGGGAACACGTCGACCGGGGTTTTGGGGAGCTGGTACGCGGCGAGCGCGAGCAGGGCCCCGGCGAGCACGAGCACGAGCGACGCGTGATCGATGGAGAACTGGATGAGTCTCTTGAGCATGGTACAGGGCTCCGATCAGTGGTCTTCGTGGAACGTGCCGTCGGCGTGGATGTGCCCGCCCTTCTGGGAGGCGCCAGACTGCTGGCTCGCGAGCTTGAGCTCGTAGGCGCCATCGAGCACAACCTCGTCGCTGAGCATCAGCCCGGAGTTGATCGCGACCCAGCGCCCATCATCAACACCCATGTCCGCCTCGACTCGGATCGCCTTGTTGGGGTCCTTGGGGTCGCGCCGGAAGAAGACGTGGGTGATCCCGTCCTTGACGATCGCGGCCCGTGGGATCGCCAGCGCCGGTGTTGAGGTGGATTCCACGACAATCTCCAGGAACGCGGAAACACCCGGCCTGATCCAGTCGCGGGACTCGTCCGGCGTGGCGAGCAGGGTCACGGTGCGTTGCTCGGGGTGAGCCTCAAGCCCGATGGTGACGCGTGCCTCGATGCCATCACCCGGTTCGATGCCGGGGATGGTGGGGGGGACGATCCGGGCCTCGGGGCGCTGCCCGAGGCGGGCGAGATCGGACTGCAGCGCCATGGCGCGGAAGCGGACCTTGCTCATGTCCACCGTGGAGAGCACGAGCGACGGCGCATTCGCGAAGGAGCCGTCGGCTTGGGCGAGCACCTCGACGATGCCCGGGTGTGTCGCGCGGACCTCGATCCATTCGATGGTGCGGTACGCGGGCAACGCGGTCTCTTCGTGCCCGACGGGCTCGACGAGATCATGCTCGGGGATGCCCGTCGCGGAGGATGCCCGGTGCAGCGCGTGCTCGCGGGTCCGCTCCGCGTTCCGCAGGGTTGTCTGGCTCTGGCGGAGCTCGGCGCGGAGGCGGGGGAGCATGGCTTCGAGCTCGGCGGCCTGGGCCTCGAGCTCCGCGTTGCGGACCTGGGCCTGAGTGAGCGACGCGATCCGCTCGCGTGTGATCGCGAGCCGTTGCTCGGTCTCGGTGATGCGTGATTCGGCGACCTCGATCGCGGAATGCGCGGTCTCGATCTCCTGCTCGCCCACGATGATCTCGTGCTGGAGTTCGGGCCACTCCGGAGAGCGGTACCGGTAGAGCAGGTCGCCTGGCTCAACACGATCGTACTGATCGACCGCCAGCTCGATATGCCCGGGGAGGGTCATACGGTACTCGCGCCGCGCGAGCGGCTGGAGCTCGAAGGCGCCGGGCACGCGGATGGTCGAGTCCACACGCCGTCGCTCGACCTTGGCGAAGGTGATGCCCAGGTTCGAGCGGACGGTGGGCGGGATCTCGATCCGGTTTGAAAGGGCCTCCGGCTCCTCGCTGTGCTCCTGGTTTGCTTGCGAGGGGCTGCTGCCGCCGGTGCACGCGCCGAGCGTCAGCGTCGAGATCATGCAGAAGGTCAGGATGGTTCGTGCGAGGTGATTCATGGCTGGGCCTCGATATCCGTATTGCTGAGCTTGTTGTTTGTGGTGGGGGGCGGGCCGATGAGTGCCGCGAGCCGGGTGGCTGCCAGGGCTTCGTCAAGGCGGGAATCGATGAGCTCCATCGATGCCCGACCTGTCCGCTTGAGCGAATCGAGCAGCAGGGCACCGTCGCTTTCTCCGATTTCGAGGAGCCGCCTCGTGCCGCGGAGCTGTCGATCGACGAGCGGGATGATCTCGGATTCGTACATTGCAAGCTGCGAGCGTGCACGCCGGTTTCGTTCTCTCGCGATAGATAAGTCACTCATGAGCCGCTCAAGCGCGGTCTCATAGGTCGCCCGTGCCAGCTCACGCGCAGCCCGCGCCTCGGCGATGCCCCGCTTGTTCGAGTTGAGGACCGGCAGCGGGATGCCGCCCGTGATCCCGATCCTGGACGAGCCCTGATCGGATTCGTACGTGGGCCCGATGGTCAGGTCCGGGTACTGCTTCCGGATCTCCCGTAGGAGCGTCTTCTCCGCGAACTCGTACTCGTCCCGCAGGCGAGCGAGCGTCGGGTGTTGCTCGATGAGCACCGCATGTGACGGTACCTCGGGGTCGCTGGGTACTGCGAGCGACGGCTGAAGATCCAGCGGCGCGTCTGGCGAGAGCCCCATCAAGCGCCGGAGGTGCTGCTCGCTCTCCTCGGTCTCACTACTCAGGCGCTGGAGGGTTCTGGCGTGCGTGACACGCTCGATCTCGAACAACGCGACCTGTGTCGCTGGGATCTCGCCCGCCCGGGCGAGCCGATCGGTGGATTTCGCGAGGGAGCTGATCGACTCGATGAGCGATTGGCTCCGCTCCACACGCAGCGCCGACGCTGACCATTCGTACCACGCTCGGCGGACACGCATCCGAGTCTCCCATTCCTCCTCCGCGACGCGGGAGAGCGATGCACGCAGCGCTGAGTCCGACCGCTGGCGCTCCGCGTCGAGTCGCCCGGATATGGGGATCGTGATCGCGAGCGAGCCGCCCAGGATCCACGGGTCATCGCCCGTGTCGGTTACCCGGATGGCATCGAAACCCAATCTCGGATCATCCCAGAGCCCCGCGTGACCGGCGCTGGCGGCCTCGACACCCGCTCGGAGACGGGCGAGACGCAGGTCCGGGTTGTAGTAGAGCGCGATCCGCTCGGCTTCGTGGAGCTGGATCCCATCGCTCGGATCGTACTGATCCGAGTGAGCGTCAGCACGGAGCGAATCAGCGAACACACGCAGCGATTCATCCTCCGCGGACCTGGACGACCACGCATCGAGGGCCCGCTCAGGATCGAGCGGCTTGGGTTGGTATGACTGGCAACCCGCGAGGGCTGTCAGGGCGAGCCCCAGCGTGAGCGCGGGGCGGCAGAGATTTAATGGCACAGGGTGCTCCGGTTTTTGCGTGGAGGGTGAACGGATCGGGCGTGGCCTGATGGGCGCACGCGACAGCGGACGAGCGGCTGCTCGTCCTGATCAGTTCAGCATGACGCAGGTGCGGAGGGCCCTCAGGTAATCGGGCGGGCGCTGGCGCAGCGGGGCCCAGCGAAACAGGATCTCACGCGTAGGGAATCGGAAGAAGTCGGGTAAGCTCGAGACGATGCCCGTACTGAAGGTCGGCATGTCCTCGTTTCGGTTGTTGAGCGCGTCGCCAACTTTTTCAGGATAATGGCTGTGATCTCCACAGCAATGGTGGTGCCCCTCATCCTCCGAGCCGGGGCACAAGGGCGATGCTGGTGCTTGGACATCGTCCTGGTCGTGGTCGGCGTGGATGTGCTCGTGGACCATACCGCCATGCTGGTGGATGTGCACATGCGCGCCGTGCCCGTTGCCTGATCCGCCCGCGAATGCGTGGGGGCTCACACATGCGAGCACGAGCACAAAGAGCGGGATGAGGATCCGAGGACGCATCGGACGAGTATACCCACACGCCAATGTTGTGTCGAGGAGGCACTTGGTGGTCGCTCTTGAGAAACGGTTATCAGCAGTTGGCCGTTTCCAGGGGCTGCCGCTCGAATGAACCGGCACTCGCAATGAGACAGTGTCACGGCGATGAGTCATTCCGGATGGGCTCGGCCAGACTCGAACAGGTGGAGATTGCGGCTCGGGAACGGCGATTTCGACAGAATCAGGCGCAGAATGCGGCGCAGCGTTTAGGATCGATCCTCGGCTTCTCTCAGCGTCTCGTACAACTGACCAGGACCAAGCAGAATCTCAAGCAGCTTTGCCTGCAGCTCCTTCGAGATCAGGACCTGCTTGCTCATATTCCCGTGCGCTTCATCCGCAGAGATCGTTGCATCGATCAACTCTCCATAGAGATCGGGCGAGTTTGAGAACTGGGACTTGGAGTTGTTCTCGGCCTGCTGGCGAAGCTTGTCCGATTCCAAGAGCTTGCCCTTGAGCACATTATTCACATACACGAGCTTGTCCTCGTCTGAGAGCTCGCCCTCGAAGAGGTCGTTAACCTTCTCGATAATCTCGCTGAGGAGCGCCTTCTCCTTGGTGTGTACTTCTCCGCTGCCAGATTCGGACACGGGTTGAAGCTGCCCGCCTTTGCCGAGCGCCATGCTCTGCTTCCCGAGATTACGCAGACTATGGTGCGTCAGTGTGACTTTGGAGAGGTCTATACCCTCGCGCTCGCGACCGAAGTCCAGAAGCGGGATCAGCCGGCGGTAGAAGATCGCACGCTTCTCGATCTCTGAGTTGCCGAAGTCCATGATCTGCGAGAGGAAGGTGTAGACCCGTACAAAGGTGCCCATGTCCCGCTTGAAGAGCTGGAGCGCATCTAGTGTTGCCTGAGCCTCCTCCTCTGCGGTCTGATTCTGCGTCTCTTGAGCGACGAGAAGATCCTTCTGGGCCGCCTGATACTTCTTGAGCAGCCGATCGACTACCGGCTCGATGGCCTTGGCAAGCTTGGCCTGTGTCTGCTTCGACTCCGGGTCCGCATTGATCTCAACCTCGACCACGCGATCGATCTCGTGCTCGTCGTAGTAGCCCTGCCCGTCAAGCTTGCCGCGCAGGTCGAACACCATGTTCGGGTCGCTGTTTCCCGCCAACTCGGCGGTCTCGTAGTACATCTTGAACGATTCGAGTACCTCAGGCCCCTCGTTGAAGAGGTCGATCACATAGGTCGTGTCCTTGCCCGGATACGCTCTGTTCAGCCGCGACAGCGTCTGGACCGCCTGGATACCTGAGAGCTTCTTGTCAACATACATGCCGCTCAGCAGCGGCTCAGCGCCCTGACCCTTGGGCTTGGGCAGGCGGTCCTTCTTGTATTGGAAGATCGCGTCCGAGACGCTCTGGGTGAAGTCCGTCTTGAGTTCCGCCGTCGCGATGGGGATCCCGTTGAGGAACAAGACCAGATCGATGCTGTTTTCGTTGTAGAGCGAGTACCGCACCTGGCGCACGACCCGCAGGCGGTTGGCGTTGTAGCGCTTCAGGATGTCGGGGTTGAGCCCCGACGCGGGCCGGAACGCCGCGAGCTTGAGCTTGCCCTGCACGCCCAGGAAGTCGATCCCGTGGCGGATCACATCCAGCGTGCCCTGCTTGTCGAGCTGGTCGCGGACACGATCGAGCAGACTGTTCGTTGCGCTTGCGCCGTGGCTCTTCTCGATCTTCGCCCACGCGTCGGGCTGGGTCTCTTTGATCCAGGCGATGAGATCATCCGGGAACAGGGCCCGCGAGCGGTCGTACTTCTGATGATCGCCCTGCTCATGCAGCCACCCGTTGGCGGCGAGCCAGGAGCAGCCACGCCCCCATGTCATCCCGCTCTCACCGGAAGCAAGGGCGGTCTTCGCTGGCTTTGCCGATACGCACAGTGATTCGATGCTCAGTGAATCAGAGGACATCGCCGCGGCATGGGCAAAGCTCGAATGCTATGTACCACGCCTCGCACTGATTCTCCATCTCGTCCGGGAGCAGCAACGCGATCCAACCCTGGTCGATCCCGAGTCGATCGATGTGGACTCTATCCGTGCCGCGATCACGCTCGTCGAGTGGTTCAAACAGGAAACGAAACGCCTGTACGCGATGATGCTGCTCGAAGAGAACGATCGAGACATCACAACGCTCACCGACTGGATCCGGAGCAGGGGCGGACGAGTGAGCAAGCGAGAGCTGATGCGTGGTCCTGCGAAGTACAGGAACAGCAACAACAAGGCGCAGGCCGCGATCGATCTGCTCGTTGAGCAGGGTTTCGGAACACTCCGCGCGCGTGAGGGAGGCCGATCCATGGAGTTCGTGCTCCATGCAAAGCACATGCACGCCTGCGACAGCGACACTTCCGCCCCGCAAACACCCCAAGGCCCGCAAACTGTCACCGGCGCGAGTGGGCGTCGCCCAGACGCACTGCCACATGGTCCGCGATGAGGACTTTGATCGAGCGACTGGAAAATGCGGCGCACTCGGCGCGCAGAACGCGGCGCAGCAGCGGTCGGCAACAAGCAGCGAAGAACCGTGTGAATCCCCAAAAACAGAGGCGGGACCTGGCTCTTTGCCGGTCCCTGCATCTGTGTTCGATGTGTCGCACGAGGCGACGAATGGGCCTGGACAGACTCGAACTGTCGACCTCACCGTTATCAGCGGTGCGCTCTAGCCAGCTGAGCTACAGGCCCCATGGGCGGAGAGTATAGACCCGAAAATCGATATCGTCGCCCGTCATTCGGCATCAATTTCCGGATTGTTTTCCCCTTTCGCGACCAGCGAAACGGGTTGCCGAATGCGAATAGCTGGCGGCAGTCGGGCAGGATTCTATAATAAAGGAGCAACCCAGCCCTTATCGGGCTTGGGCAACCGCGACAGGAGGTCCGCCATGCGTGAAGACATCAACTACAACAACATCATCGACGGCGAGGATTTCGAGCGGGCACAGAAGGCCGCCGACGAGGCCGCCGGGCTGCCCGCCGAGCAGATCGATACCGAATCCTTCTACGTCACGCAGCAGTACGAGAAGTACTCCGAGGAGAACCACCGGGTCTGGAAGACCCTCTGGGAGCGTCGCAAGGGTGTGCTCGAAGAGCAGGCCTCCGAGACCTACCTCAAAGGTCTCGACGCCATCAACCTCGTGCCCGACCGCGTGCCGCTGCTCTTCGGCAAGGTCCAGGACCCCTACGAGCCCGGGCGCGAGATCGTCGGCATCAACGAGTACCTCAAGGAACTCACCGGCTGGGCGTCCCACGGCGTGCCGGGCTACCTGCCCGCCAAGGCCTTCTTCAGCTGCCTGAGCCGGCGCGAGTTCCCCTCGACCATCGTCGTCCGCCCGGAGGACAAGATGGACTACCTCCCGGAGCCGGACATCTTCCACGACGTCTTCGGGCATGTCCCGCTCCACGCCGACCCGGTCTTCGCGGACTTCCTGCAGACCTACGGCAAGGCCGCGCTCCTGGCTGGTCCAGAGCACGAAGAAGCCCTGGCCCGCCTGTTCTGGTTCACCGTCGAGTTCGGGCTCATCTCCGAGGGCGGCAAGCTCAAGGTCTACGGCTCGGGCACCATCTCCTCGCACTCCGAGTCCGAGTACGCCCTCAATGCCCCCGAGGGCAAGGGCGGACACACCAAGGGCGAGATCGAACGCCGCCCGTTCGATCTGGAGCAGGTCATCAACACCCCCTTCGAGATCGACCACTTTCAGGACATCGTCTACGTGCTCGACAGCTTCGAGCAGCTCCGCGACGCCATGAACGACTACGCCAACCGCGTCCTCGAAGAATCCAACGCCGCCGCCGGCGCGTGAGCATGACCAATTGCAGGGTGCCACTACTCGCCGCGCAGCGGCGCAGTAGTGCTGCTCGGCCTTCATGAAGACACTCCTGCGCGTCTACGCCGCGAGGAGTGCCACCCCAGACGGGGAACACAACAAGGAGACCGCGATGAAAGCGAACGAGAACGCCATCGATCGGGCCCTGCGTCTGCTGCTGGTGGCCAGCTTCGTGTGGCTCGGCGCCGGCGCGGGCGAGATCACCGGCATCATCGCCGCCGTGATCGGCGCGGTGCTGGTCCTCACCGGGCTCGTCGGCTTCTGCCCCGCCTACCGCCTGGTCGGCATGAGCACGTGCAAGGTGAAGCACTGATCCGCGATATGACCCCCTCCGGGGGTTTCTAAGCGTGTTTTCATCCTGCCCTCAGCGTGAGATCAGGTTGATGCGTTCTGATTGAGACTCGCATCAACGACTCATGCACGAAGGGGCACAAGATGGACCACGACCACGACCACGATCAGCACGAGCCCAAGGGCTCGCCGTATATCCGCTTCGCACTCATGATCACTACATCGATGGTGGTCATGTTCTTCCTGATGTACCTGCACTCCTACCAGCTCCTCGATCATGCCTGGTTCAGCGAGACACGCCTGTTCATGGTCATGATCATGGGCGGCGGGATGATCGTCGTCATGCTGCTCTACATGCTGCACATGTACAAGAGCACCGCCAAGAACATCATCACGGTCGCGATCGCGCTGCTGCTGCTCGCGGGTGGTATTGCCCTCGTGCGCTCGCAGATCACCGTCTCGGGTCGCGACTACATGGAAGGCATGATCCCGCACCACTCCATCGCCGTCCTCACGAGCGAGCGGGCACAGATCAAGGATGCCCGCGTCCGCAAGCTCGCAGACGAGATCCTCGATGCGCAGCGGAGGGAGATCAAGGAGATGGAATGGCTGATCAGGGATATCCGCGAGAACGGTATCGCGGAAACCCAGTCCGAGGCCGACGCCCGCCCCGTGCCCGAGTTCACCAGCGACCCCGAGTAACACCGCTCAATCGCAGCTCAATGCCGAACACACCCACACCCCGCGCCGCACCCGCCGGGCGGGATGGATGGGCCGCTGGGCCTGTCCGAGCCGTGGGCGATGGGCATCGAGATCAGCTTCTCCACCGGGGAATCCGCGGGTGTACTGCCCGGATTGAGCTCCGCCGCTTCGCACAGCTGCCCCCAGTTCTCGATCGTGGCGCTCATCGCGTGGCTGACCTCAACGGTCGTCCCGTTGGCCTCGCAGCGGTACTCGTAGATGGGCATGGCAGATCTCCTATCATCGTGCGTGGACGAATCACGCCTCCATGATCATATCTATGAGCGATCGACGTCGCTCAAACTCGGCGCGGGCGAGCTGCTCGTCGGCCCCGGCGACGACTGCGCCGTCACCCGATCCCCATCAGGCGACCTGCAACTCCTCACCGTCGACCAGCTCGTCGAGGGGCGCCACTTCGAGCCAGACACCGACCTCGACCTCATCGCCCGCAAGGCCATCGCCCGCTCCGTGTCCGACATCGCCGCGATGGGCGGCACCCCCGCCTGGTCCCTGGGCACCGGTGTGCTCCCCAAGGGCTACGCCCACGCCGACGCCCTCTTCGACGCCATGCACCGCTGGGCCAACCACTGGCGCTGCCCGCTCATCGGAGGCGACATCGCCAGCCACAGCAGCCCCGACCACCCGCTCACCCTCACCGTCACAGTGGGGGGGGCGATGCCCGAGGGCTCCATGCCCGTCCTCCGATCGGGCGCTAAGCCCGGCGACCTGCTCTACGTCACGGGTCAGATCGGCGGCTCCTTCGAGTCCGGCTGGCACCTGCGCTTCGAGCCGCGGGTTGAAGTGGGGCAGTGGGCCTCACGCACCAACGCCCACGCGATGATGGACCTGTCCGACGGGCTGGGTCGCGACGCCCACCGCATCGCGACCGCCTCGGGCGTGTGCCTCGAGCTCGACGCAACCAAGCTGCCCATCAGCCACCGATGCGACGGCTGGCGCCAAGCCGTGAGCGAGGGCGAGGACTACGAGCTGCTCATCGCTTTGGACCTGGAGCACGACATTGTTGATTGCCCGATGCAACTGCTCGGCCCGATCGGGCACGTTGTTGAATGCGACGAAGGCCAATCATCCGCCGCGGTCATCATCGATCCGTACGCCAAGGCGCACGACGCGTCGTCCATGGGGTGGGATCACTAACTCGCTTCCCCCGCCTTTGAGATAAATGTGACGCGCGTCTTCGTGTGATGGCCGGGATAACAGTGAGCTCTCAAACCAGGCATCGATACTCGACGTGCGACGCCCAAGTTTTTGCTGTTTCACTCTCGCGAAACACGAAGACCAGTGTGTACCTAACTTCATCGAGGCACTTGGTTTGCGAATGGTGATTTGTCGAGCGACAAAGATACAAGTTCAAAATAATTGTCGTATCTGACTATGCACACGAATCCACTCCGTAACTCTACTGATAAAACACACCAATCAAGGAGAATGCCATGAGGGGATTTAGTTGTACTGTACTAGGTATTTTGTCGTCCGTCGCTGTTGCGCAGCCATTTAGCTATTCTTTAGACTTTGAAGACGATGCGGTGGGTGGCCAGCCCGGCATGAATGACGGATCACTTTGGATAACCGCTAGTTGGTGGTCAAGCAACTCAGACAACTGTGGCGACGGCACCGTCGTCGCTGACGGTTCCAATGCCATGATCATAGCTGTTGGGAGCGGGGGATCTTGTGCCGATCGGCCCGGCGCGGTGGTCGGATCTGGTTCAATGAATACCGGTAATGGTGTCATGATATTGAACTTCAGAAACGGGAAGAATCCTGATATTGTAGAGTTTGACCTTTACCAGTTTGCGATTACGAATCCTGGTACTGTCACTGTGTATTCCACAGACAACTCGGTTCTTGATACCCAGTCTTTTAACGGGAACTCGGACTCGATCTCAATCTCAACGAGTGAGCCAATCTCCCGAGTTGAAGTCGCGAATGCGCATGCGTTCAGCCTCGACAATCTTAGATGGTCAGGTACTGAGACGGATGGGACGCTTATGCGTCTGATTGATTTCGAAGACGAGTCCACGGGGCCCTCGACCGGTGCTTACGGAGATTTCCGCTTCCGAGTACTCGAAGGCTATGTTTGTGACACAGGTAACGTGAGTGACAGCATGGCACCTGCGAACGGGCAGCGCAGCCTGGTTCTTGACGGGGGAAACCCGAATAACGAGCCGGACGATGGTTGCAGCAACAATATCCACGGAGTGGCTGTCTCAGCTCCAGATCAGAAGAGCTACGCGGGGACCATTGGGATTGATATCCATCCAGGCGTCCTTGCACACATGGTGAGCTTCGATCTCCGTCAGTTTGCCGTCACCGGCCCGATCAATGTCACGGCGTATGACCGAGACGGGCAGCTAATCGTTGCTCAGACGTACTCATCGAACAGCGACTCCGTTGAGCTCATGTCGGATGACGGGATTGACTCTATCGAAGTTCAAGGTCTCTACCCGTTCACGCTCGATGACTTAGAAGTGATGGGCGTAGGCCAAGACGTCACATGTGATGCAGATCTGAACAACGACGGCGTGCTTGACTTCTTCGATGTCTCTGAGTTCTTGAGTCTTTACCAGGCAGGCTGCCCCTGAGCCTATCAACTGAAATCACACACCACACACAAACGACACGCTTCCAGCGTGTCGTTTGTATTGTCGACCCAGCCCAAACAGAACGGTAGCCTCAATCTAAGCGTAGTTAATTCCGCTTTCCCTTCCCCTTGCCGCCCTTCTTCTTCCCCCCGGGCCCTTGCTTGCCCTTCGCATCGCGCCGGTAGTCCGTCTTCCCCTTATCGCGGGACTTGGACTTGCGTGATCGACGCGTGCCGCCGGGCTTCTTCTTGAAGCCCGCGCCCTCGGTCTCGCCCAGGCCGCCCATGTCACCACCGCCGAGCTTGAGCTTGGCCGCGGGCCCCTTCAGCTTGCCGGCCGCGCGTGAAGCGCCGTCGGTGATCACCAGGTCCATCTGGCGCAACGCCGTATCAACGTTCGCGATGTTGACCCGCACGCGGTCGCCGATGTTGTAGCTGCGTCCGCTGTACTGATCGACCATCGCGCCCGTCTTGTCGTCGAGGCGCCACGTCGGCGGGCGTTTGGAGCGCGTGGTGTCGCCCACGAGGTCCTTCTTGGCGACCATGCCGTCCGCGAGGTACTTCTCGATCTGGACGTACACGCCCTTGGGCGAGACGCCGGTGATGAAGCCGTCGAACTCCTCGCCGATGTGCTCTTCCATGAGCTGGAGCACCAGAAACTGACGCAGCTCGCGCTCGGCCGCCGTCGCGTTCTGCTCGGTGCCCGAGCAGTGGTTGCCGATCTCCATCAGCGTGTTCTTGTCCGGGCAGTCGTCGTCGTCCCGCAGCTCGCGCCCGAGGTTCTTCCACGCCCCGTCGCTCTGCGGGCGGTTCTCGCCGTTGTTCGTGCGCTTGAGGTACGCCACCATCGCCCGGTGCAGCGTCAGGTCCGGGTAGCGACGGATCGGCGAGGTGAAGTGCGAGTACGCGTGCGACGCCAGCGCGTAGTGCCCGATCAGGGCCGGCGAGTAGACCGCCTTGGTCATCGTGCGCAGCACCGCCATGTGCACCGCCCGGGCCGAGGTCGAGCCGGCGGTCGCGTCCAGCAGCGTCTGCAGCTCCTCACGCGTGGGGGACTTGGGGATCTTGAACCCCGCCACCGTGGCCGTCTTACGCAGGTCGTCCACATCGCCCGGCGTGGGCTCCGGGTGCGTGCGCCGCAGCACCGGCACCTCGAGCTTCTCGAACAGCGATGCCAGCGCCTCGTTCGCCTCGACCATGAACATCTCGATCAGCGTGTGCGTGAAGGCGTCGTCTTCCTTCTGCGCATCCACGACCTTGCCGTTCTCATCAAAGATCAGCTCGACCTCCGGCAGGTCCAGGTGGATCATGCCCGCCTTGTGGCGGCGCGCCTGGATCAGCTTGGACAGCTCGTTCATGTCCCGCACGCTCTGGATCAGCTCCTCGGTGTGCGGCGTGTCCGTCTTCGCGTGCTTCTTGGCCTCCTCAAGGTCGCCATCGATCAGCGCCTGCGCCTCGAGGTAGGTCATCCGCTTGCGGGATTTAATCAGCGACTGGCACACGCCCCGCGACTGCACGTTGCCCATCCGGTCGTAGCGGATAATGCAGGTCTTGGCGTACCGCAGCACGCCCTCCTGCAGCGAGCAGATGCCGTTGGACAGCACCTCGGGCAGCATGGGGATCACCAGGCGCGGCAAGTACACCGAGTTGCCCCGCTCCCGGGCCTCCTCGTCCAGCACCGAGCCGCTCGGGATGTAGTGCGCCACGTCCGCGATGTGGATGCCCAGCTCCCAGCCGCCGTTGTCGAGGCGCTTGAGCGAGATCGCGTCGTCGTAGTCCTTCGCGTCCGGCGGGTCGATCGTGGTGATGAAGTCGCCCGTCAGGTCGCGGCGCATGTCCAGCGCCTCGATGCCCTTGGACTCATAGAGATCCATCTCCTCCTCGAAGCGGGCGGTCGCCTCGCGTGCCTGCTGCACGCACGCCTCGGGGAAGTCGTTGCTCGGCAGCGAGTACGCCGCGATCACCGCCTGCGTCTCCACGTCCGGCTCGCCCGCAGCGCCCAGCACCTTGGTCACCACGCCCATCGCGAGGCGACCGTTCTCCGGGTACTCCAGGATCTCGATGACGACCTTGTCGCCGTTCTTGACGTTCTTGGACTCGGCGTCGCGGATAATGACCGGGTCGGTCAGCTCGCGCCCGTCGGGGAAGACCATCCACTTGCCGTCGCGCTTCTCGATCTCGCCGGTGAAGTTCGCCCGCTTGCGCGCCACGATGTCCAGCACCTCGCCCGCGTACTGGCGCTCCAGCGTCCCCAATCGACGCTCGCGCCGCTGGTCACGCTCAAACCACACCTTCACCGTGTCGCCCGAGAGCGCCCCGTTGGTGTACTGCGGCGGGATGAAGATGTCCGACCCGTGCTTGGCTTGCGCCGGGATCACGAAACCCACGCCGGACTGCGTGCCGCGGAACTGCCCGATCAGCTCCCCCTCATCCGGGTGGAAGGGCAGCTGGATCTTGCCCGACTCGTCGAGGTCGATCACGCCCTCCTCGGCCAGATCGCGCACCTCGTAGCCGAACTCCTTCACATCGTCGATGTTGAGTTCCTTGGCCACAACCGGGATCGGCTTGGGGGTGTATTCTTCGTGCGAGATGTGAGAGATCAATCGATCCCGGTGTCGGCCTGACATGCGTGTCCAATCCGTTGTGTGTTCTGGGTTTCCGTACGGGTAATCTTAGAGCCGATCGGCGTACTTCTGCAGCGACGCCTCAAACTCTGCGGGCGTAAACCCAAAATCAGCGATGACACCCTCGTTGTCGCTCACGCTGTCGCGCCCGCCCATGATCGCCATGCCCTCATCGAATGGCAGCAACCCCCCGAGCCCGAGCAGCTTCGCAGCCCGCGCCTGGAAGGCCGCCACAAACCACGGCAGCCCGATCGCCGGGCGGTCCTTGGGCTGGGGCGAGAGGTTCCGGGCGTACACCCTGAGCATCTCGGGGAACGCCAGCCGCTCAGACCCGCAGATCTCGTACGTCTTCCTGATCGCGACATCGTTGCCGAGTGCATCAACAAACACCCGGGCCACATCCTCCACGAACACCGGCGCAACCGCCGGTGCCTCGAACCCGAACCCGTCCGATTTCCAGCGTGAGAAGTAGGGGAGGAACAGGTAGGGCGGGGCCTTGCCACGCACCCACTCAACCGCCATCTCCGTGAACTCGCCGTCGTGCCCATGGATCAGCCCGGGCTTGACGATGGTCCAGCGGAGCCCGGATTTCTGCACGATCTGCCCGGCGCGGTGCTTGGTATCGCGATACCCCGCACGCTTATCCGGGCCCACCCCCAGCGCGGACATGTGCACATACCGCATGCCGGGGTCGTGCTGGCGGCACGCCTCCACGATCGCCCGCGTCCCATCGACGTGGACCTTCTCAAAGGTCTGGTTCTTGGTTTCACGGATGATCCCCACGAGGTGGATGCACGCGTCGCAGCCCTTGACCAAGTGGCGCAGCGCGTCCGGATCGTCCAGCGTTCCGTCGCAGAGCGTGATCCGCCCGTCTTCGATCGCGTCGGCGTCGAGCACCTTGCGTGCCTTGTCCGCCGAGCGGGTCAGCGCCCGCACGCGGCAGCCGTCATCCAGCAATCGCGCGATCACATGGCGACCAACGAATCCTGTTCCGCCGGTGATCGCCACGGTATGTGTATCTGCGCTGCTCATCACGTTCATCTTCCTTACCCAGAGCGTATCCGCTCCGCGTACCATGGTGTGTGACCCTGACCACCGAATCCATCGCTTTCAGCTACCCGAAGGGCCCACCCGTGCTCGATGCGGTCACGTGTGCCATCGAGCCCGGCCGGGTCACCGCGATCGTGGGGCCCAACGGCGCGGGCAAGAGCACCCTTATCCGCCTGCTCGCGGGCCTGCGCCTCCCCGATTCCGGGAGCGTGCGGATCGACGATCGCGTCCTGAGTTCGCTCCGGCCTCGCGATCGGGCGCAACGCATCGCGTTTCTTGAGCAGCGCCCATCGCTCGCCTTCGATTTCAGCGTGCTCCGAGTCGTTTCATTCGGGGCCTTCACGGGCGAGCGGGACTGCGCCCTGATCTCAGAGGCGCTGCGACGCTTCGAGCTCGACGACATCCGTGACCAGCCATTCGCGTCCCTGAGCGTGGGTCAGCAGCAGCGCTGCGCGTTCGCCCGGGCATGGGTCCAGATCGCAGGACGCACCAACGCGTACCTCCTCGCCGACGAGCCGTGCTCTGCGATGGACCCGCGTCACACGATCCAGACCATGAAATCCATGAGCGAGCTCGCGGCATCGGGGCTGGGCATCGGCGTCGTCATACACGACCTGAATATCGCCTGCAGGTTCGCCGATCGGGCCATCGTGCTCAATCAGCGAGGCGGACTCGCCGCGGAGGGGACCACCGAGCGATCCATGACCCCCGAGATCCTCGCGCAGGTGTTCGAAGTCCAGATCGAAAGCCATCAAATCCCCGGGCACGCCCCGGTCCTTGTCATCGACGATCGGTGATCATTCGCATCCAAACGCCGCACCAGACGATATACTCAGGGTATGCAAGGCATTATGCAGTTCATCCTGGGCAACCTCTGGATCCTGGTCCCGATACTCATCGGGCTGTTCAACGTCGGCGTCCGGATGCAGCAGAAGGCCAAGGAGCAGCGTGCCAAGCGGGCCGCGCTCGCGGAAATCCAGCGCCGCAAGACCGACTCGATGCGCACCGGCAAGCCGGTGAACGAGCCGGTCATCGTCTACGACGAGCCCCAGAAAACCCAGAAACAGCAGGCGAAGGAAGAACGCCAAGCCCGCATCGAGGCATTGCGGAAGCAGCGCATGGAGCAGCTGCGTGCGATGCGTGAGAAGCGGGCCGCGGCGTCCACAGCCACGCCCACACGCCCAACACCGACGCGTACGCCCGCCCGCACCGGTCGTCAGCCCACCCCCGCACGCCCGGCCCTGCGGACGCCGCAGACTCGGACACCCCCGAGCCGACCACGGGTCATCCCGCCAACAACGCAGATGAACCGAGGCGCCCCGCCCCGCCCCCGCGTGATCGAGCCCACATCGCGTCCGACGCCCATCCCGGATGCGAGCCCCGGTCTGGACACGCCCGCGCCGATGCCGAAAAAGATCCAGCCGGGTGCCAACCCGATCGCGTCACCACGCAAGCAATCAGATACAGACTCGCTGCTGGGCTCAAGCGAGATCACCGCCCGCTCAATGCTCCGCAATCGGCGTCTGACGCGTCAGGCCATCATCGCTCGCGAGATCCTCGATTCGCCCATCGCGTTGCGGGACGCCCAGGACGCGCCGGGCAGCTACGGGGCTTGAGGCCCGCACGCCGCCCCTTGCTTCATGCACCTTGCTTCATGCACCTGGCTTTCATGCATCTGGGCGGATCTGCTCGATATAATCGGTTATGGACGCAGTGACCAAACTCAGCTACCGGTTCCGCCTGGCCACGATCATCGCTGCGGGATGCCTGACGTCACTCACCGGGTGCAACGCGTTCGATGGCGCCCCCCGCGGGACCACCTCGCTGCTGCAGGTGCTCGCGCCCACGACCTCCCCGTCCGAAGCGGCCGAGATGGCCACCGACCCGTACAGCGCCGAGAACCGCTACAAGGGCATCACGCTCCTCTCCAGTGCCGACTTCGGTGGCCAGCCCATTTACCTGGAGCTGTACATCGACGGGCTCGACGATCCCGACGCGAGCGTCCGCGGCGCGTCCGTCCGGGCGCTCGGCCGCCACGGCGACCCGGAACACGCCGCCCTGTTGATCCAAGCCCTCGATGACGAAGACGACTTCGTCCGGCTCGAGGCGGCCCGGGGCCTCCAGCGGATCCACTCGAGCGACGCGATCGATCCGATGCTGGAACTGATCGACGAAGAGAACGAGAGCAACACCGATATCCGTGCCGCGTGCGCAGATGCGCTCGGTCAGTACCGACAGAAGCGGGTGGTGCTCGGGCTCATCGGTGCGCTGCGTGACTCGCGCCTCGCCGTCAACAACCGGGTGCAGCACTCGCTGATGCTCCTGACCGGTCAGAACTTCGGCCTGGATCGCCCGGCATGGCTCGAGTGGTACAACGCAACCGACGACATCTTCGCCGGGGCCCAGCCCTACACCTACCCGGTCTTCAACCGCAAGAAGAAGATCATCGAGTACCTGCCGCTCGTGCCGCCACCACCCAACGAGACCAAGGGCTCGCCGGTCGGCATGGACCCCGTGATCGACGGCTGATCCGTCACAGACCCGCACGGAAGGTCCGAGAAAGCCGCCTTCAAGCGAAACCCCGCAACACCTCCGCCGTTTCCGCCGATACCACCACTGGGAATATCCCCGGCGGAGATCACCGTGCGCGCAGTCCGACGAGTCAACCACGAGCTCTACATCGATACCGATGCCCCCACCCCCAACGCGGTCAAGGGGCAGGCATTGATCCGCGCCACCCACGTCCTGATCGGGGACGCCGACCTCGGCGTCGCTCAGGGCGACATCGACTACAACGGCGTGCTCGGGCACCAGTTCGTCGGGATCGTGGAGCAATGCGATGACGGCTCATGGGTCGGCAAGCGCGTGGTCGGCCACGTCGATATCGCGGACCCGTCCTCGGAACTCGCAAAACGCGGGCTCGGCGCACACGACCCCCACCGCGCGATCCTCGGGCTCCGCGACCGCGACGGCTGCCTCGCGGAACGCTTCACGCTCGAGACCCGGAACCTCGTCGAAGTGCCCGAATCGATCAAGGACGAGCAGGCCGCCCTGACGTTCTCACTCGCCAGAGCCATCCACGCCGGGCAGGTCGCCCACATCGAGGGGCGTCCGTTCGTGTCTGTCCTCGGCGACGGGCTGATCGGGCTGCTGTGTGCGCAGGTGATGACACGCAAGAACGCCTCGGTCCGCCTGCTGAGCAACCGACAGGACCCGCTGGAGATCTGCGCGAAGTGGGGCATCAAGCACCGACGCCTGGACCAGGTCGGGCGGCGCGGTGATCAGGACGTCGTCATCGAAACGACCGGCACCGCGGAGTCGTTCGACGACGCGATCCGGATGGCACGCCCGCTCGGGACCGTCGTGCTCGCGGGGCACCCCGTGCCCAACAGCAACGGCACCATCCCGATCAATCATGCGCTGATCGCGGACAAGGAAATCAGGGTCATCGGGGCGCGCTCCGGCTCGCTCAGCGAGGGGATCCGAGCGATGATGAGCGGCGGGATCGACCTCAGCGGGCTCGTTTCCAAACGCTTCAGGTTCGATGACTCGATCGGGGCCCTGCGCGCCGCGCAGGACCCCGCGAATCTCGGCGTGCTCGTCGTGATGGACTGAGCATCACTGCACGATCAGCGTGCCCTCGAGCGCGGCGGTCGCGGCGGGCCACATCGAGGCGATCACGCCCGCGGTGATCAGCGCAAAGATCACACCATCGATGAATCCGGTGATGATGAACCGGGTCGGCTTGCCGAGGAAGAAATCACCGGCGAGCCCGCCCATGCAGTGACCGAGCACACCGGCCGCGCCGGCAACCTGGAACACGGCGAGGTAGTCCGCGCCGCCTCTGGTGCTCGCGGCCGTGATGTACGCCACGAAGATCGTGATCACCAGATAGGCGAGGAATGTCTTGAGCAGGTTCATGCCGAAGTTCGGCTGCCCCGGCTGCACCGTGATGATGCCCCACGGGCCCGCCTCCCATTTCGCCAGATACGCTTCGCTCTTATAGTCCTTCGCATTCTGGCAGTTCGGGAACATGTACAGGCCGGGCTTGATGTTCATCTCAGACACCTTGGCCGTCAGCTCCTCCTCGTTGGGGAGGAACTGGATGTCCTTCTTGTGATAGGGCAGAAGCATCCAGATGATGGAGCTGGCGAAGAACACACTGACCGTTGCGATGATGATGGGCAGCCAAAGATCCACGAGTGCAACTTCCATGACACGATCCTTTCCTGTTGTGCGTGCGAGTCGGACCGGCCCACTATACCAGACTTCGCAGCGGCACGAAAAAACCCGCGATGCCGCGGGTTTTTCTCAACGGTTGGTCGTGGGATCACTCGTCCTGCATCGGCATCGAATCGAGCACCTGGTCGATCAGCCCATACTCGAGCATCTCGCCGTCGTCGAGCCAGAGGTTCCGGTCGCAGTCGCGGTGGATCCTCTCCTTGTCCTGACCCGTCGCGTCCGCGTAGATCTGGTACAGGCGGTCACGGAGGCGGAGCATCTCCTTGGCCTCGATCTCCAGGTCCGTCGCCTGCCCCTCCATGACGCCCGAGAGCAGCGGCTGGTGCATCAGGTTGCGGGCGTTCTTGAGGCAGTAGCGCTTGCCCTTCGTGCCAGATGAAGCGATCACCGAGCCCATGGACGCCGCCTGCCCGATGATGTAGGTGCACACGTCGGGCTTGATGAAGTTCATGGTGTCAACGATTCCCAGGCCCGCGGTCACGGAGCCACCGGGCGAGTTGACGTACAGGTGGATGTCCGAGTTCGCGTCCTCGTTGGCCAGGAACAGGAGCTGCGCGACGATGAGGTTCGCCATGTCGTCCATGACGCCGCCGGTCACGAAGATGATCCGGTCCTTGAGCAGGCGAGAGTAAATATCGTAAGAGCGCTCGCCGCGACCGGACTGTTCGATCACGATCGGGACGAGATGGGCGCTTGGGGTGGTCATATGTGTTTCACCTCGATCGGTGTTGTGTCGTGGGGGTGTTCAACGATTGGTGCCGGGTCAGCTGTTGCTGCCGCCCGCCATCTTCATCTCTTCCGGCGGCTCGGTCAGGACCTCGTCCACGAGACCGTACGCCTTCGCCTCCTCGGCGTCGAAGTACTTGTCGCGCTCGGAGTCCTCCTTCACCTGCTCGGGCGACTGGCCCGTGTGCTTGGCGATGATGTCCGTCAGCAGCTGCTTGCTCTTGATGATCTGCTCGGCCTGCAGGCGGATGTCCTCCGCCTGGCCCGTGATCCCGCCGTAGGGTTGGTGGATCATCACCTTCGCGTGCGGGAGGATGAAACGGCGTCCCTTCGTCCCCGCGGTCAGCAGCACCGAGCCGCCCGAGTACGCACGCCCGATGCAGTACGTCGCGATCGGCGAGCTGAGGAACCGCATCGTGTCGTAGAGCGCGAGCGTGTCGTCCACGGCACCGCCCGGCGAGTTGATGTAGAAGTTGATTTCCTGGTTGCGGCGCTGATTTTCCAGATAGAGCATCTGCATCATCACGCGCGAAGCACTCGCAGGGTTGATTTCCCCGACGAGGAAGACAATCCGATTCTCGAGCAGCAGCTCGTCGATCGTCATCTCGCGGGTCCGTTGGTAACTGACTGAGGCTGCGGGCATAAGTCTTTCCCTGACATGCGTCTACGCGTTCTGGGCGTCGCGGGACCGGGGTGACGAGCCCCGTTCCTCCGCCCCGTCGTCCTGATTCATCGGCCATATGGGCCTGAATCATCATACGCCTCGTTTAAACGGGTCGAGAAATCGACGCCCACGCGTGTCTAATAAAGGAATTGCACAAGCCCGCCCGCCCTCCTATTGTTCCCTCCTGTATCCCGCGCCCGGGCACGCCGTGCCAGCCGCAACCCCTTGATTCTGTGAGACATCCGTCGTGCCGACCGCCGTCATCAGCGATATTCATGGCAACGCGACCGCCCTGCGCAGTGTCCTCGAGGACATCGAGTCGCGGGGGATCGAGAAAATCGTCTGCCTCGGCGACATCGTCGGGTACGGGCCAGAGCCGCTCAAGTGCATCGACCTCGTTCAGCAGAAGTGTGCCTGGGCCCTCATGGGCAACCACGACTTCGGCGTGCTCTACGAGCCGACGAACTTCAACGCCACCGCCGAAGCCGCCGCTTTCTGGACCCGAGAGCAGTTCGACGCCGAGCCCGACGAGTCCGAGCGTGAGCGCCGGTACGCCTACCTCAGCTCGCTCAAGGTCCGACAGGTCGAGGACCTCTGCGAGGACGGCACGGACGTCCTCGCCGTCCACGCCTCGCCACGCAGACCGATCAACGAATACATCTTCCCCGACGACGTCAACGACGCGCCCGACAAGATCGATGCCATCTTCGATCGTGTCCAGCAGGTCGCGCTCGTCGGCCACACCCACGTCCCCGGCGTGTTCTCCAACGAGCCCGACTTCTACCCGCCAAACGAGATCGGCGACGAGCCCGTCTTCAAGTTCATCGCGGACGAGAAGGCCGTCATCAACGTCGGCTCCGTCGGCCAACCCCGAGATTTCAACCCACGCGCCAGCTACGTGATCCTCTCGCCGGGGCAGGTCGAGTTCGTGCGTGTGGAGTACGACATCAAGGACACCGCGGACAAGATCAAAGCCATCCCCCAGCTGCACGACTGGCTCGGTGAGCGACTGTTCGAAGGCCGCTGATCGAGCGCACCCATCCTGATCTGAGCACGAACGAATGATGCACACGCACTGCCGATATCC
>CAXREY010000054.1:0-88606 GCA_964229845.1 Phycisphaerales bacterium UBA1924
TTGAATCGGAGGATGTTATCCGTTGATTGGGGTTCCTAGAGTTGTTCTAAGAAAGAAACGGCGGATTTCTCCGCCTCGAAGCATATCGGCGAAGGAGTGAAGCGTCATGCACATGCGCAAGTCTGATCACGATCATGGGCCCGCCACGGTGCCCGTCAAGATCATTCTGGAGAACCCCGAAGAGCTCAATGAAGACGGCTCCGACAAGTCCGTCCATGAGGTGATGGCCGCCAAGGGCGAGCACCTGCTCGAGGTCGCGATGGACCATGGGATCAACATCGAGCACGCGTGCGGCGGGGTCTGCGCGTGCTCTACGTGCCACGTCTATGTCGAAGAGGGCATGGATTCGCTGAGTGAGGCCGAGGAGGAGGAGGAAGACCGGGTCGAGGAGGCGCCGGGGCTTCAGATCAACTCGCGTCTCTCCTGCCAGTGCGATATCAAGGGCGACGGTCCGATCGTCTTCCGCGTGCCCGCGTGGAACCGGAACGCCGTCAAGGAAGTCCCGCACTAGGCAACGAACAACGATCGGTCGCGATATGCTTGGGTATGCGAAACTCCCAGCGGATCTCGATCGTGATGCTCGCTCTGTTCATCTGCTCGCTGCCCGTGCTGGGCGGCGAGCTTCGCGCGCGGACGGCCCCGACCGAGGGAGCCGTCGAGTCCGTCTGGGTCTCGCTGCGTGCCAGGTTCCCTGAACCGGGTGCGGATGGGTATTCCGGTGAGAACAGGGGGCTCGGCCTGGTCCTGATCGATCCTGACCGGGGCTCGCTCGGTGAGGAGTTTGTCTGGGACGAGCCGAACACGGATCACTCGATCGCGATCGCGCTGGATGTGCATAACCAGATCCCGGATAAGTCGGCCGACGAGAACGGCCGGGTCATGGGCTGGTTCGACGCCGACGCCAACTGGTACGAGCGTCCGCAGCGCGAGGTCTCCGTGCACGCGAACGGTCGCGAGCGGATCAATGTTCGGTCCGACTACGAGTTCCGCACCAACGAGTGGGTCGATGTCGATGTGCATGTCCGCTACGTGCTCGGCGGGGCGAAGGTCGTGGTGATGCTCGACGGGCACACCATCATCGATCAGCACCTGTGGGACGTGCGACCGATGCGTCTGCACGCGATGGCCGGGGTCGAGGGGCAGGGCATCGAGGTGGCTGATCTCGCGATCACGCGGGCCGCAGCGCTCCAAGAGGCGCTGCCCGAGCCGGTGACGCTGACGGCGTTCGATGCGCAGCTGCTGCAGAACGCGGCGACCCTCCGCAACGATGTCGATTTCACCCCGATCCCGGAATCTGTGGGGCGTGTGATCGCGACCCTGACCCTGAGCGAGCCCGAGATGGGGTACGACCACTGGGACAAGAAGGGGACGGTGGCGATCCGTGTCCCCACGGGTGAGACGGATGATGAGGGCGACGCGGTCACGGAACGCTACGAGGTGTTCCGGTACATCACCCCCTACCGGCGTGGGTGGACGTGGCACATGGACGTCACGGACCTGCTGCCTTTGTTTCAGGGTACCCGTCAGCTCGAGACGCACATCGGGACGTACATGAAGGGCTGGCTGGTGACGTTCACGCTCGATTTCTATGAGGGCACGCCAGAGCGGGAGCCCGTCGCGGTGATGAACCTGTGGAACGGTGACGCGGAGATCGGCAACCCGGACAAGCCCGTCGCTGATTTTTACGCCCCGCGCGAGGTCGGTGTGCCCCAGGGCGCAACGAGCGCTCGGGTGCGGACGACCGTCACCGGGCACGGGATGCACCCCAACTCGAACAACGCGGGCGAGTTCATGCCGATCTGGCGCACCCTGACTATCTCGTCGGCCAACAGCGGCGGCGGGGGCGACGTGCTCGGGGGCGATTACATCTCGATGTCCGAGCGCAACCATCTCTGGAAGACGGACTGCTACCTCAATCCGTGCCGGCCACAGGGCGGGACATGGAAGTTCGATCGTTCCGGCTGGGCGCCGGGCGACAAGGTGGAGCCGTGGGTGGTGGACGTGCAACCGGAGTTCGTGATGGGGGATACGCTCAGGATCGAGTACGTGCTCGATGCGTACATCAACGAGGGGCGTGGGGAGACCTGGGCGCCGCATCACTGGACCGACGCGGTCGTCGTGTTCTACAAGTAATCGGCGAGGTCGCGATGGCGCAGAAACGCAAACTCCAGGACAAGTATTTCAAGATGGCCAAGCGCGAGGGGTACCTCGCGCGTTCGGCCTACAAGCTGCTTGAGATCAACAAGCGGCGGAAGCTCATCCGCAAGGGTGACCGTGTGCTCGATCTGGGCTGCGCCCCGGGGTCGTGGCTGCAGGTCGCGGAGAAGATCATCGGCGAGGAGGGCGAGCTGGTGGGCATCGATCTCAAGCCCGTCTCGGGCGACTTCGGGCCCAACGTGCGCACGATCGTGGGCGATTTTACGAAGACGAGCGCCGCGGAGCTGCTGGGCGGCGAGGATGAGCTCTTCGATGTGGTCATCTCCGACATGGCCCCATCCACCACGGGGCACGGCGACCATTTCTTCTCCGAGCGGCTGTGCCAGGACATCATCGACGTGCTGCCGGACCTGCTCAAGCCACGCGGGACCTGCACGATGAAGGTGCTCGAGGGCGAGACCTTCCCGGACCTGATGCGCCGCATGAAGCACATCTTTCGGATCGCCGGCGCGATCAAGCCCGACGCGTGCCGGGACGTGTCCCGGGAGACGTACGTCTACGGCATCGGTTTCCGCCCGGGGCGCGTGCGGGTGAAGGACGGCCCGGGTGACGGCGCGTTGCCCGAGCCGGCGCCGGGGTGGGACGATTGACGTTTCTGGCACCCATCGCTGGCCTGATCGCTGGGGCGATCGGCGCGGGTTTGGTGCTGCTGATGTACATGCTCAAGCTGCGTCGGCGCCCGGTGCTTGTCTCGAGCACGCTGCTGTGGAAACGCGCGGTCAAGGACCTGGAAGGCAATATTCCCTGGCAGCGCCTCTCGCCGACGATGCTGCTGCTGCTCCACCTGCTGATCGTGGCGCTGCTCGCGTTGGCGATCGCACGCCCGGTGATGGATACGGACCTCGCGGACGGTCAGCGTGTTGCCCTGGTCATCGACACGACCGCGTCGATGGGGGCCGAGGTCGGGGGTGAATCGTTGCTGGCGATCGCGAAGCGGAACGCGAGCGATCGGGTGCGGGCGTTGTTCGACTCGGGCCGCTCGCCGAGGGTGACGCTCATCGAGGCGGGGCTGGAGCCGAGGATCATCGTCCGGGACTCGGGTGAGCGTGGACGCCTGCTCGCATCGATCGATGCGCTCACGGTCCGCGATCAGCCGGGCTCGCTGATCGAGGCGATGGAGATCATCGAACGCCTCGATGTGGTCGCCGACGAGACCGCCGCGTCGGGCGAGACCCTGGTCTGGGTGTTCAGCGATGGCGGGGGGATCGAACAGGAAGCGGTCGCTGTAACGGGCGCGTCCGGCGTGCTCGTTCCGAGTGTTGGCGAGGGGACCACGCTGCGCAATCTTGGGATCGTTGCGCTCAGCGCACAGCGGGACCGTGTGGACACGGAGCTGTGCAGGGTCTTCGTACGCGTCCGGCGCAGCACCGACAGCGTGAACGCGGGGGTTCTCCGGCTGTATGAGGACGATGGGGTGATTGATTCCGCGCCGCTCGCGTTTGAGAGCGATCAGATGACCCGCACGCACAGTTTCGAGATCCGCCTGGTGCGGGGGGCGTTGCTGCGGGTTGAGCTGGCCGGCGAGGATGCGCTGCGCAGCGATAACCGCGCGTGGGTCTCGGTCCCGCCCCCGGACCCGGTGCGCGTGACGATCATGGCCCCGGGGGCGCGTGCGGACCCGCTGCTCTCCGACAGCGTCGAGGTGGTGGCGCGTGCTCCGGCCCGTGTCATCGCGCCGGGCGATTCCCTGGGTGAACCGGACCTGATGATCTATGACCGGGTTGATGCGGATGGGTTGGTGGGTGTGCCGAGCATCGGGTTCGGCTCCGTGCTCGAGCCGTTCTCATCTCGCCTTGAGCGTCCGACCGGGAACCGGCGGGTGCTGAGCTGGGACCGTGATGGACAGCTCTTCACACACACGGGCATCGGTGCGATGACGTACAGGCGTTCGATCACGTTCGAAGAATCGGGACCGGGGTTCAAGGGGCTGGCACGCGATCAGGATGGCACGCTGATCGCCGAGTTCTCAGATCGGGGCAACCGGCACCTCCGCGCCGCGTTCGTGCTGCACGACTCAAACTGGGGCGTGCAGGTCGGGTTCACGGTCTTTATGGCCAAGGTCATCGAGTACCTGCTGCCGGGCGTGGGGGGCCAGGGCGAGGTCTTTCGCACGGACACGCCGGTTGCGTATATCGACGCCGAGGGCATCGAGCGGGCGGTGGCGCCGACCGGATCGATCGGGCGCATCACACTGCCGGACGCCCGTGAGGTGGGGGTGTCGCTCCTGAGCGATGCGGAGAGCGCGTTGGCGACGCGTGATACGCTCAGGATCGGTGAAACGGTCACCACGCGCCGGGGCGCGTCGCTCGGGCGTGTGCGTCTGGATCTCTGGCGCTGGTTTGTCGGCGGCGCGATTGCACTCCTGCTGATCGAGTGGCTGCTCTATCTGCGTAAGGTACGGGTCTCGCTCTAGGGCAGTCGGAGGTTGTCGAACTGGTCTGGCGTGATCATGAGCCGGCCGGGCTCGGCTTGCCCGGGGAACATCCTGCGGGGCCAGGCGCTGTGCACGCCGCTCGCGTCCGACCGCTCGATGCCGAGCATGAGCTGGCCGTCCTGATCGAAGACGATGTCCGGCAGATCGATCTGAGCGATCCAGCGGTCCTGCAGGATGCGTGTTTCGACGCTCGGCTGGGGCACAACGACGGACGCGTTGCTTCGGATCGTCTCGACCAGGGCGTCCGGCCTGATCCGCCACGCGGCGGTGGGGTAGTCGCGGGGGCCGATCCAGATGGTCAGCGTGTCGTTGCGCTGCCCGGGGTTCGGGGCGGCGCACTCGAAGAACAGCCGCCACCCCGACTTCGGGTTTTTCCGCCCCGGTGTGGCCGTGCGCCAGAGGATGCCCGACGTCGCGCGGTCGGGCGTCACCGTCGCGTGCTCGAGGGGGCGGTTGTTGAGCAGCGATGGCATGGTCCAGTCCGCCAGCAGCGGGCCGATCCGCACGAACGGCGCACCGGCCGGAACGAGCGACACGATGAGCTCGTGCGATTGTCCCCAGCGCCCGAGACGCAGGTCCACCCGCTCAGTCACGATCTGGGGGTTCGTCAGACTGATATCGCGCGGCTCGATGGGGATCCGTATCTCCTGCATGCTGTCCGGGGGGATCGTCTCGAGAATCGGTGCCTCCAGATCCCGGGCGTCGATGCGCAGCAGAGAACTGCCGGGCTCGCTTGGCAGTGAGATCACGCCCAGGCTGGGCAGGAACCGGCTGGTCCCCGCCTCGAGCGTGCCCTGATCGTCCATGATCCAGGCGAGTGCCCGCGGCTGCGTCTCCAGCCAGGCCTTCGCGCGGAGCACGCGGGTGTCGTCGTCGACGAAGGGTGAGAGCAGGTCGTGCGCGAGCCGCGACAGTTCGGTGTTGTCCGCGTTCCAGAGCGGGAGGACGCGATCGCCGAAGCGGGCGGTCCGGGTCAGGGCGAGCTTCATCCGCTGGGCGGTGTCCGGGTCGATGAGCCAGATGCGTCCCAGGATGATCTGCCAGCGGGCTTCCTGCTGGCGGGCGATGGACGCGAGCAGGTCGTTCCCGGGCGACTGTGCCTGCAGTTCCAGTTCGATGCTCTCGGTCGTGACGGACTGGGCGTGCGTCTCGCGTGCACGCGTGCGGTCCGGGTCCAGGCCGTCCGTAAGCAGGCGGGATCGCCAGTTCTGGAATGGGTTGCGGTGATACTGCTCGACCGCGGTCCGCACGCTCGGATCGCTCAGGGCCTGCGAATCGGGGTGCATCGACCAGAACTGGGCGAAGTCGCGGGTATGCTCGGCGGAATCCGCCTCGAGCAGCGCCCGCTCCGGGTCTGGCAGCCAGTTGAGCTCGTAGCGGGTCTGCCCAAACCACAGCCCCTGCCCGACCGCATCGATCGGGAGCGGCACCCGGATGAACCAGGAGCCCGGCGGGCGTTGGGCCAAGGGCGTGTCACGGATCTCGCGGTACGCCGTGGCCTCCCATTGACCGGGCATACGCGTCCAGGATGGGAGCGATCGGTAGGGGGTCAGGCCGACCCAGAACGGCTGCGATGTGAAGGTACGCCCGTCGTCGATCCGGGTCGTGACCCCGCGTCTGAGCTGGTCTTCGTCCTCAACGCTGAGCGAGATCACGAGCGGGTAGGACACGATCGCGTCCAGCCGATCCGTGATCGGCCTGATGTCCTGTGCCGGGGCCATACCCGTCATCAGGGTGATAACCGCGAGCAGGGCGATGACCAATCGGTGTGGCGTAGGGTGGGGCATGGTGTCTGGGGGCGATTTTGGAGGAAATGGGGTAAAGATGGATGTATTTTGTCAGTATGCGTGTTTACCAGTGGGTACGGATGGTAGCGGCTCGCAGATGCCTGTGAAAATGCGCGATCCGGACGCCCAACAAGTGCGTATCTGGAAGTAAGGAGATACCAACATGAAGTCCATGAGAACATCCAAGCCGCTGACGCTGCTCGCGCTGGGCGGTCTGACCCTGGGCAGCTTGGGGATGAGCGGGTGTGACAACGCGGGCGAGGGGCTCTTCACGGGCGCTGCGCTGGGCGCGGTCACGGGGCTGATCGTGGGTTCGACGACCGGGAACGCGGGTGAGGGTGCCGCGATCGGTGCGGCCATCGGCGGTGCCGGCGGCGCGATCGTTGGCGATCAGAACCAGCGGAACCGCGAGAACGCGTACATCCGCTCCCGGCGGAGCACGGTCCACCATATCCATCACGACCACCCGTACTGCAGCGTGCACCGGGTTTACCATTCGTGCTCGTCGCACACGCACTATCACTACGACGAGTGGTGGGCGGACTGATTGACGCGTTCTGAACGCGTATGATGCACGGATACACTGACCGCAAAGGGTTTGAACTCCGTGCATATCCGAAACTTCTCCATCATCGCGCATATCGACCACGGCAAGTCCACGCTTGCCGACCGCCTCCTCCAGGCCACTAACGCGGTTTCCGCGCGTGAGGCCAAGGAGCAGCAGCTCGACTCCATGGACCTCGAGCGCGAGCGCGGGATCACCATCAAGGCCTCCGCCGTCACGGTCATGCACCGTCACAACGGCGAGGACTACATGCTCAACTTCATCGATACCCCGGGCCACGTGGACTTCGGCTACGAGGTCTCCCGCGCGCTCAAGGCGTGTGAGGGGGCGCTGCTGATCGTGGACGCGTCGCAGGGGGTGGAGGCGCAGACGGTGGTGAACACCTACCTGGCCGTCGAGCAGGACCTGGAGATCGTGCCGGTCCTCAACAAGATCGACCTGCCCGGGGCGCGCCCGGACGAGATCGCCGACGAGGTGGAGCAGGTGCTGGGCATCGACGCGATGGAGTGCCTGCCCGTGAGCGCCAAGACGGGCGAGGGCATCCCGGAGCTTTTGTCGGCGATCTGCGACCGCTTCCCTGAGCCGCGCAAGCCGGTGATGAAGCAGACGCGGGCGCTGATCTTCGACGCGGTGTACGACGACTACCGCGGCGTCATCGTGTACTGCCGCGTGTTCGATGGGAAGCTCAAGGTTGGCGACAAGATCCGCATGATGGGGATCGAGCGGACGTTCAACATCACCGAGCTGGGTAAGTACACGCCCAAGCCCGTGAAGCACAAGGAGATCGGGCCGGGCGAGACGTGCTACCTTGTCGCGGCGATCAAGACGCTGGGCGATGTGCGCGTGGGCGATACCATCACGATCGATCACGACCCGGCGTCCGAGGCGCTCTCGGGCTACGAGCCGCCGATGCAGATGGTGTTCTGTGATTTCTACCCGAGCACGACCGAGGAGAAGGGCAACAGCTTCGAGGAGCTGCGCGACGCCATGGAGCGCCTGGTGCTCAACGACTCGTCGTTCACCTACCAGGCGGTGCACTCCGAGGCGCTGGGCTTCGGGTTCCGCTGCGGGTTCCTCGGGCTGCTCCACATGGACATCATCCAGGAGCGCCTCGAGCGTGAGGGCGGCGTGCAGGTCGTGCAGACCGCGCCCACGGTGTCCTACAAGATCAAGATGCGCGGCAAGGGCGGCGAGATCTTCGAGAAGGAGATCCACAACCCCGCGGACCTGCCCGACGCGGGGCTGATCGTCGAGTTCGCCGAGCCGATCTGCAAGGTCGAGATCATGACGCCGGGCGACTACATCGGCGAGATCATGAAGCTGTGCATGGAGCGCCGCGGCGTGTTCAAGAACCAGTCGTTCGTGTCGCACGGGCGCGAGATGCTGACCTTCGAGATCCCGCTGGCGGAGATCATCTTCGACTTTTATGACAAGCTCAAGGGGATCAGCCAGGGCTACGCGACGATGGACTACCACGTCGAGCGGTACGACAAGAACGACCTGGTGAAGGTGTCGATCCTGATCAACGGCGAACCCGTCGAGGCGCTGAGCCTGATCTGCCACCGCGACCGCGCCGTGGCCCGCGGCAAGCTGCTGCTGCACAAGCTCAAGAAGCAGATCGACCGCCACCAGTTCGAGATCCCGCTGCAGGCGGCCATCGGCGGCAAGATCATCGCCCGCGAGACCATCAAGGGCTTCCGCAAGGACGTGACGGCCAAGTGCTACGGCGGCGACGTGTCGCGGAAGCGCAAGCTGCTCGAGGCCCAGAAGAAGGGCAAGAGCAAGATGAAGGCGGTGGGCTCGGTGAACATCCCGCAGAAAGCGTTTATGTCGGTGCTGGATACGTCGGAGTAGATGTGAGTATTCAACGCAGGATCGCTTTTACTTTGCTTGCCCTGACACTCATACTCAGTGGGTTTTGGGTGTACCTCGATACGTTCGGTATGAATCTGAAAGGGACGGAAACTCGTTCCATGGATGTCGCACTTGGCACGATCAGTACGCTCCAATAGGAAGGGTCGATTCAACCTGAACTTGCCCAAGATCGTGTATGGCTCTTGTCTCAGGCAATCAAGCAGCCCATCGAGGATCAGATATTCATGACGCAGCAAGACTACCTCTGGACTGGCTGGTGGATGCCGCTCATTGGTCTCGTACTTTTGGTTCTGACTTGGTGGCCGGGCAGGAAACCAATGGAAGTTCAATAATTGCGGGTGCCCTGCTTTGACCCGTAGGGCAAAGCAGGAACCAGTTGATACCAAATGCCAGTCAAGCACTACGACATCCCGAACCAAGCCCGGTTCCTGACATACTCCTGCTTCGATCGACTCCCGCTTCTCAATGATCCAGAAATCCGAGACCTGTATCTCAATGAGATCGCGAAGCAATCCGTGCGATTACGGTTTGGTGTCATCGCATATGTGCTCATGCCCGATCATGTGCACCTGATCGTTGTGCCGCATGATGGGAAGATCAGTGCGGTGTTGCGTGGGCTTAAGCAGGGATTCGGGCGTGAGATGATCGAGCGATATCGCCGAGAGGACGCACCGATCCTTCAACAACTCTTTGGGCCGCATGGGCGATCGTTGTTCTGGCAACGCGGCGGTGGGTATGACCGGAACTTGCGGAGTTCGAGTGATATCCGGGAAAAGATCGAGTACATCCATCAGAATCCGGTTCGGCGTGGTCTTGTAGAGAATCCTTCGGATTGGGAGTGGTCTTCGGCGCGGGACTATGAGGGTGAGAGCGGGGTTGTGCCTTTAAGGCGGGATTGGTAGGTGGGAACCTGCTTTGCCCTTCGGGTCAAAGCAGGGCACCCGTATGAGAGAGACATGCCGGCAACCCGGATTGCCTACAACTCAATCTTCGTCGCCATCGGCCCCAGGTTCATCACGCGGGTCTGCCCGGCGTCGCTCCAGTTCTGCCAAGAGGCGTGGATGTGGCCGCAGAGGCAGTAGCGGGGCTGGTGTTTCTTGATCCACTTGGCGATGGACTTGGAGCCGAGCGATTTGCCGGCGGAGTCCTTGTCGCAGTGCCCCTTGGGCGGCGAGTGGGAGACAAGGATATCCGCGTGGGTGTGGGGCTCGAGCCAGGCCTTGGCCTGCTTCTCGGAGTGATCGACGCTCCAGTCGCCGAAGGGCGTCTCGGGGATGGCCCCGCCCAGCCCGAGGAAGGTGACGTTGTCGATGGTGACGGTCCCCGCGTGGAGGATGCGGAGGTGGTCGTGCTGAGCGGCGGCTGCGCGCAGCTCGTCCTCGGACTCGGCGTTGCCGTGCACCAGGACGGTGAGCTTGCCGATGTCGGCGATGGCGTCGATGACGGGCTGCAGCCCGCGGCGCATGTTGCAGAAATCGCCCGCGCCAACGAGCACGTCCGCGTCGTCGGCCTGCGAGCGGATCTTTTCGACGGCGTGCAGGTCGGTGTGGATGTCGCTGAAGGCGATGATCTTCATGGGGGTAGGTACGGCTGGGGTGGCGGCGGGTTTCGGCTCATTCAGAACGTCAGCCGGATCGTTTTCGCGTAGACGCCGTCCTGGAGGATGATGGCGTAGAGGCGGGAGTAGTCCTCGTCGGGGATATCGCCGATCGGTTCGGCGCCCAGCGATTCGAAGATGGGCGAGACCGTGTTGGTGTGGGCGACGACGAGGGCGTTGCTGTCCTTGGGGAGATCGCGGATGAAGCGTCGCAGCGTGGTGTAGCCGAACGCGGAGTAGGTGGTGGTGTCGATGCCGTGCTGCTCGGCGGTGGGCTCGCCGGTCTGGAGCGAGCGGGCGGTCTGGGTCACGTAGACGGCGGCGAGCGGCTCGTGGGCAAGCATGCGTTGAAGCCGTTCGGTGCGTTCGATCCCGGCCTCGGAGAGCGGTGGGTTGTCGCCATCGGCCTTCTCCGAGTGGCGGACGACGTAGATCACCCGCGTGTCATGATCCGCCGGCTCGGGCTCGCCCCGGGTGCTGGTGAAAGCCAGGCACAGGGCGGCGAGGATCGTGAGAAGGAGGATGCTCAGTATTCTGTTCATCGTGCGGCTCCGTAATTAATCGAGCGAGATGCCTTTGGACTCGTAATAGGCACGCAGCCCCGGGCGGTTGGCGTAGCTGAACTTCTTGGCGATGGATTGGGACCACGTCGCGGGCGGGGCGCCGCGTTCGGTGAGGTACTGCCTGTACGCCTCGTCGTACGCGTCGAGCCCGGCGAGCATGTCCGCGTCGTCGGGGTAGCGGTCATCGAAGAGGACCTGCCTCCGGTCGAGGCGCGGCCGGTGCGAGGGGTCCTGATCCGGCAGCCCGACGCAGAGGCCGTACATCGGGAGCACGCCTTGGGGCAGGTTCAGGAGGGTGTCCACGGTGGGCAGGTCGTTGCGGATGCCGCCGATGTAGCAGGTGCCGTAGCCGAGGGACTCGAAGGCGAGTACGAAGTTCTGGGCGAAGAGCGAGGCATCGATCGAGCCGACGAGGAAGGCCTCCAGCGAGCTGGTGTAGTCGTTGCCGGCCCGCTCGGTGATGAGCATGTGACGGCGGAGGTCGGCGCAGATGACAAAGAAGGCGGGGCAGTCGCGGACTTTCTGCTGGGGCCCGGCGAGGTCGGCGATCTTCTGGCGGGTGTCCTCATCGCGGACGCGGATGACGCAGAACGCCTGCACCGCGCTGCTGGTTGCGGCGGCCTGGCCGGCGAGCATGGCCTCCTCGATATGCTCGTCTGGGATCGGCGTGTCCTTGAAGACGCGGATGGAGCGGTGAGCGCGCATCGTACGGATGGTGTCATTCATGGCCAAGGATAGGTCATTTCTGGTTATTTTTATGAACTCATGACGGGCAGGGGGTGCGGGCGCGTCCGGGTGGGCAAGCGTCGCCGATCGGCGCGGGACTGGAGAAGCCATGCACAGGAAGACGGAAACGGGATGGTCTGCGCGCTTTGGGGCCGTGGATCTGAAAACGATCATCGCACTGGTGTTCGCGCTGGCGGGGCTGAGCTGGGCGGTGGTCGCGATGATGGGGGCACGAGGCGAAGGCGGGGAAGCGGACGGACCGCGCGTGATCGCGTCGGCACTCGATGAGGACGGCAACGCGGTGGAGGCGGACTACACCTCGACGAGCGGGAACAAACGCCTGGAGGCGGCACGAACGCAGATCGAGAGCATCGTGAGCGACGAGTCGTTGGCGGTGCTCTCGGCCATTCAGGGGGCCAAGGGGGCCCCCGAGGGCGTGAGCGATGCGGTCACGAAGAGTTTCCTGCCGCTGGTTTCGGGAGATCAGGACGCGTTCTGGGACGCGATCGCGGCGATGGGCGGCAAGGTCCCGGGCGAGATCGATGGCGAGCACCCGATGTTCTCGCGCCTCAAGAACGAGTTCGAGGGGGCGAAGATCGATCTCTCACGGATCACGGTACGACGGCATGAATCATCCGAGCCCGATCGGGGCGGGGGGCGGATGACGCGTGAGGTGGACGAGCAGGACGGCGAGGAGGGCGGGCCCGGTTTGCGGACCCAAAGCATGGAGATGCGCCCCGAATCGATCTTCCCGGACGCGCCGGGCGTCGACGAACCTTCGGCGATCGAGGTGCGGATCCCGGTACAGCCCAAGGGCGAGGATCTCGAGTCGATCTTTATGCTCATCCTGACCTGGAACACCGACGCGGGGCTCTGGCAGCCGGCGACCTACGGCGTGATCAAGAACCGCCTTGTCGAGGAGGACTGATATGCGCACGCGCAACGGATTCACACTGATCGAGCTTCTTGTCGTCATCGGGATCGTCGGTATTCTCATCGGGATCCTGCTCCCCGCGCTCGGGAAGGCCCGCGGCTCGGCGCTGCAGACTGTCGCGCTGAGCAACGTGCGTCAGGTCGGGACGCAGTTCGAGAACTACGCCGGCGACAACGGGGCCTACCCGCAGCAGGATCTGGGCGAGGTGCCCTCGGGCATCCCCGATGAGGTGGATTACCAGAGCCGTGGCGACGAGGTCATCATCCCGTGGTACCCACGCGGGATCGTGATCGCGACGACGGACTACTTCGAGCATTCGTGGATGTGGCCGGCCATGGTCGCGGCGCTGGACGAGTGGCCGACGTACTGGGAGACGTGGATCTCTCCACGCAAGGACCAGCCCCTCCCAGAGCTTGATGACATCGGTTTCGGAAGCGATCTGCGGGCCCAGGACATGATCTCGATGACCTACTCGAACAGCTATGTCGCCCGCCCGAAGTTCTTCGACGGCGAGCAGACCAGCGTCGATACGACGCTCTTTAAGGAGGTCCGCCCCCATGACGTGCGCTACCCCTCGGCCAAGGTGATGCTGTGGGACGATGACTTGTCTTACATCTCCCCGCGCGATCGCCCGGAGCGTGTCGATGGGTTGCTGAACGCAAAGACGCCAATGGTGTTCGGCGACGGCCACGCGGATGCATTGCTGCCCAGCGACGCGAGCGACCCTGTCGAGAACGTCATGACCGGCGACACGATCCGGCTGCACAACACCCGCGACGGCGTGCACGGTCGTGATTACGACTGAGCGGGTCGATCAGCGCTGATTTGGTGGGAAGGGCACGAAGCTGGTCTGCCCGGTCTCGATCATCCGCAGGATGTAGGGGCGGCACATGCCGCAGCCGGTGGAGCACTTGGTGCGTTTGCTCAGGGCCTCGTGGATTTCCTCCACGGACTCCTTCTCGACGTCGTGCTCGTTCTCCACGATCTGATCGAGGAGCTTGAACGGGACCTTGTGGCATACGCAGCGATCGACGTACATCTCAGCGCCACCTGTCCGCGTGCTGGACGTAGTTCGGGTCGTTCTGGGGGGCGATGGACCCGATGCCGAACACGTCGATGTGGCGGGCTTCGGGGTCGTGGGTGTCCTTCTGGACCGAGCCGTCCGCCCGGGCAGTGAAGGCGACGCCGAACCCGGCGTCGGGGCGATGGTGGCGGAAGGCGGTGGTGGGGGAGAAGTTCTCACGCCAGCCCGAGCCCGGCGAAAAGAGACTCGGCGGATCGAGCAGTGCGGAGTTGGATGGCTGGCCGGAGAAGAGCACGATCATTGTATCGGCGAAGACGAGCTGCGAGCTTGGTCGCTCGATCTGGGCGAGGCGGAGCGTCCGCTGTCCGTAGAGCTCGTAGTACCCCGAGGTGTTGGGCGCGAGCCCGTAGGCGTTGTAGCCGTAGGTCGAGGTGAAGCTGCCGGTGGAGCCCTGCGTGTGGTACGAGCCCTCGGGCTGCTCGGGGCACTCGAACACGGAGCGGTCCCCGGGGGCCGCGGAGAGGTAGGGGGTGAGCGTGCCGCGGGTGTGGTCGAGGCGTTGCGTGGCGATGTTCTCCTGCCCGTACCAGTAGGTGCGGGTGAGCCCGGCCGTGCGCAGGTGCGGCATGGCAAACCCGCGGTGCTCGTCGGTGTACAGGGTGAACGCGGTGATGAGCTGACGTTGATTGGAGGCGCAGACGACGGCCCGCCCGGAGTCGCGGGCGCTGCCCAGTGCGGGGAGCATGATGCCGACCAGCAGCGCGACGATGGCGATGACGACCAGCAGCTCGATGAGCGTGAACGCGCGGGTTGTCGCTCGTGCGTGCTTCATCGGGGCAGATGCTCCAGGAGCTGGTCGAGGGTGAGCTCACCACGCGTGTAGCGATCGACGAGCACGCGGACGGTCATCAGCGAAGAGGCTGGTTCGTAGGCGCGGATGCCGGTCTCGCCGCTCGTGAATATCCAGCCGGACGCCATCGCGGGCGTATTGCCGGTGCCCGGCGCGTGGTCGGCGATGAATCCGGGGTCGGTCGGTGACCTTGTGAGATCGATCAGACGCAGGTCGGTGTTGTGGCCGATGTTCACGCCGGGCTGGGATTCCGGGAGCGTGCCGACGATCAGGTGCGGTATCGCGTTGATGCTGAGGGCGACGGGCTGGTGCGTCCAGCCTCCGATCGAGAGGTAGGGCTCGCCGAAGTCCCAGATGCCGTTGCTGTTCAGGTCGTCGTGCGTCGCGAGCGCCGAATCCCAGAGCAGCGACGCGGACGGGCCCTGGTCGTCGATGTACTGGACGCTGGGCAGCGAGCCGAAGAAGGGCAGGAAATCGAACGCGCCCGTGGCGACGCCCGACGAGACGACGACGTCGCCATCGGGCAGCACGATGGGTGTGGCGTCGGTGCGGTTGGTCGGCACGGACCAGACGAGGTCGCCGGTGTTCTTGTCGAGCTTGACGGTGTTCGCGCTGGTCTGCAGGCCTGTGAAGGTGTACGAGCTGGCGTAGATGTGCCCCTGCGCGATGGAGACCCCGCCGAAAAATCCGGCGTTGATCGTGTTGGTGAACGACCAGAGTGGCGACGTTGGCTCGGTGTCGCCGGTGATGTCGTAGCAGCGGACCGTGCCGCGCTGCGTGGAGCCGTCCGAAGCGGTCGCGAGGTAGATGCGGCCGTTCTGGTAGGCCGGCGTGTTGCCGGAGGAATCGGCGCTCAGGGCCTTGGACCAGACGATCTCGCCGGGCTGGAACGGGTTGCTCTGCGCGTCATACGCGTCGGTGTTGATGCAGACCAGCTGGGCGGGCTCGCCGAACCCGAAGGAGTAGGTGCTGATCAGCACACGGTCGCGTTCGCCGAGGTCATCGGTCACAACCGGCGAGGCGTTGACGATGGTGGTGGGGAGTGTCTGTGACCAGATTTCGGCCCCGCTGATGGTGTCGAGCGCGGCGATGGTTGCGCCGGTCGCGACGATGAGCGTGCCGTGCTCAAGGTCGATCGCGGGCGTTGACCACGAATCGAGTATCGGCGGCGCGATTGGCGCGGACCAGGCCTCGATACCCGTCTCCCGGTCGAGCGCCACGGCCATGGCAGCGTTGCCCGCGTCACGGGCGATCGCGTACACGTGCCGCCCGTCGGCGACGAGCCCGCTCTGGGGGACCGGGGTGAAATCGGGGTTCTCCCACGCGGGCTGCGCCAGCGATGGCATCCGGTTCGTGCCCGGGATCGTGTTGCGATTGGCGTTGCCCGCGTAGTGGGTCCATAACCCCTGCCCATCGAGCGGGATCGGCTCACGTGTGTACGAGGCGTCGAACGCACGCTGGGCGTGCGAGATCGAGCAAGTCAGCGCGAGGGTCAGGATGATGGGGAGTTGCTTGATCATAACAATCGCCCACGCCCGGTGTCTCACGAGCGCAAGCGGGATGGGGTCAGTTCATGTGACGAGCGCGCCGGCGCGGCGTCGCGAAGATGCCGCCCAGGCCGAGCATGAACAGCACGCCGGGCGCGGGGACCGCGGCGACCGCGTCGATCTCGAACGCCTCGCCCGAGTTGTTGAGGAACCGCACGTAGCTGGCGCTGTCGAGCCCGGTGGAGGCGATGTCGATCCCGATGCCGCCGCCCGAGCCGTCGTAAAGCGCGACGATCTCGGCGAAGCTCATGCCAGCCAGGTCATCGAGCGTGAGCGACGGGTCCATCGCCTGAGCGAAGTCGGACTCGATCGAGCCATGCGCACCCGGGGTGGCTGTCGCGTAATCGCTGTACCCGAGCGTCGGGAACAGGTCGAGCGTGGTGATGGACGCGGTGAACCACTCGGTCCCGTTCTGAGAGACCTGGATGGTCGCCTCGCCGCCGGCGCCGAACACGAACGGGTTGGGGCCGATGACACCCGAGCCGTCGTTGTTGGGGTCGGCATCGGACCAGGAGGTGTCGAGGAAGCCCGCGTTCGAGAAGACGATCAGGTCGATCCCGTACGTGTGCGAGGCGCTGTTGGTGATGGTCGCGTCGAACCCGAGGGTCAGGTGGCCGCCCGAGCCGACCGAGACGAGCTCGTCAGTCCCGAACGCGGGGTTGAACGGCGTGACCCCGCCCGGGAAGACGCCCTCGCCCGTGAACCGCTCGGCGGACCCGAGCGCGGTGCTCGCGTCGGTATAGCCGGTGGTCGCGTTGGACCCGGCGTCGTAGCTGATGACGCTGGTGGCGAAGATGTCGGCGGAGGCCGACGCGGACAGGAACGCGCCGGCGACGGCGGCGCACAGTGTGTGTGTGGAGCGCATGCTCTCTCTTTCTGGGCGAAACGGATGCCCGTACCAGTCTGCCCTGTGATTCGCGCAGGGCACTCCCCGGTGAACATTCGTTCGACGGTTGGGCTGTCTACGGGCTGAGACGGGGATGGGCGCGGGGAGGGGCGCCGATCGTGCCGTCCACCCTGAGCCGCGAGGGTCGAACACTCGTTCAGGGCAGGTCTTCCGGCTCTGGGCTCGTCCTGCTCGACCTTCCCGACGCGTGAGCGTCAGTGGCTGCGATGGGTCTCATCGCGTGAGCGGGACTCGTTGCCCATTACGGCGGCGCGTCCGCGGTGGCTTTTCACCACACTTCCCTTTTCACCCGGCTGTGAACACATTCCGGGCACCTTGAACATCACGAGCGTATCGGGCAGAACGTGCGAAAGCAAATCGGGCGCGTCAGTCCGCGTGCAAGCCGCAATAATCACCTCCTATGCCCGATGTTGATACACAGCGACTGCTCGAAACAACCCTCCAAGACCGGTTCGGGCTCAAGGCCCTGCGTCCGCTTCAACGCGAGATCATCGATCGCGTCATGGATGGCGGGGACGCGCTCGTCGTCATGCCCACCGGCTCAGGCAAGTCGCTGTGCTTCCAGCTGCCGGCCCTGGCGATGCGTGAGCAGAGCGGGGGCGAGGGGATCGGGCTGGTGTTCTCGCCGCTGATCGCGCTGATGGAGGACCAGGTCGCGGCCCTCAAGGCCAAGGGCATCAAGGCCGAGTTCGTGAACTCGACCGTGGGCAAACAGGAGCGTCTGAAGCGGTATAAACGCTTGGCCGCGGGCGAGTACGAGCTGTTCTACGCGACGCCCGAGCGGATGGAGAAGCCCGATTTTCGCGAAGCGCTGGAACAGGTCCCGGGCGGGGTGAACCTGCTCGCGGTGGATGAGTGCCACTGCGTGACCAAGTGGGGGCACGACCTGCGCCCGGCGTACCAGAAGATCGGGCAGTTCCGCGAGGAGCTAGGCGAGCCCATCACGATCGCGCTGACGGCGACGGCGACCAAGCCCGTGCGTGAGGACATCCGCAATGTGCTGGGGCTGGGCGAGGACGAGATGCCCCTCTACGCGGCCCCGGTCGATCGCCCCAACCTGACGCTCCGTGCACGCGAGGTGTGGGACGACAAGGAGAAGATCGACCGCATTAAGGCGATCAGCCGGGAGCTCGGTGGGACGGGCATCGTGTACTTCACCCTGATCAAGGACCTCGAGGTGATGGCGGGGATGCTCCAGCGGGCGATGCCGCGGCGTGAGATCGAGATCTACCACGGGCGATTGCCCGCGCGCGAGCGACGGCGGGTGTACGGGCGATTTATCGAGGCAACACCGGACGACAACCTGCTGCTGTGCGCGACAAACGCGTTCGGGATGGGCGTGGACAAGCCCGACCTGCGCTTCATCGTGCACGCCCAGATCCCGGGATCGATCGAGGCCTACCACCAGGAAGTGGGGCGTGCGGGGCGCGATGGCGAGCCGTCGGTCTGCGAACTGCTGTACGCACAGCAGGACCTCGCGATCCAGCAGGAGTTCATCCGCTGGCAGAACCCGAGCGCCGACCTGATGATGCAGGCGATGAGCGCGATCGAGGCGCGATTCATGGAAGATGTGTTCGACAGCGATGACCTGCGCGTCATGGTGATCGGCAAGGGGCACGCGCACGGCATGGGCGGGGGCATCATGGAGTATGTGCTGATCCGGCTGGCCGAGCTGGGCGCCATCGAGCCCGTCTCCATCATGGGTGAGGACGGCGGGCGGCGCTACCGCTACGTGCGGACGCTCGACGATGAAGAGATCGATGCGTCGCAGATCGAGGAGAAGTCCAAGCGGGATCTGATGCGCCTGCTGGACGTCGTCAAGATGACCAAATCGCCCTCAATTCCCGCGTATGTCAGTGACTATTTCGGTCTCTGACCACACATCGCGAGAGGGCGTCTACCATCTCTCCCGAATCGAAAGGAACCGTAACCATGAGCGACAACATCAACGAACTCATCATCGAAGATATCGAAGTCGGATCCGGCGACGAGTGCCCCTCGGGCGCGACCGTCGAGGTCCATTACAAGGGCGCACTCATGGACGGCACGGTCTTCGATTCGTCCTACGACCGCGGCGAGTCTATCAACTTCCCCCTCGGCAATCTGATCCAAGGGTGGCAGGAAGGCATCCCCGGCATGAAGGTCGGCGGCAAGCGCAAGCTCACCATTCCTTACGCAAAGGCCTACGGCGAGCAAGGCGTCCCCGGTGCGATCCCCGCACGGTCGGATCTCGTCTTCGAGATCGAACTGCTCGGCGTCAGCTGAACAGCTTCCCGGCGGACAGCGCATGGCGCGAGCGACACTCTCGATCGTGATGCCCAGTTTCAATCAGGCCCGGTTCCTCGAGGAGGCAATCGGGTCTGTTTTGTCGCAGCGTGGGCGCGTCAAGGAGTTCTTCGTCCTCGACGCCGGCTCGACAGACGGCTCTCGTGAGATCATCGAGAAGTACAGCGATCAGATCGATTGGTGGCGAAGCGAGCCCGACGGCGGGCAGAGCAACGCGATCGCGGACGGGTTCGAGCGTGCCACGGGCGACGTCATCACATGGCTGAACTCCGACGATGCGCTCCTGCCGGGCGCGGTTGAGGCGCTGCTCGATTGCTTCGATGCGGACCCGGGGCTCGGGTTGGTCGAGGGCGACACGGTGGTCGTAGACGGCGACTCGCGCGTCATGCGTTGCGATCGGCGGGCGGGGCCCTCGCGGCAGTGGATGCGGTACGGCTACATGCGGATCCACCAGCCGAGCACGTTCTTCCGGCGTGATGTCTACGAGCAAGTGGGGGGCGTCGACCGATCGCTGCACTGTGTGATGGATACCGAGCTCTGGTACCGGATCCTCTCGAACACCAAGGCACAGCGTCTCGGGCGATACTGCGGCGTCCATCGCATCCACGATGAAGCCAAGGGATCCGCAGACACCTGGAGTCAGAAGTACCAGGCGGAACGGGACATGATCGAGGAGCAGTACCCTGAAATCTGCGGGCACCCGATCCGGTATCAGCTCGGACGCGTTGCGTACATGTGGGATCGGATCACCACCGGGCGTGGGCGCAAGGCGCAACGAGAAACGCAGCGGTTCCAAGGGAAGCCGCTGCGTGAGATTGCTGACGAACTGGTCGCGTGCTGATCGAGCTTACTTCTCGTACATCTTCTCGATCATGGCGTCGAACTTTGATTTGTTCTGGTTGACCGTGTCCTGCGGCCCCCACATGCGGATGAGCACCTTGGTCGTGGGCAGTTCGATCAGCGCCGCGTGGATCGCATAGAAGGGGCTCTCGTTGCGACCGCCCTTGCCGGATGGGTCGATGTACGTCCCCTCAAGATCAAAGATCGTGACCTGATGCCCCTTGACCATCTTGGTGCTGGTCTTGGGGCTCGATGAACCAAAGGTATCGGTGATGTACTTCTTGAGATCCCGATGGGTCTCGGACGCGTTCATGCCCGTTTTTTCGAACACCACGCTGGCGTTCCCCAGCGGGTTCTGGATGTACATCTCCGCGAAACGCCCGCTGCTGGGCACGGCCATCCGCCAGCCATCGGGCATATCCCACGCGAAACCGGCTGCCTGGGCGTACTCCTCGTCGTATGTCGTGTTGGCGATCCCGTTCTCGGGCTCGGTGCCGCCCTGTATGGCGTCGCGTTTGTCTCGTGCGCTGTCCCGGGCACGCCCAAGGAGGGACTTGGAGCCCTCTTCCTCGGTCCACTCGCGTTCCTCGTCTTCGTACTGGCGATCATCCTCCGCGGAGATCTGCGTCTGATCGATCTCCGTGGGCTGCGCTGGCTCGGGCTCGGACGTATCGATGCCCTGATCTTCCGCAAGCCCGTCGAGATAGCTCGTGTCGGCCTCGTAATCCGGCGAGACGGCGTCGGCGCTCGAAGACTCCGAGCCGCCTCCGCAGCCGGCGAGGGCGAGCAGGGCGGAGATTGAGAGTGTGATCGTGGTGTTTCGTGGGGTTCTCATGGTCTGATTCTATACGAAGTCGCGTCGCCCTCAGATCGGAAACTTCAGCCGCGCCAGATATCAGCTGTAATCAGTTCAACAGAGTTGCCGGTCGGGTCGCGGAGATAGATCGATCGCCCGGGGTCGGTGTGGTTGGACCATTCGATCTCCTGCTCGATCGCGACGCCGAACCCGTTCAGACGCCGCTTCCACGCCTCGTAGTGCTCGGGTTCGATCCGCAGGGCGATGTGCCCCGGTCCGCGTGCACCGTGCGAAGGGACGGCCCTGCCCGGCTGATCCGACACCGTCGGGTCGAACACGAGCAGCACCTGGTGCTCATTGATCCGGAAGAGCGCCGCCAGCTCACTGAGCTCGCGAGGCATCTCCAGCCCGAGCACCTCCCGGTAGAACCACACGGCCTGCTCCAGATCGTTCGCGTAGATGATCGTTTCAAGGATCCCGCTCGGTTTCATGTCACAACGATAGCGCGGCGGACGCACATCGATGCGGCTATCATCCGCGTGAGGATTCGGGTCACATAGGAGAATTTCCGATATGGCAGCAAGCGAACACTGGCATCCACGCGACTACAAGACGCTGGATGAACTCAGGGCGGAACTCGATCGATTCGAAGCGGCACACGCAGCGGGCACGCTCCGCACGACGGGCGACTGGAGCGCCGGGCAGATCTTTGAGCACTGCAGCAAGCTCATGCGGTTCTCGATCGACGGATTCGAGGCACGGGCGCCGTGGTTGCTCAAGCTGTTCGGATCGATGGTCTTCAAGCCCATGCTCGGGCGCTCGCACATGAAGCCCGGCATCAGGCTCCCCGCGAAAGCCGCCTCGCTCCTCCCGGGTGAGGATGTCCCGTTCGATCAGGGCATGGTCGAGATCCGCACACAACTCGGGCGTTTAGATGCGGGTGAGCAGATGACCCGCCCCTCACCTGTTCTGGGGAAAATGACGCACGAGAAGTGGATCAAACTCCATCTCGATCACTGCCGCCTGCACTTCGGGTTCATTCAGTGCGACTGATCAGCCCTTTAGGTCGAGATACGCGGCCAGCATGATCGAGACATCAAAGAAGTCGATCGCGCAATCGCCCGAGAAATCGGCGGGGCAGTCATCGCAGAACGAGCACCCGTCACCGAACATCGAGATCAGCACCGAGAAGTCAAAGAAGTTCAGGGTGCCGTCTCCGTTGAGATCGAACGGGGTCTGGCACGTCTCAATGGGTGAATCGGGCCAGTCGATTCCATCGGCGTCAAACAATGCGTCCAAAGCGGTGCGGATCGAGCTCGCGTGGTTTGGAGATGTGCTTGAGCGTTCATTGAAGATGACCGCGTAGCTGATCCCGTCACCCCGCTGGCGGGCGAGGGACTCCGTGCCCGAGAGCGACCCGGTGTGGTTCCGCCGGTACCCGGGGTTCAGGTCTGGTGGGAGCGGGGCGCCGATTGATGGGCCGCTGATGTACCGCTCGTTCAGGAAGGCGAGCAGCGTGCGGGTTGTGGTGATCTGCCCGCCCTGACCGACGCGTGCCTCGTGGTCCCATCCTCCATAAGCCCATGGGACAGACGCTCCGTTCGGTTCGTAGACATTTGTTGCGCCAGCGGGCGAGTGGTAGCGGGGCTCACGCGGGTTCTGATCCGCCGCGAACGTCCGCCCCGCCAGGTGCTCGCTCTCCTCCACGCCCAGGGGGCCCAGGACTCGATCCTGAACGAACTCGATGAGCGGCTGCCCGGAGAGATGCTCTACGATCAGCCCGAGTGTGAGGTAGCCGATGTTGGAATAGTGATACTCGGCACCGGGGTCCACCTGGAGCGGTTGCCCGAGGATGTACCGCAGCGTGTTTGACCGACCCGGCGGGCTCGGGATGCCCATCGCGTTCGCGATGAGGACTTCTCGGTAGGTCAGGTCGCCCACGGCATCCCTGTCCCAGCCCCCGCGGTGCTGGAGCAGGTGATCGATGGTCACCTCACCAAGCCTCGCGTCGCCCAATGACGGGAACGGGTCGATAGGCAGCACGCCGCCACCGGGCTGGCCGAGGTCGAAGGCACTCGAGTTGATCGAGAGCACGCCGTCATCGATCAGCTCACGGATCGCTGCGGCGGTGATGGGTTTGGACACGCTGGCGATGCGCATGAGCGCATCTGGATCGAGCGAGATTGAACGCTGCTCATCGCTCCACCCGAACGCGCGCTCGTAGACCACCACCCCGTCCATCGAGATCGCCAGCGCGGCGCCGGGGATCTCGCGATCACACATGAAGTCTGTCATGAGCGCGTCGACATCGCCGAGATAATCGACCTCACACCCGCTGATCGGCAGATCGCAGCTCTGAGCGTCTGACCCGGATGTGAGAAGCCCGAGCGAGAGCGATGCAACGGCGATTTTCTGAAGCGTTTGGCGATTGACCATCATGCAGACAACTCCTCGATATCAATATACACGAGGAGCCCGCTTGCTCAAGCTTTGAATCCTGGCATGCCCTCAGCACATGGTCATGCCGCCGTCGACGGCGATGGTCTGACCGGTCAGGTAGCCCGCGTCGTCGCTGGTGACGTAGGCGACGCAGGCGGCGATGTCCTCGGGCTTGCCGAGGTCGCGGGTGGAGATGGCGGCCTTGATCTGATCGTGGACGCTCGCGGGCAGGTCCTTGGTCATGTCGGTCTCGATGAAGCCCGGGGCGACGCAGTTGGCGGTGATGTTCTTCTTTCCCAGCTCGCGTGCGACGGTCTTGGTGAAACCGGTCAGGCCGGACTTGGCGGCCGCGTAGTTGGCCTGCCCGGCGTTGCCCACCAGCCCCGAGGTCGAGGCGATGTTCACGATGCGACCGAACTTGCCCTTCATCATCGGGCGGGCCGCGGCGCGACAGGCGACGAAGACGGACTTGAGGTTCGTGTTGATCACCGCGTCCCATTCCTCGTCGCTCATGCGCAGGATCAGGTTGTCCTTGGTGATCCCCGCGTTGTTGACGAGGATGTCCAGGCGACCGTGCTCCTCGGCGACGCCCTCAACGAGCGATGCGACGGCGTCGAAATCGGAGATATCGCAGGTCTTGGCGGAGGCGCTGCCGCCCTCGCCCTGGATCTCGGAGACGAGCTCGTCGAGCGGGCCCTGCGAGCGGGCGACGCAGACGACATGACGTCCATCTCCAGCGAGACGCTTGGCGATGGCGCGGCCAATTCCGCGGGATGCTCCGGTGACGATGGCGACGCGTTGATCTGTCATGGTTCAGGTTTCCCTGTGTGCGTGGTTCAGGAGACGGCCTCGGGCTCGTTATGCCCGATGACCTTGGTGCCGCGGTCGATGCGACGCATCATGCCCGCGAGGGTCTTGCCCGGGGCGAGCTCGTGGAAGGACGCGCCGTCTACGGTCTTGACGAGGTGCTCGCAGCACGCCGCCCAGCGGACGGGCATGGTGAGCTGGTCGACAAGGCGCTGGCGGATCTCGTCGGGATCGCTCGTATGGGGCTGAGCCGTCACATTGGACATCACGGTGCAGGACGGAGCGTCGATCTGCGTCGCCGCGAGCGCTTCCGCGAGGCGATCTGCGGCGGGCTCCATGATCGGCGAATGGAACGCGCCCGCAACGGCGAGGCGGGTGGCACGCAGTCCCTTCTCGGATGCGACTGCTTCGGCGCGATCACATGCGCTGGCGCTGCCGGAGATCACGACCTGTCCCGGCGCGTTGAAGTTGGCGGCGACGAGCACGTCGCCGCCGCGGGCCTGGTCGCACACGGCGTTCGCGGATTCCTCGTCCGCGCCGATCAGCGCGACCATCGACGAATCGACGGCTTCCGCGGCGTCCTGCATCGCGCGCCCCCGCAGCGCGACGAGCCTGAGCCCGTCCTCGAAGCTGAACGCCTCGGCGAGGTGCAGCGCGGAGTACTCGCCCAGCGAGAGCCCGGCGGTCGCGCCGATGCCCAGCTCGTTCTTGGTGGTGTTCTCGGAGTCGAGCCAGCCGGCAAAGCATGCGATCGACGCGGTGTAGATCGCGGGCTGGGAGACGTCGGTGCGGTTGAGGGTGTCCGCGGGGCCCTCGAAGCACAGCGTGGAGAGCGGCGAGCCGAGCGCATCAGCCAGCGCCGTGTCGGCGCGTTCGAAGATCGAGCGTGCGGCCTCGGACGTCTCGCACCACTGCTTGGCCATGCCGACGGCTTGGGCGCCCTGTCCCGGGCAGAGAATGACTGTGGTCATGGTGTACCCCCCGTTGGGTTGAGTGATCTGGTCATCATACGCGGCTCAGCCGCGCGGATCAGAGCTGCCAGAGCGAGGAGCCCCAGGTCAGCCCGGCGCCGAACGCGAGGAACATCACCTTCTGGCCCGGCTTGATCCTGCCGGCCAGGCGGAGCTCCTCGAACACGAGCGGCGCGGACGCCGAGACCGTGTTGCCGAACTTGTGGATGTTCACGAGGAGCTTCTCCTCGGGAATCCCGAAGCGCTCTCGGGCGGACTCGAGGATGCGCGAGTTCGCCTGGTGGCACACGAAATGGTCGATGTCGTCGGCGGTCAGCCCCGCGTCCTCGAGCGTGTCGTTGATGACCTGCTGGAACTTGGAGACCGCGAACTTGAACACGGCCTGCCCGTTCATCTGGACCCTGTCGAGCTTCCGCTCGTCGAAGTCTTCCGGGTCGGGGAAGTCCGAACAGTGCTCGGGGATGAACAGGTGCTTGGAGCCCGCGCCGTCCGAGTGCATCCGCTGGGCGATCATGCCGACCTCGGGGTTCTCATCCGCCCGAAGGATCACGGCCGCAGCCGCGTCGCCGAAGAGGATCGCGGCGCCGCGCCCGTAGGTCGAGTAGTCGATGTGGCGTGTGACGCAGTCGGCACCGACGACTGCGACGGTTTTGTACATCCCGCTGCGGACCATCGTGTCCGCGATGTTCATCGTGAACACGAAACTGGAGCACGCAGCATTGAGGTCGATCGCGGCGATGTTGCCGGCCCCGATCTCCCGCGCCACGATGCACGAGACGCTCGGCGTGGGTGTGTCGGGGGTCATGGTGGCGACGAGGATCAGGTCGAGCTCGCGCGGGTCGACCCCGGCGTTGTTGAGCGCGTCACTGAGCGCGTTGGTCGCGAGGACGCTCGTCTTCTCGCCGTTGTCCCAGTCGGCACGCCGGCGCTCGGTAATTCCTGTTCGCTTGACGATCCATGCGTCCGAGGTATCCATGCACGCCTCAAGGTCGACGTTGGTCAGGCGTTTCTCGGGGAGGCATAGCCCAGAACCGAGGATTCGGACACCGATCGAGGCGCGTCCAGCGCCCTGCGTGTGCGTCATGATGCGGGTTCGCCTTGCTCGATCTCGGAGAGCTGCGCGAGGCGGTCAACGATCTCGTCGTTGACATGACCGCGCACGTACTCCAGCGTGTTGCGGATGGCGGCGTTGATGGTGCGTGCCTCGCTCGTGCCGTGGGCGATCATCATGACGCCGTTGACACCCAGCAGCGGTGCGCCGCCGTACTCGTGATAGTCGTTCTTCTTGTAGATCTGCTTCACGATCGGCTCGAACTGCATCGCGAGCTTGGGATCGTGCTCGAAGATCTCCTGGGCGATCGCCTTGAAGATGCTCTGGGCGAACCCCTCGGCCATCTTCAGCACCGTGTTGCCGACGAACCCGTCGGTGATGATCACGTCGGCGGTGCCGGAGAACACATCGCGCCCCTCGATGTACCCGATGTAGTTCACGCAGGATGTCCGCTTGAGGAGCTCGGCGGTCTCGCGTGCGAGCCCGGAGCCCTTGCCCTCTTCCGAACCGATGTTCATGAGCCCGACGCGCGGGTTCTCGATGCCCAGGACACGCTTGGCGTAGATATCCGCCATGATGCCGTACTGCCACAGGTGCGTGGCACGCGGCTCGGGGTTCGCGCCCGCGTCGCAGAGCACGACCGGGCCGTGGAACGATGGGAAGGTGACGGCGATGCCCGGGCGGTGCACGCCGCTGAGGCGTTTCATGTGCATCTGCCCCGCGGCGACGCAGGCGCCGGTATTGCCCGCGCTGATCACGGCGTCGCAGCGAACATCGGCTTTCTTGGATCCGAGCTTGGCCATCTTGACGATGGACGAATCCTGCATCTGCCTCACCGCCACGGTCGGTGCCGCGCCCATCGGGATCGATTCGCTCGCGTGCTGGATCTCGATGCGGGGGTCATCGACCGCCAGATCAGCGAGCTTGCTCTTGATGAGATCCTCGGGCCCGATGAGGACGAGGCGATCGGACTCGCTCAGGTGTGCGAGTGCTTCGATGCAACCATCGAGGATTGCTCCGGGGGCGTGATCGCCGCCCATGACATCAATCGCGATGCGGATCGACAAGACCGACCTCCGTCTGTGTGCGGTTCAGGGTGTGGTGAGTCTCTACGGCGATCAGGCGTTGGTGCCGATGCCGAGCTTGCGCACCTTGATCCGCAGACCCGGGCGGACGTAACCCGACTCGGCGCACGCGCGGTGGTGCAGCTTGGGCATGCCGCTCAGGGGGCAGATGGTGGGCTTCTTGCCGGTGATGGCGTCGTGCGAACGGCGGCGCTTGCTGCGGCCTCGGCTCTGGCGTTGGGCTGGAAGCATCGGGTGCTCCTGTCTGCTCGGTTCCAAACCCGGAATCGAGCGGGGGATATGGCGACCTGGCCCGGTCGCGGATTGTTCGAAAAACAGCCCCGGCACACCGCCGGAGAGGGACGGGAACCATAGTCCGTCAACCCATGAGAGTCAACGCATGCGAAGCTGGACAAGCGGAGCGGAGGGGGCTATATTTGTCCCTGAAATCTTGCCTCCTTAGCTCAATCGGTAGAGCAGCTGACTCTTAATCAGCGGGTTGTAGGTTCGAGTCCTACAGGGGGTACTTCCAGATCGCCCAACGGGCTCCACGATGCGTGGGGCCCGTTTTTTCGTGCGGTCTCGACAGCACGACACGATCAGAGTTGAGGAGTTTTGGGCCTCTCTGGCTCATGATTGTGGATCTGGGAGATTGGCGGAACTCCAATCAAAGGTATGGGTTACACCCCTTATGCACACCTCGCTCCGGTTCAGGGCCGGGGCAGCAGCAGAAGGGGACAATCTGATGGCGGAAGTCAACACCGATGCACTCGTCACGCAAAAGGACCCGCTCGACTTGCGGGATCTGATGTACGAGGGGAGCCTGATCGAGCTCCCGCACTGGATCGACAACCGAGGGCGGGTGCCCTTTGTGCTCGATCAGGGGCAGGAGGGGGCGTGCACCGGCTTTGCGCTCGCCGCGGTGGTCAACTTCATGAAGCACAACCGGGCGGGGGCGCCGCAGCTCCGCAAGCCCGAAGGCGCCAGCGCCCGCATGCTCTACGAGATGGCCAAGCGGTACGACGAGTGGCCGGGCGAGGATTATGAGGGTTCGAGCATCCGCGCCGCCATGAAGGGCTGGCACCGCCACGGCGTGTGCAAGGAGAGCGTGTGGCCGAACCGGAAGACGCAGAACCCACGCCTCACCTCCACCCGCCAGCTCGATGCGCTCGACATGCCGCTCGGGAACTACTTCCGTGTGCGTCACCTGCACCTGAGCCAGCTCCACTGCGCACTCGCCGAGGCGGGCATCCTGTTCGCGAGCGCCGCGGTCCACGGGGGGTGGATGAACCCGGACCCGGAGACGGGCAGGATCGAGTATCACCAGCAGCAGACCGGGGGGCACGCGTTCGCGATTGTCGGCTACGACACGGAGGGGCTGTGGATCCAGAACTCGTGGGGGCGTGATTGGGGCTTCAACGGGTTCGGTCACCTGTCGTACGACGACTGGTTCCACAACGGCTACGACTGCTGGGTCGCGCGCACCGGCGTGCCGACCCGCAGCGTTGTGCAGAACACCGGAGGCACGCAGCGGGGGCGTGTGCAATCGTTCGATTACCTGCCGCACGATGCGGTGGTGAACGCGCAGATCCGTCCGCATGTGGTCAATCTCGGGAACGACGGTGAGCTCTCCAGGTCCGGGCGTTTCCGCACGGACAAGCGGGACATCCAGGACATGTTCGCCCCGCTCGGCGGCAACGGGCTGCTTACCTCGTTCCCGCACGCCTCGCAGGACTGGGAGGGGACGCCAAGGCTCATGCTGTACGCCCACGGCGGCCTGAACAAGGAACACGCGTCCGCGTCTCGCATCGCCTCGATGCGGCCCTATTTCCTGGCGAACGAGATCTACCCGATCCACTTCATGTGGGAGTCGGGGTTGTTCGAGACGCTCCGCCACATCGTGCAGGACGCGTTCAGTCAGCCACGCTTCGCGGGGATCTGGGACTCCGTCAAGGAGCGTTTCCAGGACCTCGCCGACGAAGCGATCGAGCTTGCGGTGCGCGGGGTGGGCAAGCCGGTGTGGGGGGAAATGAAGGAAAACGCCGAGCTCGCCAGCGAGATCCGCCACGGCGCGGACCTCGTCGCTCAGGCCATCGCCGACTACCAGGCGAACGGGGGCAAGTTCGAGCTCCACCTCGTTGGTCACAGCGCCGGCTCGATCCTGCTGTCGCACCTCATCCCGGTGCTGGACGCGTGGGGGCTGCGTGTCAAGACGCTCACGCTCTACGCGCCGGCATGCACGACCGCGCTGTTCAAGTCGCACGTGCTGCCGAACTTCGGGGCCGGCAGGTGCGTGGACCGGATCACGATCTTCAACCTCAACGATGAGACCGAGCGCGATGATTGCGTGACCCGGGCGTACAACAAGAGCCTGCTCTATCTGGTTTCGGAGGCGCTCGACGAGAAACGGAAGATGCCGCTGCTGGGGATGGAGAAGTATCTCGAGGCGGACAGCGAGGTTGTTTCCGCGCTCGGCGAGCCCTTCAAACGCGGGCGGAGCGTCACCATCTACTCGAAGCGGGGAGCGTCCGTGAATCTATCGTCCGACAGCACCGCGCACGGCGGCTTCGACAACGACCCCGACACGCTCAACTCGACGCTGCGGATCATCCGGGGGACGAACACGGTTCAGAGGAAGTTCGAGTCGAACCAGGGCGGGAAGTAACAGCCATGAGCGCGACTACCTCCATGCTCTACATCGATCCGAACCTCCTGAGTATTGTGAACACGATCGCGGTGCTGCTCGCGGAGATTACGACCCTCGTGGTCGGCTACCTCCTCGTCCGCCTCGGCTTCGAGCTCATCCGGGACGGCGCCAAGGGCGACTTCAACTTCACGGGCGACCTCCGAGGCATCAAGCTCGGCTTGGCGAGCGTGTCGCCCGGGACACTGTTCGCGTTGCTTGGGGCGGTCGTCATCGTTGTGACACTGATACAGCATCGCTCTGTCAATACTTCGCAGCGCGTACCCGGCCCTCATACGCAAGCGTCGAGCCATACTGGAACTCAGCAGACCGTGGCCGATCCGCTCACGCGGCTCTCGGCGGAACCACCGCCACTAAACGCATCCCATGACTTGCCAGACACACCCCCAGCCCTCGTAGGAGAATCAAATGACTAAGGCATGGCCAGTCTACACGTCTGTTTTTGTTGTGATCTGCATGCTTGGCGCCGGTGCCCTGATGCAGAATGGCGAGCAGGACCCGTTCGTCGTGTACCAGCAAGCTCCAGAGAAGGCGTATGCCGATGCGCAGGAGGCGAAGAAGAAAGGTGACCTCGCGAGCTTCGTGCAGTTTATGAGCATGTATCGCGTCCAGGTGGCGGGCAAGCTCTCTGAAGAGGACAGGAAGCGAATCGACGATGCGATCACGTTCGCGAAGGACCAACTCCGCAAGCAGGTGTTCCTCCCGAACGCACCGTTCGACTCGTCTCCATTCATCACGCACGTGGGCATCGATCTGATCGAGTTGGAGCCATACAATGTGGATCTCGACGACCTGCTGCGGGTTCAGGACGATTTCAGTCCAGGCGAGCATGATCTCCGTCATCAGATCGACATACTCAACGAGCGGGTCATTCAACTCGAGCAGCACCTCGGATCGGACTGACCCGCGTAGCGATAGGCATGCGACCCAATGGGCACAGGACGCGAATACTCGTCATACCAGAAGAAGGTCATTAACAGGTACTACGACAACCTGGACACCCTCGTGGTCACGCGGCTTGGCGAGATCGTGACCGACATGGCGCTGGCGGGCGGGGATGAAAAAAAGCTTGCCCGGCTCTGGAAGAGAGCCGAGCAAGCATTAGAGAGGGCGAATGTCGAATCCAGCGAGATCCACGACGTGGTCGAGCGGCGCGATGTTGAGGCCCTGGCCCGAATTGTCACCAAGGCCTCGAAGCGCTGAAGCCGCGTGGGTTCGCTCAGATCATCTCGATGGCCGCGAGGCCGGTGATCAGAAGACTCAGCACAGCGCCAGCGCTCGCCCAGAGCAAAATTTCATGGCTAGAGGGGAATGAGGACCAGCAGTTGATGCAGGGGTTCTTACGCATGAGAGTCTCCTTCCTACGGTCTGGGAGTTGCCTTGGAACACTCGACCGCGACAGGGTGTTCGCTATAGTGTACGATTGATCGGCGAGCTCTATTCGCCATTGCGAACGATATTCGCAAAGATAAAACAATTGGGTATTTGTGCCCAGGAGGCCGTATGGAGTTTGGTGAAGCAGTCCGATTGCGACGTTCGAGGATGGGGTTCTCACTCGGGGACCTCGCCGAACGGGCCTCCGTTTCCAAAGCCATGCTCTCCGAGATCGAGACCGGCAAGAAGAACCCGACACTGCGGGTTGCGTGCAGCATCGCCAGCGGGCTGGAGTGCCAGATATCGGACCTGCTCGATGTTCCTGCCGACGTGCAGTTCGAGAAGCTCGAGGGGGATCGGCGCAAGGTGCTGGTCGACCCGAGCAACGGCGTCGAGCGGCACCTGCTCTCGCCACCGATGGTTCAGCACGGCATCCAGGTCCTGATGTTCGTCTTCCCGCCCAGGAGCGAGATCTTCTGGAACGCGGACGGCAGCGGCGTCATCGAGCACGCGACCTGCATCGAGGGGTGCATCACCATCACGGTTGATGATGGTGAGGAAGCGGTCGAGCTGTCGCCCAACGAGAGCGTGAACTTCTCGAGTGATGTGGATCACCGATTCGCGAACACGACAATCGCGCCGGCACGGATCTTCGTCGTCATCGATTCCTCGCACCGGGGTGGCCCCGCGGTTATGCGCACGATGCACCCCGTGACATGATCAGCTCTTCGCGTTGTCCTTGGCTTTCGTGGTTCCGGCGCTGGTCTTGGCGCTGAGCTCGTCGAACTTCTCGGCGTACATCACGCAGGTGCTCACGACGGTCGCGTGCGACCAGGTGAGCGGTGACACGCTCATTGGGGCGCCGGAGTAGGGATCGAACTGCTCCGCGAGCACGCCCGAGTGCAGGGTGCGCTGCGAGGTCCACTCGAGCAGCGGGATGGCGAGACGCAGCTCGCTGAGTGTTTTGGCTTTCGCGATGTGGTACTGGGCGTGCCAGAGGGTGCAGATGACCCACGGGTTGCCGGGGATCTCGTCGGTGTTCTCCGTCTCGACCTGGTGGTAGTAGTCACGCTCGTAGCGGGCGCAGCCGCCGACGTCGGTTTTGACCCAGAGCCGATCACGCAGCGACTTCATCTCGGATTCGACCATCGGATCGTCCGGGTCGAAGGCGCCGAAGGCGAAGAGGGCGAAGTTGGCGCTGTCGCGGGTCATGTCCAGGCGGTAGGACCCGTCGTCGAGCGGCACGGCCATGCGGGCGAACTGCTGACGCTCCTTATGCCAGAGATGACGACGCATCGCGCCCTTCATCCGCTCGGCGCCCTCGCGGAAGGCGGCGGCGCGGTCGATCTCGCCGAAGTCGCGGGCGAACTTGGCGGCCGCGTTCAGGGCGCCGATCGTTGCGGCGACCGTGAACGTGTGGATCCCGCGCCGCTCTTCCCAGAGGTCCCAGGATTGGAGCGGGAGCCCGTTGTGGTCGCGGTGCTCGAGCATCCACTGCGCGGGCTTGACGACCAGCGAGATGTAGAGCTCCTTGATGAACTCGACGTCGCGGAACGCTTCGTAATGCTCACGGAGTGCCCAGACTGTCAGGGCTGTCTCGTCCTGCTGGATCGGGAGGATCGCCTGCCCGTCGAGCGTCCACGGGTGCCACGAGCTGGCGAGGTTGCCCTCGGGGGTGTACTTGTGGAGGAAGTAGGGCTTGTCACCGATGCAGCGGGCGGCGTAGCGGAAGAAGTTGCGGCTCAGCTCGCTCTGCCCCGCGAGGATCAGCCCGTGGGCGACGAGCGCGCCGTCACGCATCCAGCAGTAGGAGTAATGATCACCCGCGAAGTGGGTGATGTCGCTGTCGTTGGCGGCGATGATCGCGCCGCCGTTGTCGATCTGGGTACGGAGGATGAGCTGGGAGCGGTAGTACAGGTCCTGCACCGGCTCGGGGAGGGTTCCGATGTTGATCGGTTCTTTGCGGGACCAGAGCTTCCAGTACGCCTCGGTGCGGGTGATCAGGCGGTCGGGCCCGATCTCCCAGATGCGCTGGTTGATGTGCTTGGCGTCCTCGTAGTTCTCGGTGCACACGATCCACATCGTGGCTTCCTGGGTCTCAAAGGGCTTGACCTGCAGGTGGATGCCCACCGTTGCGTCGACCGACCCCTGGCTGATCGCGTTGCGACCCAGCTGCCCGTCCTCAGCATCACGCCAGGTGCCCTCGGCGCCGCCGACGCGCTTGGCGCCGATCGCCCAGTGCTCAACCCCGGCCTTGTTCTGATCGCAGGTGTTGATGAGGAAGTACGCGTCGTCCTTGTACATGATGACCGCGCGGGTGGTGGGGTCGTAGTTCGCCGTATCGCCGACAGGTGAGCCGTTGATTGAGAGATCGCAGTGGAAGAACACACGCACGTCGCGCGACTTGCCCGCGAGGTCGCGGACGGCGAACTTGCGGAAGTAGACGGGCTTGTGGATGTCGACCACGTCATTGCAGACGACCTCGATGCCCAGGTTGTGGTGGGTCAGGACGACTTCCGTCGTCAGCGAGTCCGGCTTGTAACGCAGGTCGCGGTGCCAGCCCTCATCCTCGATCCAGGCCATCTGGCCGTCGACCCAGACGCCGAAACGCTGGACGTGCCCGTTGGTGTGGTTGTGACGCCCCACGCGCGGCGAATAGAGATCGCGGATCCGATACAGATCATCGAAGGTGATGAGCAGGCTGCCGTTGCCGACGGGGATGTCTCTGGGCATGGATGGTTCCCGAGTTGCGTGAGGTGTCGAGGTCCCTACACATGGGGACTGCAGATGCTATCGGCTCATGGGATTTGCCGGTTGCCCAGATCGCCGAAGATTCTCCCAAAATCAGGGGCATTCTGGGACCTGGGACTCCATATTGCCCGTCAGTCAGCGATGTTCAGGTTTCGTTGTGAGACGACCCGATGTGTGTTAAACTGGTCCAGAGCGTTTCTGTTCTGAACGCATCGACCCCCTGATCTGGGGATTGTTTTGGTCGCGCTGATATGAGAAGGAACTGGCCTTGAAGAAAGCATTTACACTCATCGAGCTGCTCGTGGTCGTCGCGATTATCGCGGTCCTCGTCGGGATACTGATCCCGGCGCTCAGCAGCGCCCAGAACACCGCGCGTCTGGTGAAGAGCCAGGCGAACCTCCGCTCGCTCGCCCAGATTCAGATGGCATACGCGGAAGAACACGATGACAGCCTCATGGTGCCGTTCAAGATCAAGGGGTACCGCCCCGGGGGGGGAGGCTTTGGTCAGCGTGGTTGGGGAGTCGCGGACAAGGTTGGGGCCCCGGGTCGATTCAGTGTGGAGTTTGCGTACGGCTTTTCTGGCAGCTCAGGCTATAACTCCCCGTGGTACACAGAGATGTACGCGTTCCATTGGTACTCCGTCGTTGGTGGGTGGCTGAACCAGGGTGATTATGCATCCGAGGTTCAGTTCGCGCCTTCGGATCGGGTTCTGATCAACCGTGTTCAGGATCTACAGGATGATCCCCCGCCAGACTGGACCCTCGATCGGGGTTACTGGGACTGTTCATACATTTTGTCGCCGACGATCTGGTTTGCGCCGGAGCGTTATGAGCGGAACGGCAGACCGAGCGCAACCCGGTTTAATCCTGGCGGATCGCTGGCGCGTCGCAATCGCCTGTCTCAGGTCGCTTATCCCTCTAGTAAAGTCTTGCTGTGGGAGCGTTTCGATTGGACAAAGAAGGAACGGCGCGCGACGTACCGGAACCCGACGATCGGGTTCGATCAGCCAATAGATCTCGGCGAGGAGCCTTACTCTCCTCAGTGGAACAACTACGACGCGGAACCCTCGGTTGCTACGGCGGATGGGAGTGTTTCAAGGGTCAAGATCAGGAGTATCTTTGATCGGCTCTACAGCGACGATCCTGCGGTGGTTCGGACCTACAACCCGACCGACGAGTGGGATTGCAGCATCGATGTGCTTGAGGATTACTCGATGCACGAGGACGGCTTCGAGATCGGCAACTCGAGCTTGGACGTTGGTAAGGGCAAGTACCCGGCGTTTTTCTGGGCGACACGCGACGGGATTAGGGGACGCGATTTCGCGAGGTAAAACCAGGTCCATGTATGCATTCCGTTTTTCTCACTCAGCTTATTAAGCGTATGTGTTTGTCATCGCTTTATTTATGACGCGCGAATTGTTGATGTTCTATTGCAAACGTTGGTCTGCATACGCTTTAATATTTTCTATCCCCAACGGTCTTGTCCTGCCATTGCAGAACACGGAAACTGCTCCTCTCATTATTTACGATGCAAACTGGAAGGACTGGCCTACACTCACGCGCTGGCTTCTGTCATGTCGGCATGGATTCATGTGCTCTGGCTTTAATGCGAGTGTTGCTTGAAGCAGGAGTGCGTTGTTTGATTTGGAGATCTAGATGCATTATTCGAGTCACCATTCGTCGGTCATTGTTGCGGTTGCCGCACTTGGGCTGAGTTCGGCTGCTTTGGCGGGGCCAGATCACAGAACAAAATGCACACCGTCCTGCGTGAATGAAACCCTTACTAGCTTTACAGTCAACAACTCCTCGCTGGTGACTTTCGTCAACTGCGATGTGATCGAAGAGATCGTTGGTCACGCTCAGGGTTTTGTGCAGCAAACCGAGATGTATCATACTGTTTCGTACCCGCAGTGTGATCCTACCGAAGATCCTGCCATCGATCTTTACATGACAATTGTCGGGCCAGTGGACGCTGATCAGCCGATCGTAGACCGGTACGCGCTTATAGGGGGGATGGTTGGGGATAGCTGGTTTAGTGCGGAGGCTAACTTCACGAAGACCGGCTGCTACACCATCACCGAGACAAACGTTGCTACCGATATTCTGTACCAAGAAGGCTACGTTTTCGATCAGCAGGTCGAGTCGTTTTATTCCTCAATCGCGGGGGGGGCGGGCGCTTCGATTGCGTACTCGATGGTGACGAGCGCACCGCTTCAGATTGATATCGATATCGATCTCGACGCGGAGCTGATTTTTACCTATGACAACACCTGTGCTGGTCTGACACAGCCCGGGACCACAGTGCCTGTACGCAGCGCTCTCATGCGTACATGCGTGTACTACGTTCTGGAAGGGGATGTCCAGAGCCCGGTCTATGGGATGATTGTGTACGACGAAGTCGACGGCCTCACGCAGTTTGGGGCGTTCGCGGATCCAGCCCTTGTCGTGACGAGTGCGGCGAGTTCTCTGGCGATCGCGGGTACGGTGTCCGTATCGACCTCGGTGCCGAAATCAGCCAGCGCGAGTATCGCAGATTTGTGGGACACGTTCACCTACGCGTACGCGGATGTCGATGGGAACGGTTTCTTCACCCGCTGTGATCACACGCTGATCAACACGCTGGTAGGTAGCCAGGTTGGTGACGGAGTGTACGATCCTCGGGGGGATCTCGATCTGGATGGTGATATCGACTCGAGTGATGTCACGCTGCTCGAAGATGAGTTTCAATACGTAGGCGTGGATCTCAACGGTTGCATCGCTGACTACAACGGTGACGGTGCAGTAAACTTCTTTGACTCTACTGAGTTTCAGCAGGGCCACATGAACCTTGACCCGAGCGCGGACCTGAACTGTGATGGGGACTTCAACTTCTTTGACATCTCTAAATTCTTAACGCACTACAACTCAGGGTGCTAAGCCTGCCCGCTCACGAGGTCTGAGAGGATTTTGTGAGCATTCCTCAGAGCTGCCCGTCGAGCAGCGCGGCGGCCATGGCCTCCGCGTCGACCTCGTCCGAGCTATTGCTGCTTGAGTCACCACCCATGGCCTCGATGCGCTGCTTCGGGTCGCCGCAGTAGTTGACCTGCACGCCGAAGTTCTCGCCGACCTTGACCGCGGTGCCGTTGCCGATGGTCTTGTTGTTGATTCGGATCTCGAGTTCTTCGTCGGCATCCTTCGAGAGTTCCACGATCGAGCCCGGCACCCAGGTAAGGATGTCGCGGAGCTTGATCGGTCGCTCGCCGAGCACGACGACGAACGGGACCTCGATCTTGTTGATGCGGCGCAAATCCTGACTGCTCATACCCGCTCCATCGGCAACATGTGCGCCCTGAATCAGCAGCGCAAGAAAAAGCGTAACTCTGAGTGAGTTACGCAATGGCCGTGCCACCTGAGTTTGGGGGGTGTCTACCCGTCGTATTTCGAGCAGATCAGGGTGACGTTGTGCCCACCGAAGCCGAAGGTGTTGTTCATGACGTGGCGGACGGGCATCTCGCGCGGCTCGTTGGCCACGATATCGATCTGGTCGAAGCCTTCGTCGAGGTTGTCGATGTTGATGGTGGGGGGGACGAGCGAGTTGTTGATGGCCCCGATGCAGGCGATGAGCTCGACGGCGCCCGAGGCACCGAGGCAGTGCCCGTGCATCGACTTGGTTGAGTTCATCACAAGCCCGTTGCCCGGCTTGGATCGCTCGCCGAACACCTTCTGGACCGCGTGGACCTCGGCCTTGTCGCCAAGCGGGGTCGATGTGCCGTGGGCGTTGATGTAGTCGATGTCGTCCGTGGTGAGCCCCGCGTCTTCCAGCGCCCACTTCATGGAGTTGCAGGCCCCGCGTCCCTCTTCGTTGGGGGCGGTGATATGGCTGGCGTCGCAGGAGTTGCCCGAGCCGGAGAGCACGGCGTAGATCGTGGCACCGCGTGCCTTGGCGTGCTCCTCGGATTCGAGCACGTACATGCCTGCGCCCTCGGCGAGGACGAAGCCGTCCCGGTCCTTGTCGAACGGGCGTGATGCCTTCGTGGGCTCGTCGTTGCGTGTGGAGAGCGCCTTCATGGTCATGAACGCGCCGATGCACAGCGGCGTGACCGCGGCTTCGGCGCCGCCGGCGATCATCACGTCCGCCTTGCCCGAGCGGATGTAGTTGATCGCGTCGCCGATCGCGTGCCCGGAGGAGGCGCACGCGGTGGCGTGGGCGCTCGCGGGGCCCTGCATGTTGAACTGGATGGCGACGTTGCCCGTGATGGCGTTGACCATGAGCTTGGGCACGGTGAAGGGGTTGATCCGCGAGGGGCCCTTCTTGTGCATGGTCATCACGGCCGATTCGATCGCGTAGATCCCGCCGATTCCCGAGCCAACCACCACACCGTGGCGTGATGGGTCGCCCTGGGTGTGGTCCCAGCCGGAGTGCTTCACGGCTTCGATCGCGGCCGCGAGCCCGAGCTGGGCCGATCGGTCGAGGCGTCGAGCTTCCTTCTTGTCGATGACGCTCCCGGGGTCCCAGTCACGCACCTGCCCGGCGATGGAGACACTCCAGTCGTCGTACTGACCGAAATCGGGGTGGTCGATCTCCCCGATCCCTGAGCGCCCCTCCTTCATCGCGTCCCAGGTGCTCTGGGCATCGAGACCAAGGTCGGTCAGGGCACCGTAACCGGTGATCACAACTCTTCGGTTCGCTTGGTTGGGCATAGGGTCGTGCTCTCGCTGTTCAGAAAACACAGGGCTCAAGTATCACAGCACCCCACCAGCCGGGCTGATGGGGTAGCGCGCGTGTCTTCAGCCGAGTCGATCAATCGACGCCGTTCGCCTGCTTGATGAAGTCGACGGCCTGGCCGACGGTCTGGATCTTCTCCGCCTGATCGTCGGGGATCGAGGTTTCGAACTCATCCTCAAACTCCATGACGAGCTCAACGGTATCGAGCGAGTCGGCGTTGAGATCTTCGACAAAGCTCGTGTCGCGGGTGATCTTGGACTTGTCAGCGCCCATCTGCTCCGCCACGATCTCGATCACCTTTGCTTCAATTTCCTGTTCGGTCACAGTGTCGTCTCCGGTCTAGCTAGAACTGTCCCCGTGATGTCCCAAGACACCCGTGCGGACCGTCCCATATCAGGCCTCGATTCTAGCCGCTCCGCGAGGAAATGCCAAATCAGGGCCCGGACTGCGTTGAGTTCGATTTTCGGTCTTCAAAAACCCCCTGAGAGTGGGTTATCGACCCGCGTAACCGGCATGTCCGCCCCATCGCACCGGGCTGATGCCTGACCCGCTCAGATCACGCCTTTCGCGTTCGAGATGTGATGTGGGAGTGTCGATGTGCTCGCGGGCCCGTCGTGTGGTACGGGCAGGTGACAATGCCCTCCTCTTTTCTATTTGACTACGGGGCACGGAGGAATCGTCTTATGGGAGCCATGCCCATCGAACCCGAGGCATTTGCCGAGCAGGTTGCCCAGCTCATCCAACGGATGCAGCCGGGGTTTAAGATCGATCGAGTCAACGCGCAGGAACTGCTCGTGAATGGTCGGCGCCTGGATCTTGAGAACCTGTTCCGCATGGTGGCCCACGAGCCCGAGCGGGGCACGGACATCGTCGAGCATTTCCTCGATCAGCTCTTCGCGGGCGAGTCGATGGAGGTCGCGGACGAGTCTTTCGATCAGGTGAAGGCCCGCATCATGCCGCGCATCCAGCCGGTCTCGATCTTCGAGCACCTGAGCGAGGAGCTGGTCGCCCACGTTCCGTTCGTGAACGACACGGTGATCGTGTTCGTGCTGGACATGCCGCACATGACCGTCAGCATTACGACCGAGCAGGTCATCCGCTGGGGCATCGACATCGACGAGCTCGAGGATATCGCCCGCGAGAACCTCGATCTCTACGCGCCCGAGCTGGAGATGCAGGTGATCGAGTCCGCCGAGGGCGGTCGCGCGGTCATCGTTGCCGAGCAGGACGGGTACGACGCGGCGCGCCTGCTGATGAGCGATCTGCACATGAAGCTCGCTTCGCAGCTCGGCCCGGACTTCTACGTCGCCACGCCGGCACGCGACATGTTCATTGCGCTCAGCTGCGAGCCCGTAGACTTCGTCGATCGGCTCCGCAAGCGTGTGAGCGAGGACTTCTCCCGACTGCCGTACCCGATCACGCAGGACCTGTTCCTCGTGACACTCGACGGCATCGCGGGCACCACGTGGATGCGTGACGCGGCGTAAGCCAAGAACGCCACATTACAATCCTCCAAGCGAGCGGTGAATCATCACCGCTCGTTTTTGCTTCGTGTTCAATAAAGCGGTTGGTCAGTCCCACCATGCCGCCCAGGCCCACGTAAAAAGCGGAAGCCTTGGAGCGTTTCGAGGTTTGCCGCCAAGGAACCGGGCAAAGTTGACTTCGTCAGGTCGTAACGGTGCGAGCCATTCGGTTATTTTCGCTTTGCTTTGTTTGGTGTATATATACACATACTCGGCATAGGGCCAGCACACACCGTCAGGATCGGACTCGAAATCCCCGAGTTGTACTTGTACATCGAATACATCTTTGCGATCACGAATCGAAGTCAGAACTGAACGGAAAGCTTCGATACCGGGGTGATCGGGCCAGAGATTGCACGCGATACTGTCTCCGGCTCGATTGCCTTCAAAGAACTCTTCGATCGAGAGTCCCAGTCTCCATTCGGAGGCGTACTCTGGATCGCCGCCCGGTGGAGCGAGTTCGAGAGCGTATTGATAGAGCCGGTTCAGATGCTCGTCATCAACATAATCAGTTTGTAATGGGTGTGCCTTGATCTTTTCCATGCATCCATTATATGGGACTGCGATCACGGAACGGCACACAGGCGTAGTTGAGGTACGGCTTGTCGATCTGGGCACGCTTCTCCGCGAGCTGCTCGATGGGGTGCTTGTCGCCATCGTGCAGGTAGTACACCTTGTAGCCGATATCCCCGAGTCGCTCGAAGAGGTCCGAGCCGGTGACCTGGTTCTCGTGGAGCTCGAAGAGGAGCGTGGGCATGTCCCGGCGGAGGATCTCCATGCCGCCGGAGAACACCGCGGGCTCGTGGCCCTCCACGTCGCACTTGATGAACGAAACCGGGCGGTCCGCGTGCTCGGCGATGTACGCGTCGAGGGTGGTGAGGGGGATGGTGAACGAGTCGTCCGCGCCGGGGATGTCTCGGGCGATCGAAGCGCCGCCGAGATGGGACATCTGTCGGCGGAGCGTCGCCTCGCCGGGCTGGTCCGAGAGCCCTGTTTCCGCGATCTCGAGCTGCGGGAAGCGGAACGAGTGGCGGAGCTTCTTGAGCGCGTCGATCATCTCGGGCTGGGGCTCGAACGCGATGACGCGGCCATGTTTCCCGACGGCCCTGGACATCCAGTAGGAGTAGATCCCGGCGTTGGCACCGATGTCGAGCACGAGCTTGCCTCGGAGGTCGTGCGCGAGCATGAAGCGGACCTCGTCGCGCTCCGTGCGGTTCCGGTACCGCCACGCGCGGTGGAGCATGTGCAGTGATTCGTATATTCCCAGGCCGCTCATCGCCGGGATCATAGTGGGTGACTTGCGATCGTGGCGGATCGACCGGGGCTATTGTTCTGACGCATGATCCTGCTGATCGATAACTACGACTCATTCACGTGGAATCTTGTCCAGCGGCTGGGCGAACTCGACCGTTCGCTCGAGCCCGGGCGGGACCTGCTCGTCGTGCGCCACGATGAGATCACACCCGAGCAGGCCGATGATCTCGCTGGGGGGCATGGGCCCACGCACGTGATTATCTCTCCCGGTCCGTGCACGCCCAAGGAGGCGGGGGTCTCGGGTCGGATCATCGATCACTTCGCGGGGCGTGTCCCTATCCTCGGGGTCTGTCTCGGTCACCAGTGCATGGCGGATATCAACGGGATGGTGGTCGAGCGGCACCCGTTGCTGATGCACGGCAAGACCTCGTCGATCGTTCACGATGGGCGCGGGGTGTTCGAGGGCGTGAGCACCCCGACGACGGTGGCGCGGTATCACTCGCTTGTGGTGCGGCGCGATACCGTGCCGGCGCGGCAGCCCGGGGAGGACGGCTGGGAGGTCAGCGCCTCGTGTTTCGATGAGATCGACGGGCAGCAGGTCGAGGTTGTGATGGGGCTCCGGCGCGTCTGGGCCGACCCGGGCAGGCAGCCGCTCGAGGGGGTTCAGTTTCATCCGGAGAGCTTCATGACCCCTGAGGGCGTCGTCATGCTCTGGAACTTCCTGGGCATGGGCCCCGGCGGGCGATCGGTGCCCCGCCCTCAGGCGAGCACCGAGTACGGTCTCTGACGTACATTCAAGCGGGCGTTGTTTTCGGGCCGATCGCTCATGCATGAAGGAGCGATCTCGATGCCTGACCAGCCCGATTTTCTGTGTGTAGGTGCTCAGAAGGCCGCGACGAGCTGGCTGCACGCATCGCTGGCGCGCCTGCCCGGGGTGTTCCTGCCGGTCGTAAAGGAGTCGCACTACTTTCGTGAGACCTCGACAACGCCATTCTCATGGGCTAATGGGCTGCGGAGAGGGCAGGCCGAGAAGCTGCTGGGGGTCTACCGGCAGCGGCGCGACCTGACCGACGTGCATCACCGGATCGAGGGCCAGCTCAAGCATTTCAGCGCCGAGCGGGTCGATGAGGCGTGGTACCGGGGGGTGTTCTCGTTCGCCAACGCGGGTGATCTGCGTGGTGAGGTCTGCCCCTCGTACTTCGGGCTCCCGCATCACGACATCGAACGCGTCAACGCGATCAATCCCGATGTGCGTGTCGTGCTGCTTGTACGCGACCCGGTAGACCGGTGCTGGTCGAGTATCCGTATGCACAAGAAGCAGCGCGGCGGTGCGATCGATATCGATCGGCTGTTCTCGGAGCCGGGCGGGTTGCGGATCTATCTGGACTACACGCTGTACGATCAGGCCATTCCCGCATGGACTGCGGGCGTCGGCGATCGGTTGCGTGTCCTGCTCTTCGATGACATTGTGGAGCGGCCTCGCGAGACCCTGGACCGGGTGCTCGACCACATCGGTTATGACAGATCGGTGGGCTCGGTCCCTGGGGCGCAGAATGTCGGCGACCCGGCGCCCATGCCCGACGCGTACCGCATGAGACTGTACGAGGAACTCTTGCCTCAGTACGAGTTCCTGAGAACGATCTTCCCCGCACGGGTCTCACGGTGGCGGGATCACCATGAGCGTGTGCTCCGGAGAGCCGCGTCATGACACGCAGTACGGATGATGCCTTCGCGGCGCGGGTACCGGATTTTCTGTGCGTTGGTGCGCAGAAGGCGGGCACCACCTGGATGTTCGTGGTGATGCGTGAATCGCCCGGCGTGTTCGTGCCGCCGATCAAGGAGGGGAACTACCTGCTCGAGGCCCGGGAGCGTGATCACGAATGGGCCCGCCGATATCGGTTGCAGCAGGTCGAGCCGATGCGTCGGTACTACCTCGGTGAACGACTGGTGGTCCGCGACACCGCATCATCGCTGGAACTGATCGATCTCTACGAGCAGGAGTATGTGGATGATGCCTGGTACACGCGGGTGTTCGGACATGCGCGGGCGGAGCAGATCGCTGGCGAGGTCTGCCCGTCGTACATGTGCATGCCGGCGGAGAACATCGAGCACGCGGTGCGCCTGAACCCAGAACTCCGGGTGATCCTCTTTGTGCGCGACCCGATCGATCGCCTGTGGTCCCAGATCAGGATGAACACGCGATACGGGCTGATCGATCGTCCCCTCGACGAGCTGATCCGTGATAAGCGGGCAATGCACACATTCCTCGAGTACAGCGATTACGCGCGTTCGATCGAGCGGTGGTCTGCAGCCCTCAGGCCGGGTCATCTGGGTTTGTTTCTCTATGACCGGATCCGTCAGGAGCCACGGCAACTGGCGTCTGAGATATTCGGGTTCATCGGGGCATCCATCACGGGGATGCACGGGTGGGCTACCCGAACGAATATTGGGCAGGCGATGCCTTTGGATCACGAACACCGGGCCGTCCTGCTCGATTGGATGCGTCCGCAATACGCCTACCTGCGTCGGTACTTCCCCGAGGCCGTCGATTCGTGGCTCGCCGAGCATGAGCGGGCGATTCTCACGGGTTCGAGGCGTTCGGCCTGACGCGGGGCTGAGACATCGGGCGGCTCGCGTGATACAGTAGCGGCATGCTTCACCCAGCCCCGACGACCAAGATCGACCCCACCCTCGCCCGCGGCACCATCCTCGCTGTCCGTGATGCGGACGAGCGCCACCCGGCGCGTGTGGTGATGGGATTCCCGAACACGGATTACCAGATCGATTTTGTGATCCATGGTGATGTGGAGCCCGTCCGAGCGCTTGTCGGCGAGATGGTTCTGGCGCGGCTCTTCGCTGAGGCCCGCCGGATCGACACGCCGTACGCTGGTGGGCGACGCTTCGAGCCGTGTATCGGGCGACCCACCCGGCTTTTGGGGACCGTCATCGGCGCGGACCCTGTCGCGAATGTGCTGGTGATCAACGCGTCCCAGCCGATCGCGTTGAAAGTGGCCGCTCCTGGCCAGCGTGCAGAAGAGCTTGCGAAAGCAGACTTTATCGTGTGCGATGTGAAGCCCGGCGCATGGTTCGTGCTGGATCGGGCGTATTGATCGCGATCCTGACCCTCGAATGAGGGGTGCTCAGATCCCCCAAAAGCCCGGTAACTCCGGGCTTTTTGTTGATCTTCGGTCTGATATGGCGATGATACCCGCTCAGTTAGTGGGACGAACGGAGATGTGTGCATGGCCAAGTGTATGGAATGGATCTGCCGCCCCTCGTGGGCGTGCGTGGCTGCTCTGTGTGTGCTTTTGAACCCGACGAGCAGTGTTCAGATCGCCAACGCGAGCGATCAGACGAACGACAATGGAAGCGACAACGGGAACGATCAGGATCCCGGCACGCGATACGAGCAGTGGATGTTTGTGTCTGTGCCGCAGCACGGGATCGCACCGATGCAGGAGGTCCTCGAGGAGGGCAGCCCTGCGAACCTCGCGTTCCTTTCGATCGGCGAGCCGATCGAGTCGTACGAGCCGGTGCCGATGCTGGGCACGACCCAGACCGTCCACAACGGAGCTGTGGTCGTTCACATGCTCCCGCAGCGGTGCCTGGGCGACTACAACGACGACGGCGTGGTCAACCTGTACGATGCGCCCTACTTCATCGACGCGTATGTCTCGATGGATATGTCGGCGGATCTCAGCCGGGATGGTGCGGTCGACGTTCGTGATCAGATGACGTTCATGCTGCTGAACACGATGCCCTGCGCGAGCGCGTGGGGTCTGTGACTCACGCGATGCGTGGGTCGATCCAGCGGTAGAGGATGTCCACGACCAGGTTAAACACGATCAGCATGGTCGAGAACACGAGCACGACGCCGATGATGAGGAAGTAGTCGTTGTTCTGCACGGCGCTGACGAAGTGCTCGCCCATGCCGGGGACGGTGAAGACACGCTCGATCACGAACGAGCCGGTCATGGCGAACGCGGTCGCGGGTCCGAGGTAGCTCAGCACGGGGAGGAACGCGTTCTTGAGCGCGTGCTTGATGAGCACGACCCGCTCGGGGTTGCCCTTGGCGCGTGCGGTGCGGATGTAGTCCGCGCCGAGTGACTCGATCATGCCCATGCGTGTGAGCCGGGCGATGTAGGCCGCGAACGGGAGCGAGAGCGCGAACGCTGGGAGGGCGATGCTGCGGAGCGTGCCCCACTGAGCAACGGGGAACCAGCCGAGCCAGATCGAGAATACGAGCAGCAGCACCGTGCCGGTCACGAAGCTCGGCAGCGAGATGCCGACCATCGCGACCGAGAGTGTTGAGAGGTCCGCGATCGAGTTGGGCTTGACCGCCCCGATGACGCCCGAGATCGTTCCGATGACGAGCGCGATCAGGATCGCGGTCGCTCCGAGCGTAACGGAGACCGGGAGCGAGTCCGCGATGATCTCGTTGACTGTTTTGTCGTCGTACTTGAGCGATGGACCGAAATCGAAGACTGGGCGGTGGGGGGCGGGGAGCCCCTCGTTGATCGCGGCCTGGCGCTCCCGCGCGAGCTCGCCCGAGAGCTTGTCGCGGAGGTACTCAAAGCCGGTCGCGCTGTCGAGGTAGGAGAAGTAGAACCTCGGGAATGAATCGAGGTTGTACTGTTTCTTCATCTGCTCGATAACCTCGGGCTTCGGACGCTTCTCCGGGTTCTCGATCGGGCTGCCCGGCACCGCCCACGCGAGCGTGAGCGTGATGGTGTAGACGACGATCAGGATCAGCGGGAGCGTGAGGAGTCGGCGGAGGATGAGTGTCATCATGACTCGCTCTCCTGTTCGGCGTTCGCGCCGGGGTGCATCGGCCTGGGTTGCTCCGGGCCCTTGCCGTCGCCGAGCACATCGATGAGGAAGGCGTTCTGCTTGGTCCTCGGGTGTGTGGACAGGCCTGTGATTCTGTGGGGGTCGAACATGTAGATCGTGGCGTAGTGAAAGACGGGGACGAGCGGGACGTCTTCTTCCACGAGGATCCGCTCTGCCTCGCTCAGGAGCTGCATGCGTTTCTCTGGGTCGAGCTCGACGCTGGCACGATCGAGCAGGGCGTCGTAGGCGGGGTTGTTGTAGGCGCGGTCGTTGTTGCCATCGGTGGAGTAGTTGATGTCCAGGAAGGTCGTTGGGTCGCCGTAGTCGCCGAACCAGCCTGCGCGGGCGGTCATGTACTGCTTGTCCTTGAGCTCGTCGCGGAAGATCTTGATCTCCTTCTGATCGAGGCGCGTCTGGATGCCGAGGTGCTTCTGCCAGCTCTTGGCGATCGTCTGGGCGATCAGGTCGTGCCCGGCGTCCTTGTTGAACGACAGGGTGACGACGAAGTCCTCAGGGTAGCCGGCCTCCTCGAGCAGGCGTCGCGAGCGGGCGATGATCTCTTCACGCTCGGCGTTGTCGCTGGCATCCCCGATGTTGGGGAGTCCCTCGGGGGAGGTGTACCCGCCGATCGATCCCGGCGGGATGAGCGTGCGTGCGGTGGGCTCGCCCAGGCGGCGGACCTGGTCCGCGACCGCGCGCTTGTCGATACACATCGCGAACGCCCGGCGCACGCGGGCGTCGGCGAAGGGATTGGGCTGCCCATCGGGCAGGTAGGGCTTGCAGTTGAAGTTGTAGAAGTACGTGCCGAACGAGGAGACGGCGTGGGTGTGCGCTCGCGGGTCGGGCGGGAGCTGACGATCGATGGCGAACTGATCGAGCCCCTGGGCCTGCAGCTGCTCGACTTGCTCGACGTGCTCGGAGAGGTACTCGAGCTTTTGGGCGACCATCTCGCCGCGATACGGCGCGGTGACGTCCGCGATCCAGTCCACGGCGCCTGTCTGATACGCGAGCACGCCGGCGTTGGGATCGTTGACAGAGGGGATGTCGATGGAATCGATCGCGATGCTGTCCTTATCCCAGTAGTGGGGGTTTTTCTCGAGACGCATGTCGCGCTTCATCCGCCAGCGTGTGAGCTGGAACGGGCCGTTCGAGACCAGCACGCCGCCCCTGGTCCACCCCGGTCGGCGTATCAGACGCCCGGATTCCGGGTCTGGTCGCTCGTACTGCGAGACGAGCGGCTCGTAGACGGGCATGAACACCGCGAAGGCGCAGAGCTCCATGAAGTAGGGGACGGGTTTTTCCAGCTCAACGATGAGCGTGTGCGGGTCGGGGGCACGCATCGCGACGGTTTCGTCGAACTGTGCCTTGGTCTGTTCCCACAGTGCGTACGAGGCGCTCTGCCGTTCGCTCGCCGATGCAAACTCCTGTTCCCCGAACGCGTCGAGTTGTTCGACGCGCCAGTCGTAGAACGCCTGCGCCCCCTTGATGTTCATAAACATCGCGGCGTAATCCGAGACCAGATCCGGCAGCATCGCCCGTCGCCAGGAGTATCGGAAATCCTCGGCGGTGACGGGCTCGCCGTTGGACCACCGCGCGTCCTCGCGCAGGTGGAACGTGTAGGTGATGGCGTCGTCGGAGATCTCCCAGGACTCCGCGACCGCTGGCTCGATGTCGAAGCCGTGGCTGAGCACGTCGTTGCGGACCAGCCCCTCGTAGATCAGGCGTGCGGTCCGCAGGTCGTGCATCCAGCTCATCCGCTGCGGATCGAGCGTGTTCACGTCGGAGGAGTTGATGAAGACCAGATCCGCCCGCGGGGAGGGCTTGTCGGAGAGCACGGAGACCCCGATGAGGGCCACGAGCAGCACGATTGGCACGAGCAGTCGGTACATACCACCACCTTACCGCACGGATCGGGCGGGGTTGACGCGCTGGGGGTAAGTTTCGTGAGATTCGGTCGGCTTCGCTCAGTTGAGGAACTCGTCGTCGTCGAAGTTGAACTGGGAGACGATCGCGCCGCCCGGGCCGAGCAGCGTAGCCGCCTGATTCCGGAAGTCCCGGTCCTCGCCCGATTCGAGCAGGGCGCTGAAGCTGGTTGTGTCGATCCCGCCCACGCCACGCCCGGCGATCTCGGCGGCCTTGCGGCGGGCGAAGTAGAGCAGCGTCTCACCCGCCTGCACCGACCGGATGGATTTCTCACGCTCGTCCTGGGGCTCGATGGTCTTGGCGATCACGCGTCGGAGCGGGAGGGCGACGATCTCGGCACCCAGGCGAACCGCTGCGCGGGCCGCGTCCGCGTTGACCGTGGCGCTGATGTCGGAGATCGACGCGGTGGAGGCGCTCGCGGCATCGAGTGCCAGCGTCTGGGCGAAGCTCGGGTCGTCGTTGTCGTCGAGCGATTCGATGTGCATGCTCACCAGATCGGAAAGGGCGATCAGCGCCCGTGAGCGGGTGTTGGGCAGGTCGCGCGTGCCGATCGTGGTCGCGGTCGCGAGCGTCCGCGCACACGCGCGGGTGAACTCCTGGTCATCCATGTTGTTCTCAGCGCTCTGCATCACAGCGTCGATGAGCGACGTCGTATCGGATTCCGACATGGCCGGGCCGTGCACGCTGGCGCTGAGGAAGATCCGCCCCGCGCTGGTCACGGCGAACAGCTGAACGCCGGTGTCCTGGTCTTCGATCAGCCCGCGGACACGCTGGGCGGCTGCGGGCGTGGCGAGATCGCCAAGGATCCGCAGGGCGCTGAGCTTGCTCTTCACGGTGTCCTCAGCGATCAGCTCGTCGATGACAGGCATCAGCATCTGGGCGTATGCCTGCCGGAACGCGATCGACACGCCGCGTGCGTGGAGTGGTTCGGTCAGGGCTTCGAGCGCCCGCTTGTTGTCCGAAGCGGAATCGGACGTGATACGCTGGGTCCAGTTGTCCACGAATCCCTGGATCTGGGATCGCTGGCCCGAGTTCACGGAGATGGTCTCGATCGTAGATCTGGGCAGATCGGTCACGGGCTGCGCATGGCCCAGCGTAGCACCCAGCGCGAGCACCAGGGCTTGCAGCGGGCGTGTGTGACGGGCGAGGAGTGATGCGTTGCGTGATCTGTTCACGTTCGGAACCTCTGTTCAATCGCGACGGGCGTGCCCGTGCGTGGTTGCTGAGTCTGAGCGGCGGTGCCGCGTGCGGGAGAGTTTATCGCCCAAACAGCGCAGTGTCCGGTGTTTGGCGTCCACATCCGGGGGCAGATACGCGGATCTGGGCGATTGGATGCGGATTTCAAGGCGTGTGACGTGCCTGTGACGTATCAGTAGACCTCAAGGAACATCCGCTTGGTCTTCTTGAGCTGCTTGGGGATCATCGAGCGTTCCCAGTTGTCCACATCGCTCAGCAGCTCATCGCTCACGCTGAGGTACTGCGAGAGCGCCTCCGGGCTGAGGAGCTTGGCGAGGGTCTGGAAGACGCCGAGTTCCATCCCCGCAAGCCCGCAGATATAGATCAGCGTGCGTTCGGAGGTGAGCATGGGCATCAGCGTGTCCGCGTCCTCTCGGAGGCGGTCCTGAACGTACAGGCGCTTCGTCTGCTCCGGCGTGGTGTGGCGTGAGATCGCGGTGTGGTAGCTGAACTGGGGGTGCTGCGCCTGCCACGAGCGGAGATCATCGTCGTAGAGCAGATCGGATTCGTACGGGGCACCCATGAGCAGGGCGACCTGCGAGGGCATGCCCTGCTTGATCAGGTCCATGATCATCCCCCGGAACGGGGCGATCCCGGTGCCGGTCGCGATGAAGATGTAGTCGTGCTTGCTGGGGTCCTTCGGAAGGAGGAACCGTTTACCGACGGGGCCTGTGAGCTGGATCTCATCGCCTACGTTGAGATCGCACAGGTAGTTCGAGCAGACCCCGTAGAGGAGCTTGTGTGATTCCCAGTGCTCGTCGACGAGTCGCTTGACGGTGGTGGTGATGATCGAGCCGTCTCCCGTCTCGCCACCGGTTGGCGCGGCGATGGAGTACAGGCGGAGCTTGTGGGGCTTGCCGTCGGGCGTTTCGCCGGCGGGGATGACCCCGAACGACTGACCGGCGGTCCATGCGTTCTGGAGCGGCGTCCCCGAGACGTCGATCTCGACGTGTCGCACGAAGCCCGATGCCTTCCGCGAGCGTGTGCACAGGCGGGTGGCGTGCACGCGGCCGGTGACAGGGGCGAGTGGCTTGACGAGGTGCTGGGTGACGTCGGGCAGTTCCGGTGTGCCCGGGAGATCGGTTGTGCTCGCTGAACTCATGCAGGAGTGTAGCTCGGCGAAGAAAAAACGCCCACGCATGCGCTGTGGGCGTTTGGGCGATTCTCTGTTCGGCTGGTTCAGCCGTCCGATACTATCTCGTCGATCCGGTCGTAGATACGCTGCTTGACCCAGTCGAAGCCGGCGACGACTTCCTCGGGCATGTCCGCCGCCTGTGCATCGAGCTGATCGATCAGCTCGTAGAGCATGTCGACATCGTCCGTGTCCGCGAGCATGTCCATCATGCCCTGCAGCTGGGCCTGGACCATTTCACGCATCTCATCGGGGACCGAGTCGATGATGTCATCCAGCGACATCTCGCCGGTCTCCACCATCTCGGGCTCGCTGGGGGTGGTTTCTTCCTGGGCCTCGTCCTCGATTTCGAAGGACTCTTCCGGCTCCGGCTCTGGTTCGACGCCCCCGAGTCGATCGAGGCGTTCGGCGGCTGCGGCGAGTCGCTCGCCTGCCTCGCCGCGGGCGCGTGCCGAGCGGAGGGTATTGGCCGCGTCGAGGTAGCTCTGCTTGGCCTCGGCGAGGGTCTCGTCGGCGTTCGTGTTTGCTTCGTTCATGGGTGCTTCCCATGAGCCGGGCACGCCTGCTTCGTCCAGCGCCTGGTAGAGCATGGCTTCTTCGCGTTCGCCGGTGGCCTGGCGCATCTGGAACTCGGCGAGCATCTGCTGCGCGTCGGCCTTGTTGATTGTTGCCACGGCTTTGACCGCGTCGCGGGCATCGCGAGACGCGTTGATGGCTGCACGGATCAGCGAGATCGCCTCTTCGTGGGCATTCTCAACGGCGTCGTCACGGTGGGACTGGTACTCGTTGACCGCGCCTTGGATGCGCTGGAGGGCCTGGTCGGCGTTGCTGCGAGCTTCCGCCGCGTCTTCCTGGCTGTTTCTCGCACGCTCACGCAGTTCGGTGATCGCCTGCTCAAGCAGCTCGATCTGTGAGCTGGCCTTACCGACGTTCAGTGTCGCCTCACGGGCGCTGGGGCGGAGCTGTTCAACGATGCCCTCGATCCGCGTGGCCTCGAGATCGAACTGATCGGCGCGGAGGGTGAACTCGCGCACCTGCTCGGCGAGCTTTGCCCCCTCTCGGGCGCTGACGCGGGGGATCTGGAGCTCAAGGGCACCCGCCTGCTGGCGCTGATCAGCGGCCTTGGCGCGGAGGTCAGTGATTTTGGCCTCGTGGGTGCTGATCTCGTTCTCGATCTCGTCCATCTGCTGCTGGTAGTACTGGATATCCTCACTGCGGAGCTCGATGATCGATTCGACTTCCGCGATATCCTCGCTGGGGTCGAACGCGCCCGCGGCCTGCGCGATTGCGGACATCGTGAGCCACTCGTTGATCATGCCGCGGATGATGCGTCCCTGATAGAGCGACTCGTTCTCAGCATTCGATGCCTCGTGCGAAGCGAGGGCGGCCTGGCCACGCTTGGCCATCGCGACGCCGACTGCTGCGGCTTCGGCGAACCCGGTCGAGTCTCCCGCGTGCTCCGCCAGCGACTGCTCGGCATCCCGGTAGATGCGGGCGCTGTCGGCCGGGATCGCGTTCGCGTCGCCGAGTGATACGGCGGTGAACGAGCGTTCGGCCTTCTGGACGGCTGCCTTCGCCTCGGACTCGCCACCGCAGCCCTGGAGGAACAGCATGGAGCAGGCGCACCCGGCGATGAGGGTGACACGGAGAGATTGAGTCAGCGTGTTGGTACAGCGTTGGGTCATGCTCGTGGTGTCCTACAGCATTGAAATGAGATCCGTCCGGAAGATGCTCCGGCGGGGATAGTCCATACTCCTGTACAGCACTGGCGGTTCCGTGCTGGACCGCTGGAGCCGTGCGGGGTGAGATGGTAGCACACCGGGACTCTGCCTGCAGCGGCTTCACGCCCCGGAGGGGGATTATGGCTGGTTCTGATCGGGTTCCGGCTGGGTGTTCGCGGGGTTCAGCGGGTAGTCGAACTCGAGCTCGGGGCGGGGCTGATGCATCGACCGGATCCAATCGACGGCCTGCTGATACTTCCGGTCTCGCGTGCTGCGGAACACGGGTCGATAGCCCCTCCCGGGGTAGTCGCGGGGGATCTCCGGGTGCGGGATGAGGGCGGTGCTTTGGATCATGCCCATCTGCAGGAGCGGGGAGCGGTCCGGGTTCTCGAAATCGAGCAGCGGCATCCCGTTGGCGAGCTTGGTGTTCTCGATGATGTAGAGGTTGGTGAAGGCGGTTTCGTCGGTGTTCGGTTTATCGTTGACGAGGCGGAACGAGCCCGCGTCCACCCCGCCGTGGCATCGCGTGGTGGCGCACGCGTTCATCAGCCAGCCCCTTCCAGCGTGGACCGCGTCCTTGAAACGGTCGAGCGACTGGGGGGTTTCCAGCACTTCGATCTCGCTGTACAGATCTCGAGCCCGCAGCGAGAAGATCAGCTTGAGCTTCTCGACGTTGGGCAGATTCAGCACTTTTGCCCGCTCGTTCTCGTTTGGGCTGAACCGGTCCGGGAACTGGCGCATCAGCTTGAGCATGGTGTCGTCCGAGATCCGCATCTTGGGCGGGTCGCGTAGATCGATCTCGTAGACCTTCATGAGGTTGATCTGCTCGGGTGTCAGCAGCGGGCGGGCGTTCCGCTTGATCTTGTACTGCGGCTCCTCGGGGTTCTGCGGAGTGCCTTGATCCTCATCGTTTTCCTGATCAGGGTTCTCGGTCTCAACATCGCCTTCGTCCTCGCGTTGCTCGGCGAGCTTGTCGTACTCCTTGAGCCAAGTGTGCAGGAGCTTGGCGCGCGGGTTCTTCGGGTCGAGGAGCAGGATGGATTCGAGTTCTTTGATCGCCAATGAGTATGCGCGGCGTGCCCGGAGCCATTCCACGAGCGCGAGGCGGGCGTCGATGTCCCCGTCATCGACGCTGGCGCGGAGCTGCTTGTACCGCTCTGGGACCGGTGGGAGGATGACCACATTCGAGACGTTCTTACGCAGGAACGTGGTTTCGATGCCGTTGATGCCGATCACGACTTCGCGGGTGTTTTCTCGGATCAGCTCGCCCGTAATCGTCCGCCCGGTTTGGAGCGTGATGACGCATTCGCGGATGCCCTCGGCGTCGTCGGTCTCACCGCTGGTGCCCGGCTCAGGCGTTTCGGGTTCTGAGGTGATCCAGCTGATCGTGGTCAGTGACGCCGATTGGCTCGGGGCTTGCCGGGAGAGCAGGATGCTCCCCGCGGTGCCGCAGACGATCAGCGCGGTGATGGCGCAGACGCCGGAGAGCGCGGAGGGAGATATGCGTCGGGTCGGGTTCTGTGTGGATGGGCGGGGCATGGTGCGCACAGGAGTATACCGCGGGGCAGCGGCTGCGGTTCCTTGAGTTGCTGGCATGTGCGCAGAACGGCACGCTCACACGAGAGGTGTGTGAGCGTGCCGGTGGTCCATCGCTGCTCTATTCGCGCCCTCACCGCGGCCCGGCGGGTCGGGTGAGCGGGATCAGGCGGCGCACTTGGCGATCGTCTCGGTGATCCGTTCGCTCAGCAGATCGGGCGTGAAGGGCTTGACGACGTAGTTGTTGACGCCGGCCTTGATCGCCTCGATCACGCGTGACTTCTCGGCTTCCGTTGTCACCATGATCAGCGGCGTCGTTTTGTCCGTTTCACGGAAGGTCTTGACGAATGTCAGCCCGTCCATGTTGGGCATGTTCCAGTCCACGAGGCAGAGCTCGGGCTTGAACGCGGGGACCTTGTTCAGGGCATCCTGGCCGTCGCAGGCCTCCTCGATGTCCGTGTGTCCGAGCTGCTTGAGCACGGATTTCTGGATGTTCCGCATGGTCTTTGAGTCATCGATCAGAAGGATTCGCATCATGTAACTCCTGTTGTTCTAACTTTACCGTGGTGCTCAGGCGGCTCGTGTCTGGGGTTCCTTGTCCTCTGCGGTGGCTTCGCGGAGGGCGATCTCGAGGACGACCTCGCCGCAGTCGGTGCTGCAGGGGATCTTGACGCACGCGGTACCTGACGGGGTTGAGACCCTGTGGTTCTCACCGGTGACTACGGATGGGCATGAGATCGAAACGCCCTTGCGCTGGAACTCGGCCTTCGCGTTGCCGGAAATCATGTTGACCAGTTCGCCGACAGCGTCGACAAAGTCCTCGCTGTCCGCCTCCATCTCCATTCCCGTAAAGAGCGTGACGATGGAGAGCGCGGCATCCTTAGGCATGCTCAGGACGATGGTGCCGAGCATCTCTCCCGAGACACCGATGATCCCGGACACGTCGTGCGTGGCGGTGTTGTCGGTCTTGATGCTGGGTTCCCCGATATCGACGGGGAGCTGGAACATCGTCGAGAACACATTCTGGATCGATGTCATGAATGGTGTGATATAGCTTGCATCCATGGTGCTGGCTCCTTGCGAGTTGCGTAGTTAGCTGTGTGAGGCGACGGCCGCGCGGTGGTTTCTTGATACCCGCATGAGTTCGGCGATGTCCATGATCAGGCTCACGCCGCCGTCGTTGCGGACGGTCGCGCCTGAGATCGGCCCGTCACGCTTCACGCCGTCGAGTGGCTTGATCACGATTTCCTGCTGCCCGATCACGCGTGTCACGCGCAGCCCGATGATTTTCTGATTGAACCCGATGACGACCACGAACGGCTCTTCCTGGCGGGCGTACTCGGGCACATCGAACACGTCCTGCGAGCTGATCAGCGGGTAGACCGAGCCGCGGAGGTGGATGACGGGCTCGTCTCCGAGCTTGGAGAGCATGTCCGGGGTGGGGTTCACGATCTCGGTGATGTTGGTCAGCGGGATGGCGAAGACCTCGTCGGAGACCGCGACCATCATCGCGGGCATGATGGCGACGGTCAGCGGGATCGTGATGTTGATCGTGGTGCCCTCGCCCTTGACGGATTCGATCGAGATGCCGCCCTTGAGCTTGGACTCGATGTTGGTGCGGACGACGTCCATGCCCACGCCGCGACCGGAGAGGTCCGAGACCTCGGCAGCGGTGGAGAAGCCGGGCTCGAGAATGAAACGGAAGACCTCTTCATCGCTCAGGGTGGTGAGCTGCTCCTGCGAGACGAGCCCCTTCTCGACGGCCTTGGCGCCGATGACGCCGCGGTCGAGTCCCTTGCCGTCGTCGATGATCTGCACGCAGACGTGCGACCCCTCGTGGCCGGCGACGAGCTTGATGGTTCCCATCTCGTCCTTGCCCTTGGCGGCGCGGTCGGCGGGCGATTCGATCCCGTGGTCGGCCGAGTTGCGGAGCAGGTGGACGAGCGGGTCACCGAGCTCCTCGATGACGGACTTGTCGACCTCGGTGTCGCCGCCGATGATCTCGAGATTGATCTGCTTCTCTGTCTTGGTCGCGAGATCGCGGATCAGGCGGGGGTACTTGCCGAACAGCTTGTCGAGGGGCTGCATGCGGGTGCGCATGACCGCGAGCTGGATGTCGCCTGTCACGCGGTCGAGGGTGCTGGCGGTCACGCCCATCTGCTCGACCAGGTCGGGTTCGATCATGGTGCGCGCGATGTCCTCGGACATGGCGCCGATGCGGTTCTTCTGCAGGACGAGCTCCCCGACGAGGTTCATCAGTGATTCCAGGCGGGAGACCTCGACGCGGATCGTTTGCTCGATGGCTGCCGGGCCGGACCTGCGTGCGGTGCTGCTGGTGTTGTCGGGCGTCGAGCCGGTGCTTGTGTCCTGCGCGACGCTCGCGGCGGCCTGCGCCTCGTTGCCCTGGTCGTTCTCGGCGTTCTGGCCGAACGGGATGCCGTCCATGCGGAGCGCGTCGTGTGCTCCCGCGTTCTCGGGCAGGACCCCGTCGGTGAGGTCTTCGCCATCCGTGAGGCGTGCGACACGCTCCGCGAGCGTATCGATGTCCCAGGTCACGAGCACGCCGTTGGTCAGCTCCTCGGTCTGGACACCGATCAGTTCGCACAGGGCGAGCAGGCGCGGCGTGAGCTGGGCGATCTGCTCCTCGCTCAGGCTGGGGATGCTGTCGATCGAGTTGTCGAGGATGGTGGCGATCCGCATGACCGGCTCGACCTCGAAGAAATCGATGGTCTTGACAATGTCCTCGAACAGGTCCTCGAGGTTGTTGCACGCGGTCGGGCGAGTCTCCGGTGTTTTCATTTCCTGGAGGCGCACGCTCGCCTGTTCCAGGGTGCTCTTGATGTCGCTGGCCATGTGCTCGATCAGATCCAGCTTGGCCGGGTCCATCTCGATCGTGACGCGGGTGCTCCCGTCGCTCGCGACAACCGGCTCGTTCATGCCGGTCTCATCGGTATCCTCGGCGATGGTTCCGGCCGAGTCCTCTGGGGAGCCGCCCTCGCCGAGCACCGTGAGCTTCTCGATCAGGGCGGGGTCGGCGGCGGTGAGGTCTGTCGTGCCAGAGCTGAGCTCTTCGAACTGGATCTTGAGCACGTCGATCGCCGCGAGGAGCAGGTCCATCTCGGACTTCCCGATGACGAGGTTGCCGTTGCGGGCTTCGTTCAGAGCGCTCTCCGAGCAGTGCGCGATCGCGACAAGGTTGGTCAGCGCGAGGAAGGATGCGCTGCCCTTGATCGTGTGCAGTGCGCGGAAGATCTGGTTGAGCAGCTCGGGGTCCTGCGGCGTGGCCTCGAGGTCCACGAGGTCCCCCTCGAGTTCATCGAGGAGCTCGCCGGATTCTGTGAGGAAGTCCTGCAGGATGTCGGGGTCGAAATCATGGATAGACATAGTTAGCTCCCGGTCTTTGACTCGATGAACTCGCACTTCTGGTAGCAGAAACCCTGAGGGATCTCCAGCTGCGTGAAGTCGTTGGTCAGGCTGGATATGCGTTCTGAGTGCCCGATGAACAGCGTCCCGTCGTGCGCGAGCTGCTTCTCGAACATCGAGATGACGTTTTTCTTCATCGGGTCATCAAAGTAGATCAGTACGTTTCGGCAGAAGATGACGTCCCACGTTCCGTGCCGGCTTGCCGCGATGGAGTCCTTGAGGTTGTGCCGCTCAAAGCTGACCATCGTTCGGATCTCATCGTTGAGAACATGGGTGTGCCCGTCGGGCTTGAAGTAGCGATCAAGCATGAGCTTGGGCGTGCAGCGGATCGCGTAGTTCGAGTAGATCCCTTGCTGAGCGACGCCCAGCGCCTTCTCTGAGATGTCCGTGCCCAGGATCTCGATGTGCCAGTCGCTCATGCGAACGCCGAGCGAGCGGTGGATCAGCATCGCCAGCGTGAACGGCTCTTCACCGCTCGAGCACGCAGCGGACCAGATCCGCAGGCGCTTGGTCCCCGATCTGGCCTTGAGCAGCTCAGGGAGGATGGCCTTCTCGAAGACGTCGAGCTGGGCCTCGTTCCGGAAGAAGCTCGTTTCGTTGATGGTGACGCGGTTGAACATCTCCTGGAACTCGTCCATCTGGTACGGTCCCATGGTGAGGTACATGATGTACTGATCGAAGTTGTCCATCTCCAGCTCGACGAGGCGATGCGAGAGGCGTGATTCGATCACGTACTTCTTGTTTTCCGGGAAGTGGATACCCGAGCGGTCGTAGATGATTTTGGACATCTTCGCGAACTGCTGCGGGGTCATCGTGATCCGGGTGCTCACACTCGTCATCGCCGGTTTCTCCTTGGTCGCTGGCTGGTTCAAGCCGCGGCCTTCATGCTGGTGATGGAGTTGAGCGACTCGGGGCTGAGCAGGTTTTCAAGCTCGAGCATGATCAGCAGCTGATCTTCAAGCTTCGCGACGCCGGAGACATAACTCGAATCGATCGACGACCCGACCTGTGGTGCGGGGTCGACGATGCTCGACGAGATGCGCATGACCTCGCGGACCGAGTCCACGATGAACCCGATGGTGTTGCCTGATATTTCGACGACGATGATCCGGGTCTGCTCTGTGGCTTCCTGCTTCTGGAACCCGAACTGGACCCGCAGGTCGAGGACCGGGATGATCCTCCCGCGCAGGTTGATCACGCCCTCAACACTCGGGGGGCTCTGCGGGACCTTGGTGAGCGCCATCATCCGATTGATCTCCTGAACACGCAGGATATCGACGGCGAACAGCTCATTGGCGACGCTGAAGCTGACGAGCTGCAGCTGTTCCGTGTTCTGGGTCTGAGGAGCAGTGGCGGTTGCGTTGGCGGGCTTGTTCATGGTGCTGTTCCTGGGGGGCGTGCTTGGGGCGTTCGGGGTATCGAACGGTGCGTGTTGCGATTCAAGCGTGGTAATAGAGTTGGGTTCAGGCGCTCCGAAGATGCCCAGTCGTGGGTGGGTTGGGTCCTATAGCCGCGTTGCCCGTCGCACCGAGTTCCTTGAGCAGCGATTGGATGTCACGCGGGGCGAGTTCAGCGTCCGATGCGCCCGAGTCCAGCACGGCCTTGGGCATGCCGTTGACGACGCAGGTTTTGCCGAGCTGTGTGATCACCTGGCCGCCGCGATCCTTCACGCGCTTCGCGCCCTTCGCGCCGTCAGCGCCCATGCCGGTGAGCTGTATGGCGAGGAGCCCGTCGCCCCAGATATCCGCGCACGCGGTGAAGAGCTCATCGACCGATGGGCGGTAGATCGCACCATCGATGGATTCGACCAGGCGTGAAACGATCTTCCCGCCGGCGACCTTTGTCGGGCGGAGGTGCGACCCGCCCAGAGCGATATATATCCCTGGGTTGCTCAGAATGGTGCCGTTCTCCGCCACCGTCGTGGCGCAGGCGCACTGCTGATCAAGGCGTGCGGCCAGACTCCGGGTGAAGAGCTCGGGCATGTGCTGCGCGACGATGATGGGCACGGTGATAGTGCCGGGCACGAACGAGAAGATCTCCTCGAGCACGGGTGGCCCGCCGGTTGATGACCCGACCGCGATCGCCTTGACACGGCGGAGATCGATCGCTTTCCGCTTTCGCTCGGAGATGCTGCTGTTCTGCTGCTCCGCCTCTTCGTTGGCGATGCCGAGGGGCGTAGAGCGGCGTTGCTGGCTCAGTGCCTGGAGCTTGCCGATAAGTTCTGCGCGGAAGCCGGCGTCGTGCTTGCCCACGACGGCGGGGTCCTTGGCGATAAAGTCCGCGGCGCCGATCCGGAGCGCTTTGAATGTCTCGTTCGAGCCGGCGACGGTCAGCGATGAGCACATGAGCACCATCGGGGCGAATGCCCTGCATCGGAGCTTGATCTCACGCAGTGCGCTGATGCCGTCCTTTCGGGGCATCTCGATGTCGAGTGTGATGAGGTCCGGCTTGAGATCGATGGCCTTGCTGACCCCGTCCTCGCCGTCCCGTGCGACACCAACAACCTCGAACCCGGGTTCGTTGTTGATCATCTCTGAAATGATCTTCCGCATAAAAGCTGAGTCATCGACGACGAGTACGCGCACGGTTCACCTCACTGGGGCTGCTCGATCTGAACCCAGTTTCGATCGGTCTTTCTGTTTGAGTGCTTAATCGTGCATGGCGAAAGCGGACCGACTCGTCGTCGTTTCGGGCCTGAATAGGGGATTCTGGCTACGATCCGAGGCGATCAGCGCATGAAAAAGCGGCGCCGATCGGCGCCGCTCAACAATGCCCAGGAGAGGACTCGAACCTCCACTCTCGTAAAATGAGAACCACCACCTCAAGGTGGCGCGTCTACCAATTCCGCCACCTGGGCCAGTTGTGTGAGGGAAAGTATACACCGGCTTTTGGTGTTGTCGAGTCCATCACGACTCGATTGCACGCTCCCGGGAATCGGGATTATCTGGACTCTCGGACGCGGGTCCGCGCGGACGCGACTATCATCCGCCAGAAAGCCGATTTTGAGCCATGGGGCACGATCGACGAAGGATACGAACGATATGAGCACCGATACCGCAGATACCAAACACAAGTTGTACGAGCACGTTCGCGCGGGGGCAGAGCGGGCGGACGTGTTCGCGGGTGTGAAGATCGATTCTCGCGGCGTCTGCTGCGAGGCGGATGGCTCCGCGGAGCCCGCGTTCTACCGCGTCTATATCGAAGAGGGGGACGTGTGGATCGCGATGGAGACCGAGGATCGCTGGCTCTCAGGGTCGATCGAAGAGGAACTGGTGAAAACCGGTGACAAGCTCGATGAGCTCCTGGAGGAGGAAATCATCGATCTCGGCCACGACAACGCGATTGTCGACTTCGATCACTTCCGTTCCCCCGAGAAGGTCTACGTGTTCCGCTCCAAGCTCAACACCCCGCTCTCGAGCCCGGATGCACCTGAGCACGCGTTGATCTGGCTGATGGGGTACGAGGCGGTCTTCCGCGAGCTGGGGGACATGAGCGAGGACGAAGAGGACTGAGCCGGGTTGGCTCCCGTCCCGATCGCGAGCAAAGGCAGCACAGATTATGCGCATACTCATGCTCGGATGGGAGTTCCCCCCCTTTATGGCCGGTGGTCTGGGGACCGCGGTCGAGGGGCTCACGCGCTCACTCGTTGCCCAGGGTCACGAGGTCGTGTTCGTGCTGCCCCAGCCGGTCCCTGAGGGGCACCGATCGCATGTTGAGCTGATCGGACCGCGCGTCCTCGCGGAGCGTGCCCAGGCGCTGCGGAAGGGTGTACTTTCGCCCCAGCCCGCCAGTGGCGGGCGTGATCCGGAATCGCTCGAATCCGTGCGACAGCGTGATCCGGAGCTGATCGAGACCCTGACGCGGCGCGTCGAGGAGTTCGAATCGAGCTACCCCAGCTCCTACCCGGGCGTGGACGTAGGCAACACGCTCACACGCCTGATCGAGGAGATCCGCGAATCCCGCGAAATCCAGGCGAATGCGCAGGAGGCCCTGCGCGATCCCAGCGGGTTCAAGGCGTTGCGGACGGCGAGCGCGATCCAGATCGCGGACGCCTTCGAGGCGCTGGTCGATACGGTCAAGGGGCTGGGCACCGGGGACAGCGGGTACGGAAGCGACCTGTTCGGCGACGCCCAGCGGTACGCGCGACTCGTCGCGGCCCTCGGGCTGACCGAGAAGTTCGACGTCATCCATGCCCACGACTGGCTGACCTATCAGGCGGGGCTGCTGCTCAAGCAGATCACCGGCAAGCCGCTGGTGTGCCACATCCACGCAACGGAGTTCGACCGCTCGGGCGAGCACATCAATCAGGGTGTGTACGACATCGAGCGTGCTGGCATGCAGGGGGCGGACCGGGTGATCGCGGTCTCGCGCCTGACCAAGGCGATCGTGCATGCCAAGTACGGCGTCGACGACGCGAAGATCGACGTGGTGTACAACGGCGTCGCCCAGCACGACGCCCAGCCGCAGCGGGGGGCTGCCATCGAACGGGACGAGAAGATCGTGCTGTTCCTCGGGCGGATCACGATGCAGAAGGGCCCCGAGTACTTCATTCAGGCGGCCAAGCGCGTGCTGGAGAAGGAAGAGAAGGTCAAGTTCGTCGTCGCGGGCTCGGGCGACATGGCGGTGCGGATGATCGAGCACGCCGCGTCGATCGGGATCGGCCACAAGGTCCTCTTTACCGGGTTCCTGCGTGGGCGCGATGTCGATCGGGTGTACCAGATGGCGGACTGCTACGTGATGCCCAGCGTCTCCGAGCCGTTCGGGATCGCGCCGCTGGAGGCGATGCGGAACGATGTGCCGGTGATCGTCTCCAAGCAGTCGGGCGTATCCGAGGTGCTGACCCACGCGCTGAAGGTCGATTTCTGGGACACTGACGAGATGGCGAACAAGATCGTGGCGGTGCTCAAGTACCCGCCGCTGGGCCAGACGCTGCGTGAGCACGGTCGCTTCGAGCTGCGCGGGCTCAGCTGGGACGGGGCGGCGGAGAAGTGCGTCAAGGTGTACGGGCGGGCGATCGCTTCTCGCTAATGTGGCTTATCCCACATCCCGTCCCTGGAACAGGATCACGGCCAGCGACAGGAAGACCACGATCTGGCACCCGCCGTACAGGTAGACCAGCACGACGTGCGAGACCGGGATGGGCTGGTTCTGCGTGATCGCGTCGAGCAGCCAGAACGACTGCATATTGGGGACCACGGACCAGACCACCAGCGGGACCGGGTGGGTCACGGTGCGCTGGCGGAAGAGCGAGTCGCCGGGCAGCGGGGGGCGTGAGAGGGGCACGGACGTCTCGCCGACCTGCATGATCGCGATGCGGTTGTCGGCGATGTCATAGATGAAGAGCCCGGGCTCGTCGCGGGCGTCGGCTTCAACGACCTCGCCCTCGGCCAGGGGCGGGAACTCCGGCGTGATCATCCCGACACCCGATGGCGATGCCCCGTAGTAGACCGGGTCGCCGACCTTGATGTCCTCGCGGGGCGGGCCCAGGAGGGTGATGTGCAGCACCGAGCCGGGCTCGCGGAGCATCACCTGGTTGAAGTAGGTGTCGTCTTTGAGCGGCTCCTGATCGAACGTGAGCAGCTCGGGGAGGCTCACGTACCGCCTTGGGTCGAAGCCCGCGTCCGCGAACTCCTCGACGCTCATGTTGTTCCGCTTCGCCGCCAGATCCCACACCTGATCGTTGAAGAAGTCGTACAGGTCGAGGTTGGTGGGGGAGTCCACCACGGCGACCTGCCCGAAGCGTTCGTTCTCGAAAATATCACGCCCGAACCAGTAGTTCGAGAGCAGCCCGATCACGAAGATCCCCGCGCAGAAGGCGATGGTGATGACCTGCCCGAAGCGCGTTGAGATCGCCGTGGCGATGGAGGTCATGACCAGCAGCGCCATGCCAAGGCACGCGCAGGCCAGCATGATCTGCGGCTTGAAGTTCTCGCTCGGGTCCATCATCGTCCAGTCTTCATCGATGAAGAGCGACGCGCCGTACCCGATCCAGATCAGGGGGAAGAGGACGAGGGCCGCGGTCTGCCCGAACGACCATCCGTAGGCATAGTTCCCTAAGGCGCCGATGGTGATCGAGAGCAGGATCGAGCCCACGGAGAAGAGGATGACCGGCCATACCGGGTCGTCGGCTGCCGTCGAGAGGATGCCGTGCCTGATTCCGAAGAGCAGGAAGGCGATCATGATGGCGATCGCGATGAGCATGGCGATCGAGATCCCGATGAACTTGCCGAGGATCACGCTGGTGCGTGAGATGGGCTTGGAGACAACCGTGAGGACGGTTTTGTTCTCAATTTCCCTGGAAATCGCCGCGGTCGAGATGAACGCCGCGAGCATGATTCCCAGGAGGAATATGCCGCCCATCGAGACATCGAGGAGCATCTTGTCGTCGCCGGTGACCTCGCCGGGCACGTTGCTGGCGCCCATGGTGAAGCCAACAACCCATGTATTGAGTAGCTGGATGAATGCCGCGAGCAGCAGCATGATAAAGAACACCGGCTGGCGGATGCTCTCTTTGAGCGCGTTTCGGGCAATTGGCACGATGGTCGTGAGCATGGACGCGGATGATAGGGTGCTACCGGGCGTGTGTGGGGGCGCAGTGTCTGCGCGGGTCGCGGGGTGTGCATGGTGCTACGCGTCTGTCCGTGTTCGGTTCGGGAGGATTGGCAGAAACTTGGAGATATGCGTCGATCATCTGTGAACCGGACGGCGGGCGGCCTCGTAGGGTTGGGCACACACGAGACTGGGATCCGCGCTGTGCGGTTCTAAGCAGGAGAAACCGCGTTCGGGTCATGGACCAAATCGTCGGTTTACGCACCTAGTATCAGCACCCGTGGTGTGGGCCTGGGGACGGCGCGTATATCACAGCGACGGAACCCGTGCGGGCACAATGCCATCGTGACCAAGACAGAGGACGACGCACCCAATGAACCAGGGCGACTATCTGACTTACCGCAAGGCGGCGACGACGGCGATCATCGGGCTGGTGATCCAGCTTATCCTGACCCTCACGGTCTTCTTCTACGCACGGAGCGCGACCGACGCGACCGGGGGGATCGCCGCGATCTTCCTGCTCAGCGGCGTGCTGGTGTGGGGCGTGCTGTTGCTCGTCTTCGATCAGCACCGGCGCGAACGAATCGAGACCATGGAAGCGGAGCAGCTGGCCGTGAGCGGTGCCGCCGCGGCCAGCGCGTTCGAGAGCACGGGCGATGAGATGCGCGTCGCGGCGCGCCGTCTTGCGTTCATGTACAAGTGGATCGTGCCGGGCACAGCGATTGTGCTCGCGCTGATCAACATATGGTTCGGGTTCGGGACCTACCGGAACATCGAGCCGGGGCAGATCAACACGACCGACCACGCGGGATGGGCATTGGCGATCGGTATCGCGGTCGCCGTCGTCGGCTTCGTCTTCGCTCGGTTTATCTCCGGCATGGCGAAGATCGACGCGTGGGCGAATCTCCGAGCCGGTGCGACCACCTCGGTCGCCGCGGCGCTCGTCGGCGTGGTCCTCGGTGTCGGCGGCTTCCTCGATCTCGCGCTCGGAATCGACTTCGTGATCAACTACGGCCCGCACATCGTGTCGATCGGCATGATGGCGTACGGCGCCGAGATCATCCTGAACCTGCTTCTGGACATCTACCGCCCGCGCAAGCCCGGAGAGCTCCCGCGTCCGGCGTTCGATTCTCGGTTCCTGAGCCTTCTCGCTGCACCGGACCGGATCGCCGAGAACGTCGGCGAGGCGGTCAACTACCAGTTCGGTATCGATGTCACCAGCTCGTGGTTCTACCAGCTGCTCAGCCGCTGGATCATCGCGTTCATCGCCATCGCCGTGGGCATCGGCTGGCTGATGTCCTCGCTGGTCGTGGTTGAGCCGCACGAGCGTGGGCTGATCCTGACCAACGGCGTGATCTCCAAGCCGCTCTTCAGCATCGGCGGAGAGCAGGGCGATGGGGACGTGGGCCCCGGCCTGCACGTGAAGTGGCCCTGGCCGTTCTCGACCTACGAGACCCCGGTCTCTGTCGGTCTCGGTGACGAGGAGGTCCGGACGACCACCGGTGTCCGTGTGCTCCACCTCGCCTCGAACCCCCCGAGCGAGGACAATAAACCGATCCTCTGGACGGAGAACCACACGCGCTCCGAGCGGCTGAACATCGTCCAGCCCGAGCGGAGCCAGGATACCGAGAGCCGCACGAATGGCGAAGGTGGGTCGAGCACCGTGGCCGAGCTCTCGCTCGTTGCCGCCGAGGTGCCCATGCACTACGTGGTCCGCAACGTCAAGCTCTTCGACCAGTTCGCCGCCCCCGGGCAGCGCGAGCAGGTGCTCCGTCAGGTCGGACGTCGGGTCGTCACCCAGTACATCGGCGAACTCGCGATCGATGAGATCCTGTCCACGCACCGCACCACGATGCCCTCGGAGCTCAAAAGCCGGCTCGAAGAGGCGTATGCGCAGTTCAACAACGGCGCTGGTGCGGGCATCGAGATCCTGTTCATCGGGATCAACGGCGTGCACCCGCCGACGCGCGTCGCCCCGTCGTTCGAGCGTGTGATCTCTGCCCGTCAGAACCGCGAATCGCTGGTGGAGGAGGCCCTCAAGTCGCAGATCAGCGAGCTCGCGGACGTCGCCGGTTCCGTGGAACTCGCCGAGGAGATCTCGGAGAAGCTCCGCGAGCTCGACGAGCTACGTCGCAGCGCCGGCAGCGATTCGGACGAGTACATCGAGGCGGAGCTGGGGGTCCAGCGCATCCTCGAGCGTGCGGGGGGCGAGGCGGGCGAGCTGATCCTCAGCGCCAGTGCCAAGCGTTGGGTCCGCCACATGTCCGAGCGCGGGCTGGCGAGCCTGCTGCAGGGGCAGCAGGAGGCCTACCTCGCGGCGCCCGAGCTCTACCGGAGCAAGATGTATTTCGAAGCGTTGCTGGAGGCGATGGCCGACGCACGCGTGTACCTGACACCCGCCGAGCTCGAATCGCTGAAGGTGCGACTCGAGCTCCAGGACAAGCAGGCCGGCACCACCGTGTTTGACGCGGAGCGTGGCGCTGCTTCACAATAACCAGACGATCCCTTGAGATGATCGCCCCGCAACGCGGGGCAGGAGTTCCACGCCCCGTGGGCGTACATGGAGAACGAGCCGTGCTGAAGCTCAAATCACTTGCCATCCCCCTCTTCGCGGTCCTGTTCCTGCTGATCCTCATCGCGTTCAGCGCGACGTACACCGTTCGTTTCACGGAGATCGGGGTGAAGACGACCTTCGGGAGCGCGAACGACGATTCCATCGTCGACGAGCCCGGGTTGCACTTCAAGATGCCGTACCCGTTCCAGAGCGTGACGAAGTACGACAAGCGGACGCGGATCGTGCAGACACGCTCGGAGACGGTCCAGACCGCGGATGATTTTCAGATCATCGTGGAGTCGTACCTCTTCTACCGGGTCTCGGACCCGCTGAAGTTCTTCCGCAGCTTCTCCAACGCGGGCGACCGTGCGCAGGAGCACTACGCGAAGGCGGAGAACGACGTCCTGCGTGACCTGCTCCGCAGCGCGCTCGGCGAGACCAGCACGTACCGGATGGAGGATCTGTTCACCAGCGAACGCGGTGCCTCGGTGATCCCCGAGCTCGAGGGCTCTGTCTTCGACCTGCTCGTTCAGGGCGGCAGCGGCGGGCAGTCGCTCAGCGAGTACGGCATCGAGATCACCAGCGTCGGCATCGATCGCATCGTGCTCCCCGAGGAGACGACCGGGGCCGTGATCAACCGCATGGGCGCGAACCGCGACCGCCTCGCGGAACGCTACGAATCCGAGGGCCGCTCGAAGGCACGCCTCATCAACGCCGAGGCGACGAGCCAGGCGGAGCGGATCCGTGCGTTCGCCCAGCGCCGGGCAGACGAGATCCTCGCGAAGGGCGAGCAGGAAGCCGCGCCGTACCTCGCGCAGCAGAACGTGAACCCGGACCTTGCGGTCTTCATCCAGAACATCAAGCTCATGCGTGAGGCCATGGCCAAGAAGTTCACGCTGATCTTCTCGACTTCCGACTACGGCATGCAGCTCTTCGATCCGGAACTGCTCAAGCAGACCCAGGGTGAGCTGCCGGCGCCGCGCCCACGCGAGAACGAGGGTGCTTCCAACGGGGCGGAGGACTGATCGATGAGCGATCCTCACGAACACGAGAACCAACCGATAGATCCTCAAGCATCGGAGCAGGAGCCCGCCCAGGGCGCGGAGCCCGAGGTCGGACTGATCTCCGGGCGGAGCGCCTCCGTCCGGTTCGAGCGCAAGTCCGACAGCTCGCTGAGCAGCAACCGTGCCCGGATGGACGCCGCGAACCAGTCGCTGGCGGACGCGCTGCGGATTACCTACGGCTTCCTCCAGTTTGGCATGGTGATCCTCGTTGTGCTGTTCTTCTTCAGTGGCGTGCAGCGCATCAACGAGGGCGAGCGGGGCATCAAGGTCTTCCTCGGGAAGCCGACCCAGACGAACATCGAGCCCGGTGCGCACATCACCGCGCCGTACCCGATCGGCGAGATGATCCGCGTCGGAGAGGGCGCGGTCGAGATCCCGCTGGGCAGCGACTTCATGCCGACACGCCCGGGCGCGACCAGCGAGCAGCAGCTGATCAACGCCTCGATCGATGAGTTCAACTCGAACGGCCGCCTGAACCCCGCATCGGATTCCATGATCCTGACGGCGGACCAGAACATCGCCCACGCGCAGTTCCGCGTGAACTATCACCGCTCGAACCATCGCGACTTCGTCGAGAACGTGCTGCCTCAGAACGAGAACGAGATGGTCCGTCTCGTGGTTCGGCGTGCGGTCGTGCACACGATGGCGGAGACCACGATCGACGACCTGCTCAAAACCTCGACCGAGGCGGTCGAGTCTCGCATCCGCGAAGCCGCGCAGGGCTCGCTGGATGATGTGGACGCGGGCATCACGATCGATCGCGTCGTGCTCGTCCGCAAGTCCCCGCCGATGTACCTGCTCGACCGGTTCGCCTCGGTCCAGTCCGCGGCGCAGAGCGCGGGCGAGGAACGCGAGAACGCGCTTCTCGATCGCGAGCGGATGCTCAACGACGTCGCGGGGCGTGGCTCGGGCGTGCTCATCGAGATGATCAACGAGTATGAGCGGCTTGTCGAGCTCGGCGAGGATGAGGCATCGGAGGTGCTGCTCGCGAAGATCGACACCGTCATGCTCGGCGGTGAGGTGGAGTGGAACGGCGAGCCCACCTTCGCGCTCGTGTCCGGCGAGGTCTCTGAGATCCTGCAGAACGCCCAGGCGCAGGCGTCTTCTCGGGTCTCGCGTGCCATCGCGGACCTCGAGCAGTTCTACGCCAAGCAGGCGCAGTACGAGGCCAACCCGATGCTGATGATCGCCCGTGACTGGGCGTCGGCGATGGGCGAGTTTCTCAATAAGGACTTCGTCTCAACGATGTACCTGCCCGAAGGGCGTGCGGCGGAGCTGCTGATCAACCCGGACCAGGACTGGGAAGAGGAACGCGTCCGCCTCGAGCGTCGTGAGAAGGCCAGAGAGCAGCAGGAGCAGCGCCGTCTCGAAGCGCAGCAGGATTTCTACAGAACGCAGCGCGGTATCCAGGCAGAGGACGAGCCCTAAATGACGCAGTCACCGATCAACCAGGACGCGAGCCACGTGACCCAGGCAGCGAGCCCCCGGGCGGTCGTTGGGTGCCAGCAGCTGACCAAGGTCTTCAAGGACTTCTGGATGCGTGACCGCGCCCGCGCGGTCGACCGCCTGGATCTGGTGATCAACGAGCACGAGGTCTTCGGGCTGCTCGGGCCCAACGGCTCGGGCAAGAGCACGACCATCAAGCTGATCCTCGGGCTCCTCAAGCCCACCAGCGGGCGTGTCTCTGTGTTCGGTAAGGCCCCGACGGACGTGGCCATCAAGAAACGCATCGGCTACCTCCCCGAGGAGAGCTACCTCTACCCGTTCCTGAACGCACGCGAGACGCTCGACTACTACGCCAAGCTCTTCGGCCTGGACGCGAAGACCCGCAAGGCCCGCATCGATGAACTCCTGCACATGGTCGGGCTCGAGCACGCCCAGTTCCGCCCGGTCCGCGAGTACTCCAAGGGCATGCAGCGGCGCATCGGCATCGCTCAGGCGCTGATCAATGATCCGGACCTGCTGATCCTCGATGAGCCCACCACGGGGCTCGACCCGATCGGCACCCGCCAGGTCAAGGACCTCATCATCGAGCTCGGGCGAAGAGGCAAGACCGTCATCCTCTCGAGCCACCTGCTCAGCGACGTCGAGGACGTGGTGGACCGCATGGTGATCCTCTACGGCGGGCGGACACGCGGCGAGGGGACCTGCGAGGACCTGCTGTCGACGCACGAGCGGACCATCATCGAGACGGACGAGCTCGACGAGCAGACGATCGCGGAGATCGACGAGGTCATCCGCCGCCGAACCGGTGGCGACAAGTCCATCCGCAGCGTCCGTGCGCCAAGGCAGCGTCTGGAAGAGCTGTTCCTCGGAATCGTCGAGAAGGCCCAGCAGGACAAGGCGAGCACGTCGGGCGCGATGCAGGGCGGGCAGACCGCGGCGTTCCTGCGTGGCGAAGAGGAGGCACCGCGCGAAGGTGATTCCCTGATCGAATCGCTCCTTGAGGATGAGCCCGAGGCTCCGGCCGTGGCGGCGAGCGATGATCAGCACGCCGCACCCACGCCCGACGACGCCGAACCGGTCCCCGCATCCGCACCAGAACCGGTCGAGGACGAGTCCCTGATCGGCTCGCTGCTGGAAGAGGACGAGGAGCCGGCCAAGGAAGCACGCCCCGCCCAGCCCACGGCACCCGCGCAGGACGAAGAAGAGGACGTCGATCTCGGTGTGATCGGCTCACTGCTCGACGATGAGCCAGAGGACGATGAGGACAGCAAGCGGTGAGTTTCCGACAGCGCCTCTCCAAACTCGATCAGCTGCAGCGCAGCCGAGCATTCAAGATCGCGATGACGGTCGCGGTCCTTGTCGCGATGGTTGTGCTCATCGGGTACGGGCTGCTCAACGAGAGCGAGTCAACCGCGGGGCTGCGTTCGCAGATGGAGCAGCTCCCCGCGACCGTAGAGACCACCACGGGTGAGCGGATCGAGAACCCCGAGATCGCTCGGGCCCAGCTCATCACGCAGATGATCGAGAACGCGGACCCGGGCACGATCATCGCCGTTTCTGCGCTCTTCGGCGGGCTGATCCTGGTGCTGGTGATCTGGCTCAACCTCGGGCTCATCTACCCGCTCTTCGCGCTTGTCGGTGCCTTGATCTTCTTCGCGGGTCAGCGGCTCGGCTTCCCGCTCACGGGCAGCATCATCTTCGGGATGACGACGCTCACGCTCGTGTTCATCCTGCTGATGCGCGGCATGAGTCTCGCGATGAGCTTCGCGCACCCGATCCTGGCGATCGCCCGCAACGTCCTCGCGGAAGCCATCCGCATGAAGATCTCGCTGGTGTTCATCGTCATGCTGTTCTTCGTGCTCGCGGCATTGCCCATGCTGCTCAACGACAACGAATCGCTGCGGTACCGCATCCAGAGCTTCCTGCAGTACGCCACGGGGTTCACCTACATCTTCACAGCCCTGCTCGTGGTCTTCTTTGGCGCGGCCACGGTCTCCTACGAGCAGCGTGAGAAGGTCATCTGGCAGACGATGACCAAGCCGGTCGCGTCGTGGCAGTATGTGATGGGGAAGTGGCTCGGTGTCTCCACGCTGGCCGCCATTCTGCTCTGCGTATCCGCGATCGGTGTGTTCCAGTTCACCGAGTATCTCCGCCTGCTCCCCGCGGAGGGCGAGGTCACCGCGTTCGTGCCCAGGGACGGCTCGGACATCACGGAGGACCGGCTCAAGCTGGAGACGCAGGTCCTGGCGGCGCGTGTTGCCAAGATCCCGGCGCTCCCGTTCTCGCCGAGCGACGCCTCGTTCGATCAGGCGATCGAGATGCACATCGAGAACGAGCGACGCCTCAATCCCGACTACAACCCCGACAGCGCCGAGCGGACCGCCATCAGGCAGAAGCTGTTCAAGGACGAGATGACGCAGTACCTGTCGATTGACCCACGGGCCGAGCAGCAGGAGACGTTCACGTTCTACGGCCTGCAGGAAGCGAAAGAGAAGAACCTGCCGCTCACGCTGCGATACAAAATCAACGCCGAGGGCAACCGCCCCGATATGTTCTACATCCTGACGTTCTTCTTCGAGGACGGCACGATGCTCCCGCCGCGGAGGACGGGCCTGGGCTTCTCGCACAGCCTGACGATCTCCCCAGAGTTCATCGACGACACCGGCAAGCTCGCGATCCAGATCTACAACGGCCAGTTCTTTGCCGAATCGAACGAGGTCGTCCGTTTCCAGGCGAACGTGAACACGTTCACGATCCCCCCGGACGGGCTCGAGATCTCGTACACGGTCGGCAGCTACCGCTCCAACTTCGTGCGGGTGTACTTCGTGCTTTGGGTCAAGCTCTCGCTGCTGGCCATGCTTGCGGTCTGGGCCTCGACGTTCGCGAGCTTCCCGGTCGCGTGCCTCATCTCCGGCGGGCTTTTCTTCATCGGTGAATCCGCTGGCTTCGTGCAGGGCGCTCTGCCGGGCTGGGGCAAGACCAACGTGGACGGCGACCCTTCGCTGTACAGAACCGTGATCTACTACATCGCGGACAACGTAAGCTCCCTGTTCAAGGTCTACAACGACCTTCGCCCGACCAAACGCATCGCCGAGGGCGAGCTGCTCTCATGGAGCCGTGTGGCGGGCGGCGTGTTCACGCTGGGGCTGGTAACCGTGCTCTTCTACGGGCTTGGCGTGCTGATCTTCAGGCGGCGACAGCTCGCGATCTATTCGGGCAACTGAGAAAGGAGCGGCGACGATGGTTCACAACACGCGGGTTCGGATGATCGCACTGCTCTGCATGATCGCCGGGTTGATCGGCTCCGGCTTCTTCGGCACGCAGATCACCGCATCCACAGGGCGTCACGGGCTGTCGTACACCGATACCGCAGAGGAGAACGACCCGCCGATGGTCGCCCTGGGCATCGCCATGGGGGCGTTGCGTGGCGTGTTCGTCAACTACCTCTGGATCCGAGCGACCAACGCGAAGGAGGAGGGGCAGTACTACGAGGCCGTCGAACTCGCGGACTGGATCACGCGCCTGCAGCCCCGCCTGCCCGCGGTCTGGACCTTCCACGCGTGGAACATGGCGTACAACATCTCGGTCACGACCCACACGCCGCAGGAGCGGTGGTCGTGGGTCAACTCGGGCATCCGCCTGCTCCGCAACCGCGGCATCCGCGCGAATCCCAACGACATGCACATGCACAAGGAGCTCGCGTGGATCTTCCTCCACAAGGTCGCGGGCTTCACGGACGACGCGAACCAGTATTACAAGCGCCAGTTCGCCTACGAGTGGCAGAACGTGCTCGGCCGCAAGCCGGTCATCGACCCGAACAACCGCGATCGTGACAGCGTCATCCAGCAGTACGTCGATTGGATCCAGCCGATCGTTGATGCGCCGGCGACCATCAGCGGGCTCGCCGAGGCAAACCCACGTGCCGCGGAGATCGCCCGCGCCTACGAGTCCATACTCGGCGAGGAGCCCGGGCGTCGCCTGCTCGAGCGTTATCAGCTCCACAAGGAGCTCGAGGCGGCCGGGCGTCTGGACGGGGTCCGCTCCGCGTCCGGTCCGAAGACCCAGGCGTTCATCGCGCTCATGGACCGCTACCCGGAAGCCGGCCCCGATGGCCAGACGCGCTGGGAGCAGGACTGGGCGGACCTGCTCAGTCACGTCCGCAAGCGCGTGCTCGAGGACGAATACTTCATGGAGCCCGTACGCATGGTGCAGGTCATGAAGAAGTTCGGGCCAGTGGACTGGCGGATGCCGGCGGCCCACGCGCTCTACTGGGGCGCGCGTGGCACGGACGTGGGGCGCATGGAGGTCAACGAGCACAACGCTGAGTCGCTCGACTTCGTGAACGCCTACCGACTCGTGATGCAGTCCGTCCAGGATCTCTGGCGATTCGGGGACCTGTACTTCAACTACCTCGATGTGCACGAGCAGCGCCCCGCGTACTACCAGGGCGTGCCCAACCCGTACTTCGTCCCGACCTACGGCGGCATGCTCGAAGAAGTGACGGTCGCGTCCGGCCTGTTCGAGGCCGAGCGACGCGCCTATCGCCAGTTTTCTGCGGGGTACATGAACTTCCTCCGCGACGCGGTCCGGTTCTTCTACCGCCGGGGCGATATCGCCCAGGCGGAGTACTGGTACGAGAAGCTCCGGACCTGGAAGGGTGTGAACATCAACGACACGACCTTCATCGACGAGGTTTCGCTCCCGCTCAACGAGTTCGCGGACAAGCAGATCTACGACTCGATGGGTTCGCCGCAGGTCGCGGTCTCAGAGGTCTACGGCGCGCTCCAGGGCGCCTTCTTCCAGGGGCTCCTCGCTGGGAACATCGATACCTTCAACGGTCTCTGGGAGTACGCCCGCAAGGCCCACGCGTACTACTTCAGCGAGCAGTTCCGGAACGTCGTCGCGGCGACCGACGGTGCCCGCATGGAGTTCATGGACCGCGATTTCCCCTTCCTCGCCGGCAACGCGTTCGCGAACAACATCTCGAACCTCCCGTTTGATGAGGCGGAACTCCTCTACGGGAACGCGCCGGAGGACTTGCAACGCTACGCGTACGACGCGCTCGTGATCCGCTTCCGCGACTTCATCAACGAGCAGCACGAGCAAGGGAACATCGACGTGGACTTCGATACGGCGTTCCCGGCACCCAGCGGCATGCAGATGCACCGCGAGCTGTACGAGATGAAGCTGCAGCAGCGTCAGCAGAACAACGTCGAGGGCGTGATCAAGGACTGATCCCAGTCCAGCTCATGGCGTTTCTGATCACGAGGGCTCAGTGGCCGACGAGCAGATCGCGTGCCTGCTGGTATCGCTCATGCGTCCCGAGCACAACCTCCGGGGGCAGCGACGGGCCGGGCGGCGTTTTGTCCCATTTGCCGGATTTGGTCAGCAGCTCAAGGTATTCCCGGAGGTACTGCTTGTCGAAGCTCTTCTGCGCTCGCCCCGGGCGGTAGTCATCCGCGGGCCAGAAGCGCGAAGAGTCCGGGGTCAACGCCTCATCGATCAGGATGGGATCGTGGCTCGTGATGCGGCCATCTTCATCGATCGGCAGACCGAACTCGAACTTTGTGTCCGCGAGGATGATCCCGTGATCCTTGGCGTACGCGCTGGCCGCCTCGTAGATGTTGAATGAGCGTTCCCGCAACCGTTCCATGAGGGTCTCGCCGCCGAGGTCTTCGACGTGCTTGATCGCCTGCTGGAAGCTGATGTTCTCGTCGTGCCCGGACTCGGCTTTGGTCGCCGGGGTGAAGATCGGCTCAGGGAGCTTGTCGCACTGCGCGAGCCCCTCGGGGAGCTGGATGCCGCACACGCGCCCGGTCTCGTTGTATTCCTTGAGCCCGGAACCCTCGAGGTAACCGCGGACAACGCACTCAACCGGGATGACCTTGCAGAGGCGTCCGATGGTGACGCGCCCCTCGAGCAGTTCCCGGGTCGTGTTCTCAGTGAAAGCGGACTCTGGGATGAGGTCCGTTCCTGTCCCGATCAGGTGCGTCGGTGAGAGTCCCTGATCCTCGATCCACCTCAGCCAGAACGCGGCGATCTCCGTGAGGAGACGCCCCTTCCCCGGGATCGGATCGGGCATGATGACGTCAAACGCGGAGATGCGGTCCGAGGCGACCATCAGCATCGCGCGTGGAACATGGTGCCCAAAGTGATCGTCATGTGCCGGGATCGTGTAGGTATCCCGGACCTTCCCCTCGCGTCTGTCCGGCAGACGCAGATCGGTCTCGAAAACTGCGGGCCCGAGTTCCGACAAACGATTATCGTGGGATTCGTGGGTGGTTGCGTTGGTGCTCACGCCCAACGATAGCCGCGCCCGTGTTCCTGTGCGATTCCCAGGGGCGGGAATTCGGGGTCCGATCGGGCGAATCACTCGCCCGGGATGCCCCGATCTCATATCCTATAGCGGAGCGTCCGGAGCCCCGGGCGCGTGGAGTTGATCTGATTACATGCTGCGTTTTACCGCCCCGCACAACCTGAATCCGATGACGCAGCGTGTGCTCCCCGGGGCATACCTCATCGGCCCGGACTCCGTGCCGATCGCGGGTGAAGTCGTCCTCGAGGATGACACCATCCGGTGCGAGAAGGGCACGCGCGATGCCGCCGCGGTCGCCCTGCAGATCGATCTCGACGCGCACCGCCTGCAATCACTCGGCCACGACGAGCCCGTGATCGACGATATCCGCCTCCGCCCGCTCGGCGTGCTGACCCTCCAGACGTGCCTGCTGCCCGATCGCGAGCGTCCGTACGTGCTCGCGTTGGAGCTGGCACGCCACCGTATCATGCTGATCCTGACCAAGCTCGAGGAGTGGCAGATCTTCGAGCTGCCCGGCGAGTCGATCGAGATGCGATTGCTGGACGCGGCTCGAGCGGTCTTTACGAAGGCCCTCGTGCGGTCCAACGACCCGGCAGAAACCGCGGAAACGTCGCGCCTCGGCATGATCGCCCTCTGGATCGCGATCGAGGCATCCGAGCGCCTCGCGCTCCGCCAGGCCAAGATCGACCTCGAGGCGCGTCAGGACGGATCGCTCTACTCCAGCATCGCAGAGGATGGTGCCCAGTCCAAACGCCCGGTGCCGGTGCTCCACCCCGGGCGTGGCGGTGTGGTGCTCCCCTCGCGGCCCGCGATCGGGGTCTCCGCTTCGCCCAGCGTGCTCGGCGAGCAGACCAAGTCCGCGCTCCGCGATTCAGTCGACTTCGTGACCGTCCCGATGCGATGGATCGAGATGGAACCCATCGAGGGCGAGTACGCCTACTCGCCGACCGATCGCTGGATCGAATGGGCGATCCGCACCGCCAAGCTGCCCGTCGTCGCCGGCCCGGTCGTGGACTTCCGCCCGCACTGCGTCCCCGAGTGGCTCTACATCTGGGAGAACGACTACGAAACACTCCGTGACCTCGTATACGAGCACATGAAGGCCGTCGTGACACGCTACCGGCGAACCGTCAGCCGGTGGACGGTGTGTTCCGGGCTGCATTGCGGCGATCACTTCAAGCTCGATTTCCAGCAGATGATCGACCTCACGCGCATCTGCGTGCTCGTGGTCCGCAAGCTCCACCCGCGCGCCAAGGTGCAGGTGGAGATCGTGCAGCCGTGGGGCGGCTATCACACCAGCGACCGCCGGTCGCTCCCGCCGCTGCTGTACGCCGAGATGCTCACGCAATCGGGGATCCCGCTCGACGCCTTCTCGCTCAGGGTGCAGATGGGCTCCTACCGGTCGGGTCAGGACACACGCGATCTCATGGCGTTCTCATCGATGCTGGATCAATACGCGATGCTCGATCGCCCGATCTCGATTTCCGGCCTCGGTTGTCCCAGCGGCCCGCTCACTCCTGACGAGCACCCCGAGCAGTTCGCCCAGCCCGGATCGTGGCGGGGGCTCTGGAACGAGCAGAGCCAGGCGGACTGGCTCAGCGCCTACGCGTCGCTCGCGATGTCGAAGCCGTACATCGAGACCGTCTGCTGGCACGAACTCGCCGATCCTGCCGGCTCGACCGAGATGCGGAGCGGCGGGCTGCTCGATCGCCGCATGGAGCCGCGCCCTGCGCTGCAGCACATGAGAGAGATCCGCAACGCGATCCTTGAGAATAAGCTGCCCGCCAGTCTGGATGCCAGCCAGCTCGATCGTGCAGATACGTCCGCTTCCGTCGGGAGCACCAGCTGAGGGCGTGAGCCATGGCCAAGCATGAAACGGCAGGGAGCAGTGACTGGGCCAGACGCCCGAGCGCGCTGTTCGCCGCGATCATGCTGGGGAGCGTCTCGCTGCTGACGATGGGGATCTCGCTCTCGCGCGACCTGCGGTCACAACCCGATGAGTATGCGCCGCGGGTCATCGAGGTTGCCGGATCCGAGTCCGCTCCCTCCGCCCAGCCCAGCACGCCCAGCGCGGTGCGCCTGATCAACGTGAACGAGGCCCCGCTGAGCGAGCTCGATCTCCTGCCGGGTATCGGCCCGGCCCTCGGACAACGGATTATCGAGTATCGCGAGGAACACGGGGCGTTTTCGCGGATCAGCGACCTCCAGAAAGTCAGCGGCATCGGACCCCGGACACTCGACAAGCTGCGCCACCTCATCACGCTCGGTGACGCGGGCGGATACACTTCAGACAACTGAACGAGCCAGGAGCGTCAGGGCGGCACGCGTCGTGCATCCCGGGCGTGGGTACGCGCATGCGCGGGACGAACCACATTGGACCTGCTGACCCCGATCATTGCCGACGCCTCATTCAAGGCCCTCAAGAAGGGGCTTGATGCCGGTCAGCGGACGATCGCGACCGGCTCGATCGGCGCATCGATCTCGATCTTGGCCTCGGCACTGCACCGACAGACAAGCAGGCCGGTTCTGGTCGTGTGCGCTCACGTCGACGAGGCGGAAGACATCCTCGCGGAGACCCAGGCGGTCGGGATGAACGAGAGCGAGATCTTCCCCGCGTTGGAGCTGGCGCCCGGGGAATCGAGCGTGAGCGCGGAACTGTTCGCGAACCGCGCCGCCAAGGTGGCGCAGATCCGTGCCGGCCAGGTGCCGGGCGTGCTCATCGCCCCGATCGCGGCGCTCATGCAACCCGTGCCGAGCGCCCAGCGCATCGACGAACTCGTCCGGGAGGTCAGGGGCGGCGACATCATCGACCCGCAGGCGCTGATCGATTGGCTCGGGGAAGCCGGCTACGAGCGGATGGACACCATCGAGTACCCCGGCCAGTTCGCTTCCCGGGGCGGGATCATCGACATCTACCCCACGAGCGGCAGCGGTGGGGAGCCTGTGCCCGTTCGGCTTGATTTCTTCGGTGACGAACTGGACACCATCGCGGAGATCGATCTGGACACGATGGGGTCCGATCGCAAGATCGAGCAGGTGCTGCTCGGTGCCGCGGGCGAGGTCCAGCTCAAGGCGACCAGCGCGGACAAATCCGTGCTGGAGTACCTCTCGGAGCAATCGCTTGTCCTGCTCGCGGAGACTTTCGAGGTTGTGGAGCAGGGGCGGGGCTACTACGAGCGCATCAGCGACGGGCGAGCGATCTTTGGGCCACCGGCCGTGCTCAAGCTGCTCGAAGCACGGTTCCACGCGTTGTGCGAGGTGAATCAGTTCTCGGCGGGCAAATCCGGCGCAGACGCCCTCGTCGATCTGCCGGTTGAGACACTCCCGCCGTTCGACAAAGAAGTAGCCGTTGCGATCCGTGAGCTGGCGGAACTCAAGGACCGCGTCGATACCGTGATCCTTGCGTGCGGATCTGACGGTGAGTTCGCTCGCCTGGGCGAGCTGCTCACGCTCCACGCGCCCGGTATCGATATCCGACGCGAGCTGCTCGATATTCGGCGCGGTTTCATCTGGTCAGCGAGCGACGAGGATGCCGGCATCGGCCGCTACGCGCTGGTTCCTGCCGGCCAGATGCTGCACCGATCCAGCGTGCGACGCCGGATGCAAAGAATCCGTGCCGGGCGTGCGATGGACACGTTCCTCGATATCCAACCCGACGACTACGTCGTCCACGCCGAGCACGGCATCGCCCGATTTCTCGGCCTCACGGTCATGAACGCGTCCGGCACCGCGAAGACCAGCGAGCGGTACACGCTCAGGCCGGAGAAGGCGAAGAAACGCAAAGAGGATCAGGAAGAGTACCTGACGCTTGAGTTCGCCGGCCGGAGCCGCCTCCATGTCCCGTGCTCACAGATCGATCTCGTCCAGAAGTACGTTGGCGGGTTCAGGGGCAAGCCGCCGCTGAGCTCTATCGGTGGGAAGAAGTGGAAAGCACAGAAAGAACGCGTCAGCGAGTCTGTCAAGGACCTCGCGAGCGAGATGCTCCGCGTGCGTGCGGCTCGCGAGCACGTGCCGGGCTTCAGCTACCCTGAGGACACGCCGCTGTTCACCGAGTTCGAGGCCGAGTTCCCCTACGACGAGACCGAGGATCAGCTCGCGGGCATGATCGAGATCAAGAAGGACATGCAGTCCACACGCCCCATGGATCGGCTGATCTGCGGTGATGTCGGCTTCGGGAAGACCGAGCTCGCGATCCGGGCGGCGTTCAAGGCGGTCGAGGCCGGGCGCCAGGTCGCGGTGCTCGTGCCGACCACGGTCCTCGCGGAGCAGCACGAACGCACGATCCGCAACCGCTTCGCGGACTACCCCTTCCGCGTCGAGTCGCTCTCGCGTTTCAAGACCACGAAGCAGATCAACCAGGTGCTCAAGGACCTCGCCCTCGGGCGGGTCGACGTGGTCGTTGGCACGCACCGCCTGCTCTCGGACGATGTCCGCTTCGCCGAGCTCGGCATGGTCATCATCGATGAGGAACAACGCTTCGGCGTGGAGCACAAGGAGAAGCTCCTGCGACTGCGGTTGACCGTGGACGTGCTCACGCTCAGCGCGACGCCGATCCCGCGGACGCTGCACATGTCGATGCTCGGTCTCCGCGATATCAGCAGCCTGACCACGCCACCGGTCGATCGTCGATCGATCGTGACCGAGGTCATCCCGTACAACCGCCACCGGATCGCCCGGGCAATTCAGCGAGAACTCGCGCGTGAGGGGCAGGTCTACTTTGTCCACAACCGGGTGCACAACATCGAGAGCGTCGCGGACGACATCCGCCAGCTCGTGCCGGACGCGAACATCATCACCGGCCACGGACAGATGAACCCGCACGACCTCGAGAGGGTCATGCTCGAGTTCATGTCAAGGCGCGCGGACGTCCTCGTCTCAACGACCATCATCGAGTCGGGCATCGACATCCCGACGGCCAACACGATGATCATCAACGACGCCGACCGGTTCGGTCTCTCGGAGCTCCACCAGCTGCGCGGGCGCGTCGGTCGCTCGCACCACCGGGCCTACTGCTACCTGCTGCTGCCGGAGGACCGGACGGTCAAGGAAGTTGCGCAGAAACGCCTCAAGGCGATCGAGGAGTATTCGATGCTCGGCGCGGGGTTCAAGATCGCGATGCGCGACCTGGAGATCCGCGGCGCGGGCAACCTCCTCGGGGCGGAGCAGTCCGGCCACATCGCGGCGGTCGGCTACGAGATGTACTGCCAGCTGCTCGAGCAGTCGGTTCAGAAACTGACGGATGAGGGCGCCCCGGAGCGGGTGGAGCACACATCGGTCGACATCGGCGTGTTCGGCTACATCCCCAAGGCGTACATCCCGAGCGACACGCGACGCATCGAGGTGTACAGGCGTCTCGCGACAGCCGGCTCGCAGGAACAGATCGATCAGGTCGTTTCGGACATGACCAGCGCGTACGCTGATCCGCCAGAACTCGTCCGCCGCCTGGTGCTCCGTGCCAGGATCAGGGCGGCGTGCCAGGCGATGCATCTCAGGAGTGTCGGGCTGCGTGAACGCGACATCGTGGCCCTCACGGCCGATCCGGGGCGGGTGCAGGGGATGCTGTCCGAGGCACCCGCGCAGGTCCGGGTCGTTGAGGGCAGCCTCGCCCAGACGAACGCGCGGTCCGGCAGCGGGAAGCCGCTGAGTGAGGTGTACATCCGCCCGCTGGAACCGCCCAGATCCGCGATGCAGCGGGCGAAGCTCCTGCTCTCGTGGCTTGAAACTCCTGCCCGAACGAGTGCCTAGCCGATTAAAACTGTGTACAGATCACGCCACAAGTGCTTTCTTGGGCGATGGTTGCACGATGAAAGTGCACAAGATCAGGTCCCGTGCTACACTTATAGATTCAGCGGAACCAGCCCGCTTACAGATTCAAGGATGTGACATGCCCGAGGGAAACGGCAACGAAACGACCAATCAGGCCCCGATCAGGGTGGCCAACGATATCCAACTCGATCACGAGCTCTCGGCCCTGCGCCGGCGCCTGATCCGTGAGGCCTCTCGGGCCACGGATCTGCTCGCCCAATCGATCCAGGTCCTGATGAGCAAATCAGACGAAGGCGTGAGCGAGATCCGCGAGATCGAGCGGGAAATCGATAAAGAGGAAGTCCGCATCGAGGAAGAGTGCTTCAGGATCCTGGCGCTGCAGCAGCCATTCGGATCCGACTTCCGGATGCTCACGTTCTGTCTCAAGGTCAACTCGGATATCGAGCGCCTGGCTGATCACGCCGCGTCGATCGCCAAGATCAGCCGCAAGCTGCACGACGTCGACCTCCAATGGCCCCAGGCCATGCTCGAGATGATGCAGCGGATCCCGATGATGTGCGAGGAGCTGGTCCGAGCCGTGATCAACACCGACCCCGACGCGGCTCGCGAGGTCGTCGCCCGTGACAAGGCGATTGATAAGCTCGACAAGCAGGCCTTCCGGGAGCTCAGCGAGATCATCAAGGATCACCCGGACGACGCGACGCCCTACATGCTGATGTACCGTGTCTCGCGGGAACTCGAACGCGTGGGCGACCTGCTCGGGAACATCGCCGAGGACATCATCTATCTCGTCACGGGCGATATCGTTCGCCACGATCATCACAAGGATAAGAAAAAATAAGCTCAGAGTGTGATACGATGGCGGCATGATTGTCGCATCCGTATGTATCATTCTTATTGCTTTCCTGCTGCTGATTTTCGGGCTGCGCGGGCGTGTCGTCCTGCGCGGCGTGTTCTGCGGCGCGTGCGGGTTCGATCTCGCGGGGATCGATCTCAACTCGGCGCAGGCCCGATGCCCGGAGTGCGGCGCCGAGGTTCATGGTGAAGACGCGCGTCGGGGCACGATGCGTGGCGCCTCACGCGCATGGATCGTGGCGGGGCTGCTGTTCGCTGCGCTCGGGTGCAGCGGTCTGTATGTCTCGCTCTTTGTCGCGAACGCCACGCTCTACGCCTACATGCCAAGCCCGATCGTGCTCTCACTCGCGGAGCGCGGCAGCAGCGATGCAATCGACGAGGCGCTCAAGCGTTGGTCTGCACCGGACGAACTCACGCAAGAACAGCAGGGGCGACTCATCCAGCACGCGCTCGATATCCAGGCCGATCGCGAGCGTGCATGGGACCCCCGATGGGGAGAGCTGCTCCGCAACGCGATCGAAATCCAGCAGCTCAGCGATGAACAGCTCATCTCGTTTGTGATGAACGGGTACACATACCGGGTCGCGTTGCCCGATCAGATCAGGCAGGGTGAGAACGAGATCGCGTACACGATGAGACTCGACGGCGATCGCGTGATGTCCACGTGGGGCGGCGTGATGCCGTATCAGCACTGGGCGTGGGTGACCGCTTGGGGCGCTGTGGATGAGGACCCGCTCGGTGAGTTCGGGTCCCCGAGATATATCCGACCGATGGTGCTGCAGGGGCCCGAGCCGAGCGAGGACTACGTGCGATCGAAGTTCCGCGGTGCCGACGCGTTCTCGCATGCACCGATCGGGACCGAGTTCGAGGTTTTCGTCGAGTATCGGGTCCGGCTGCAGAGCCCGGATCGGGCCGAGCCGATCCTGGACAGAACGGTCAGGCAGACGCAGAAGCTGAGGATCGTCGGCGATGAGACCCCGATCGTCGCGAGCGTACGCGAGGAGCGGCTGGCGGATCAGATCATCGAAGCGGTGAATCTCACGCCGCTGTACACGACCAAACTCCCCAACTCGGGCGAGGCTGGGCACCAGCTCTTCCTCGCCAACACGACATTGCTCGCGAATGACCTGCCCACTCCGATTGCCTTTCGTGTCAGCCTGCTCATCGGTGATGAGGAAATCGAGGTCGATCGGTTCTCGATAAAAACCAAGCCCGGAGCGGGCTTTGCCGAAATCATCAGCTGGCGCATCATGCCGCCTGAAGAACACGATATCGCCGTCGCGATGCCCATCCACAAGAAGCTGATCGAAGCGGGGCAGGCGAGTGTCATCCTGCGGCCGGACCCCGAGTTTGCGCGTGAAGACCCGGAAATCACCGAGATCGCCGAGGTCGGGCTGATCTTCCGCGATGTCCCGGTCCACCTCATGACGGCCCCGGACTGGATGCACCAGACGCATTTCGACCAAGCAACCATCAAGGGGGAAGTGCTTCTTGACGGGGAACACGGAGTCGAGACAGGAGAAACACCATGATCCCGCTCACAACTGTGCTTGTGGTGCTCGCCCTCGGGCTGCTGATCCTCGGCTGGCGGGGGCGCATCGTTGATCGCGGCGTCTACTGCCGCAAGTGCCGCTTCGATCTGGATGGTATCGATCGGGCGACACGCGACGCCTGCTGCCCCGAGTGCGGGAGCGGCATCACCGAACCCGCCTCGACCCGCCCGACGCTCCGGAGAAAACGGTGGGGGGCGCTCGTTCCGGGTGTGCTGCTGCTGCTTGTCGGGCTGACGCTGAGCGGGATCGCAGCGACAAACAACACGGCGAAGATCATGGCGCTGTTTCCCGACCGGGTAGTCGTGACGATGCACGACCTGGGCTTCGATGCCGCGTTCACCGAGATCGCCACAAACCGGCTCGTGCGCCTCAAGAACCCGCTCAGCGATGAGACTTGGGATGGGCTGATCGCGGATGCGCTCGCGCACCAGCAGGACTCAAACACCGCGTGGGACCCGCGTCACGGCGAGGTGCTCGCCAACGCGCTGATCGATGGGCGCCTCACAGAAGACCAGATACTCGGGTACGTGCGCCTCGCGATCGATTCGTACGCGGAGTTCCCCGCGACGCTCCGCCATGGGACGGACGTCGCCGGGATCGAGGTGATGCATACCAGCTCGGCCCGCGTCTCGGCGCTGACCAGCCACGGCACGGTGTCCCTTGGCGGAGAGAATCTGATGATCTGGAAAACCATCACCCGAGCGGGCCTCCACGATCCGGAGTATTCAGCCGAGATCGACAGCACATCCGGCGGGATCTTCTCGGTCCCCGGACCGAAAGGGCGTTCGATGGGCGGGAGCGGTGGCCGCATCCCCCTCGGGGACTTGGACTGGTCGCGCGTTGAGCCGAACACGGATGTGACGTTCTTTGTTGAGTACCAGATCGAAGTCAAGGCGTCGTTTCAGGGCGAAGCGGTCGACCGATGGACGCAGAAGAACACGGGCACGGTGCGGATCCTGCCCGCCGATGCCCAGCTCGTGAAGCTCAACACAGACTCCGAGATCATCGAGTCGTTCCGGAGCAACCCGCACGTTCGGGTTGCTCCGCTCTACATCCCGCCGCCGGAAGAGCGCAACGCGTACGGTTCCACCATCATCCCGCTCGAGTCCGATTTCATCAACTCGGAGCTGCCCGTCGCCCTCGCCGGGGATCTCTATGTGGTGCACGATGGGCAAGAGGTACGCGTGAGCGGCATCAGTGCGCCAGCTTCGCAAGGGATCGGCATCCGTATGTTCAACTGGCGTGTGGACACAGAAGACGGCGTCGATGAGGCCATGATCCAGAGCTGGCTGGACGCTGGCTCGGTCACGCTGGAGTACCGCCCGGACCCGGGCATCGCCGAGAAGACCCACGATATCCGCGAGATCCTCGGCGTCCCGCTCCGCTTCAGCGACGTACCCGTGACCGCCGAGAAGTCGCCCCGCCAGGGCTACAGCAACGAACCCGCGGACAACGAGACCATCGCACGCCCGATCGACGACTGAACCACACACCGGCCCGCTCGTACCACCCCAGCCAGGGGGATCCACTCATGCTCACGCTCGCCATCATCTTCATCGTGATCTCGTCATTGCTGCTGGCCCTCGGCCTACGCGGGCGTGTCGCCGCGCGTGGACGGTTCTGCGGCGCGTGCGGGTTCGACCTGCAGGGGATTGAGCTCCCCCCCGAGGGGGCGCCGTGCCCCGAGTGCGGGCGTCCGGTCGGGCCGAAGCGGACAATCAGCCCCATCCGCCGTGAGAAACGCCGGGGCATCATCGTGATCGCGGCAGTTTTATTTCTCGTCGGCGCCGGGCTGACCACGGTGCACCTGACGGGCAACACCGCGTCGATGTTCGCCGTCATGCCCGACCGGGTCGTGCTGGCCGCCTCGGAGCGGGGCTTCGACGAAGCGATCGACGAGCTGATCGCACGCATCAGCGCGAGCGAGCAGCCGCCTGCGTGGGTGTGGGACGGCGCGGTCCGAGCCGCGCTCGAGCACCAGCTTGATACGGACCAGGAATGGAACCCGCGCTGGGGCGAGGTGATCTCGCTGGCCATCCAGAACAGCAAGCTGAGCGTGGATCAGCTCGCAGCGTTCGCCCGAAACGGGAGTGGTATGAAGATGTGGTTGCGCGAGCGGATACGAGCGGGCGACTCCTATGTCAGCTACTGGTGCACGCACAGCATGTCGAGAACGCCCGCCCTCACCCGCTTCGACACCGGGTACATGCTCCGGATCGGGAGCAGCAGCGATGGTGTGGTTTTCGAGGGTGAGGAGTTCACAAACCAGCACGCCAGCGGGGGCATGATGGGCACGAGCTTCATCATCCCGAGGGCCGGCTCGTTCGGATCGAGCGCAACCGGCAGCGGCGTGATGATCCCCAAAGAAATCCGCGATCGACTGGAGCCGGGCGACACCTTCGAGCTCTGGATGGATGTCCAGATCACGCTCACCAGCCGCACGAACGACACGACCATCGAGGCGGAACCGATCCGCTTCACACAGACCGTCACGGTGGTGGGAGAGGACGAGCCGATCGTCCGCGTCGTGAGCGACCCGCCGGCGGCGAAACGCGCCCGCGAAAACATGAGCATCGAGCCCATCGTGCTACGGGATGTGGACCTTACTGGGGCTTCTTCGAGACGAGAGTTCGCGAACACGTCTGTTCAGTTCACTGCCAAGCCAAAGTCCATCGCCGGCACGCTCTACTTCCGCCACCACACCACCGGGGAGCTGTTTGAAGCAGCGTCGTTCTCCACGCCGGCAAAGCCGGTCGACACGACCCAGACCCCGATCCCGCAGCTCCGCCACTCCCACCAGATCACCATCCAGATCGACACGGACGACCGCGAGCGGATCGAGGCCTTCGAGCGGGTCACGAGCGACGGCGTCGTAGACATCGTCTTCCGCACCGATCCCTCTGTCGCGGAGTCCAACGCGAGGATCAGCGAGGTCGTGGACCTGGAGCTCATGTTTGTGGGCGTGCCGGTCTACGAGGAGGGCGACGAGCGTCTCCAGTCAATGCCGGGCAGCGACGAGAACAAGACCCCCGCCAGCGCGTACGTCGAGGACTGATGGCCGATGCGTTCGATAGGATGTGTGCATGATTGAGCTGTTTGGATTCCTGCTGATCATCGCCGGGAGCGTGCTGCTCGTATTCGCCTGGCGGGGCCGCCTGGTCTGCACCCACCCGCACTGCCGCGGGTGCGGGTTCGACCTCGACGGGCTCCCGCTGGAACAGACCAGGAACTGCCCTGAATGCGGGCGGAAGATCCGGCGTGGTACCGCCGCGATTCGTGTCGGTAAACGCAAACGCCGAGGTCGCATCCTTGTATTGGCAGCCCTCGTGATAATGATGGGGGCCTGTGGCGTTGGCTGGAAGCCGCTCGCGCGAGCTACCGGTTTCGACCGCGTTGACTGGTTTACCTACTTTCCTGAGTCCATGCTGCTGAGACTTGAAGCCGCAGGCAACACCGAGGCATTCAACGAACTGCACGATCGGCTCATTCCTGGTGATGTGACGGGTGAGGGGCTCGCTTTGCTCGTGGATCGAGCATTGGATCGGTATGAATCTGCGCGGAGCGAGCCGGACCCGAGATGGGGCGACGTTATCCTCTACGCCCTGTTGACCGGCAACATCACTCAAGAACAAATCACACGATTCGGTGAGCTCTACATCCTGGCCCAGACCGAGGTCCAAGAATCGGTCCCCGACGATGCTGATCGTGTTTGGGTTCAGCTTTCATACTGGGACCGAGAGGGAATGAGTGGCTCCTTCCAGTTCTATGCGGACTGGGTCCGCAGCCTGCACAACCCGGAAGGGGCATTCGGTTCCGAGCACTCCCCGCTCACCTTCGAGATGAGGTACCACCGCATCAGCGTCAACCATGACAGCGACGCCGCGGTCTTCCACACCAAACGGAGCGAGCACTGGATTCCCTCGTCCGGCGTGAGCGGGAGTTGGCGGCTGAGCCAGCGGCTCTCAACCGAAGAAGACGAGTTCACGATCACGGCCAAGCGCAGTTTCAGGATACTGAACGGGGATCTGGTCCTTGGTGGCTGGTCAGTCACACAAAGCCGATTTGGTCGTCGTACTCCAGTTAACCACAGCTTCGTCGCCCCAATCCTTGATGTGAACACAGCAGCAGAGCAAGCCAAGCACGTTCTGATCGACCGAATCACGATCCCTACTCAGATCGAGGAGGCGAAGACACACACACGCACCGCACGCTACAGGAAGTCCCTCTTTGTGCTTCGATTCACCGAGGGATTTACTTCAGGAGTACTCGGCGACTGCTGGTTACGGGCCGGCAAGCATGAACTGGAGGTCGGTCCGGTCGCGTTTGCTCGCTACACATCATCTTCGGCGGATCAGGCGATCGGTGTCCGTCCGCCCATGAGGGATCTCGAGTTCTTCGAGGAGCACACGCAGTTCTGGTCAACGGCCGCGGAACTCGGGAAGGTGGATATCGTGATCCGCCCGACGGGAGTGGGGTGGGAAGAGCATCCTGCGATCCGATCGTACCTGGCGGACGAGATCATCTTTCGAGGTGTACCGATCGAGTGTCTTGTACCGGTCAAGTATTCACGAAACCCAGATGGATCAGAGCGCGAAGTCTGGTACTGGAACCCGGGTCCCGAGTTCATCAAATACGACTGGGTAACTGGTGTGACACTGCGAACATCGGAATAAAAACCGATCAGTACGGCCCAGATAGCTCATCATGCATACCGTGCGCGCACGAAAAAACCTGCACTTGCGTGCAGGTTTCTCATCGGCCATTGACCGGTGAACAGTTGGGTCCATCTTCACGGCTTGTTACCAAGCCATTATCCGCCCACTGGTCTGTCTCGGGATCATGCTTTCGCATGATCTGGCGAGAGATCAGTGTATATGGCGGGCGAGAGTGTGCTCATGGGATCTCGATCCGGTTCTCACCGGGGTGGTTGCTGTCTGATAGCACATTGTGGTCTCAGATCAGTGTTCCATACAATCGAGTCTAAGGAAATCCCTTAGAAAGGAGGTGATCCAGCCGCAGGTTCTCCTACGGCTACCTTGTTACGACTTCGTCCCAGTCACCACTCTTGCCGTAGGCACCCCTGAAACGAGGTGACTTCGGGCACTAGCAGCT
>CAXREY010000055.1:0-47934 GCA_964229845.1 Phycisphaerales bacterium UBA1924
GTGAGGGAGCGGTTTCTATCGACCTCGAAGACCGCTCCCTCACGGTCGCGGCGCGTTTGGGAAGGTGCTGTACCGCGTCGGGTCCTCGATCCCCGCCTCGATAAAGCCGTTGCGCCGCAACGCGCACGAGTCGCAGCGCCCGCACGCCGCCCCGGTCTCGTCGGGGTCGTAGCAGGAGTGCGTCATGGCGTAGTCCACGCCCAGGTCTGTGCCTTTGGCGATGATCTGTGCCTTGGTCATGTCGATCAAAGGTGTGTGCACCTTGATCGCGTTCCCATCGACGCCCATCTTCGTCGCGAGGTTGGCGGTGCGGGTGAACGATTCGATGAACTCGGGCCGGCAGTCCGGGTAGCCCGAGTAATCGATCGCGTTGACGCCGATGAAGATGTCCGACGCGCCCAGCGTCTCCGCGTAGCCCAGCGCGATCGAAAGAAAAACGAGGTTGCGGGCGGGGACATAGGTCACCGGGATGTCGTCCATGCTCGACTCGTCGCGGTCCTTGGGGACCTCGAACTCTGCGCTGGTCAGGGCGCTGCCCCCGAACTGGCCGATGTCGAGGGTGAACACGCGGTGGGACGCGGCTCCGAAGCTTGCGGCAATCTTTGCGCACGCATCGAGCTCGTGGCGGTGTCGCTGCCCGTAGTCGAACGCGAGCGTGTGGCAGGCATACCCCTGATCCTGTGCGATCGCGAGGACGGTCGTGGAATCGAGCCCGCCGGAGAGCAGGACGACCGCCGGGGATGTCTGGGAAAGTGGTTGCATCGCAACTTTCTGCATTTCAGAAGGTTATGAGGTCCCGGCCCGCAATTCGTGCAACACCGATCGTCAAAATCCGTTAAGATAGGGTATGCCACTCTCTGTACTCAACGCGAGGGTGCTGTGTATTCGCCCCATCGGGGTCACCTCCGATTACTGTCCTGTCTGCCGACAGGAGCGCCGTTTCCACCTCGCCCAAGCGGAGCGACGACGCTACTTCCTCTGCTTTGATCAGGGACGCGAGGGCCACCCGCATCATGAGCTGACCTGCTTTGTCTGCGGGTGCAAGTGCGAGCGGCCGGCCGAGGAGCGTCCGATCGAGATCCTTCCCGATCCGAAGAACGCCGGGACCTACGAGCCCGAGCCGCTGCCCATCGTGCGTTCCCGGATCCGGGATTGCGTCGCGATGGAGGCGGCGTTGCAGGCCGGCAAGCTCCAGGGCGAGGACCGCGAGGAGATGATCCGTCACACGATCTACTCATTCGCACGGATCTACGACGAGGACCCGTTCGAGCGGATCAAGCCGTGGGTCATGCTGCTGATGGCGCTGACGATCGCGGCGCTGGCGGTGTTCGGTGTGATCGCGATGCAGCAGAGCGGCTCAAAGACGCCGCTCATCGCCGCGGGCGGCGCGATCGTCGTCATCATCGCAGCGCTCCTGTACTGGGTGACGACCCACTCGCCCCGCAAGCGGGTGCGGACGTGGCTGGCGACGGCGCTGCTGCCGATCGACCCGACGCACGACGAGATCTGCCAGGCACGGCGCGAGATGCAGGCCTCACGCATGAAGGCGGGCGACGCGATCCGCAGCGAGAAGGTGCTCGCGAAGATGAGGAAGCTCAAAGCCGGCGTCTGATCCGTACGCAATCAATCGCAACAGGGGGACAGCGGATTGTGCACATCGTGTACAATCCGCTGATTCAGTTGCAACCCCGGAGGTAGCTCATGATTGCTCGACTGGCCGCGATGTTCTTCACCCTGATCTCAGCGACCGCGACCGCGGATATCCAGCTCAACGTCGCGGAGTTCCCGCCAGAGCAGCGTGAGCAGCTCGGCGCGATCGTGGAGCAGGTGGAGCGCACCTGCTCGGAGGTGTTCGGCGAGGACGTGGCCTCGGCGGTCGATAACGCCCTGATCGAGGTGCACCTGCAGTACAAGGACTACGAGCGGGTCGATCGCGAGATGAACAACGGCGCGTTCCGCACGAACTGGTCGTTCGTCTCCGCGCGCACCATGCAGGCCCATGTCGCGCTGCAGCCACCGCTGGAGTACAGCGTGCTCGTGGAGACCGAGCTGCCGCTGCAGACCAAGATCCGCGTCGCCAACGTGGCGGTGTACCTCTGCCTGTACCGCGCCTTCGAGAACGGTGCCTCGTTCCCGGACTGGCTCCGGCGTGGGCTGGCGATCCAGATCGGGAGCATGGCCCTGCGCGAGCTGGGCGTGATGGGCGAGCTCGAATCGGAGCCCTGGACGTCCACGGAGATCCATTCGATCCGTCGTCTCTTCGAGGACGAGCCGAGGTTCGATATCGAGGCGATCCTGGAGAACGAGACGGACGACATCGCGTCCGGGCGGATCGGGTCGGTGCGCGGCGCGTTCGTTGGCTGGCTCATGGAGCTGGGCGTGCTGGGCGAGGTGCTTCGTCATGCCGAGCAGGGCGGCGACGAGGCGCAGCTGCAGGCCGTGACGCGCGCGGCCATCGCGGGCGCGGGCGTCGAGGACGCCGACAAGGCGTTCCGCGACTGGATCGACGCCTTCGACCCGGAGTGGGACGAGGAGGTCCGCTCGCTGACGACGCGGGGCGACGAGTGGTTCCACAGCGCCTGGGACCGGCGCAAGGCCATCTGCTGGAACAAGCAGACGCTGGGCAAGCGGGACTGGGAGATCACCGGCTCCGTGAAGGTCTTCGACCGCGACAACGCCCAGATGGACGTGCTCTTCGGCTACACCGAAGCCGGGTTCATGACCGTCGCCCTGAGCCCCGAGTTCGGGCTCAAGATCTTCCACTGCCAGCTCGAGGACGGCGACCGCGACAAGGACAAGTGGGTGCGGCTTGAGACCAAGGAGCTGCGCACGCTGGAGATCGGCGAGTGGGCCGACTTCTCCATCAGCAAGCGCCGCAACCGACTGATCGTCAAGATCAACCGTGAGCGTCCGGTGATGATCGACGTGGGTGACATCGACCTCGACGGCAACTGGGGGCTCGGGTGCCAGTACCGCTCCGCCGGCATGTGGCGGGATGTGGTGGTGGATTGAGCGTCAGCGCTTCTTCAGCACGCCTGCGTTAAAGCTTCGGCCTTCGATCCGGAACTTGCGTTCGAAGTTGGTGCCGACGAGTTCGCCCTCGCCCGCGGACTCGGGCTTGTCGAAGCTCGTGTATTCGAACGGGAGTGTTTCGCACGCGTCGAGGAACGCGCGGACCTTCGGCGGCGCGGCGGGGATGCTGGGGCGCGTGAACTGCTCTTCTGCTGTTGACGAGCCCTTTGCCCAATGATCGAAGTGCGCCAGGTCCCACGCCCAGAGCTCGTCGTGGTCGGTGACGACGCGGAGCTCGCCGCCGGGTTTGAGGCAGCGCCAGATGTCGAAGAGGGTCTGGTGCTGGATCACGCGCTTCTTGTGGTGCTTCTTCTTCGGCCAGGGATCGGAGAAGTAGAGGTGCACGACATCAATGATCGCGTCGGGGCAGCGCCACTGGAGGAGCTGGGCGGCGTCGGAGTGCAGCACGCGGACGTTGGTGTGCGTGCCCTCGTTCTCGCGCCGTCGGCGGATGCGGTCGGCGATGTAGGCCGCGAACTCGCCGGCCCATTCGATGCCGAGGAAGTTGGTGTCGGGCTGGAGATCGGCTTGTTGCACGAGGAAGGCGCCCTTGCCGGAGCCGATCTCGAGCTCGAAGCGCCGATTGGGGTGCTCGAACCAGTCGCGCAGGTCGAGGCGGCCGGATTCCGGGTCGTCGATGATGGAGTCGGGGAGTTCGGGGAGTTCTTCGCGCGAGATACCCACGACGCCGAGCGCCGGGTCGAGTGGTTTGCCGTGTCCGAGTCCGAATGACATGGGGGAAGAATAGGCGGGGGAGGCAATGGGGAGTGGGCAATCTTCGAGAGGCAAGCCGCCAGAGGCGGACCTTCGGTGGGCAGTGGGCAGTGGGCAATAGGCAATGGGGAAGAAGGGGACAATCCGAGGGTGCCACTACTCGCGTCGAAGACGCGCAGTAGTGCTCTTCCGAACTTACGAAGACACTACTGCGCCCTGCGGGCGAGTAGTGGCACCCTGCGATGGGGCATACCGTTCACCATGCACGAGACACCACCGACCACCGGCATCACCCGTATCCAGGTCCGCTATGTCGAGTGCGATCCGATGGGGGTGGCGCATCATTCGAGTTATCTGCCCTGGATGGAGATGGGGCGCACCGAGCTGCTGCGGGCGGTGGGGGAGAGTTACGCGGCGCTGGAAGCGGCGGGGGTGTTTCTGGTGGTGACGAAGGTCGAGGTGAAGTATCGTCGCCCGATCCGGTATGACGATGTGATCGAGTTGCGGACGACGGTCACCGGGAGCAGCAAGGTCAAGCTGCATCATGGGTATGAGTTGGTGCTGGTGGAGCGTGGGGGGAAGGTGCCGGATCATGCGGCAGATGCGAGTGTGCCGGTGGATGGGGTGTGCGCGGTGGGGAGCACGGAGATCGCGTGTGTGGGGGGTGATGGGCGGCCGCGGGCCTTGCCGGGGTGGTTGGTGGGGGAGTAGGGGAAGCCACCGGCTATCAGGGATCAGCCATCAGGGGAGAGAAGAGTTCACCGCAGAGCACTTCCGCCAAAGGCGGATCTGCGACACGCACACAGAGGGTGAAGGGTTGGGAGAAAGAGGGGAGGAGCTTGGGAGAGGAGGGGTGGAGTGACGGGCTGGAAGCCCGTACCACTAGGGGTGGTAGGGGGGAGAGAAGACCTGCTTAAGCTGCGCGTAAGCAGGGCACCCGGCGATTGGGGATTACATCAGCCGCTCAATCGCTTGCGAGACATTGCGGATGGGGATGAGTTCCATGCCCTTGATCTTTGGGAGTTTGTGGTGCTTGCCGGGGTCGGGGATGAAGGCGTGGGTGTAGCCGAGTCTTGCGGATTCTCTCAGGCGTTGTTCGAGTTGGGTGGCGGGTCTCAGTTCGCCGCCTAAACCGACTTCGCCGATGGCGATGGTGGTAGGGGGGAGTGTGCGTTTGTAGTGGGCGCCGGCGATGGCGAGCGCGAGGGCGAGGTCGCTGGCGGGTTCGATGATTCGGAGGCCGCCGACGGCGGAGGCGAAGACATCGCGATCGGCGAGGCGGAGGCCGCCGTGTTGTTCGAGGACGGCGATGAGCATGGCGAGGCGGTTGCTGTCGAGGCCGGAGGATTTGCGTTTGGCGCTGCCGACGAATCCGGTGGCGGTGAGGGCCTGGAGCTCGACGAGGACGCAGCGTGAGCCGTGCATGGCGGGGCAGACGACGGCTCCGGCGCGGTGTTCATCGCCGCCCGAGAGCGCGGCCACCGACATGCCGCCGGGGAGCTGCTGCAGGCCCTGGCCGGTCATCTCAAAGATGCCCAGCTCGAGCGTGGTGCCGAAGCGGTTTTTGATGGCGCGGACGATGCGGGCGCTGTGGTACCGATCGCCCTCGAAGTAGAGGACGGCATCCACCATGTGCTCGAGCATGCGAGGTCCGGCGAGGGTGCCTTCTTTGGTGACGTGGCCGACGAGGACGATGGCGGTGCCGGTGGCTTTGGCGAAGTAGACGAGCTCGCTGCAGCATCGGCGGAGCTGGGTGACCGAGCCGGGGGCGGCTTCGAGGTCAGACTTGTAGATCATCTGGATGGAGTCGATGACGCAGACATCGGGTTTGATCTTGCGGGCCTGCTCCATGATCCGCGCGAGGTTGGTGTCACTCAGCACGAAGAGGTTGTCGGAGTCCGCGACGCCCAATCGCGATGCACGCATCTGCACTTGCTGGGCGGATTCCTCGGATGAGACATAGAGCACCTTGCTGGTCCAGTCGGGGTCGGTCTGGTTGAGCTTGACGGGTGCGGCCCATGCGCCGGCGGCCTGGAGGAGGAGGGTGGACTTGCCGATGCCGGGTTCGCCGCCGACGAGGACGACGGAGCCGGGGACGAGGCCCTTGGTTGGGTCGTTTTCTGTGCCGCCGAGCACGCGGTCGAGCTCGCCGATGTTGGTCGGCAGGCGTCGGACGGCGATTCTGTTGTCCATGACCTGCGTGATGGCGGTGGCGACGGGTGTATCTGATCCGATTGATGCGCCGCCCTTGGCTTCGACGAAGCCGCCGCCGCCCCGGTGCGGGTCGCTGCTTGCGGATTTATCGAACTGTGATTCTTCGAGCGAGTCCCACGTGCCGCAGTCGGGGCACTTGCCCATCCATCGCGAGTGGGTCGAGCCGCAGGATGTGCAGACAAAGATGGTGCGGGTTTTGGCCATGGGTCGAGTATAGCCGAAGATGCGGTTTGGGTGGGTTGTGTTTGGGTTGCGTGGGTTGGGTTTGATCTCATCGCGCTATCATGCTGGTCTCACGAACCTCCAACGGAACCCGCTGTGCCCGAGACAGAAGCGAATAGCCCGACCGCAGAGCCCGGACACGCACCCAAACGCAAGCGTCGCTGGTGGCGTCGGGTGCTCATACTGCTCCTTGTGATCCCGCTGCTGCTCGCTGCCATTGTTCTGATCGTGGGCCAGACCAACGCGATGAAGTCGTTCGTCGAGCCCGCGCTCGAGTCGCAGTTCGGCGTTGATGTCCAGACGCGTTCGATCAAGCTCGGGCCCGATGGCACGATCGTGATCCGTGACGCGGTCTTCTCGACCCAGGCGATCGATGGCAAGGCGGGCGAGCTGATCGAGATCGATCGCGCCGTCATCAACGTGGACTGGGGGGGCATCGCCCGCGGGCGCGGCCTGCAGATCAGCTCGATCGAGATCGACCGACCGACGCTGCGTGTCAGCCAGAGCTCGGAGACGGGCAAGGTCAACCTCGCTCAGCTTCGCTTCGAAGCCGACGGGGGCGGCGGGACGACGCCGAGCATCGAGCTCAGCAACGGAACGCTCGAGATCGGCGAGCACACGGGGGGCGATTTCACGCTGCTCAAATCGCTCTCGATGCGTGGGCGGATCGAGCCGGCGGACGATCAGGGGATCTCACGATTCTCGTTTGTCGCGCTCCCTGTGGAGGCGGGCATGCGGGGCGAGCTGGCGCCCGGCGATGGGGGCGTCATCAATCTCAACGGGCAGATCTCGAACGATGGCGTGGACGCACGCCTCGACGGTCTTCGCCTTGAGGACTGGCCGGGCGACTTTGTTCCCAGCCGATCGCGGGAGATGTACGAGCGCCTCGCCCTCAGCGGCGAGCTCGCCCCGACGACGCTCACCGTCGACGAGCAGGGTGAGGTGGAGGTGGTGCTGACCCTCGACGGCGTGTCGCTGAACCTTCCGTTCAACGAGGACGGCTCGATGACCGGCTCCGGTGAGCTTCTCCGGATGCGTCAGACGCGTGGTTGGGTCGTTTTCGGGACGCGTGGGATCAGGGCCGATCTCAAGGGGTTCATCGACGAGCTGGAGTACGGGGTCGTTCTCGACTACAAGGGCCTGGACAGCCAGAGCGACTTCGAGGTGGTGCTCACGACGGAGTTCCGTCTCGATGCGCAGTTCAAGCCCGCGGAGTTCCTGCCGGAGAACGTGATCTCGAAGCTCGACCGGTTCGAGGACCCGACCGCCGACGTGGCCGCGCGAGTCGAGGTGACCCGTTCCGATGGCGAAGCGGTCCGCGTATCTGGCAGGGCGACCCTGAGCAACGGGAGCGCGATCTATAAGAAGTTCCGTTACCGGTTCAACCAGCTCGAAGGCGTGATCTCGTTCGATCCGGACAAGCTCGTCGTCGAACGGATCACCGGCGTGGGGCCGACCGGGGCCCGCCTGCTGGCGGAAGGCCTCTTCTCACCTTTGGGCGAGGAGTCCGTTGTGACGCTCAGCCTCTCCGTCGATGGGGTGCCCGTCGACCGGTACCTGCTCGAGGCGCTGGACGACAACCAGCGTGAGCTGATCTCGGCGCTCTTTAATCAGGAAGACTACGAGAACCTGCTCGAAGAGGGGCTGCTGATCAGCACCGATCAGCGGGAGCAGCTCCGCGCCGATCAGCGGGAGCTGCAGCGCCAGCTCGAGCAGTGGGTCGACGCGATCGACGGCGACCAGCGAGCAAGGGACACGCTCGCGTCCGAGATCGCGGCGATCGAGCGTTCGCTGGGTGTGCCGGAGTTCAGCTTCGGTGGCAGCGCGAATGTCGACGTGGTTCTTCGCAGGCACCCGGAGCGACCGGAAGACAACCGGTGGACGACCGATGTGGTCGTGGACCTCCCCGAAGCCGGGTTGGTCCCGGGCCACTTCCCGCTCCCGATCATCGCGCACGGGATCGAGATCACCATCACCGAGGAACGCGTCGAACTCACCGGCGGCGAGTACACGGGCATCGACGGCGGGACCGCCACCGTCGAGGCCCTGATCGATCGCACCAAGCCGGATAGCAAGCCGGTCGTCCGCATCGACGCGAGAGACATCCCGATCGACGATCGCCTGGTTGCCGCGATCCCCGGCTATTACGACGAGCAGAGCGCCGATCCCGATGACATCTCGCTGCGGAGGATCCTCGATCGGATGCGCCTGAGCGGGCGTGTCGATTGCAGCGCCCGCATCGGGCCACGCAGCGATAACCGCCTCGGTTTCGACGTCGAATCCACCATCACGGACGGGACCGCCCGCCCCATCTATCAGGGCTTCAACAACCCCGATGATCCGCTCGCGGTCGAGCTCGGCGCCGACCCGCTCGCGCTCAACGATCTCTACGGCACGGTGTACGTCACGGAGGAACTGATCATCGTGGATCTCTCCGCGATGCTCTCCGCGCCCGAGCTGCCGCTCGCGCCGACACCCGTGACCGTGCTCACGCAGCTTACACTGCCCGAGAAGACGCGCGGGGAGGGCGGGATGCGTCGCGAGGGTGGGCTGCTGCCGATCGAGTTCGGCCCGCCGGTCCCGGGGCCGGAGCTCTACGCGCTGGCTCGTGTTGATGGGCTGGACTTCGCGATGCCGCTGCAGCACGCGGTGGCCGTGGTTTCGCCGCGGATCGCGCGCGACATGCTGCGGTATGAATCGGAGTTCCGCCCCGACGGCATCATCGCGATCGATGCCAGGCTTGAGGGGTTCGTGGGCGGTGGGCTGGAGAGCACCTTCGGGACCGACCGGATCGAATCGCTCGCGTTCGATTACGGCGGTGTGCACTACACGCTCGGCGCCTCGTGGGGCAGCGCCGAGCTGTCGCTCTCGCATCATTCAACGCTGAGCTTCGACGCCTTCCGCGTGCCGATCAGCGCGCAGGGGCGCGACGCCGGCGAGCTCAGCGTGGACGGGCGCATCCCGCTGACCCGCCCCGGGCAGCTGATCGAGATTGATACATCGGACCCCGTGCGGCTGAGCTACCTCGATGGGACGCTCGAATCACCGCTGTCGCGGCTCGTGCTCGATCGGTTCGGTTCCGAGAGCGCCCGGTCGTGGGTGCGAGACAATCGGTTGCGTGGGGCGTTCGATCTGGATGTCACGCTGTTCCCGCAGACGGGGACGTACCGTATTGCTCCAGATGCCCCGACGATCGGTATGCTGCCGATGGCGGTGCACGGTCAGCTGACGCCCAAGTCGCTCTCGCTGACCATGAGCGATCGTGAGGCCCGCTTCGATTCGATCGAGGGCGTTGTTCTCTTTGAGGGGTACGAGGGGCGATTCGATCACATCAACGCGGTCGGAGATGAGTCAACGATCTCGGTAGATGGCCCGTGGACGTACTACCCCGGGGAGGGCCTCGGTATGCGGCTGGATGTAGGGGCGAGCGGATCGCTGCTCGATGGCCCCGCCCGAGCGCTGCTCCCGATGCCCGTTGCGCGAATCATCGATCAGCTCGAGATCAAGGCCGAGGGCGGGATCACGATCGACGACATGCGGATAGAAACGGATGCGTTCGGCACGCCGCGGGGCGTGTACGACATCCGGGGCAGCGCGAAGATCCAGCGTGGCAGCGCCCTGATCGGCCTGCCGATCACCGGGCTCAGCGGATCGCTGGGGTTCGCGGTGCGCGGCAGCGAGGAAGCCCTGGGGTACGAGCTCCGGCTCGATGCATCGCGCCTCCGCGCGGGCTTGCTGCGCGTGTACGACGCGCAGGTCGAGATTATCGGCGACGCCAACAACCCGGGGGTGGTGCTCATCCCCGAGATCGTTGCTGGGATGCACGGCGGTCGGATCGCGGGGAGCGCACAGATCCTGCCGCACGAGGACGACGCCACCGCGCAGTACTGGATGGAGATGCACGCCTCGGGCGTTCGGGCCGCGCCGGTCTTCGATGACCTCCTCCTGCCGCCCGAGGGCCTTGTCGGCCCGCCCCTGCCGGGGCAGACGGCGGTGCTCAGCGGCTGGTCCAAGGCGGACGATCTCTCACGCGGCTCGATGCTGGCGGATCTCACGCTGACCGGGCCGATCGGGAACCCGGACAAGCGCGCCGGGCGGGGCACCGTGGAGATCAAGGGCGGCTCGGTGCTCGCGCTGCCCGGTTTCATCAACCTCATCGAGGCGAGCAACCTTTCTTTCCCGACGGGTGCAACCATCGACCTGGCGGAGGCGGATTTCTACATCGACGGCCCGACCCTCGCCTTTGAGCAGCTCAGCGCCTCTTCACGCCGGATCGAGATCCTCGGCTACGGGACGCTCGGCTGGGACACCAGGGCGCTCGACCTGCGTTTCAGCTCGCGGGCGATCAACCCGATCCCGCTTGTGTCCTCGTTGCTCGAGTCGCTCCGCGATGAGCTGATCACGATCAGCGTCACCGGTACCACGGCCGACCCGGTCTACTCTGCGAGCCAGTTCGGTGAGACGCGTCAGCTGGTCAACGCCCTGCTGGGCAAGCCGCTCAGCGAGCAGCAGCAGCGGATGAGAGAGGTCGAGGCGCAGGTAGAGCGTGATCGGCGTCGGGTACGCCGATCGACGAGCGATGAGGTTCATCGCCCGACAAGGGACGCCCCGGACGATAAACAGTGGGACCCGCGGGCGCCCGCCCCGACAGGGCGGTGATCCGGGTGGGTTTGGCGGCGGAGTCCGCATAGAGTTGAGTCGCGCGCGGATCATGGACAGATCGCCCGCAGGACGAAAGAACACACATGGACAAAGAACACAACAGAGTTGAGCTCGATCCCCCGAGCAGCACCCAGCCGATGAACGAGACCGCCGCGCCGCCCGAGCAGGCGGAGGTGCGTCGCGCAGACGACGGCGAGGTGCAGGACCGGATCATCGAGCTCCTCGAGATGGTCGCCGGCAAGGCGGACGACTACGACACCAAGCTGGTGCGCGAGCTCATCACGGCCGCGCTCAAGCTGATCCCCGACGGGCGGGACACGGGCGAGCTCAAGCTCATGACCGCGTCGATGAAGGAGCTGCGCTACGCGTACCGCGTCTTCGCGCAGTACCCCGACGCGCACAAGGTCACGATCTTCGGGAGCGCGCGCACGCCGGAGGACCACCCGGACTACCGCGCCGCGGTCGATTTTTCGAAGCTGATGGCCGAGGCGGGCTGGATGTCGATCACCGGCGCCGGCGACGGCATCATGAAGGCCGGCCACGAGGGCCCGGGGCGGGAAGCGAGCTTCGGCGTCGCGATCCGGCTGCCCTTCGAGACGACGGCCAACGAGCACATCATCGGCGATGAGAAGCTCATCAACTTCCGCTACTTCTTCACCCGCAAGCTCATGTTCCTCTCCCAGTGCGAGGCGGTGGTCTGCTTCCCCGGCGGCTTCGGCACGCTCGACGAGACGTTCGAGACGCTCACGCTCGTGCAGACCGGCAAGGCGAGTATGGTCCCCATCGTGTTTGTCGATGGTGACTTCGATGGTGAGCACGGCTCCTACTGGGAGGGCTGGGACCGCTACGTCCGCCAGCAGCTCGCCGACCGCGGCTGGATCAGTCCCGAGGACTTCCACCTGTACCACATCGCCGAGAATCCGCAGGATGCCGCCGAGCACATCTTCAGGTTCTACCGGAACTACCACTCGTCTCGCTATGTGCACGACGACCTCGTGATCCGCCTCAAGCATCGCCTGCGCGAGGAGGACATCGAAACGCTCAACGAGGAGTTCGCGGTTCTGGTGAAAACGGGCAGGATCCATCAGTGCGATGCCTACAAGCAGGAGCGCGACCACATCTCGCTGCCCCGCATCGCCTTCACGCACACACGCCACAAGTTCGGGCTCGTGCGAGCGCTGATCGATCGCATCAACTCATTCGACCCAGCCGATGCGTAACCACGCCATCATCCGGGTTGCACTCGCCTGCGGGCTCGCGTTCGCCCTGTCTGCTGCGCCAACGGGGTGCAAGGCGGTCCGCAAGTGGTTCGCGCCCGCGGAGGGGATTGCGCTGGGTGATCCTGATGCCGCGCCGGCGTCCTCGCCGCGTGAGCGGCAGGGCCTTGGCGTTCGTCTGCTCGTGGTCGACGACACGGATTACGATGCCGCCAGATCGCTCCGCGGATATGCACCCCTGCGTGACGCGTCGGTCCAGTCGCGCTGGGCGCGATGGGGCTTCCGCGTCGTGGAGGTCCCGGTGGGTGATGTGGAGATGCTCATCTCTTCGCTCCGCGCTGTGCAGCCGATGAGCGTGCAGTTCATGGGTGAGTTCGGGCACTGGCGCCCGCTGGTCCGGTCCGGGCCGATCCAGCAGTCCAGCGTGCAGGTCGGCGATTCGACCCGATCGGTCGAACCGGGCCGACCGAGACTGATCGCTCGCGCCTGGGCCGAGCCACGCCTGACCGACAGCGGGATCGATCAGGTCCTGCGCCTGGACCTGGGCATGCAGATCGAGTCCCGCAGCCAGAACGCGTACCAGCTGCTGCCAACCCAGGGCGACGAGACACTCGACGACAAGGGGCGGGTCATTGACGAGCTGCTCAGCACGATCCGTCTCGATGGGCGGCATGCCGTCGTCATCGTCGGCGAAGCCCCGGGCACCGATTGGTCGCGGCTCCCCGAACCCCGCAGCGCCCTCGCCGAGATCGAGCAGCTGGGGGATCAGATCGGTCCGGAGGCCGAGGACGAGCAGGAAACAGAAGCGGAGCAGGAAGAGCCCGAGCCGTTCCGTGCTCAGGAGTCCTCGCGCGCGGTGATCGAGCCCAGCGTGCCGCGCTCGCGTTCACTCGGCGAGCTGATGCTGAACGTCCCGGGCTCGCGGCTCGTGCGTGCCAACGAGGCCCGCCGCATCCCAAAGCGGGTCGTTATTGTGCTGACACCGGAGCTCGTAGCGCAGGACATCACGGGTGATCCGTCCACGCCGGCGCAGGGGGATGATTCGTGAGCATGCTCCTGGAAATCCTCGCCCTGATCGGTGGGCTCGCGGTGCTGATCGCCGGCGCCGATCTGCTCGTGCGCGGCGCGGCCCAGCTCGCGCGTGTGTTCGGGCTCTCGCCGTTCGCGATCGGTGTGACCGTCGTCGCGTTCGGGACCAGCGCCCCGGAGTTGTTCGCGTCCATCGGCGCGGCGCTGCAGGACGTCGAGGAGCTGGCGATCGGTAACGTCGTGGGCTCAAACATCGCCAACATCCTCCTGATCCTTGGCGCGGGCGCGATGATCGCGCCGATCGGGATCCATCGGCGTGTGCGTCTCGTCGAGCTACCGATCATGCTCGCGATCACCGCCGGGGCCGCCGCGCTGCTCAACGACGGGATGCTGACGCGATCGGACGGGGTGTTCCTCGTCGTCGGGCTGATCGCGTACGTGATCTTCATCGTGCGTGCGCACAAGGTCGACATCGAGCACGAGGGCGAAGAGGTCGTGACGCATCCCAAGTCGGCATGGCTCGATGTGCTGATGGTGCTCATCGGTGTCGTGGCGCTGGGGTTCGGGGCCAGGGCGCTGGTCTACGGCGCGACGGGTGTGGCCACCCGGGTCGGGGTTTCAGAGGGCATCGTCGGGACGACCGTCGTGGCCTTGGGAACGAGCCTGCCCGAGCTGGCGGCAACCGTGCGTGCCGCGATCGGCAAGTCCAGCGACATGGCGGTGGGCAACGTCGTTGGGTCCAATATCTTCAACCTTCTGAGCGTGCTGGGGATCACGGCGATCGTCCATCCCCTCTCGATGCAGGCGGGGCTCGGCGTGCACATCTGGATCATGCTGGGTGTGAGCCTGGCGATGGTGATCTTCGCCATGATCAAGCCCGCGATGGGACGCCTGATCGGGGGGGCTTTCCTCCTGGTGTACGCGGGCTACATCGCGTTCGCGTTCGTGGGGTGATCGACCCTTTCTGCATCTCGGTCGGGATTCACTGAATTCCCCGCGATATCCGCCCGATTCTGGGTGTGTACGCGATGGTTTTCATGGAGTGATTTTCCGTGCTACGAGTCCCTATCTCACACGCTGAAACCGGCATGGAGCTCGCGCTCCCCGTTTATCACCCAAGGGGGGGGTCTCGGCTCCTGCTCCGACCCGGCGCAGCGCTGGAGAAGAGCACCATCGAGCGGCTGATCGAGCTCCGCATACCACAGGTGTGGATCAAGTACCCGAATATGGAGATGGTCGCGAAGTTCATCTCCCCGAAGATCCATTCATCGCGTGCCGAGCTCGCATCGCAGGTCGCGGAGGCGTTCGACATCGCCGGCAAGGACATGCACGCCAAAATCGACTTCCCGAGCTACTCGACCGCGATGAGCACGCTGATGGCGCGACTCATCGAGGATCCCGACGCGGCGTTGTTCATCGGAGAGATCTCGGATACCGGCTCGCCGGCCATCCGGCACGGCGCAAACGTTGGGTTCCTCGCGATGCTGATGGGCCTGCGCCTCGATTTCTACCTGCTCCGCGAGCGTTCAAGACTCAACCCGCGCCTCGCCAAGGACGTGACGAGCCTGGGCGTGGCCGCGATGCTGCACGACATCGGCATGACGCGACTCAAGGCCTCGGTCCTCAAGCGGTGGAGCGAGGAGCACGACGACACGGACCCGGAGTGGCGAGAGCACGTGCGGATCGGCTACGAGATGATCCGCGGGCACGTCGAGCCGTCCGCCGCTTCGGCGGTCCTGAACCACCACCAGCGATTCGACGGCAGCGGATTCCCGACCAAGGAGGTCAACGGCGAGGTCGTCGGGCTGGAGGGATCGCAGATCCACATCTTCGCGCGGATCCTGATCGCCGCGGATTTGTACGACCGACTCGTGCACCCGGCGTACACGCTCGGTGATTCCGAGGAGACCCGCAGTTCGCGCCCGCCGGTCTACGCGCTCAACACGATCATGCAGGAGCCGTACCGGTCGTGGATCGACCCCATCGTGCTCCAGGCCCTGATCTCGGTTTGCCCCGCCTATGCGCCGGGCAGCCAGGTCCGCCTCAGCGATGGGCGCCTTTGCGTCGTGATCGACTGGGACCCTCGGAACCCGTGCCGCCCGACGGTCCGCGAGATGACCCATTTCGAGGACGCCGACCAGGGCGAGGTGATCAACCTGCAGGCTGCTCAGGAGCTGCAGGTCATCGAGTGCGACGGCTTCAACGTCGAGGAGTTCAACTTCTACCCGGAGCACGAGCACGCGTTCGATCTCAAACAGCTCGAGCGATCTCTTTCCAACGGGATGTACCGCATCGACCCGGCGCACCTCAACTCGTTCCGCATGGCATCGGACGAGCTCGTCAGCGACGGCGATGAGCCGGACGGTGACGAGGGCGGCCCGGAGGACACGGGCGAGCGGGCGGCCTGACCCAAGCTACCATAACGGGTGATCAACAACGCCCCATCCATGAACGAGCGGGATCGAACGCTGCTCTGCATCGCGGCGCCGCGTGAATGCCGCAGCGTGCTGGACGCCCTGGGCGGGAAGCGTCTCCAGCTCCCGGCCGCATGGGAGTGCCTGTCACTCGAAGGCGGGTTCGATATCGTGCTGACCGGGGTCGGGAAGAGCAACGCCAGCGGTGCAACCGGGCGGGTGCTCGATCCCAGCGTCCATCGCGCCGTGTTCAGCGCTGGCATCGCGGGCATGCTCCCCGGGTCCGGGCTTGAGCTGCTGGATGTCGTTGTCGCGGATCGGAGCGTCTTTGCCGACGAGGGTATCGGAACGGAATCGGGCTTCGTGCCCATGGACGAGGCGGGGTTCGGGGCGTTCCCGGATGGGCGGATGCACACCGACCACGACCCCGGCGATGTGCTGCGCATGATCAGCGCGGATGCCAGGCGGGGAGGCGTGGCCACGGTCTCCTGGTGCTCCGGCAGCGACGGGTGCGCGGAAGGGGTTGTGAGCCGGACCGGTGCCATCTGCGAGGCGATGGAGGGCGCGGCTGTTGCACTTGCCGCGAGGCGTATCGACCCCACGATCCGCACCGGCGAGCTGCGTGTGGTTTCCAACACCACGGGCGATCGCGCGCGTCAGCGTTGGGCGCTGGACGCGGCCCTTGAGCGCCTGGGGGCTGTTTTCGGACCCGCGCTCGACGCCAACGGGTGAGAATGTGTTTGGGCTGTGCGGGCTGGGGGGGCGGGACACGTCCCCCTGATTTCCTGATTCACGTGTGATCTTTCACCGCTGAACTGATGTTCCTGTTCGGTCGATCCCCTTCCCATGGGCGTTTTCCGCCCCAGCGCTGGCTGGGTTTGGTGAGCGTCCGCCCGACGCCGGGTGGGAAGGAATCGTCTCGATGAAACGCAAGGCACAGTTTGGAAAGCTCGGGAAGAAGTTGGGAAAAGGCAAGCTGGGATCATCGTTGTCGAGTGTCGGGGCCATGCGCCCCGGGGCGATCCCGTTGATGATCGAGTTCGGGATCTCCGGGATCAAGGTGCTCCAGCTCAGCGGGCACAACCCGAGCTCGATCTCGGCCGCGGCGTTCATGCCCACCCCCGACGATCTGCTCGATAACCCCTCGAAGCGGCTCCTCTTCCAGATGGATGCGCTGCCCAAGTTCCTCAAGGGCGAGAAGATCAACGCCACACGCGGCGCGTGCCTGATCCCCGCGGGGCAGATGCTCTGCAAGCACCTTCAGATGATCCCCAGCGAGGGCGTGCCGAACGAACAGATCGCAGGAGCGCAGCTGAGCACCCAGCTCGGCTGCGACCCCAACTCGCTGCTCGTGCGTTGCCGCGAGGTCCCGGGCGTGAAGCGTCAGGGCAAGCACGAGTTCGTCTGCTACGGGGCATCGCGTGAGTTCGTGGGACGCCTGATGGGGGCGCTCAAGACGGCGAAGCTCGATCCGGTGGGCATCCACACCGAGTTCGACGCGCTCGTGCGCGCCATGCAGCTCCGCGATGAGAGCGCCGGGAGCGTCTCGAACTCCAAGCCACGCCTCGTGCTCGACCTGGGGACAGGCAGCACCAAGGTCCTCATCATGCACGGCCCCGCGCCCGTCTTCGCTCGAACGATCGAGGTCGGGGCCCGCCACTTCGACGAGACCATCTGCAGGCAGCTCCGCTGCACGATGATGGAGGCGCGCGATATGCGTCACCAGCTCAAGGAGCTGTTCCGCCCGCAGGCGGTCGGCGCGAGTGCCGCGGGTCTCCCCGGCATGCCCCCGGCACCCGAGTCGGACCCGCCAGAACACATCGAGCCGCAGGGCGGGACGCGATCGCGCGGTCCGCAGATCGACCTGAGCGAGCCGATCGAGATCATCTGCGACGAGATCTCGATGTGCATGCGGTACCACGATGCCCTTTTCCCCGGTATCCGCATCGAGAGCATGATCTTCATGGGCGGTCAGTCCAAGCACCAGCCCCTGTGCGCTGAGATGGCGCGTCGTTTACACCTTGAAGCCCAGACCTTCGACCCACTCGCCTGCCTCGCGCGGAGCGGGAAGGTCCCGGTCAGCGGCGTGGACCTGCGTGAGCCCCAGCCCGGGTGGGCGGCGATCGTTGGCGGGGCGCTGAGCCCCATGGATCTCTGATGCGCGAGTGGAGTTGATGCGATGAGCCAAGTGAACAAACAGTCCGGCGGCAGCTTTCTCCCCAAGGAGTACGTGAAGGGGCGCAGCCAGTTCCGTGCCAACGTCATGGCGCTGCTGCTGTTCGTGCTCGTGATCGGCGGCGTGGTCGGCGCGTTCGTGGTCAACCACCAGCGCTGGCGCCGGGTCCACCAGGAGCAGAAGCAGGTCGCGGTGGCGTTCAAGGAAGAGGCCGCCAAGATCGATCAGCTCAAGGAGCTCGAGACGCAGCGTGTGGAGCTCATCGAGCGTGCCGAGGTGGTTACGGCGCTCAAGGACCGCATCCCGCGATCGGTCCTGATGGGCGAGATCGTGCGTGCCATCCCGGACGGGCTCACGCTGACGGAGGTCACCATGGAGGGCGAGCGGATCAAACCGCCCGCGCCCAAGAAGGACCCGAAGGCGAAGCCCAAGACCCGGGCGTTGAATACCAAGAGCGTCGGCGCCGGCAAGGACAACGAGGAGGAGAAGCCCAAGGTGCTCCCCCCCCGGTTCAAGTTCTCGCTCGCGATCGAGGGCATCGCCATGGAGAACGATCAGGTCGCGGATTTCCTCAGCTCGATCAAGGCATCGCCGCTGTTCGAGGAGGTCGAGCTGCCGCTGATCGACGAGACCATCATCGACAAGCAGGCGTACCGGAAGTTCAAGGTCACGATGGACCTGCGTGAGCGTGCGGATGCGCGGCTCGTGAAGGGGACCGAAGAGTTCAAGATCGGCAAGGTCGAGTTCGGCATCGCCGAGACCAAGACGGACAGCGAGTAAGGAGCGACCCATGAAGTTCACAACACGCGAACTGATCCTGTTTCTCGCGGTGCTGATGGTCCCGATCCTCAGCTACTTCATTGTGTTCAAGCCGCAGAGCGAGAAGATCGAGCAGGCCAAGACCGAGATCCAGCACCGCAAGGAGCGTCTGAACACGCTGCGCATCGAGACGGCGCGCAACGAGGATCTGCGGTCCGCGAACACGGAGATCAGCGGCCGCATCGCCGAGATGGAATCGCTGCTGCCATCGGGCAAGGAGATCGATCTGATCGTCCGCCAGGTGTCGGCGCTCGCGGTCGAGTCCGGGCTGACCCCGCCGACGCTCAAGAGCGAGAAGCCGGTGGCCGCGGCCCGTTTCCGTGAGCAGCCGCTGAAGATGAGCACCTCGGGGAGCTTCGAGGGGTTCTACGAGTTCCTGCTCGCGTTGGAGCGTCTGCCCCGCCTGACACGCGTGGTCGATCTGCTCCTCAAGGACAGCACCGATGAGGGGGTTGAAGTGGAAGCGGAGTTCACGCTGAGCATCTACTTCCAGAACGAGGAAGGGAGCCCGTCGTGAGTGAACACCCCGATACGAACAGCATGGATTCCAGCAGCGCCCAGGAGGGATCCAGCAATATCTTCGTGAACCTGCACCAGGAGGACTCGACGGGTATCCCGTCGCTCAAGAACGCGCCGGAGTCCGCGATCTCCTCGTCCGCGAGCGAATCGAAGGTCAGCGTGCACATGGTTGTCGCGCTCGCCGTTGTCGCGATCGGCGGAGGCGTGATCTACGCGATGCGCTACATCGGCATGAAGGCTGGGCTCGACGAAGAGATCGCGCAGATCGATTACACCTCGCAGTCGGAGAACACCGAGTTCTCGAAACGGTTCGGCCAGGTCATGGGCCAGCTCGATGAGTCCACGATCGCGGTCCAGCTCAGCGAGCACGAGTCCTTCGTCGACGCGCCGTTCGCACGCCCGTCCGCGATGGGCAAATCGGACCCGGTCATCAAGGCCGACCCGGGCATGAGCGAGGAGGAGCGCCTCGCGCTCCAGCGCCAGCGTGAGCTGGAGCTCGAGCGTCAGCGTCGCCACGATGCCGTTGTCAGCGAGGCGATGAGCTTCCATCTCCAGGGTGTCGTGGGCGGCAGCCGCCCTGCGGCCCGTGTGTCGGGGCAGCCCGTGTCCGTGGGGTCCAAGGTCGGCGAGTATTTCAAGGTGACCAAAATCACCGGGCGTTCGGTTGTGATCGAAGCGGACGGGATGCGGTTCGAGCTCGCGATGGGCGAAGAAACAAAGCAGCTCGACTGAGCGGCCATATCGGATAGGGACTGTATTGGCAAACATCGATGACATCCTGAGCGAGCTGGGGGTCGGCGGCGAGGATCAGCCCAAGCGTGCCGCGCGCAAGCCGCGCGGCGATTCCAAGGGCGGCGATCGCCACACCCTCGACCGGCGTGTGGGCTCGTTCTCGCCCCTGCCCTCGATGCCGAGCTCGCAGATCCGCTACGGCGGTGAGGACTCCCCGAGCGTCGACGAGGACCCCGCCGTGCTCCAGAAGCGGGCGTCTGCGCCGCAGGTGAACGTCGCCAGCGCGGTCAGCGAGGTCTATCGCCCGCAGGATGACGAGGGGACATTTACGGGGAGCGCGCTCAGCGACATGCTCATCCAGGATGGCGGGCTCAGCGCGGAGCAGATCACCAACGCAGAGAAGATCGTCGAGCAGACCCCCGGGCGGACCATCGTCGACGTCCTCCTCGAGCAGGGCGCGGACGAGGAGCAGGTCCTCCGCGTCGTAGCGCAGAGCGCCGGGGTTGGCTTCGAGCGGATCGATCTCGAGCAGGGGCTCGACGGCGGCTTCGACGGCAAGCTCCTCCAGCGCCTCGGGCTGGACTTCTGCCAGGCCAACATGATCGTGCCGCTGCGCACCGAGGGCAGCCGCGTCGTGGTGGGGACCCTGAACCCCAGCGACGTGTTCACGATCGACGAGATCCGCTCGCGCCTGCGTGTTGCCAGCGTCAAGGTCATGATCGTGACGCCGAGCGATGTGCTCAAGGCGCTCGAGATGGTCGGCGGTGCCAGCGCCGCGGAGATGGACCTCTCCGAGATCCTCGCCGACGTGGACGAGGCGGACGTCGAGGTGACCACGACCCAGTCGGCCGAGGCGGTCGATCTCGAGTCGCAGGCGGGCGAGTCTCCGGTCATCCGCTACGTGAACTACATCATCCAGAACGCGGTCAAGGAAGGCGCCTCGGATATCCACATCGAGCCGGGCGAGAAGAAGATCAAGGTCCGCCTGCGTGTCGACGGCGTGCTCTTCGAGTCCATGAACCCGCCCCCGCAGATGTCCGCGGCGATCGTCTCACGCCTCAAGATCATGGCGGACCTGGATATCTCCGAGCGGCGCGTGCCGCAGGACGGGCGTATCCGTTGCGTGGTCGGCGGTCGCAAGCTCGACCTGCGTGTCTCGACGCTGCCCTCCGGCTACGGCGAGAAGGTCGTGATGCGTATCCTGGACACCAAGTCGATCAACGTGCAGCTCGAGGACCTGGGCTTCGACGATCACACGCTCGACATCTGGAAGGGCCAGATCCATCAGCCCCACGGCATCGTGCTCGTCACGGGCCCGACGGGTTCGGGTAAGACGACCACGCTGTACTCGTCGCTGCGCCAGATCGACAAGGTGAAGCTCAACGTGTCCACGGTCGAGGATCCGATCGAGTACCACCTCGAGGGGATCACGCAGACGCAGACGCACGAGAAGATCGGTATGACCTTCGCCAAGGCGCTCAAGGCCCTGCTGCGACAGGACCCAGACGTGATCATGCTCGGTGAGATCCGTGACCACGAGACCGCGCACACCGCGGTGCAGGCCGCGCTGACCGGTCACCTCGTTCTGTCCACGCTCCACACCAACGACGCGCCCAGCTCGGTGACTCGACTCGTCAACATCGGGCTCGAGCCGTTCCTTGTCGGTGCGGCGGTCAACGGCGTGCTCGCCCAGCGACTGCTCCGGCGCCTGTGTCAGCACTGCAAGGCCCAGGAGGCGCCATCGGAAGAGATGGCCGAGTTCCTGGAGATGCAGGGGCTGCCCAACCACGAGCTCTGGGTGCCCAAGGGCTGCGATAAGTGCCGGAACACGGGCTATTCCGGGCGTGTGGGCATCTATGAGATGCTGGCCGTCGATGATGAGCTTCGCGATATCATCGCGCGGAATCCCAACGTCTCGGAGTTCCGCCGCCTGTGCCTTGAGCGTGGCATGAACTCGCTGCGCCAGGACGGGATCAACAAGGCGAGCACGGGGCTGACGAGCGTGCAGGAAGTCTTGCGCGTGACGAGCAGCCACTGACAGCTTCGTTGCACAGATCGCGCGATTCCCCAAATAAGGGCGGGTATTGTCCGCAATTCGACCGGCGGCTGCGATTCGTTCTGTATGCACTGCGATGAGATGCCGATGAGCGGGCGTCCACCCGTGCACAGGAACTATTCAGATCAAGGAGCGATGTCATGGACGCCTTGCGCACAACCCTTCTCTCAGTCTCACTCTTGGCGAGTGTCGCACCACTGGCATTGGGCGGCGAGGACGATACGTCGCTCTCCCTGCGCCAGCAGATCATCGCGGACGCGGGCGAGTATGACGCGCTGATCACCGGCCGCTCCGCGGTGACGATCGACCCGATCGCGTTCGTGCAGTTCCGCTATATCGCGGACGTGCAGGACCAGCAGGACACGCAGGAAGACCTGACGGTTGGCTTCGTGAACTCACGCACCCGCGTGGGGCTCAAGGGCAACCTCGCGGAGCCGAACATGGACTTCTTCATGTGGTTCGGGTTCACGGGGTCGGGCTCGTCGATCCTCCTCGACGCGTGGATGAACTGGCATATCGACGAGCAGCTGTCGCTGCGGGTCGGGCAGTTCAAGCTCCACACGTGGAACGAATGGACCGTGTCGGAGACGAAGCAGACCTTCATCGAGCGTTCCGTGCTCGATGCGCGCTTCGCCTCGCTGTACGGGCAGGGCGTCGAGGCCACATGGAAGAACGACAGCGTGAAGCTCGTCGGATCATTCAACGACGGATTGCGGTCCTGGAACGATTCATCGCCCGGCAACAAGTGGGCCGCGTCCGCGCGGGCGGAGTTCCTGCTCGGGGGTGACTGGTCGCAGCGAGCGGATTTCAACAGCTTCCGCGATGAAGACCCGTTCATGATGCTCGGCGTCGCGGGGCACATCCAGGACGGCGACACCCTCGCGGGCGCGGGCGGGTCCAGCATCTACACCAACGACACAAAGATCGCACAGTGGACCGCGGATTTCCAGTGGGGCCTCGGTGGATCGGCGGTCTACGCAGCGGTCATCGGGAACTACGAGGAGCGCCCGGGCGGGGCCGAGTACGATCAGTACGGCGCGCTGATCCAGGGGCAGGTGTTCATCACAGATGATATCGAGCTCTTCGCCCGCTACGAGTGGGGCGATCTCGACGGGCAGGCCGCTGCGTTCGCGATGAGCAACCCCGGGGCCACCACGGAGGACACGCTCAGCGTGCTCACGCTCGGCGCCACGAAGTACTATGCCGGCCACGCGATGAAGTTCACCGCGGACGCGGGGGTCGCGTTCGACGAGGTCAGCGGTGCCTGGGGCGGCGGCGGACGCGGCTGGCAGGGCGACGACGCGGGCGCAAACGCGCAGTTCGTGTTCCGCGCCCAGATGCAGGCCATCTTCTAATCCATTCACACCGATTGCGATGCAGCGAGTTTGCGATGTGTTTGCCCTTTAATCGGCGTGCGCTCTGTCGCATGCCGTTTTTCTTGCGCTGTTTCGTGTTCAGCACGCGTCAAGAGCCTTGTGTGGGCGCGGAGTCTGCAGGAATCCCCAGTTCTGGTTTGTTCCTGAGCGGCCGAGCCCATAGTCTCTTTATGGGCGTGCGAGCGCTCACTTTGTACACATCATACAGCTGACGACATACACCCAGAGTTCTGTTTACAAGCCAAGATCGACGACATGACAAAGACCAACAACCAAGAGTCGCTCCTTGAGTACAAGGAGCAGGACTACGGCGCCGACCCCAGCCAGGTGCGCGACACGAACAAATACACCGACGAGTACGTGCGCGGGTTCGTGGAGAAGTGGGACAACCTCATCGACTGGGATCAGCGGGCCAAGTCCGAGGGGTCGTTCTTCATCGAGGAACTCCGCAAACGCGGCGCGAAGCGCGTCCTCGATGTCGCCACGGGCACCGGCTTCCATTCGATCCGCCTGATCGAGGCGGGCTTCGATGTGGTGAGCGTGGACGGCAGCCCCTACATGCTCGCCAAGGCCTTCGAGAACGGACGCCGACGCGGCCACGTGCTGCGAACACGCCACGCCGACTGGCGCTGGCTCAACCGCGACGTGCTCGGGCGCTTCGACGCGGTCATCTGCCTCGGGAACTCGTTCACGCACCTCTTCAGCGAACGAGACCGGCGTAAGACGCTCGCGGAGTTCTACGCCGCCCTGAAGCACGACGGCTTCCTGATCCTTGATCAGCGCAACTACGACGGCATCCTCGACAACGGCTTCAGCTCGAAGCACAAGTACTACTACTGCGGCGATCAGGTGACCGCCGAGCCCGAGCACGTCGACGAGGGGCTCTGCCGGTTCAAGTACAGCTTCGAGGACGGCTCGGAGTACCACCTGAACATGTTCCCGCTCCGGGTCGATTACACCCGGCGCATCATGAACGAGGTGGGCTTCCAGAACATCACCACCGTCGCGGACTTCAAGGAGACATTCAGGGAGGAAGACCCGGACTTCTACGTGCACATCGCGGAGAAGTCCTACGACAGTCTTCCCGAGATCCAGGGAGGCAACGGATGACCACCAGCTACGACGAAGCGACCCAGATCGCGAGAGACTACTACAACAGCGACGATGCCGACCGCTTCTACGAGCGGGTGTGGGGCGGCGAGGATATCCATATCGGGATCTACGAGGCAGACGACGAGCGCATCCGCGAGGCGAGCGAACGCACCGTGGAGCACATGCTCAGGCGGCTCGTGTCGATCCATAAGGATGCCCACGTGCTGGACATCGGCTCGGGCTACGGCGGCGCCGCACGCAAGATCGCCAAGCGGTTCGGCTGCATGGTCACCTGTGTCAACCTCTCGGAGGCGGAGAACGAGCGCAACCGCAAGCTCAGCCGGGACGCGGGGCTGGGCGATCAGATCGAGATCATCGACGGCAACTTCGAGCGCATGGACATCCCCGACGCCTCGATCGATGTCGTCTGGTGTCAGGACGCCATCCTCCACTCCGGTGATCGTGCGCAGGTGCTCAGCGAGGTTGACCGCGTGCTCAAGCCGGGCGGCCGCTTCATCTTCACCGACCCCATGCGGTCCGACTCCTGCCCCGACGGCGTGCTCGACCCCATCCTCCAGCGCATCCACCTGCCCGACCTGGGTTCCCCTGGCTTCTACAAGGACCGGGCCGAGTCGCTCGGCTGGGAGAACCTCGGGTACGAGGACATGACCCACCAGCTCGTGAATCACTACGGGCGCGTTCGTGAAATGACCCTTGAGATGCACGACAAGCTCGTCCCGGACATCTCAGAGGCGTACCTCGAGCGCATGAAGGACGGGCTCTCCCGGTGGGTCGAAGGGGGCGAGGCGGGATGGCTCGCATGGGGCATCTTCCTCTTCCAGAAGCCCGTTCAGGCATGAGCGAGCCCGAGCACCACAGCGACATCGAACTGCCGAGTGTTTCGTTCGGCAAGCACTTCGAGATGCACCCGGTCGTGTTCCCGCTCGGGGCGCTGACCGTCATCGCGCTCGTGCTCAGCACATTCCTCTTCCCCGGCCAGCAGGTGCAGGACTTTTTCGTCGAACTCCGCGACTGGGTCGGGAGCCGATTCGGGTGGCTCTACGTCGCCGCGATGACCGGCTTTCTCATCTTCGCGGTTGTGCTCGCCTTCGGGAAGGCGGGGCACGTGAAGCTCGGCCGGCCCGATGAGCAGCCGGAGTTCTCCCGCCTGGCGTGGTTCGCGATGCTCTTCAGCGCCGGCATGGGGATCGGGCTGCTCTTCTGGAGCGTCGCCGAGCCCGTCTACCACTACAACTCGACCCCGCCCGGGCTCGCGGACGGGCTGGACAAGTCACGTATCGCCATGGCCGTCACCATCTTCCATTGGGGGCTGCACCCCTGGGCGCTCTACGCGGTCGTCGGGCTGGCACTCGCGTACTTCGGGTTCAATCGTCAGATGCCCCTGAGCTTCCGCTCGCTCTTGCACCCGCTGCTGGGCGATCGGGTCTGGGGTTTCACCGGCGACGTGATCGACGTGCTCGCGATCATCGCGACGCTCACCGGCGTCGCCACCTCGCTCGGCATCGGCGCCCAGCAGGTCAACGCCGGGCTCGCCCAGCTCTTCGGGATCGGGATCGACACCCCGACGCAGATCGCGCTGATCGCGATGATCACCGCCGTGGCAACCGTCTCGGTCGTCCTGGGTCTTCACACCGGCATCCGCCGCCTCAGCGAGACCAACATGTTCCTCGCGGGCCTGCTGCTGCTCCTTGTCATCATCGGTGGGGGCCTGATCCCGTTCTTCGGCTCGGCGATCGAGAACACCGGCGCGTACCTGCAGATCCTCCCCTTCAACGCCTTCCGCACCGGGGCCTTCGACGCCGAGGGACGCGACTGGCTCAACGGCTGGACCGTGTTCTACTGGGCATGGTGGATCTCGTGGTCACCCTTCGTGGGCATGTTCATCGCGCGCGTCTCGCGCGGGCGGACAATCCGCGAGTTCGTCATCGGCGTCCTGCTCGTGCCCACAGCCGTCGGCATCGTGTGGCTCACCGCGTTCGGCACCTCGACGCTGCGAGTCCACAACGACCACATCGACGCGACCCAGGCATACCAGTCCGCCCTCGCCGACGACAACGCGCCGCAGGCGGCGCTGATCGACCCCGACGAATCGCTCCCGGTCTACCCGGTCCTCGAGAAGGGGCCAAGCGGCTTCTTCGACCTCAGCGAGGACGGCACGCTCGTCGGGCCCAACGGCGGCGAGTACGCCCAGGCCCAGCGCGAGGGCGTCTACATCGAGCAGCGCACCGAGACCCGCGTCACCATCGACGACGGCGCGATCGTGACGACCGACTCCGGCGAGCCCTACCAGCCGCCCGAGGCGGGCGTCTTCAGCGGCGCGTACGCGTCAAGCGAGGAGGCGCTCACACCCGTGGAGTACCTCTCCGCGCCGGTGCTCACCGACGACCACACCCAGCGGCTGGATCGCCTGCCCACGGTGCTCTTCACGCTCATCGACAGTCTTTTCGAGTCCACCGCGTTGGTGACGATCGCCGTCGCCATCGCCACGCTCTGCATCGTGCTCTTCTTCGTCACCTCGTCCGACTCCGCGTCGATGGTCATCGACATCATCGCTTCGGGCGGCAACCCCGACCCGCCCGTCGGGACGCGCCTGTTCTGGGCGGTGACCGAGGGCCTCGTCGCGTCGGCGCTGCTGCTCGCGGGCGGGCTCGTGGCGCTGCAGGCGGCCTCGATCACCGTGGCCCTGCCCTTCACCATCATCCTGATCCTCGCGTGCGTCTCGCTGATGAAGGCGCTGCGTCAGGAGTACGCCGAGATCGAAGCGCGCGAGCGTGCAGAACTGAGCGATGAGTAATCACCCGATCGCGTGCGGCCCCTTCTTGCCCGTGCGGATCTGGTAGCACTGGGTCATGGGCAGGACGAAGACCTTGCCGTCCCCGTCCTCGCCGGTGCGACCGCCCTCGAGGATCGCGTCCACCGTCTTCTGGATGAACGACTCGTTGACCGCGATTTCGAGGCGGACACGCTTGAGCAGGTCGATCTCCACGTCCGCGCCGCGGTAGCGCTCGTGGTAGACCTCCTCGTCGCCCGCGCCCAGCGCGTTGGTGATCGACATCTTGAAGACCTCTTTATTGATGAGCGCCTTCTTCACGTCGGAGAGCTTCTCGGGTCGGATGTACGCGATGACCATGTACATGGTGAGTCCTTCTGTTTGGGGTGCTGTCGTCTCGCTCTGCTCACTGCACCGTGAAGATCTGGAACCCGGTGTACGCTTCCATGCCGTGCTCCGAGATATCCAGCCCGCGCAGCTCGTCCGTCCGCGACACGCGGATCCCGATGGTGTATCGCAGGGCCGCGAAGATCAGCAGCGCCGCGGGGAAGCACGCAGCGCCGATCACGCTCACGCCGAGCAGCTGCGTCGCGAAGCTCTTGTCCGCCGCGAACAGCCCGACGGCCAGCGTGCCCCAGATGCCGCACACCAGGTGGACCGAGATCGCGCCGACCGGGTCGTCCACGCGGGCCCGGTCCAGCGCCACGACCGAGAGCACGACGAGCACGCCCGCGATCAGCCCGATGACGACCGCGTCCATAACGCCCACGACGTCCGCGCCGGCCGTGATCCCCACCAGCCCCGCGAGGATCCCGTTGAGAATCATCGACAGGTCGGGCTCCTTCTGCACGACCCAGCTGGTGAACATCGCGCCGAAGATCCCCGCCGCCGCGGCCAGCGTGGTGGTGACGAGCACGTAGCTGATCGATTCCGGGTCCGCGCTGAGCACCGAGCCGCCGTTGAACCCGAACCACCCGAACCACAGCAGGAACACGCCGATCGCCGCCAGCGGCATCGAGTGCCCCATGTACGGCCGAACGACCGTCTTGCCGTCGCCGCCCTTCACGTACTTGCCGATGCGCGGCCCAAGCACCAGCACGCCCGCCAGCGCCCCCCAGCCGCCCACGGAGTGCACGATCGTCGAGCCCGCGAAATCGTGAAATCCCTTCGCGGCCAGCCAGCCCCCGCCCCAGTGCCACATGCCCACGATGGGGTAGATCAACGCGACGTACACCGCGCTGAACACAAGGAACGGGCCGAGCTTGATGCGCTCCGCGACCGCGCCAGAGACGATCGTCGCCGCGGTGGCCGCGAACATGCCCTGGAAGAGGAACTCCGTCCAGTAGGTGTACGCCCCGTCGGCGTAGGTCGCGGGGTCGTAGCCCTCGGGCGGCGCGATCCCCAGCCCGCCGAACCCGAACCACGCCCCGGCAAAGTCCTCGCCGGGGTACATGAGGTTGAAGCCGACCAACGCGTAGGTCAGGATCCCGATCCCCACGATCGCGACGTTCTTGAAGAGGATGTTCACCGTGTTCTTGGCCCGTGTCAGCCCGGTCTCGAGGCAGGCGAAGCCCAGGTGCATGATGAACACCAGCGAGGTCGCGATGATCAGCCAGAGGTTGTTGGCGATCTCGTACGCGCCGGCCCCGTTCGGGGTGGCAGCGGGCAGTTGTGCCACGGATTCTGTCGCAACCCCTTCCTGCCCAAGGGCTTGGGGCACCAGCAGGGTCAGGGTGATGAGCGTGAAAACGTGGATTCTGTTCAAGGAAAGCACTTTCATAATCGCAGCATACACGCTCCGACCACCACGCACAACCCGTCTCAGCGGATCTTGTCGGGCAGGAACATTTCGTACTCAGTTGTACGGAATGGCGTTCTTTGTAGAATGGGACTCCCGCTATGGCAAGCAGTTTCATCCTGATTGAGGAGTTCGCCCAATGAGCAGCGACAACACGTCCCAGGGCATCGAATCCACCCTCCACGAGGACCGGGTGTTCCAGCCCCCCAAGGCCGGCGAGGTCGGTGCTTCGAAGTGGCTGGTCGAATCCTTCGATGAGTACAAGACGATGTACGACCAGTCGATCGCGGACCCGGAGTCGTTCTGGGCCACCATCGCCGAGGAGCTGCACTGGTTCAAGAAGTGGGACCAGGTCCTCGAGTGGAACGCCCCCGACGCCAAGTGGTTCGTGGGCGGCACCACCAACGTCTGCTACAACTGCGTCGACCGCCAGGTCGAATCGGGCCACGGCGACGACATCGCGATCATCTGGGAGGGCGAGCCGGTCGATGAGTCAGGGGCGCCCGTTGATGTGCGGCGGATCACCTACAAGGAGCTGCAGGCCGAGGTTTCCAAGCTCGCCAACGTGCTTAAGAGCAACGGCATCGGCAAGGGCGATGTCGTGACCATCTACATGGGCATGGTCCCCGAGCTGGCGATCGCCATGCTCGCCTGCGCCCGCATCGGCGCGCCGCACTCGGTGATCTTCGGCGGCTTCTCTGCGCAGGCGATCACCGACCGCGTGCAGGACGCGGACTCCAGGATGATCATCACCTGCGACGGCTCGTGGCGGCGTGGCAAGGTCGTGCCGCTCAAGGACAACGTCGACGAGGCGATCAAGATCATGAAGGAGTCGGGCAAGCAGCCCGTCGAGCACGTGCTGTGCTTCGGGCGATGCCACAACGACATCAAGTGGGACGAGCTGGACCGCTGCTGGGATGAGGAGATGGGCAAGTCCTCGGCCGACTGCCCGTGCGAGGAGCTGGACAGCGAGGACATGCTGTTCCTGCTCTACACCTCGGGCTCGACCGGCAAGCCCAAGGGGATCGTTCATACCAACGCGGGGTACATGGTCTACACATACCTGACCAGCAAGTACAGCTTCAACCTGATCCCCGACGATCAGGGCGGCGAGAACCAGGTCTTCTGGTGCACGGCCGACTGCGGCTGGATCACCGGGCACTCGTATATCGTGTACGGCGTCCTGCCCAACCGCGTGCCGACGGTCATGTACGAGGGCGGCCCGGATTATCCCAGCTGCGATCGCTTCTGGCAGATGTGCGATCGACACAAGGTGACGCAGTTCTACACCGCGCCCACCGCGATCCGCGCGTTCATGAAGTGGGGCGACGAGCACCCCGCCAAGGCGGACCTGAGCAGCTTGCAGGTATTGGGCACGGTGGGAGAGCCGATCAATCCCGAGGCGTGGATGTGGTACCGCGACAAGATCGGGCGCGGCGTGTGCCCCATCGTCGATACCTACTGGCAGACCGAGACCGGCGGGCACGTGATCACACCCCTGCCCGGCGCGACGCCGACCACTCCGGGCAGTTGCACGCACCCGGCGTTTGGGATCGACGCGGGCGTTGTGAACACCGACGGCGAGGAGCAGCCTGCCAACACCGGCGGGCTGATGGTGATCCGCAAGCCCTGGCCCGGCATGCTCCGCGGCGTGCACGGTGACCGCGACCGTTTCATCGACACCTACTGGAGCACGGTGAAGATCGACGGCGAGCCCGTCTACACCGCCGGCGACGGCGCCCGGCGCGACGCGAACGGCAACTTCTGGATCATGGGGCGCATCGACGATGTGATCAACGTCTCGGGGCACCGCATGGGCACGATGGAGGTCGAGAGCGCGCTGGTGTCGCACGAGAGCGTGGTGGAGGCCGCCGTGGTCGGCATGCCGCATGACATCAAGGGCACCGGCATCGCGGCGTTCGTGACACCCGCCCCGGGTTTCGAGGCGAGCGAGGAGCTGATCGCGGCCCTGCGGGCGCACGTGGGCGAAGAGATCGGCGCGATCGCCAAGCCCGACATGATCCGGTTTACGGCCGCGCTGCCCAAAACGCGCTCGGGCAAGATCATGCGCCGCCTGCTGCGCTCGATCGCCGCGGGCGAGACGGAGATCACGCAGGACGTGACGACGCTGGAGGATCTGTCGGTGGTGGCGAAGCTGGCGGAGAAGGATGAGGGTTGATCGCACTTGGGCAAAAGTACAGGACCGTTGGGCTGCCGAAGCCGGATAGCTGGCCGGATACTGTTCTCTATTCTGAGCCTTACGACTCGTTCTACTTCATCTCAAGATTTATGGCATGGCTGTCGTTGGTCATGATTCTCTTGCTCATACTTTCGGTTGGGCGTGCATACGCATCAGGAGCGATCGGCCAGTCCTATCTTGCCTTCAGCATGATCCTTGCGGTGCTCGTAGCTGTTGTAGGGATCGTGTTCTACTCACTGCCCCGGAACCGATTGTCCCTGAAACAGCATGAAGGTGAGTTGTGGTGGATATCCGGCTCACGTCCGATGTGCAAGTTGTCTGAGTGTAATGCGCGCATACTCCGCAATCAGGTAGAGATCGATATCTTCCCAACGTACATGAGGGTGAACACAGGCGCACAGAAACTAAAGCAAAGAACCAGTGGGGTATGGCTTCGTATTGAATTTCGAAACGGATCGTCAAGGGCCTGTTTGCTTGCACTCGATTCAGATACAGAAGTGGCTGAGAGAACTGCGGAAAGCTGGTCGGAAGTGTTCGGTGTTGGAAAGCATGAAGACGTGCAAAGCTCGATTGCCCTTCCCCAGCGAATTCACTTTACATACCGGAGCCGCGACTTTCAGACCTCGAAGCTGGCGGAGAAGGACGAGGGCTGAAATCCGATCGCCCGCTCGCCCATAGAATGTGTGGAATGAACCGATTGATCTGTCTATTCGTGACCCCGTTGCTGCTGGGCGGCGGGGTTGTTTGTGCGCAGCCGGTCTGGGACGAGGGGGAGTCGTTCGAGGCGTTCCGGGATGAGTGGAACGGGTGGGCGGAGGCGCTGCCAGAGGATGAATCTGTGTATGAGCCGCTCACGCAGATCCTCGAAGGCATGCGTGATGACCGGCTCGACTATGTGAACCCGGAGACTGGGGCTCATGCGGTTGATGTGCTCAGCGTAAGCCGACCCTGGAACGAATACTGGGACTATCGCGATGAGGTACTCGGCGCGTACGCGCCTGAGTTCGATGAGCTGACGCGTATCGCGAAGCGACCCTTCTTTGCGGCACCGATCCCGACGCTCGAGGACGATCCCGAGCTGGATGAGGACCTCCCGTACCTCCCGAGCTTTTGGTTTGAGCAGCACGACCTGAACACGAACTCACCGATCCGCACCGCGGTGCGATATCTGATCTCCGACGCGGTGTACCACGCGTTCGAGGGGCGTCAAGAAATCGCGATTGAGCGGTTCGAGGCCGCTTCTCGGATGTGCGCGTTTACGCTTGAGCTCCCGACCGAACTCGGCTATCTCACCGAGATCGCTGTCCGATCCTCGCTCAGGGAAGCGATCTTCTTGTCGGTTCAGTATGACGCCAATCTGTTCACCGATGAGCAACTCGCTCGATTGCAGGAGCTGCTCATCCTCGACCTCGCAACGAACTTCGATGAAGTCTGGCGGTTCGAGCATCGTATTCCACGTGCCGATTGGCGGTTGCAGTTTGAGAGCTTGGATTTCGCGCGAACGAATAGAGAACTGCGTGAGCTGTTTCTGAGTCATGCGGGTGTCGTCAAAGGCGGTGGCTTGTTCGGCGACCACCTCGACGCCTTCGATTCGCCAGATCCGGATTCCGATATCCCGCTCGCGAAGCTCAGCGATCAGGTCTCCGTGCATTCGCGCATGGTCGATGCCATGCTCCGTGATTTCGGCGCGAGCCCGGTGACCCAACGCGAGCCGGCGCTCTCCAACGCGATGCGAACGCACCTGAGCGGGCGGGATGCGAACCGGTTTCTAACGGTCTACGTCGACGTGGCAATATGGCGTTTGCAGCTTGGGTTCTTTCATCGCGAAAACTACAAGACCGCCAACCAGATCGCCGCCCTCTCGATCTACCGCCACCGCGCCCGCCACGGCGAATGGCCGCTGGCACTGAGCATGATCGACCCCGGGGTCCTCCCGATCCCCGCGATCGATTACTACTCAGGCGAGCCGCTCCGCTACGCGCTGGTCAACAACCAGCCGCGCTTGTGGGCCCTGGGCGTCGATCGCGATGACGACGGCGGGCGGATCAAGCGAGCCGAGACGAGCACCGTGAACCCCGCGTACAAATGGTTCGCCCTCGACGAGTGGGACGCCCTCAGCGACGAGCAGCGGGCCGATCGCGACGGCGATATCCGCATCCTCTACTAAACGAAACCGCTTTGTTCGCACTCTGATCGCACGAACACCCCGCAAGGCTCGTGTGTGCTCCATCAATTCCCTTGGTGATGATCGCTCGAAGAAGTAGACTCGGAGTCTACTGAAAGTGAAACGCGATTCTCAGAGAGGGCAAAGCATGAGACGCACACACGCATGGGCCGTGACCGGCGCACTCGCACTCCTTGCGGGCGCAGCGCACGCTGGCGTCATCGAAGTCGATACGTTCCACACCGGAGGGTTCTACGGGCTCGACGGGATGGGCATGCCGACCGCCACCCCAGACAACGACATGTCGTTCCAGAACTACTTCATGGGGCACTCGACCGTCTCCGGCTTCACCACGCCCGAACGCCGGTCGTTCTTCGCGTTCGATCTCAGCGGCGCCATCCCCGACGGCGAGGAGATCGTCTCGATGTCGCTCGTGCTCGAGAACGTGTTCGGTGGCACCATCGCGAACATGACCGGCGGCATGGAGGTCGTCGAGTTCACCTCAACGAGCTTCGCCTATGACGAGATCGCCGACCCCGACGCGGCCATGATCCCCGCGATCGATATCTTCGATTCCTTCGGCACGGGCGCGTTCTACGGCGATGCGGTCTTTGATATGGACGGGCCCCTGCCCGGGCCGGTCGAGATCGTACTGAGCCCGGACGCCATCGCCGACGCGTTCGATGCCATGATGCTCGACGAGACCTTTATGATCTCGGGGGCCCTGGCGACGTACGACCCGGAGCCGGACGCGATGTTCGAGTTCGTCTTCGGCCTGACCGATGTCGTCGTGGACAGCACGCCCACGGGCTTCCCGGTCCCCAAGCTCGTCATCACCACGGCGCCCATCCCGACGCCCTCGGGTCTGCTTGTGTTCGCGGGCATGGGGCTGCTGGCGGATCGCCGGCACCGCTGAATGCGATCTGCACAGAACGAGCCCACAGGGAAGTGGAGAGAGATCCAGCCGGTGGGCGCGCCAAGCCCGCCGGTTGTCGATATCGTGGGTGCATGAAGATGCGCTCATGGACGACGATCGCCCTCACCGCCATGCTCCTGGCCCCGCTGACACACGCGCAGGACGCCGACACACAGGAGGGCGAGCGGGTTGCCGCCACGCTCGAAGAGCAGGAATCGTGGTCGCCGCGTGACCTGCGCCTCCGCGACGCCACGCTCTACTGGGACAACGATGGCACCTTCGTCAACCTGATCGACAATACCGACCGCTACTACACCAACGGCCTGGGCATCGAGGTCTCCTTCGATCCCAACCTCCCCAGCTCGCTCAGGGACCGCCTGGCGCCGGCGGGTGAGTGGGACGACCCGCGATTCGGCTTCGGGCTCGCCCTCAAGCAGCGGATCTACACCAGCGAGTTCATCACCCAGACCAACCCGCCGGCCAACGACCACCCGTACGGCGGCTATCTCTACTTCGCCTTCTCGTTCCAGCGAGCCGACGACAGCAAGCACGATCACTTCGGGCTCGATCTGGGCGTCGTGGGCGATTGGTCCGGTGCCCAGAACATGCAGGAGTTCATCCACCGCCTCTACCCCGGCCAGGACGACCCGGAAGGGTGGGACACCCAGCTGGCCAACGAGATGGCGATCAACTTCAACTACGAGCGGACCTGGCGCTCCGAAAAAGCCGAGGTCTTCGGCATCGAGATGGAGATGCTCCCCGCGCTTGGTTTCGAGGTCGGCAACGTCGCCGTCAAGGCACGAACAAGGATGACCCTGCGGGCCGGTTACAACCTGCCCAACGATTTCGGCCCCGCGACATTCCTCGGCCACAAGGACCACACGCAGTACGCGGCCGCCTGGGGCGAGGGCGATTTCTCCATGTACCTCTACACCACCGTCGGGATCGAGGGCGTCGCCCACGACATGTTCCTCGACGGCAATACGTTCGCGGACTCCCGCTCGACCGACTCCGAGCCCTTTGTCGCGATGGCGACACTCGGGCTCGTCGCTCGCTACGGGAGCATGTACGCCGGCTGGGCACAGAACTTCCAGACCGAAACTTTCGAATCCCAGCCCAACGGGCAGACCTTCGGCTCGCTGGTGTTCGGGGTGTCTTTCAACTATTGACGCTCAGGACGCGGGAGCGCGACAGGGGATACGATCCCCCATGAGCAACCCACTCGTCAGCGTGATCATGGGATCGAAATCGGACTGGCCGGATGTCATGGAGCACGCCGCAGCGGCTCTTGACGAGCTGGGCGTGGCCCACGAGGTGAGGGTCGTCTCGGCCCATCGGACGCCTGATCTGCTCGTTTCACACGCGAAAGAGGCCAAATCACGAGGCATCGAGGTCATCATCGCCGGCGCGGGCGGGGCGGCCCACCTGCCGGGCATGGTCGCGTCGATGACCACCATCCCCGTGATCGGGGTGCCCGTGATGAGCAAGGCCCTCAAGGGCATGGACTCGCTGCTCTCGATCGTGCAGATGCCCGCGGGCATCCCCGTCGCCACCGTCGCGATCGGCAAGGCGGGGGCCAAGAACGCCGGGCTGCTCGCGGCTTCGATCGTCGCCAACAAGCACCCCCAGCTCGCGGAGAAGCTTGAGCAGTTCCGCGCGGAGCAGACCCAGGGCGTGCTCGACCACCCCGACCCGCGGGAGCAGGCATGAGCCAGCCCCTCGCCCCGGTCGAGCGTGTCGGGATCATCGGCGGCGGCCAGCTCGCGCTGATGCTCGCCCAATCCGTCCAGAGGCTCGGCGTGCGCTGCACCGTGCTCGACCCGAACGAGACGTGCTGCGCCAGCGCCGTGTGCGAGCAGATCGTGGGCGAGTACGACGATCCCGACGCCCTCAAACAGCTCGCCGAGTGCTCCGAGGTGGTGACCTACGAGTTCGAGAACGTGCCCGCGGCCGCCGGCGAGGTCATCGCCCCGCTCAAGCCCATCCATCCCAACCCCGACGCGCTCGGCTACGCCCAGGACCGCCACGTCGAGCGGACGATGTTCTGCGACCTCGACATCGCGATCCCCAGCTACCGCGCGGTGGACGATGTCGACTCGTTGCACGCTGCGCTCGAAGAGCTCGGCACCCCCGCGATCCTCAAGGCCCGCACCCTCGGGTACGACGGCAAGGGCCAGGCGCTGATCAACGACGCGTCCACCGCCGCGGACGCGTTCGAGTCGATCGGATCGGTCCCCGCGATCCTGGACCAGTTCGTGGAGTTCGAACGCGAGCTCTCCATCGTCGCGACCCGCTCGCTCGGCGGGGATATCGCCTACTACCCGATCAGCGCCAACGTCCACCGCGGGGGTATTTTGCGCGTGTCCAAGGCACCCGCGCGGGATGTCAGCGAGCACCTGATCGAGCAGGCCCAGCACGCGGCCCGTCAGATCCTCAACCGGTTCGAGTACGTCGGCACGATCGCCGTCGAGTTCTTCCAGATCGGCACCGGCGCGGACGCGACACTCGTCGCCAACGAGATCGCCCCGCGCGTGCACAACACAGGGCACTGGACGATCGAGGGTGCGCAGACCAGCCAGTTCGAGAACCACATGCGGGCCGTGATGGGGATGGGCCTGGGTTCATCGGACCCGATCGGTCACAGCGCGATGGTCAACATCATCGGCGACGAGCCCCGCAAGGGCGCGCTCGAGTCCATGCCCGAGGCCCACGTTCACATGTACGGCAAAGCCCCCCGCCCCGGGCGAAAGATCGGGCACGTCACCCTCAACGCCCCGAGCGAGGGCGAACTCGACGCCCTGCTCGAAAGATTCACTCGCGTGATCGGATAAACAGACATCCTCACATCTGTCCCTCCCCGCGCCCCGCGGGGAGGTGTCGAGCGGAGCGAGACGGAGGGGTCTTACTCGAAACACGGTCTTCGCTGAAGACCCCTCCGATCCGCCTGCGGCGGACCACCTCCCCGCGGGGCGCGGGGAGGGGCAAGAATGTACGCAAGGGCGGAGGAGGAGGCAGAAGCGGAGAACCATGCCCGAGATCAACGAACAACTCATCGCGATCCTGATTGGGGTGTCGGTTGTAACCTTTGTGGGGACGTTGATCGCCGTGCCCTGGATGCTCGTGCGCCTGCCAAGCGATTACTTTGTCCGAGATGAACGCAAGCCAACGATGTTCGGCCAATCGCACCCCGTCGTGCGCGTGGTCCTGATCGTGCTCAAGAACGCGCTGGGCTGCATGCTGCTGCTTGGCGGCATCGCCATGCTCGTGCTCCCGGGCCAGGGGCTCCTCTCGATCCTGATCGGGCTCTCGCTGATCAACTTCCCCGGCAAGTTCTGGCTCGAACGCAAGCTCGTCCAGCGGAGAGCGGTGCATCGGTCGATCAACTGGATCCGCCGCAAGGGCGGGAAGGGCCCGATCGAGGTGCCGAGCGATTGATTAACCGAGGTTGTGCTTGATGATGCACCAGATCGCCTCGACGCCGTCTTTCCAACCGATCTTCTTGCCCTCTTCATAGGTCCGACCCGCATAGGAGATCGGGACCTCGTAGATGCTCAGCGGGATGCGGCGCACGCCCTGCTCGTCGGGGAGCTTGATCCTGGCGAGCTTGGCGATCAGCTCGGGCTCGACGCCGAAGCGTTTTTCGGTGATGGTGATGTCCTTGATCGCGTCGCGGGTGAAGGCCTTGAAGCCGCACTCGATGTCGGTGAGGTTCAGGTTGCTCATCATGTTGCTGGTGAGCGTGATGATCCGGTTGGCGATCGAGTGCCAGTAGTAGAGCACGCGGTGGGTCTGCCCGAGGAAGCGCGTCCCGATGACGGCGTCGGCCCGCCCGTCGAGGATCGGGGCGAGGACGGCGTCGTGCTCGCGCGGGTCGTACTCGAGGTCCGCGTCCTGAATGATGATCGCGTCGGCGTCGTCTTCGAGCGCCTTGGCGATCCCGGCGGCCAACGCCGCCCCCTTGCCCTGGTTGTGGGGCTGGTGGATCGCGGTGGTGTCGTCGCGCTGGGCCAGTTCGTCGATGATCTCGGGCGAGTCGTCCTCAGATCCGTCGTCCACGAGGTAGATCACCCGCTCGCACGCGGACCCGTCCGGCAGCGTCGGTGGGGGGGTGCTGACGAGGCGGTCGAACAGGACCGGCAGCAGCGTCTGCTCGTTGTAGACCGGGATGACGATGGCGATCTTCACGACTCAAGAATACCCGCGATCCGCAGCGCCTTCACCTGGGCGTTGGAGATCGCGAGCCGATCGAGCGATCCGATCGCGTGTTTGGCCCAGTTCTCGGGCGTTCGCGCGGGCCGCGGGGCCCGGTAGACCGCGAACTCGACGATCCGGTGCGTCGTGATGTGGGTGAACGAGTCGATGTGCTCGGCGTCCGTGATGCCCGCGGCATTCAGATCGCCCGGTTTGTGCGCACGATCGTCGCGTTCCAGCGTGGGTAGCTGGTACATCCCGGCCCACATGCCGCTGCTGGGGCGCTGCTCGAGGTGCAGCGTGTCGCCATCCCGGACCACCACGCTGGCGCAGTAGAGGTGCTTCTGCTTCGCTTTGGGCTTGGGGAGCGGGATCGACTCGGTCGTGCCTGCCGCGAGCGCCCCGCACCGATCACTGATCGGGCATTGCAGGCACCTGGGGCCCTTGGGCACGCACACCGTCGCCCCCAGCTCCATCGTCGCCTCGTTGAAGACCGCCGGGTCGTCGCACGCGTTCACCAGCTCCTCGGCCCGCTGCCACGCCCAATCGACCGTCGCCCTCTCCGCCTGCGGCACGGGCTTGTTGTGGACGCGCAGCAGCACCCGCGTGACGTTGCCGTCCACGATCGGGGCCCGCTGCCCGAAGACCATCGAGGCGATCGCCCCGGCGGTGTAGCGTCCGATGCCCGGCAGTTCGAGCAGTTCTTCTACCGACTCGGGCACCTTGCCGGCGTGTTGCTCGACGACCGCCTTCGCGCAGGCGTGGAGCAGGCGGGCACGCCGGTAGTAGCCCAGCCCGGACCACGCGGCCAGCACCTCGTCCTCGGGCGCGGAGGCCAACGCCTCGACCGTGGGGAAGCGCTCAAGGAACGCCCCGAACTTCTCGAGCACCCGGGACACCTGCGTCTGCTGGAGCATCAGCTCGCTCACCAGCGAGCGGTAGGGGTCGCGGTAGTCGGTGCGCCAGGGCAGATCGCGGGCGCTGGCTCGGAACCACACCTCAAGGGCGCGGGTCAGCGCGGCGTCATCGGGCTTGGTCGTCATGGGGTGGGCACTTCCCGCAGCGCAGCGCGGATGCTGGCGATGGTCGGCTTCCAGTCCGTCTCGGGCCCGATGCACACAGAGATGAACCCGGTATGGATCAGCACGTTGGTCACGCCAGCGACCCTGAAGAGCGCCTCGCCCATCGGGTCGCCCTGCGCATCGTCGGCCTTGAAGTAGGAGCGGATCGAGCCCGGCGCGGGGTCCACGATCAGCTTCCGGGCACGCGGGTTGGGTGTAGTCTCGATCTTCGTGATCTCAAAGGGCATATATGAGGATAGAGACCCCGCACCCGGATGGGGGAGCGGTTAGAATCAGAACCATACGCAACGCGCTGTGAATCACGCCTCGACGCGGAAGGAATCGTATTGGGCTCGTTTGATCGCTTCCAAGACCTGCTGAGCAGACTGGGCTCCTACACATGGTGGGAGATCGCGATCGAGTTCCTCGTCATCTGGCTGGTGGTCTATGCCGGGCTGCGCTTCGTGCAGGGGACCCGTGCCGCCCGAGCCCTCAAAGGCCTGCTCTTCGTGCTCATCGTCGGCACCCTCTCGGTCCGCCTCTTCGGCGACGACGTCTTCGCACGCATCGCGTACCTCTACGACCGCGTCCTCGCGGTCATCGCCATCGCGCTCGTCGTCATCTTCCAGCCCGAGCTCCGCCGGGCCCTCATCCGCCTGGGCGAGACCGGCTTCATGCGTGGCTCGTACCAGGGCGCGGACAAGGTCGCGGCAGAGCTGGCCCCCGCGTGCATCTTCCTGTCCAAGGCACGCTTCGGCGCCATCGTCGTGATCGAGCGGAGCGTGGGGCTCAAGTCGCTGATCGAGGGCGGCACGGTCCTGAACGCCAGCCTGACCGCCGCGCTCATCCAGACCATCTTCCACCCGGGCTCGGCGCTGCACGATCTCGCCGTCGTGATCCGGGGGGACAAGGTGCACAGCGCCGGCGTCCAGCTCCCGATGGCCAACGCGACGGATATCGATGACCAGTCTCTCGGATCTCGCCATCGCGCCGCGATCGGTGTCACCAAGGAGACCGACGCGCTCGTCATCGTCGTTTCAGAGGAAACCGGCGCGATCCGGATCGCCGAGCGAGGGCTCCTGAGCACCCCGATCGAGCCCTCAACCCTCGAGGCGCTGATCCGCGATCATCTGGGGCATAAGCCACCCCCTGAGCAGCCGGCCGAGCGATCCGAAGAACGCCTCGTGGAAGATGTACCCTCCGGCTTCGCGGACGACACGCGCATCGAGATGGGCGACGAGCCGGTGCCCGAGCAATCGCTGATGCGTTCGGCCTCAGATTCGGACGACGCGCCAGCGCGGAAGAAGGATGACTCATGAATGAGCAGCGAGGCATCCTGGCGCGCATCCGCACGGTCATCATCGTGACGCTCATCGCGGCGATGCTCTGGCTCCTGGCGGAGTCCCGCATGGTCCGTACACGCACGATCGAGGCCCAGCTCGCCATCACCAGCGTGGAGCCGTCCGGCGTGCTCGAGCTCGTTGTACGGCAGGCGCCCGGCGCAACACGCACGCGCACGGTGGAACTCGAGCTCGAGGGATCAACCGCCGGCATCGACCGCCTCATCCGTCAGCTCCAGAGCCGGGTCGAGCTCCGCCTCGGGCGGGAGATACCCGCACGCCCCGGCCTGTTTGTCATCGACCTGCGGGCCGAGCTCCGCCGATCGCCGGACCTCGACATGCACGGCGTTACCATCAAGACCGTCTCGCCCGAGACGGTGCAGATCGAGGTGGACGAGCTGGAAATGCGCGAGTTCCCCGTCCGGGTGTCCCTGCCCGAGGGCGTGCAGACCGACGGCGCCCCACGCGCCGAGCCGGCTCTCGTGCGGATGCAGGGCCCCAGCAGCGTGTTCGCGTCCGTGGAGAACGAGTTCGCAAGGGTCACGCTGACGCAGGAGCAGATCGATCAGCTCACGCCCGGCCGCCTGGATACCTTCCCGGGCGCGGTCGTTCAGATCGATGGCATCGCACCGGGCACCTGGTCCACGACGCTCGAGCCCGCCCAGGTCGACGTGCTGCTGGAGCTCAAGAGTGTCACCCAGCGCCTGGAACTCGACGCGCTCCCCGTTCAGGTGCTCATCGCGCCGGCCGAGATCGGGAAATGGCGGGTAGAGCTCGATGACGCGGACCGCGATCTGATCGGCGTGATGGTCGAGGGGCCGGTCGAGGCCATCGAGGCGCTCAGGACCGACGCGGTCCGCCCACGGGCGCTCGTCTCGCTCACGTTCGAGGAGCTGGAGCGGGGCGTGCAAGCCGCACCCGCACAGATCGTGAACCTGCCGCCCGGATGCCGGGTGATCAGCACGGATCGGACCGTGGGATTACAGATCACGCGTCTGCCACAGGACGAGCCGAACCCCGCTGTGGAAAACCCGTCTCAGCCCTGATCGGTGGGGCCCAGAAACAATTTCAAACGCCCGGACACACGAGACTTCCGCTCGGTGTGGTCCTACCCTTCCATCCCCCCGAAGAGCACGCACGGGCGTGTTCTGGAGGGTGAATCGAAACCTATTTTCTCGAACCCGTCGCCCGGGAAAAAATCGGGCCAGGCAGGAGAACCCCCGTGAAGATCAAGACCGACGAGATCGTCAGCGTCATCAAGCAGGAAGTTGAGCAGTTCTCGAGCGAGCTCGAGATCTCCGAGGTCGGGCGCGTTGTCGAGGTCGGCGACGGTATCGCTCGAATCTACGGTCTCTCCAAGGCCATGGCCGGTGAGCTCATCGAGTTCGAGACCTCCGAAGGCGCCGTCATGGGCCAGGTCATGAACCTCGAAGAGGACACCGTCGGTGCCGTTATCTACGGCAACTTCCTCTCGGTGAAAGAGGGCGACACCGTCAAGGCGACCGGCGACCTGCTCTCGGTCCCCGTCGGTGAAGCACTGCTCGGGCGCGTCGTTGACCCGCTCGGCCGCCCGCTCGATGACGGCGCCGCGATCAACACAACAGAATCGTCGCTCGTCGACATCATCGCGCCCGGCATCGCGGCCCGCCAGCCCGTTCACGAGCCGCTGCAGACCGGTATCAAGGCGATCGACGCCATGATCCCCATCGGTCGCGGCCAGCGTGAGCTGATCATCGGTGACCGCAAGACCGGTAAGACCGCGGTCGCCATCGACGCGATCATCAACCAGAAGCAGTACTGGGGCACCGACGACGCCGTCGTCTGTGTCTACGTCGCGGTTGGCCAGAAGGAATCCACCGTCGCGGGCGTCGTCCAGACCCTCAAGGAAGCGGGCGCGATGGACTACACCATCGTCGTCAACGCGGGCTCCTCTGACCCCGCCCCGATGCAGTACATCGCACCCTACACCGGGTGTGCGATGGGCGAGCACTTCATGTGGTCGGGCAAGGAAGCGGGCAAGACCCTCTCCACCGGCGCCAAGTACCCCAAGCACGTCCTGTGCGTATACGACGACCTCTCCAAGCAGGCCGTCGCCTACCGCCAGCTCTCGCTGCTGCTGCGTCGTCCCCCGGGCCGTGAAGCATTCCCCGGCGACGTGTTCTACCTCCACAGCCGCCTGCTCGAGCGCGCGACCAAGCTCTCCGACGAGAACGGCGCCGGCTCGCTGACCGCGCTGCCCGTCATCGAGACCCAGGAAGGCGACGTCTCGGCGTACATCCCGACCAACGTGATCTCGATCACCGACGGCCAGATCTACCTCGAGCCCGAGCTGTTCTTCTCGGGTGTCCGCCCCGCGATTAACGTGGGTATCTCGGTCTCCCGCGTGGGTGGTGCCGCACAGGTCAAGGCGATGAAGAAGATCGCCGGCTCGCTCCGACTCGATCTCGCGGCCTACCGCGAACTCGAAGCATTCGCCCAGCTCGGTACCGATCTTGACAAGGCCACCCAGGCCCAGCTCGATCGCGGTGCTCGCATGGTCGAGCTGCTCAAGCAGCCCCAGTACGTGCCGCAGCACGTGACCGACCAGATCATCTCGATCTACGCCGGCACGAAGGGCTTCCTTGACACCGTCGCCCTCGACAAGGTCAAGGAGTTCGAGAAGGCCATGCTCGAATACTTCCAGACCAGCGCCAAGGGCGTCTGGGACGAACTCAACGAGACCAAGGCCCTCAGCGACGACCTCGAGAAGAAGGTTGTCGACGCCCTGAACAACTTCAAGGCCGGTTGGAACGGCTGAGTTGTAGATACTTTAAGTAGATTCCATTCAACCCACCGTGAAACGGTGGGTTTTTTGTATGCGCCCACTATGAGTTCATTGTCCAGTCGTAGTTAGTCCAGTAGTAGTCACATTTGATAAATGAATACTCACAACGAGAGGGCAATATGAAGATCACACTAGGCACCACTCAGTCTATAGCGGCAGTCTTATTCATTGCGGCTCAAGGGCATGCGGGAGATTCCCAAACGTACGTTGCAGAAGCGACCGCCGATAGCGCAATCTAGTCCAGTAGTTTCAATCAGAACTATGGATCAGATAACACGCTCGTCGTCGGTGAATCCGGTGGCGAGTGGTGGTCTCTTGTTCGCTGGGATTTCGTGGGGCCGGATATGGTGCCCGTAGGGAGCACAATCCACTCCGTGGCGGTTGATCTGTATCAAAATCCAACTTCGATGACTTCTCCAATCTTTATGGAGGCTAGCTTCATAGATAGTCACTGGACTGAGCATGGAGTGACTTTCTTTACTCAACCACAGCACACACCATTCGGTGTGTACACTGTTCTTGATGGCAGCTTCCCGAGTTTCATCCGCCTCCTGGACAATGGTGGGCTGATGAAAACCTGGGTGGATGGCATCGTGAATAACGGGGATCAGAGCTATGGCCTGCTCTTTAAGCCTGATGCCGCCGTAACCGGACACTACCAGTTGTTCAGATCGCGGGAGGATACGCCACCCCGATTGATTATCGAGTACACCCCTCCAATGCAGAATCCAGACATCGCTGTGATGGCGGTAGATGTCGCGCAAAGCCAAGTCGGCCTTTGTGAAGAGACATTTGAGTGTGAGGTCACATTTGAGAATCTTGGGCAGGGTAGTTCGGATCGAGGTGAGGTGGTGTTTAGCCTGGGGTTAAATGCAGGTGATGCGCATTATCCAGCCGGCAGCTTCACGGTGCCGTCGCTATGCGCTGGGGAAGTACGGACAATTCTCTACAATCTTGAGATCAATGGCGCGGTAAACCGTCAAGACTATTATGTGAATGCCGAGATTGATGTGCCCGAGGACACAAATGGCAGCAACGACTCTGGTCATACGGGTTCGAGAATCGAGTTCTTTGTTTGCGTTGATATCCAGGTTTCTGGCGTCTCGACCGATATGACGGACTATGAGCAGGCCGAATCGATCAACACAGAGTTCACGGTAAAGAACTTCGGATCAGTACCTACTGACTCCGTAGATTTCACGATCGTACTCTCGGGCGATCCAGTTCTGGGCAATGACGAATACGTGTGGGATGGGCTGGTTCTGAGTTCACTGGACCCGTTTGAAGAGCGCACCGTCACGCAATCCGTCATGCTCCCCAGCAATGGCGTCCCTCCCGGCGATTACTACATCGGTGTTCATGTTGAGGATGATGGCGGATTCAACGACATGGCTTTCACGCCGACCACGATCCACATCAACGACTTCTGCCTGGCCGCAGATCTGATGGCAGCAGATGTGAGCACCGATGCATCCGCATACAGCCAGGGTGATACCGCCACGGTCAGTTTCGATGTATCAAATGATGGCTGCACGGCTTCAGAGCCAACCAACTTCTCAGTTGTGTTCTCAACCGACCAGTCCCTGGATCCGGATGATCTGTATATCGCATCTCTGCCACTGCCTTCGCTCAGCGGCATGCAGTCGATCAGTATCGAAGAATCGATCACTATTCCTTCTGATCTGACGCCGGGTGAGTACTACATCGCGATCGATGTCTCAGCGAGTGGGTCCGGAGGCGTTGCATTCGCAGCCGATCCGATCAGCGTTTCGGTCTGTGCCGCAGATTTTTCAGGAGATGGTGATCTGTCATTCTTCGATGTCAGCGCGTTCTTGAAGGCATTCATGGATGCTGAACCGAGTGCAGATATGAATAGCGATGGCATGTTCAACTTCTTCGATATCTCCGCCTTCCTCACTGCCTACCAAGCCGGCTGCCCCTGAATCTCACCCCGCATCGCATGGTTTGTGCGCAAACTCCTGTCACTGCACCCCAAACACGCCCATCTGGGCGTGTTTTACTTTCCGTTCCGTCGCTGTGCTGGTATCGTGGTCACACACGGAGAGGGACACATGCGAATCAGAACGATCATCGGAACACTCGTATCGCTGATGCTGTGCACGCCCACATGGGCGCAGCAGACGCTGCCCGTCAAGCAGGTCGTCGCACCGCCAAGCGATATCGTGTCCGGCGTCGTCAAACTCCCAGACCCAGCCGAACTGGGCGAAACCTCGCGCACGCTGCTGCTCGAGATCGACCCCGAGCAGGCGGACGAGAACGGCCTGGTCGACCTCGCGTTCCCCTTCGTCACCGGCAACGAGCGAGCCCGGGTTGTGTTCCTCTCCGCCAAGCCCAACGCGTGGGTGGGGGATATCCGATCGATCGATGCACGCACGCGGCACGTAATCCGTGTCCGCACCGATGCACCCATCGAACAACCCGGCGTGTCCATCGTGCGTGAACCGCTGCCGTGGGGTGACCCGGGGCGGACGTATCCCGCGGTGCTGCTGCCTTCGAATCAGCGCGAGTTCACCATCCGAGTCCAGATGAACGAGCCGGTGGGCGGCTACATCCTGATCGATCAGGCCACCGACCGATCCCTCTATACCTACATCAAGCAGCGCCGCACGCTCGTCGGTCAGCCCATCACGCTCGCCAGCTCGCTCAGCGACGCCTCACAGATCACCGCCCTGACCGTCAAAGTCCGCTCGCCCGATGGTGCCCGCGAAATCATCAACGCACATCCCGGCGATCGGGAGCTCTCCTTCACGCCCACACAGTCGGGGGCCCACGCCGTACAGGTCATCGCCGAGTACACGAACGCGGACAACCGGCCGGTGGTGCTCAGCACCCAGCACCTGATCCAGGTCGAGTCTCCGACCATGCCCCTGGGCGCAGCGCGGGCGAAGGCCCGTGGCAACCACATCGAGCTTGTGTTCGATCGCGCAGAATCAAACGATCGCACGATCCTGGCCGCGGAAGTCTGGGGCCGCTCCGACGCGGGCATGATCCCCGTGTGCTGGCTGGCCCGGGTGTGCGATGCCGAGCGCTCCCTGCTGCTCGACCCGCAACGCATCACCGATGCTGGCGTTGACCACACGTCACTCGAGCTGCGCCAGGTACGCCTGCACGATGTGGACTCCATGGTCCCAACCCAGATCATCGATCGCATCCCGATCCGTATCGATGCTGCGATGGCAGAACTGGACAACGCACGCGATCCGATCCGTGTGCAATATGAGGGGACCTCCGGATCGCAGCGCGGCGCGCTCCCGGGCGGGCACCGCCTCCTGCTCGTGCACGGCTACTGCTCCGGCGGCAACCCGTTCACCACCTCGCACTTCTCCGGCGACATCGCGGTCTTTCATGACCCCGAGGTCTCCCGGTCGCACGACGCCTTTGCCTTGGAAATGATGGCGCAGGCATCGCCCATGAAATCATTCGGCGTGGCCGCCCACTCGCAGGGCGCAATGGCCGCGCTGCACCTCTATACGTTCTACTTCTCCGGGCTCGACTGGGCACGCGGCGACCGCCTGATCCAGTCGGTTGGTGCCCCGTATCAGGGCACGGCCCTCGCGGGTAACGCCGCTGTACTGGGCGATGTCTTCGGCTTCGGATGCGGCGAGAACCCCGACCTGACCTACGCCGGCTCCGCCAACTGGCTCTCGCTGATCCCCACCGCATCGCGTCAGCAGGTGTGGTATTACACCACCTCGTTCGAGGACCGCCCATTCCTTTACGACTACTGCAACATCATCCCCGATCTGCTCCTCGATGACCCCGACGACGGCGTCATCGAGCGCAGCGCCGGGCAGCTCCCCGGGGCCAACAACCTGGGCCACGTCGAAGACTGGTGCCACACCACCGGCATGCGCGACCCCGCCCAGTGCACCGACGCCTCACGCAACGCCACCATCAACGCGAGGGCACGCCGATGAGATTCACACCTGCACTCTGCATCGCGATCGCAACCGGCCTGGCCCACGCAGGAAGCGTGTGCGTCTCGCCAAGCGCAACCATCCCGGATAACAGCGCAACCGGCATCGACATTCCCATCGAAATCGACGCCGGCGAGAACGAACTCATCGAGACCGTCACCGTCTCGCTGGATATCGAGCACACGTGGGTCGGCGATCTGGTCGTTACGCTCCGCTCACCCTCGGGCACCCTGATCACGCTGCTCGATCGCCCCGGCATCCCGTGCACCGGTTTCCCCGGCCCCTTCGGCTGCGGCGGGCGCGACCTCGACGCGACCTTCAGCGACGACGCAAGCCTCCTCGCCGAGGATATCTGTTCGTACAGCGCTCAGCCGGTCATCGCTGGCGATGTCGTCCC
>CAXREY010000056.1:0-76224 GCA_964229845.1 Phycisphaerales bacterium UBA1924
GGCGCCGCCTCGCAGGTCCTTGCCGAGACCGATCTTCTCGCTTGGTGGGCTTGCGGCCCAGATCGATGCGAGGATCAGGAGAATCGCGATAATGACGTTGCGGCCAAAGTGTCGCATGCGGTTGAACCTCTGTGGGTCGGATACGTTGCCCGTGTCTGTGCTGGTGTGTCAGGTGCCGGCGGTGTTTGTTTCTTCCTCGGGCGTGTCCGCGGATTTCGCTTGCTTGATCACGGATGCGATCGAGCCCTTTGCCAGCCAGAGGCGGGTGTGGGAAGCACGGTCGGTCTCGATGAGCACCTCGTCGTCCTTCATTTCAATGATTGTGCCGATGATTCCGCCGGCGGAGCGGACCTTGTCCTTCTTCGCGAGCGAAGAGAGCATGTCCTTGCGTCGCTTTTTGTCCTTGCGGCCCGAGAACATGGTGATCAGGAGCATGCCCCCGAAGAGCACGAGGATCATGAACATCATGTCCATGCCGCCCTGGCGACCGTTGGTCTGGTTGGCGGCGGTGGCGTCTGCTGGGAGGGTCTGCTGCTGGGTGGTCCCTGCGTTCCCGCTGGCGCCCGGGCCGATCAGCCCCCCGCCGCCTTGCGGGGAGTCCTGAATCAATGCAGGTGTGATCCATGCCGAGGGCATGAGGATGTCGTGCGTCATGCTGTCCCTTTCTTCGCCCGAACAGGCATCGAGCCGTCGGGTGGGGATGATAGGTCAGGAATCCCTGCTGTGTGGTCAGAATTTGGGTTGATTCAGCGATCTGAACCCGATCCCGAGGTTTCAGCCGGGGGCGTGTTCGCGTGATTGCTCGACGGTCGCGGAGAGATTCGGGCGTTTGAGCTTGAATGTGCCCCAATCGCCGGTGCGGATCGCTTCTCTCAGGTCCTCCATGAGGCGCTGGAAGAAGCGGAGGTTGTGGAGCGTGACCAGGATCGGGGCGAGCATCTCGCCGGCGATGAACAGGTTCCGAATATATGCGCGGGAGAAGTGGCGCCCTTCGTAGGTCGCCCAGTGGTGCGCGGCGGGGTTGCAGGCGGGGCAGTCGCAGCCCTCCTCGATCGGGGATTCGTCCTTTGCGAACTTGGCGTTGCGGAGGCGGAGCTGGCCGTCGGTGCGGGGATCCGCGGTGAAGGCGTTTGCGTTTCGGCCGTTGCGGGTAGGCAGCACGCAGTCGAACATGTCCACGCCGGAGATCACGGCTGCGGTGATATCGCGGTCGTAGCCCACGCCCATGAGGTATCGCGGCTTGTGGGCGGGCATCCTGGGGGCGGTGTGGCGCACGACGCGGGCGATATCGTCGCTGGTCTCCCCCACCGCAACGCCGCCGATGGCGTAGCCGGGGAGCTCGATGTTGCAGATACGCTCGAGGCACCAGTCTCGCCGGTCGAGGTCGGTCCCGCCTTGGACGATGCCGAAGAGCGATTGGGTTTGCGGGTTGGCGTGGGCCTGCTTGCACCGCTCGAGCCAGCGGACGGTGCGCTCGTTGGCGATGGTGAGGCGGGCGTCGTGGTCGTAGCCCTTTTTCTTCATCGAATCGCGGAGTGCGGCCTGTTTGATGCGGACCTGATTGGTGGGGCCGGCGTTGGGATCGACCGAGGGTGGGCAGTCGTCGAAGGCCATGATGATGTCCGGTCCGAGCTCGTTCTGGACCTGGATGGCGATCTCGGGTGTGAGGCGGATGGTTGAGCCGTCGAGGATGGACCTGAACGAGACGCCGTCCTCGTCGATGGCATTGATGTCGGCCATGGAGTAGGCCTGGTATCCGCCGGAGTCGGTGAGGATGGGTCCGTCCCAGTTCATGAACTTGTGGACGCCGCCGAGTTCCTGGATGAGCTTGGAGCCCGGGCGGAGCATGAGGTGGTATGTGTTGTTGAGGAGGATCTCGGCGCCGGTCTGTCGGACGTGGTGCGGGAATATGCCCTTGACGGAGGCGCGGGTGCCCACGGGCATGAAGGCGGGCGTGTCGAAGCCGCCGTGCGGGGTTTCGACGCGGCCGGTGCGAGCTTTGCCTGAGGTGTGGTTGACGTTGAACGTGAGCGGCTGTGACATCGCTCAAGCGTAGGTGGCTCGGGCTCAGGCGTCGTTGCTTGCTTCCCTGAGCTTCTTCTTGTCTTTCTCGCTGAGCGAGGCGAAGCCCTTTTTGCTGACCTTGTCGAGGATGGCGTCGATCTCGTCTGGGTGTGGGCCTTCGGTGTTTTTGTAGTTGCGGAAGGCGGAACGCTTCTTCTGCTTTTTCCCGCTGGCGTCCTTGGGGTCGCGGGAGTCTCCGAAGACATCGAAGAAGTCGGTGAGCAGGTGGGACTTGCGGATGAGGATGAAACCGGCGATGGCGCCTCCGACGTGTGCTGCCTCGCCGCCGGCGTTGCTGGTCCCGATGAGGAGGCTTCCCATCGCGATGGCGACGTAGCCGTAGGCGAACGTCTTCATCTTCATCGGGATGGGGGGGAAGAGGAGCATGATCTCGGTGTTGGGGGCGATCTTGGCGCAGGCCACGATGACGCCGAAGACGCCGGCGGAGGCGCCGACGAGCGGGCTGTTGGGGTCGATGGCGAGGACGCCGGGGATCGGTGTTTTGAGGAGTATGCCGAGGAGATTGAGGACGACGAAGAGGAGGCCGCCGAAGAGGCCGCAGGTGAGGTAGTAGGCGAGGTACTTTTTCTTGCCGAGGTAGTTCTCGACCATGGGTCCGAAGATCCAGAGCCCGAGCATGTTGAACCCGATGTGCATCAGTGAGTTGGGGCTGTGGAGGAACTGGAAGGTGATCAGTCGCCAGACTTCCAGGCCGCCCATGTGGTTGAGCGTGAGGATTCCAGCGTTCCAGACGTGAGGGTTCAGCAGGAACATGAGCACGTAGACGACGATGTTGATCACGATCAGCCAGGTCGTGACGGACCAGTCCGGGGAGCGTGCGAAGAGGCGTCCGCCGCCGGAGGGTGGGCGGGCGCCGCCCATGCCGCGTTGGTCGTTTACATAGTCACGATCGTAGATACCCATGAACACTCCCGGGGATTGGTCGGTTATTGGGATTGTCGGCTGGTTTCTGTCGCACGCTTCAGTGTTCTCCGCTCCTTGCGGGTGAGCGATGCGATTCCCTGTTGTGAGATTTTAGCGAGGATGCGATCGATCTCGGCCTGATCGACCCGGACTGCTCCGTCATCATCGCGGGTTTTGTTCTCGGACGCGATGACTGATGACGCGCTGAGGCCGGGGATCATGTCCGCGGTGGCGAGGAACTGGAGTCTGCGGCGGTGGAACGAGCAGATGAGGCCGCAGACGACGCAGAGCGCGAAGAGGGCGGTGGCGTCCTGCATGACGAGCGCGAAGATGCCGATGATGGTTGCCGCGCCGATGCCGATGTTTGCGGTGAGCCACTGGGCGCGGTGCTCGGACCGATCCTTGCTCAGCAGTGTTTCGAGGATGCGTGCGCCGTCGAGCGGGTGCATGGGGATGAGGTTGATCACGAGGATGATGAGATTGACGGAGTGTACGGCGCCGAGGGCGACGAGCCACCAGGCGGTTGTGCCGTCGGGGAACTGGATGACCGCGTCGGATCCTCGGAGCGTGAGCGGGTTGATGATGAGTGATTGCCAGTCGCGCGTGATGATGTAGAGCGGGACCGCCAGCAGCGGCAGGAGGGCGAGGTTGGTCGTCAGGGGTGCGAGCGAGATCCTGAGGCGGGACGATCGGTCCTCGGGCAGCTCGGGTGGGATGAGCCCGCCGAAGGGCCAGAGCATGACCTCGGCGGCGTGTCCCCCTGCCCGCTTGGCGGCGATCGTGTGGACCAGTTCTCTGAGCGTCACGAGGCCCACGATGGCGAGTAATCGCGGCAGGACGAAGTCGATGCCGTCCCGGTTGCCCGGGAGCGTGAAGATGAGCTCCACGAGCAGGTAGACGATAAAGAGCAGGTGCACCTTGACGGGCACGGCACCGAATGAGGCGACCCTGAACCCCCAGGCCAGCGGGTTTTCGCCGTCGCCGAAGACGCGCGCAAGCCAGGCCTTGGCCCCCGCGAGGCGGTCGTGGCGTTCGTATTCGTTGGATTGCCAGTCTCGGTCACCCATCGTGTTCGGTCTTCTGACTCAGATCAGGCCCTTTGTCTTGGCGGTCAGTATCGTGAGCATGGTCTTGGCGTCCGTGATCTCGTTGCTGTGCACCATGTCCAGCAGGCGGTCCGGCTCGTGGAGTTCTACCGAGAGGGACTCGTACGGTTCGAGTTGTTGTCCGACGTGCTCCAGGTCCTTCGCCACGAACACGTGCATCAGTTCGTCAGTCAGCCCCGGTGTGGTTAGGAATCGGCACAGGGGCTCGATGCGTTGAGCACGGTAGCCCGTTTCCTCGATGAGTTCTCTCGCGGCGGCTTCGATGGGCTCCTCGTCCTTGTCGATCCCGCCCGCGGGCAGTTCGAGGAGGAAGCGATCGATCGTGACCCGCTCATTGCGGACCATGACGACCCTGGGGCCGCCTTCTGTTTGGAGCAAGGGGAGGATGGTCGCGGCGCCCTGATGGCGAACGATCGGCTTGTTGCGGACCTTGTCGTCCGGGTACTTCACCGTGAGATCGACGAAGGTGTACGAGTGCCCTTCATGGAGCAGTCGTTCGTCGGTTACGGTCATCTTTCGATCTGGTTGTGGATCGGCACTCATGGTTGATCATACGCGCGGAATAAAAAATCGGAGCGATGAGTGCATCGCTCCGATCGGGTTCAGGGTTTACTTTACGATAGGTGATCAGCGGCGTCGCCGGGTGGCGGCGAGGCCGCCGAGCCCGAGCAGTGCGAGTGCTGATGGTGCGGGGACGCCACGAATGGCGACGTCGTCGAGGTACCAGCCCACGCGCTCGACCACGGTGGTGGTTGTGAAGCGGAACTCGATGTCCAGCATCATGTTGTCGTACGCCGACAGGTCGAGCACGACGTTGCGCCACCCGCTGGTGGGCCCGCCGTCTGCGAGACTCTGGAGGTCGCCGTTGACGTAGACCTCTGCGGTGTCGAACGTGTTGCCCCCGGAGTCCAGCCACTCGTAGTAGTCGAGTGCGAGGCCTGAGAAGCTTGTCGCGTCAACGTTGAGTGTGAGTGAGCTGACGGTGCCCGGGTTGTGGAGTCCGCCGATGACGGTGCCCCAGACGAAGTCGCCGGAGAATCCGCCGACCGGTTCCGGCCCACCGAAGCCACCGAGACCGGTGCCGTCGGCGCCGACGGGTGTGCCCCGTTCCCAGTCGCCGGTCGCGGTGAAGCCGCCGCCGTCGGCTTCGAAGTCACTGAAATAGACCTGTCCCGATGCGGCTCCCGCGGTGGTTGCCACGGCGCATGCGACAGCAAACTTGAACATACTCATAGGATGCCCTTTCTCTCTTTCAATCTCTCGGATGTCAGAGTCCCTCTCTGGAACCCACGATGCGCCCACGTTACAACATCGCCCTCGCTTCCCCAAGGGGCAAACAAGGGATCATCGTGAAGCGTACCACATTTTGCGTCGTGTTCGCATCACGTTTGCAGCGCGTACCACCCGAACGGGTGGGCTAACTGATGGCTATCGCTCTGGAGGTGTGGAGCTTATGAACGCCACCAGGAGCTGGCACCATACTCGGCGCTGTCGCCGAGTTCTTCGGCGATGCGGATGAGCTGGTTGTACTTGGCGTTGCGGTCGGAGCGGCAGGGTGCGCCGGTTTTGATCTGCCCGCAGTTGGTGGCGACGGCGATGTCGGCGATGGTGCTGTCCTCGGTCTCGCCCGAGCGGTGGCTGAGCACGCACGCGAAGCGGTTGCTCATGGCGTAGTTGACGGCGTCGAAGGTCTCGGAGAGGGTGCCGATCTGGTTGACCTTGACGAGCACGGCGTTGGCCGCGTTCTGCGCGACGCCCTTCTCGACGAAGCTCTTGTTGGTGACGAACAGGTCGTCGCCGACGATCTGGACCTTGTCGCCGAGCTTTTCGGTGAGCTTGGTCCAGCCGGCCCAGTCGTTTTCTGCGAGCCCGTCCTCGATGGAGCGGATCGGGTACTTGGAGCACCAGTCGGCCCACATCGCGACCATATCGTCGGATGAGATGATTTCCTGGGAGGAGCTGAAGAACTTGTAGCCCTCCTTGCCGTCTTTCTCCGCCTCGTTCCAGAGCTCGGAGGTGGCGGGGTCGAGGGCGACGAAGATCTGCTCGCCCCACTTGTAACCGGCCTTGTCCACGGCCTCCTCGATGACCTTCAGGGCGTCCTCGTTGTCCTTGAGGTTTGGTGCGAAGCCGCCCTCGTCGCCGACGGCGGTGGACATGCCACGGTCCTTGAGGACGGACTTGAGGGTGTGGTAGATCTCGACGCCGGCGCGGAAGGCCTGGCCGAAGTCGTCGAATCCCCAGGGCTGGATCATGAACTCCTGGAAATCGACGGTGTTGTCCGCGTGCTTGCCGCCGTTGAGGATGTTGAGCATGGGGACGGGGAGTGTCTTGGCCGCCGACCCGCCGAGGTAGCGGTAGAGCGGGAGCCCGGAGGCCTCGGCGGCTGCCTTGGCGACGGCCATTGACACGCCCAGGGTGGCGTTGGCACCGAGGTTGGACTTGTTGCTCGAGCCGTCGAGCTCGATCATGGTGGCGTCGATGCCCTCCTGATCGCGTGCGTCCATGCCTTCCACGGCTCGGGCGATCTGGTCGTTGACGTTTTCGACGGCTTTCGTAACGCCCTTGCCCATCCAGACATCGCCGCCGTCGCGGAGCTCGACGGCCTCGGATTCGCCCGTGGAGGCCCCGGAGGGGACTGCCGCGCGTCCGACGACGCCGGACTCGAGGACGACGTCGACCTCGACGGTCGGGTTGCCTCGGGAGTCGATGATCTGGCGTGCGTGGATGAGGTCGATATCGAAGGGCATGCGTGTGCTCCGTGGGTATGTGCTTTCGTAACTGGGGAAACGATAGCCGTTCGGTGGCGCATGTCGAGACTGGATCGGGTAAGGTGGCGATAATCCTCACCGCCCAACCCCGAGAGCATGAGGTCTCGTATGCCGATCACCCCAGACCAGTTTCTTGACCGAATCCATTCGATCCGTACCCGCCTCGTCGATCAGGGGCGGTTGGTGACGGACCTCACGGAGCAGGTCTTTGGCGCGATCTATGCGCGGGATATCGAGCTGGCCCGGGAGATCATCGCGCGTGATGACGAGGTGGACCAGGCGGACATCGAGATCGAGCGTGAGGCGGTCGATCTGATGACCCGTGCTGCTCATGACACGTGCCCGGTTGCCGCGGGGCATGTCCGGAGTCTGCTGACCTCGGTGAAGGTCAATAATGAGCTTGAACGGATCGCGGACGCGAGCAGCGCGATCGCGACCCGTGTGATCGCGCTGGGTGAGCGTGAGTCGCCTTTCCCGAAGACGACGCAGGTGATGACGAACTCGATCGCGGCGGTGCTGAGGGAAACGGTCAAGGCGTTCCGAGATATCGATGCCAAGCGGGCGAAGGGCGTGCTCTCGAGCGAGGGGAACACGCTCGATTTCTATGAGCTGATCACGCGAGATGCTGAGACGCGCGTGGCCGACGGGCGGATGGGCGTCGATCATGCGTTTGATCTGCACGCGATCATCAACCAGGCGGTCATCATCGGTGATCACTGCTCGAACATCGCGGAGCAGGTCATCTATGAGGCGACCGGCACGATCGTGCGTCACACCAGCGATTCGGGCTGGGTCGAGCAGGACCTGCCCGGGTTGTAATCCGCATGAGCACAGAATCGATGAGTACGAAGCTGCCCCGGACGCAGCAGTCGTGGCGGCGGATGATGATCTGGTTCGTCTGGGTTGTGCTGTTCCTCACGGCGTGGTCCGGGCTTGTGTTCGGACTGGGTTGGTGGGACCGTGTCGCGACGCATTGGCCCATCGCCATCGCGATGGCGGTCGGCTCGTATGTTGCTGGCTCGACGCCGATGGGCGGGGGAACGGTCGGCTTCCCGGTGCTCGTGCTGCTGTTCGAGCAGCCGGCGGAGTTTGGTCGTCAGTTCAGCTTCCTGATCCAATCGGTCGGGATGACGAGCGCGGCGCTCTATCTGATCTGTGCGGGTCGTGCGATGGCCTGGCGAGTGATGGGCTGGGCGGCGTGCGGGTCCGCGATCACGCTTGTTCTCACGCACTACCTGCTGTTCCCGCACATCGCGGATACCGCGGTGAAGCTGACGTTCGCGTGCATCTGGGGCGGATTTGGTTTGGTGACGCTCGTGAAGCTGCGGGAGCTGCTGGCCCACCACCATGCGCCCACGATGGGCGCCCGCTCGGATATGGTGCTCGGGCTGCTGGGGGGCGCGATCGGGGGCGTGGCCTCGGGCATGACCGGTGTCGGTATCGACATGGTGATCTACACGGTGCTCGTGCTTGTGTACCGTGCGGACCTGCGCCCGGCGATCGCGACCAGCGTGGTGCTGATGGCGTGGAACTCGATCGTTGGGACGACGCTGTGTGTGGTCGATGGGACGATTGAGCCCGAGGTGTTCAGCAACTGGCTCGCGGCGTCCCCGATCGTGCTGTTCGGCGCTCCGATCGGCGCGTTCATGGTGGCACGCATCCCGCGGGGGCCGACGCTGATCTTTGTTTCGGTCCTGTGTGTTCTTCAGTTGGTCTGGACGGTCTCACGCATCGGCGTCACGACGCAGCTGCTGCTCGTCGTGACCGGCGCGGTCGCGGGGATGAACATCGTGTTCCACCTGATGCACGCGTTCGGTCGTCGGTTCCGTCCGGACCCTGGCGAGGAAGGCATGTCGCTGATCGAGCCCTGAGTGCTGCGGGGCTCAGTTCCTGGGCGCCTTGTAGAACGGCATCTGGACAACGGTTGCGGGGAGCGTCGTGCGCCCGGCATCGATCTCGAAGCGGGTGCCGACCTCGGCTGTGTCTGCCGGGACGAATCCCATCGCGATCGATTTGCCGAGCGTTGGTGATGCGCAGCCGGAGGAGACCATGCCGACCTGATCCCCATCGCGCAGGATGGGCATGCCCTGGCGGGCGGTGCGTTTGGAGTCGATCTCGAAGCCGACGAGCTTCTGAGTGGGGCCGCCCTCGTCGCGGGTCTTGAGGAGCGCTTCCTGCCCGATGAAAGTTTCGCCCTCGTTCTCGACCGACTTGTCGAGCGCGATCGCGAAGTCGATGCCGCAGGAGAGGGCGTTGATGTCCTCGCCCAGCTCGTGGCCGTAGAGCGGCATGCCCGCTTCGAGGCGGAGGGTGTCGCGGGCGCCGAGGCCGCAGGGCTTGAGCAGCTCGTGGGCGTCCTCGCTGCCCATTTCCTTCATGAGCATGGAGATGGCCATCTTGACGATGGAGGAGGGCATGATGACTTCGACGCCGTCTTCTCCGGTGTAGCCGGTGCGGGCGACGATGACCTTGGCGATCATCAGGTTTTTGGTGAGGAAGCGGTATCGTTTGAGGGCGGGGATCTCGGAGGAGACCTTGCCGATGAGGTCCATGACCCTGGGGCCCTGGATGGCGATCATCGCGGTCTTCTCGGTGCGGTCTTCCATTTTGACGTCGAAGCCACGCGCGTCGATCACGGCGTTCATGTGCTCGATGATCTTCTCGCGGTTGGACGCGTTCACGACGACGAGGAGCTCTTTGTCGCCCATGCGGTTGACGATGACGTCGTCTTTTACGCCCCCCTGCTCGTTGCAGATGAGCCCGTAGCGGCACTGTCCTTCCTGCATGGAGCCGATCTTGCGCGAGCAGGTGTGCTCGAGGAGGCGGATCGCGTCCTTGCCCTTGAAGCTCAGGCGTCCCATGTGGGAGACGTCGAAGATGCCGCCGGAGTTACGGGTCTGCTCGTGCTCTTCCTTGATGGAGGTGTCGTACTTGATGGGCATCTCCCACCCGGCGTACTCGACCATCTGGGCGTGGTAGTCGGCGTGGTACTGTGCGAGCGGGGACGGCTTGAGCGTGGCGTTGTCGGTCATCGATGCCTCGGAAAACAGGGGGGTGAGGTTGCTTTGATCAAGCGTATGCGATCGGGGTCCATGGGGCGTTGTCGATCAGGCGTACGCCCCCTACTTTCGCCGCGATGAGCGCCCTGCAGGGGACGTGCGGGTGCGTGCCCAGGTCGGGCAGCGGCATGAGCGTGTCCGCGGGGCGGACCACGGCGTATTCTGGTTCGATGCCACCATCGCTGAGGATGTCACGCATGAGCGATTCGGCGAGCTCGGGGGTCTGCACGCTTGAGGAGGCGAAGAGGGCCTTGCTGATGGCGACGGACTGGGCCCTGGCCTCGGGCGTGAGGTTGAGGTTTCGTGAGCTCATGGCGAGGCCGGATGCCTCGCGGACGGTCTCGGCGGGGATGATCTGCAGGTCGCGTCCCTGAAGCCTGCACATGGTGCGGACGCACTGGAGCTGCTGCCAGTCCTTCTCGCCGAACACCGCTGCGGAGGGTTCGCAGAGGTCGAACAGGCGCGAGACGACCTTGCAGACGCCGTCGAAGTGGCCGGGGCGGTAGGTGTCTTCGAGGCCCGGCTTGCTGGCGACATCCGGGATGATCACGTCGCGGGTGACGTCCTGGCCCGGGGGGTAGACGGTGTCGACGCTGGGGTGGAAGACGATATCGACGCCGGCCTTCTCGCACATCGCCAGGTCGTCGTCCATGCGGTCCGGGTAGGTGTCGAAGTCTTTGGGGTCGTTGAACTGCTTGGGGTTCACGAAGATGGATACGGCGGAGGGTACGCCCTCGATTTTGGCTCGGCGAGCGGCGGCTTGAATCAGCGAGGCGTGGCCGCCGTGGAGGGCCCCCATCGTGGGGACGAGCACGCAGCCGCGGGTCTGTTCGAGATCTGGTGTGTTGAGAACGCGCATGGTTGAGCGGGAGTGTAGCGCGGATCGATCGCGTCTACGATCGGGTATGTCCGGTTCTCATTCACTCGATCGATCACGCTGGATGTCGCACATCGGGACCATGCTTGAGGGGGTGCTCGGAGCCGTCCCCTTCGGTGCGGACGAGGCGACGCGTGTGGGGTATATTGAATCGTTTCAGGACGAGTTCGGGAATCGCCGTGCGAGCGACCGGGCTTTCCTGGCTCACCTGCTGGGGGTGTCCGTTTCGCCGGTGCGTGCGATCGAGCGGATGGGGCTTGATGAGCGATTGTGGTGGTGTGCCGCGGATGGCAGGGCGATCCCGGACGGGCTGATCGGGGCGTCTGGGGGGCTGCTCGTTGACCCTGATGCGTTGGCGATCGAGTACCGGACGATGGTCGAGCTCGGGGCGTTGCAGGCGTTCTGGTCGGTCGCGATCCGGGATGCGGACTCGGGGCTTCGCGCGCGGGCGATGGACGCGGCACGCTGGCATATCGAGGAGTTGCAGCCGGATAACGCGATCAACCGTCCGTGGGGGCTGGCGGTGTTTGTCGAACTTGCGATCGTGGAGCAGGATGAGACGATCGCGCAGACCGCTGAGCTGCACGCGCAGACGCTGCTCCATAACGCGTGCATCAACTTCGGGAAGCCCGATCTGCTGAGCGCGTTGATCCTGAAAGATGCGGTCGACCAGCTCGGGCGCGGGGATCAGCGGGCTGATTTCTGAGGCGTGCCGTTCTTCTTGTGGTAGAGCCATGTCCGCAGCGCGGGGTTCTTGTTGAACAGGGTGCTCCATGCTGCGTCATCGCTCTTGTACTGGTGTGCGAGCGCTGCCGCGACGAGCCCCATGAACATTGGCTGGGGTGTGAGCGGCCGCGAGGTGAGCTCCGGGTGGAACTGCGCACCGATGAAGTACGGGTGGGTGATGGTGCCCTCGTCTCCCTCGCTCGGGAGCTCGAGTATCTGCATGATGGGCTGCTCGGGGTGTCGGCCCGAGAAGATCAGCCCGCCCTCTTCGAGCTGGGTGATGTAGCCGGGGTCGACCTCGTAGCGGTGGCGGAATCGTTCGTGGATGGCGGTTTTCCCGCCCGCGAGGAACTGGGCGAGCGTGTCCTGTTTGATGCGGACGTCCTGTGCCCCGAGGCGCATGGTCCCGCCGAGCCCTTCGATCTTTTTCTGCTCGGGGAGCTCGGAGATGAGGGGCGCGCCGCACATGGGATCGAACTCCGTGGAGTAGGCGTCCTTGATGCCGAGCACGTTGCGTGCGAACTCGATAACCGCGACCTGGAAGCCGAGGCAGATGCCGAGGTATGGCAGCCCGGTCTCGCGGGCGTGCTTGACGACGGCGATTTTGCCTTCGACGCCGCGCGACCCGAAGCCGCCGGGCACGATGACGGCGTCGATGTTCCTCAGGCGATCGGCGACGTTGTCGTCGGTGATGTTGGTGGTGTCGATCCAGTCCTGCTCGATCTCGGTGCGGAAGTGGGCGCCGCAGTGCTCGAGTGATTTCTGGATTGAGGCGTAGGCGTCCATGAGCTCGGCGTACTTGCCGGTGATGGCGACGCGGACCTTCTCGGTGCGGGGCGCGACGAGCCCGTCGACGAAGGTACTCCAGCGCTTGCGCATGTCGTCTTCCATGCGGGCGTCGACGCGGTTGTGCAGGTCGAGGATGGAGAGGATCTCGCGGTCGAGGCCCTCGGCTCGCATCTCGTCGGGGATCTTGTAGATCGAGTCGCGGTCGTGCATGGAAAAGACGCGGTTCATCGGGACGTTGGAGAACATCGCGATCTTTTCCATGACCTTGGGGTCGGCCGGGTTCTCGGCGCGGCAGGCGATGAGGTGGGGCTGGATGCCCGACTCCATGAGGCGCTTGATGCCCAGCTGCGCGGCCTTGGACTTCTGCTCGCCGAGGGCCCGTGGCTCGATGACGTAGGTGAGTGCGACGAAGCAGACGCTTCCGGGGCCTTCCTCGAAGGCGAGCTCACGCAGGGCCTCGATGTAGAAGCCGTTCTCGTAGTCGCCGACCGTGCCGCCGACCTCGACGAAGACGATGTCCGCGGGGCCCTCGCCGTCGCCGCGGAGGGCGAGCTCGCGGAGCTTGCGTTTCACCTCGCCGGTGACGTGCGGGATCATCTGGACGTCACGCCCGAGGTAGACGCCCTGGCGTTCGCGATCGAGGATCTCGGAGTAGATCTGCCCTGAGGTGACGAAGTTGCGCTTGGTCAGGTTCTGGTTGAGCATCCGCTCGTAGGTGCCCAGGTCCATGTCGCACTCGGTGCCGTCTTCGAGGACGAAGACCTCACCGTGGCGGTATGGGTTGAGGGTGCCCGAGTCGATGTTGAGGTAGCCCTCGCACTTGATGGGTGCGACCCTCAGGCCCTTGTCCTTGAGGACCTTGGCCATGGAGGAGGAGAAGATGCCCTTGCCGAGCCCGGACATGACCGTGCCGAGGATGACGACGTATTTGTGGTTGCCCTTTTTGTACCCATCGGGGATCGGGGAGTAGTACTCCGAGTTCGCCATCGAACGCTCATTCGCGGAGGCGAGCAGATCGGAGCCGCTGTCTGAGGCGGCGTTGGGTTTGTGGAGCGAGGGATTCGATTGGTCTGCTGCGTCGCTCTGGGTGGGCATCCCTGATCGTACCAACTCTGGAACCCGATATGCAAGCCGGGGTGCTTCCGGTTCGTTTAAATCATGTCATTTTTTGTTGGTGACGTTCGACGAAGGCCCGGTATTGCTCGGGTGTGTCGATCCCGGAATGAGCGGATTCCACGATTGATGCGAGGATCGGGTACCCGTGCGCGAGCCATCGGAGCTGCTCGAGGGATTCTGTTTGCTCGGTCGCGGAGGGAGCGAGCTCGAGGTACGCCCGGATTGAAGCGACCGTGTAGGCGTAAATCCCCACGTGGCGGAATGGCGGATCGGACGGGCTGCTGCGTGGGAACGGGACGGTGGCCCGGGAGAAGTACATCGCCGAGCGGGCATCGCCCCGACGGGCCCCGAGCACGGCTTTGACGATGTTCGGGTCGCGGAAGTCCTCGTCGGTGTAGATCCGGGTGACCACCGTGCCGGCGCCGATACCGTCGATCATCGCGCCCGCTGACCCGGCGGCATCGATCACGGCGGGTTCGATCTCGGGCTCGTCGCCCTGGACGTTGATGATGAGCTGATCGGCATGAAGGCCGAGGACCGTGCTCGCTTCTGCGAGTCGGCTCGTGCCGTTCTGGTGGTCGATCGAGGTCATGACCGCCTCGAAGCCGTGCGATTCGACCGCGCTGCGGATCTCGTCGGAGTCCGTTGCGACGACGACGCGGCTCACTGAGTTTGCCTGGCTTGCCCGCTCGCACACGTGCACGACGAGCGGCTTGCCCGTCTCGTCTGCGAGCGCCTTGGCGGGGAATCGTGTGGACCCGAGGCGGGCGGGGATGATGGCGACGGCGTCTGCCGACATGGGCATCAGGCTTTCATTTCGGTGAGCAGCGACTTGATGAGCTCACGTTTCTCTCTCACGTCGCGGTAGCTGAACTGCTGGATGGCGATGCCGGCGGCGATCTTGTCCGCGCGCTCGGCGGCTTCCATGTCGTTGTCCTTCTGTGCCTTGGAGATGAGGGCTTCCATCAGGCCGTAGCGGATATCCATGCCGAGCTCGGAGTCATCGTCGTCCTGATTCCCGAGTGCCTGCTCAAGGGTCGTGATCGCGGCGTCTTCCCATCCGCCGAGTCTCAGGAACGACTTGCCCATGAGGTTCTGGACGTTCCGGCGGATCTTGGGATCGCTCTGTGCGAGCTGGAACTGCTCGATGGCCTCGTTGTATTCGCCTCGTTCATAGAGAATGACGCCGAGCTTGTACTTGAGCGAGAGGTCGGTTGGGTAGTTCTCGACCTGGAGTTTGAGCTCGTCGATCTGGAGCTTGTCGAACTGCTTGGAGGCCTTCTCGAGCTTCTGCTGGGCTTCGGCGTCGCCCGGGTTCGCGGCGGCGGCGGCCTTGATTTTTTCGAAGGAGCGCCGGGCTCGGGCCATCTGGATTTCGCCGGCTTCCTTGCGGAAACGGAACGAGCCGGACTGCTTGTAGGCCTGGTTGTACAGCGTCATGGCCTTGAGCTCGTCGGGCCCCTTGCCGCGCGAGATCAATGCCTTGGCATACTTCTCGAGCGAGGGGATGTCGTCGGGGCGTTCCTCGTGCTCCTTTTTGGTCCGCTCGACGATGGCGTCCTTCGTGGAATCGGTCTTGGCGACGGAGTCTTCCTGTTCGAGCTTGAGCTGCTTGTCGGCGTCGCGGATGTTTTTGCGGAAGCCGCCCGACTCCTTGTCGTCGTAGCCGCCCGAGGTCATGGTGCTCTGGGCGAGCATGTTGCGGACCTTGTGCTGCAGGTCGGCGTCGGACGGGTCCAGCTTGCAGGCGGTCTCGCCCGCGACTGCAGCCAGCTTGTAGGATCCGGCGTTCGCGAATGCCTCGAGCAGCTTCACGAACATGTCTTTTTTGGCTTTCGGGTCGTTGAGCGCGAGCTTGAGGGCGTTCTCGCCGAGGGTCTTGACCGGCTCGACCAGCCCGAGCGCGGATGCGGCGGTGGTCACCTTGATCGCGTTGTTCGTATCGATCCGCTTGAGGCCGAAATCCAGCAGGGCGCTGATGTACTTGCCGACGGGTCCCTTGGTGGCGATGGCGTTCTTGGTCTCCTTGGAGACCCCCTTCTTGCCGGATGTGGCCACGAAGACCTCAGAGGAGTTGATGAAGCCCTTGAGCCCGTCCATCGATGATGGGTCCCAGCGGAGGCCGCTGAGCCACATCTGCATCGCGTACTCGTAGTTCTCGGATTCGTGCACTGTCCTGGCGCGATCGAAGAAGGCCTGAGCCTTCTTCGGGGAGAATGACTCGGGACCGAAGTCGGATTGATCGCCGCTGCTGTCGTCGTTATTGTTCTTCTTGCCAAACAATGCCACGTGTATCGCTCCTCGGGTGCGTCATGCGGGCATCCGCCCGGAACCGAAGTGTATCCGGAAAACGCCCCTGACGTGTCGGGAACCCGCACAAGTTCGCATCCTGGCCGTATGATTGACGGATGGCTACCGAACTGCGTCAGATCGACCCGAGCAAGCTCCGCATCGAACTCTACCCGACCGAGGTGCTTCGCATGAAAGCGTCCCCGGTTGCTGTGGAAGGCGGAATCGATTCATCCATGCGAGCGATCGCGGAGCGGATGGTCGATCTGATGCGCGGCGCCGATGGTATCGGACTTGCCGCCCCGCAGGTCGGGCTCCCCGTGCGACTGTTCGTTGCGCATGTCCCGGCGGATCCCGAGGCAGAGGCGGACCCGTCCGGACTCCCGATCAGCACCGAGGCGCCGCAGGTCTTCTTCAACCCGGAGATTGTCGAGTTCTCGAGGGACCTTGAGCCGTACGAGGAGGGCTGCCTGTCGCTCCCGGGGATCAACGGTGAGGTCAACCGGCCGAGCACGGTCACGATGCGTGCGATCGATCTGGAGGGCAACGAGGTGGAGCTGAAGGCCACGGGGCTGCTCGCCCGGTGCTGGCAGCACGAGATCGATCATCTCGATGGCGTGCTGATCATCGATAAGATGTCGCAGATGTCGCGCCTCAAGAACCGCTCGCGGATCAAGTCCATGGAAAAAGCTGCCAAGCGGTAGGCGGGGGAGGAGCGGGCATGGATGTCGTCTTCCTTGGCTCAGGCGCGTTTGGGATTCCGACGCTCGAGATGCTCGCACGCGGGCACACCATCACCGGGATCGTGACCCAGCCCGACAGGAGGGCGGGGCGTGGCGGCAAGGTGACCCCGACACCGGTGGGTGCGTGGGCGGTGGAGCACCTGCCCGATGTCCCGATCATCAAGCCCGAGAAGATCAACACAGACGAGGCCCGCGCTGTCGTTCGGGGCTGGGACGCCGACGCGTGGGTGGTGATCGCGTACGGTCAGTATCTCGGGCGGAAGCTGCTCGCGGACCGGTGGGCGATCAACCTTCACGGCAGCCGGCTCCCCCGCTGGCGTGGTGCTGCCCCGATCAACGCGGCGATCGTCGCGGGCGAAGAGGTGTCTGGGAACAGCGTGATCACCATCGACACGGAAATGGATGCCGGTGCGGTGCTCGGGCAGTCCGAGCGGGCGATCGAGCCCGATATGACGGCTGCGATGCTTCACGACGCGTTGTCCAAGGACGGGCCAGAGCTTATTGCGGAGGTCCTGGAGCAGCGGTTGGCGGGCACGGAGACCTATACGACACAAGACCCGACACGCGTCACGATCGCACCGAAGATGAGCAAAGCGGACGGTGTTGTGAATTTCCATGCTCCGGCGCGGCTGGTTGCGGCTCGGATCAACGGGCTCAACCCGTGGCCGAGTGTGGCGGTCGGGTTCCGGGAGGAGACGATCAAGATCAACCGTGCGCAACCTGTCGGCGTGGAATCCCAAGAAGAAGCGGGGACGATCATCAGCGCCGATGAGGGGCTGGTTGTTTGCGGCGATGGGCGATCGGTCCAGTTGCTGAGTGTGCAGCCGCAGGGCAAGCGTGCGATGGACTGGAAGGCCTTTGCGAACGGGCGATCAATCGAGACCGGCGAGCGATTGATTGGGAACGCGATCCCCGGCGGGAGCGGCACATGAACGCGTTGACACTCTGGGATCTCTTGCCCAAACCGAAGGCGCGGAAACGACGCCCGGCGAGGCGTGCGCGGCCTCAGCGGAGTTCGGGTGTCAAGAAGGCCCCCACCGGGATGCAGCTGCGTTATGAGCAGGTCACGCGGCAGATGCTTGCCGAGTATGGCGTGCGGGTGCGGAAGTGGCGGACGTCGATGTCCGGCGTGGCATGGCAGGTGACGTACCGGGACGGATCCGTCTCCCGCCTGATCGAGTCACCGAAGCCCAAGGGACCGATGTCGGCTGCGATCTTCCTGCACGAGATCGGGCACCACGCGATTGGCTTTGGGACCTACAAGCCCCGCTGTCTCGAGGAGTACTACGCGTGGAAGTTCTCGGTCGATATGATGCACGAGCTGGGTCTTAATGTCACCGACCGGGTTCATGAGCGGATGCACGATTCGCTCAACTACGCGATCGAGAAAGCCCTGCGGCGCGGGCTCAAGCGGATTCCTCCGGAGCTTACGCCGTATATAGAGCCCCGGATCGCGAATAGACGGCGCGTCGCGGGCTGAAACAACCCGATAGAATGCATCGAACGGCGATCCAGGCACGAACCCGTACGCATCTGGAATAGTACTGTGTGAACGGGCGTTCTCCTGTATGACCGGGGACACGGAGGCCACAGATGTTGATGACCAAAGTTTCGAGTGCCATTGTTGCGATCGGTTTCTCAGCGATCATTACGATCGGGCTGTGGGACGCACCGCACGGGTTCGGCGCTCACTTGGATAAGGATTTCAACGCGATGAACACCGATACGAAGCAAGTCATGTCGGACAGCGGGTATGACGTCACGCCGCTGAGCGAGGACCAGGTCGCTGCGCTTGCGGCGGATCTTACAGAAGACGAGCGGCGCGTGATCCTCAACGATGGCACGGAGCCGGCATTCTGTGGCACGCTCACCGACAACAAGAAGGACGGCACGTATGTGTGCCGTCTGTGCAATCTCCCGCTGTTCAAGAGCGACTCGAAGTTCAACTCGGGCACCGGGTGGCCCAGCTTCTTCCAGCCGTACGACGAGGCCCACGTGGGGACGCACGTCGACAACTCATGGCACATGGTTCGGACCGAGATCGTGTGTGCGCGGTGCGGCGGTCACCTGGGGCATGTGTTCGATGACGGACCGAAGCCGACCGGGAAGCGGTTCTGCGTCAACTCGGTTTCGCTGACGTTCGTCGATGAGGGCGATGAACTCCCCGCGATGCCGGCGGTCGCGAACAGTCTCAAGACCGCATACTTCGCAGGCGGCTGCTTCTGGGGCGTTGAAGACCGTTTCGCGCAGCTGGATGGTGTGAAGGATGCCGTCTCTGGATATCAGGGCGGCGATGATAACAATCCCAGCTACAAGGAAGTCTGCTCCGGTGCGACCGGCCATGCTGAGTCGGTGATGCTCAGGTATGACCCGAGCGTCATCAGCTATCAGGAACTGCTTGAGTTCTTCTTCAAGATCCATAACCCGACGCAGGGTGATCGGCAGGGTCCGGACGTCGGTTCACAATACCGTTCCGCGATCTACACGACTGACGACGAGCAGCATGAGCTTGCCAAGGCGTTTCTGAAGGATCAGCAGCGAGAGGGCAAGTGGTCGGAGAAGACCATCACGACCGAGCTCAAACGAGCACCGAAGTTTTACAAGGCCGAGGAGTACCATCAGGATTACCACCTGAAGCACGGCGGGCACTGCCCGATCCCGGATTGACTCCTGTGAACTCGACCATAGTAAAAGCCCCCTTATCGGGGGCTTTTTCATGCGTGAGTTGAACACAGGTGTTTCAGCCGAGTGCCCGGTCCAGGTCCTCGATCAGGTCGTTGACGTTCTCGATACCGACGCTGAGGCGGATGAGGTTGTCGGAGATGCCGAGCTTTTCCCGCTGATCGGCGGGTACGGACGCGTGGGTCATGATGGCGGGGTGCTCGATGAGGGATTCCACGCCGCCGAGGGACTCTGCGCAGGCGAAGAGCTTGGTCTTCTCGAGCATGGCGCGGGATTCATCGAGGCCGCCCTTGATGTAGATCGTGATCATGCCACCGAAGCCGCACATCTGCTTCTTGGCGAGTTCGTGCTGCGGGTGGGATTCGAGGCCCGGGTAGATGACCTTCTCGACCTGGGGGTGGTTGTTGAGGTGGTCGGCGACCTTCGCGGCGTTCTCGCAGTGGCGCTCCATGCGGACGTGCAGGGTCTTGGTGGATCGCAGTAGCAGGAAGCACTCCATGATGCCGGGCACGGCACCCTCGGAGAGCTGGATGAACTTGAGGCGCTGGTGCAGGTCGTCGCTGTTGGTCAGCAGTGCGCCCCCGATGGAGTCTGAGTGGCCGCCGATGTATTTGGTCGTGGAGTGACACACGATGTCTGCCCCGAGGCTCAGCGGGTTTTGCAGGAACGGGGTGGCGAAGGTGTTGTCGACCGCGAGCATGACGCCGTGCTGCTTGGCGATGGACGCGACCTGCTCGATGTCTGCGATTTTGAGGGTTGGGTTCGTCGGGGTTTCCAGCCAGATGAGCTTGGTTCGATCGTCCACGGCGGCGTTGATCGCATCCGGGTCGGTCATGTCGACCATGACGGTCTCGATGCCCATCTGGTTGAAGACGCGGTTGAACAGGCGGTTGGTGCCGCCGTAGACGTCGTCGCCGAGCAGGACCTTGTCGCCCGAGCTGAGCAGGTGGAGGACCGCGCCGGTCGCGGCAACGCCCGAAGAGAAGCAGAGCCCGTGCTTGGCGCCCTCGAGGTTGGCCAGGTTGGCTTCGAGCGCGGCGCGGGTAGGGTTCGCGGCACGGGAGTAGTCGTACTCGCCGATGATCTTGCCTGGGGACTGCTGGACGTATGTCGAGGTCTGGTAGATCGGCGTCATGATTGCGCCGGTGGATGGGTCCGGGCTCTGCCCGGCATGAATCGCGCGGGTCCCGAACTTAGCGGTGCCTGAAACTTCCATGTTTGATGTCCTTCTTCTTCGGGAGTGTTATTTCGCGTTGATCTTGGCGAGGTGATCGATGAGATCGATCTTGGAGATCACGCCTCGGATCTCGTTGCCGTCGATGACGATGGCGACGTGGTCGGTCTCGAAGATGCCGTAGAGCTCTTCGACGCGTGCCTTGGTGTGCAGCAGGCCCGCGATGGGGTTCATGATCTCGGAGGCCTTTGTGCTCTTGGCGATGCTGTTTGAGTGGAGGCCGCGGAGGACGTCCACCTCGTGGATGATGCCCACGGGCTTGCCGTCGCTGTTGACGACCGGCAGCTGCGAGATGCCCTTGGATTTGAGCGCCTCAATGGCGTCGCCGACCGTGTCTTTCTCGGAGATCGTGACGACCGTGCGAGCGGGATCGAGCAGGTCCTCGATCAGCCCGAGGCCCTTCTCGGGTTCGAGGAAGCCGTGCATCTTCATCCACTCGTCTGAGAGGTACTTGGTGACGTAGCGTGTGCCGGAATCGGGGCAGATGGCGATGACGGTTTTGCCCTCGCCGAGCTGCTTGGCGACCTGGCAGGCGATGTGGACCATCCCACCGGAGGAGCCGCCGCAGAACAGGCCTTCCTCGCGGGTGAGGCGGCGGGCCATGGTGAAGCACTCGTAGTCGTTGACCTGGTACATCTCGTCGACGACACTCGGGTCGAACGCCTCGCACTTGATGTCCTCGCCGAGCCCCTCGACTTTGTAGACGTATGGAGTCGGGAGGGTGCCGGTCTTGAAGTAGTGGTAGTGGACGGATCCGAGCGGGTCGACGCCGATGATCTGGGTCTTGGCACCCATCTTCTTGAAGTATCGCCCGATGCCCGATGCGGTGCCGCCGGTGCCGGTGCCCACCACGATGGCATCGACGTTGCCGCCGTCGGTCTGCTCGTAGAGCTCCTTGCCGGTCATGACCTCGTGGGCCTCGATGTTCCACTGGGAGTGGTACTGGTCCATGTAGAACGAGTTGGGCGTCTCGGACGCGACGCGCTTGGCGACGTTCACGTAGTGATCGGGCGAGTCGCCGGGGACGTCGGTCGGGGTGATGATGACCTGGGCGCCGAACGCGCGGAGCCCGTCGATCTTCTCCTGGCTCATCTTGTCGGGCATGGTGAAGACGGCCTTGTAGCCCTTGACGGCCGCGGTCATGGCGGCCCCCATGCCGGTGTTGCCGGAGGTGTTCTCAACGATGGTCCCCCCGGGCTTGAGGAGCCCCTCCTCCTCGGCCTTTGCGATGATATAGCTGGCCATGCGGTCCTTGATCGAGCCGGCGGGGTTCATGTACTCGCACTTGGCGTACACGGTGGCGCTGCCGGGCTCGACGACCTTGTTGAGTTTGACGAGGGGGGTGTTGCCGATCGATTCGAGGATGTTGTTCGAGATCGGTGCGGCTTGTGACTTGGGATCAAGGGTGGCGGTGGTTTGCATACACTCATCATAGGGTCCGGCGGGTCAAAAACGACTTCCGGATTCGATGCAAGGGGATTCGTATGGATGAAAACACCCCACAGAGAAAGCTCGTCATCGCGGGCGGCAGTGGCTACCTCGGGACCGCTTTTGTGCGGCACCTCGCTGAGCACGATCCGGATGGCTGGGAGATCGTCATCCTGAGCCGTTCAAGGCCCGCGGTTGTCGATGAAGCGCGTCACGTCAGACATGCCCCGTGGGACGGACGCACGGTCGGCGATTGGGCTGATGAGCTGGGTGATTGCACGCATGTGCTCAATCTCGCGGGGCGATCGGTGGACTGCCGCAAGACGCCGGCCCGGTGCGATGAGATTCTCCGATCACGCGTTGAGTCGACGCTGGTTCTTGGGGAAGCGTTCAGGACGCTCGGGCACTCACCGGATGTATGGGTGCAGATGAGCACCGCACACATCTACGGCGATCCGCCGTCGGCTGTCTGCGATGAATCTTCGCCGTTCGGCTATGGGCTGGCCCCCACCGTTGGCAAGGCGTGGGAAGAGGCGTTCGACCGGGCCTGCCCGGAGTCTTCGCGGCGGGTGGTGCTGCGGACGAGCTTCGTGCTCGGGCCCGATGGCGGTGCGTTCCCGACCCTGCGGCGAGTCGCCAAGCTGGGGCTTGGGGGGCGCGTGGGCAGCGGGACTCAGGGGATCAGCTGGATCCATGAGCGTGACATGTGCCGCGTGTTTGAAGACGCCTTGACCAGCAGCAGTCGCAGCGGCGTCTACATCGCGACCGCGCCGGAGCCGGCCTCGTATTCGGATTTCATGCGTGGCCTGCGGAAGCGACTGAGGCAGCCGATCGCGTTGCCGGGCCCGGAGATGGGGCTGCGGCTGATGTGCGCGACGGTTCTGGACACGGACCCGGAGCTGGTGCTCTACGGGCGGTACTGCGTGCCGACACGCCTCCTCGATGAGGGGTTCGAGTTCGAATACGGCACGCTCGACGGGGTGCTCGATGCGCTGATCCGCTGATAGAAAGCACCCCCGGCAGGATTCGAACCTGCGACCGTCGGATTAGAAGTCCGGTGCTCTATCCAGCTGAGCTACGGGGGCCTCGAGTTTCACTTGGCAAGTGTAGCCAAGGCACAGATCCGATTCGCGTGGGCTTCGTGCGGATACCGCGATGTCAGGGCGATCAAAACGCCCGCTCCATGCGGAGCGGGCGTTTGGCTTGAACCGAGATGATGAGCCCATGTGGCTAGGCCATTATGGGCATCCCGCGTTGAACTCGTTCAGGAACGCGCTGACGTCGAAGAAGTCGAATGTTCCGTCTCCGGTGAAGTCGGCCGCGGGGTCCTGCGCGTTGTAGGCGTTCAGGAACGCGGAGACATCGAAGAAGTCGAGGATGCCGTCTCCGGTCAGATCGGCGGGGCAGGTATCTGCCGAACACGAAACGCCGAAGATACGCACGTCGTCGATGCCCGCTTCCACGACCGAGCCGTCACCGAGATCGCTCGCGACGAACTTCACCCGGACCGTTGAGGTCAGGTCGACAAACTCGGCGACGTTGAACCCCGCCTCGATCCAGCCGCCGGACGTCCCAGCGCCCGCGGGGCCGACGGTTTCGACGAGTTCGTAGTTTTGGCCGTTGTCATCGGATACATAGACCTCGAACACGTCGGCGTTCGGTGCGGCGCCGGTGCTGTTGGAGTACCAGCGTGCGTAGGAGATCATCGCGGATTCTGTGCCGGTCAGATCGATCTGGTTGCTGACCAGCGACGTCGTGCCGCCGTCGATGTCGTTCTCACCGAGTGCTCCTCCGGGGCTGCCCTGGCCGGTGACCCAGGCGATGGTGCCGCTCGGGGTGTTGTCGTTTTCCGGCTGGGCGTCGGTGCCGATCGGGTTCACGCGGACCCAGATGCCGGTCGTGGCGTTGTCGCCAGGTGCCCCCGCCGAGAAACCAACCGGCGACTCGAAGTCGTACAGGTCGTCAAAGTCGATCTGATCCGCGGCCAGTGTGCTGTAGGTGTTCCCAGCACCGGATGGTGCGGTCACCGTGGTGCCAGATTGCAGATCGAACGAGATGAAGTACTCCACATTCGTTGGGCAGTCGGCAGGCGCGGGGAAGGTGGCCGTGAAGCTTGTTGCGGAATCCTGATTCAGCGGGAACTGCTGGAAGCCAGAGCCCGTGTCAACATGGAACGTGCCGCTGCCCGGGACGACGGGGTCTGCCGCGGAGGGCACGATCTCGACGCTGAGGGTGTCACCACCGTTGGATGACAGAAGATCCGGCAAGCCATCGGGCAAGAGGATCTCGAGGCCTGTCACGAAATCGCCGCCGGCGGATTCGATCGCGTCGCGGTAGATCGCGGTGCCGGTCCACCATGAGATATCGCCGTAGACGCTCGTGCTCGTCGTGCCGCCCGAGAGGACGCCCGCGATTACCCACTCGCCACCGAACTGAACGAGCACCGGTCCGCCGCTGTCACCGGGCGCGGTCGTGGCCTCGAACTCGAGCGGTAACGAGCTGCTGCTGGGGATTGTGTTTGCCCCGCTGCTGCCGTTGTCGAAGTCGGTTGAGATGATGTTGCTGCCGCCGGAGCCCGCCGGGCTCCCATAGCGATCGATGATGTTTTCACCGCCCCATCGGCGGCCATCGGAGGAGAACCCGTGCCCCGAGCTGCCGAGGCCGTTGTAGCCGTAGCCGAGGGTCGCGGCGACCATGCCCTCAAGGTCGTTCGTTTCGTCAATCAGCCGCATGGGTTCGGCGATATTGGCCGGGACCGACGAGGTGAGGAAGTGAATGGATACGTCGCCGCCGTCAAGGAGTGAGCCGTTGCCGTCCGGGAGAATCGAAGACTGAACGGTGGCGGTGAAGTCGGGGCTGGAGGAGTTGTCGCCGAACCTGATGAGGCTGCCCGCGCCGATGCCGCAGTGACGTGCGCTGAGGACGACGTTTGGCGCGATGAGCGTGCCGGTGCAACCGACCGATACACTGATCACGGCATCGAACGGTGCGGCGTAGTCTCTGGCGCCCTGCGCACCGATGGTGTTGTTGATGACGATACGAGGGTACACGCCATCGGCCGTCTCGGGCGAGCCCGGCGCGTAGGTCTTGGTGTCGATCTGACGCATGGAAAGCACGTCGCTGGTGACCGCATCGATCACCATCTCGAAGTGTGTGGGGCTGGCCGGCAAGCCCTGATCGAGCAGCTCTGTGGTGACTTCCCACGCCAGCACTGCCTCATCACCGATGCGGAACCAGACCTGCTTGGCCTCGGATTCGATCGCCTCGGGCAGCATGGCCTCGGCCAGGACGACCGCCCCGCCCTGGGTGATGTTGATGGGTTCGTTGCGGAGTGTCAGATTCTTGGTCGAGTCGTCGAAGACCCGCGACACGGTCCCGTCGGCATTCTCGATCACGTAGACGCGAGCGCCGTGGAGCGGCAGATCACCGATGTACTTCTGGAACACCAGGGCGTCCGATGGGAATCCCTTGGTGGGATCACGCTCGGTCAGCTCGATGCGGAAGTCGCCTTGCTGCAGGTAGGTGGTGGTATCGCTGGTTGCCAGGTGCTCACGGACGCTCGCCTCGTCCGCGAAGGACAAGCCGCTCATCCAGAGCCCGAAAGTCAGTACAACCCCTGTCGTTTTCAACGTATTCATCGATCAGTTTCTCCAGATGTTCATCGCCATCAGCGGTGACTGCTGATGAGCGGACAAGGACGAGAACCGTCCTCGCGTATCGAAGGCCTACACACGCCCTCGGCAAATGTACCACAAAACGGGGCAATCCGGTGGCGAAAACCCTCCTGTGGGCAGCCCAAGCCGCCAAATTTGTTATCGGACAGCGGGGCCCGCTGGACGCACAGCCCGGCCCCCTGTTCTTGGCGGTCTGACTGACCAATTCATAAGGGCAGCGTGCTGGGGTCGCAATTGGCTCCGAAACGCCGATTCAACCGATCAGGGGACATCATGACCCTTGCACGACTCATCGTATTTGTTCTCATTCTGCTCCCGATTTCTGATGCGATCGGGGGAGAGACCCAGCCCGTCGCGCTGCGGATCGCCACTTTTAATGTTGAGGACGTCCGAGCCGAGCATCTGGAGACCGATGACAACCGGAGGCTGCGCGCCATCGCGGCGATCATCCAGCGGATCCGACCCAACATCCTGCTCTTGAATGAGATCGAGACTTCACACTCGGATGGGCCGAGCAATGCGGAGAAGTTCGCGTACAACTACCTCGCCGTATCCCAGGGCGATGGGCTGGCCCCCCTGTACTACGACACGTACACGCCGGCGACGAATACCGGCATCCATTCCGGGTTCGATCTCGACAACTCGGGGGACGTCGACGCGAGCGTGCCAGTGCGATCGGATCGGCAGGAGGCGGCCCATCGGGCGTATGGGAATGACTGCTACGGATTCGGCACGTTTCCGGGCCAGTACGGGATGGCCCTGCTTGTCGATCGCCGCCTGGAGATTGATCTCGAGGGCGTCCGGACCTTTCAGAAGTTTCTCTGGAAAGACCTCCCGGGTGCGAATCGGCCCGTGAACCCTGATGGCAGCGACTGGTTTGATGAGGAGGAATGGGACGCCGTACGCCTGTCGTCCAAGACGTTCGCCGATGTGCCGGTTGAGTTGCCCAACGGGACGGTGCTGCACGCGCTGATCTCGCACCCCACGCCCCCAGCGTTTGACGGAGATGAACAACGCAACGTGCTGCGGAACCACGACGAGATCGCGCTGATCCGTGCGTATATCGACGATGATCCTGCGTTATATGACGACACGGGGCGTGAGGGAGGGCTGGAGGACGGCGCCTCCTTCGTCATCCTGGGCGACCTGAACGCGGACCCGACCGACGGGAGCGGGAAGGAGATGACCCTCTTCACGCAGCTCTTCTCAAGCCCAAGGCTTGCGAAGGACGCTCACCCGTCCTCAGCGATCCGGCTGAACGACCTGGACCGGACGGACACGGCGCGTTTTGGTCTCCGCGTGGACTACGTGCTGCCTTCCTCGTCGATCACGATCACGGGGTCAGGCGTGTGGCGTGACGCGGGTGATTCCGATCGGTTCCCATCGGATCATTTCCCGGTGTGGGCGGACGTGATCGTGCCCTGAGGGTCTATTATTTGGCGTGAGCAGCACCTCGGGCAGCGAACCCATCCATGCCAGCGCTTCTGAAGAAAACACGGCTCAGCCCGGGTCCGTGTTCGCTGCGTGCAAAGAACTCACCAAGCCCGGCATCACCAAGCTCGTGACGATCACGTCGCTGGTCGGTCTGGGGCTCGGCGGGCTGCATTATGGCGTTGAGACGTACCTGGATTGGATCCGCCTGATCGTTGGCGTCGGGCTTGGCACGGCGATCGCCTCGGGCGGTGCGAACGCGCTCAACATGTGGTACGAGTCCGATCGGGACGCGATGATGAATCGGACACGGGTGCGCCCGATCCCCTCGAAACGCCTGTCACCGCGGTTCGTCCTGATGTTTGGGCTGGCGATGACCATCGTGGGCTGCGGCATCCTCGCGTTCACGTGCGGGCTGCTCCCCGCGCTGGTGGCGCTGGTGACGGCGGCGTCGTATGTTCTCATCTATACGCCGCTGAAACCGATCACGATCACGAACACGCTGATCGGCGCCGTGCCCGGTGCGCTCCCGACGATGATCGGGACCACGGCGGTCGCGCCGCAGGCTGGCTTTGCCCCGCTTGTCGAACCGATCGGCCTGATGCTGTTCTGCATCATGTTCCTCTGGCAGCTGCCCCACTTTTTCGCCATCGCGTGGATGTGCCGGGTGGATTACGAGGCGGGCGGGTTCCGCATGCTCCCGATCGTTGACCCCGTCGGGAACCACACGGCCGCGACGATGGTGGTGACGTCCGCGTTGCTGATCCCCGCGGGGCTCGCACCGCTGTGGATCACGCCTGAGCTGACATCGATCTGGGTGACCGGGCTCGCATCGATCCTGCTGGGCGGGATGCTCGTGGTGCTGAGCTTCCGGTTTGCGGTGAAGCGAACGGACAGGGCCGCGCGGATCGCGTTCTTCGGCTCGATCATTCACCTTCCTGTGTACCTGATCGTCCTTGTCGCGGAAGCGGGCGTGCGGGGGTTCCTGCTTTGAGCGCGATCGAGCTGCATGATCTGCGCGTCGTGTACCCCCGCAAGGGTGAGCCCGACCGAGTCGCGCTCGATGGTGTCTCGCTCGAATCGGACAACGAGATGCTCTCCCTGCTCGGGCCAAACGGGGCCGGCAAGTCCACGCTCATGGGCGTGATCGCGCAGACGATCCGCCCCGACGCCGGCGAGCGGCGCACGCCCACCTCGCGGAAGGGGCTCTCGGTGGTCTTTCAGACCCCGTCGCTCGACCAGCTTCTGACCGTACGAGAAAACCTGAGGCTCTCTGGTGCGCTGCACGGCATCCCGAAGCGGGAGATCGAAGACCGGATCGAGGAGCTTGCGACGGAGCTGAGCATCTCTGATCGCCTCGATGAGCAGGTGCGGCACCTGTCGGGCGGTCTCGCACGCCGGGCGGATCTTGCGCGGGCGCTGGTTCCCCGCCCGACCGTGCTGCTGCTCGACGAGCCCACGACGGGGCTCGATATCGATGCGAGAAGATCGTTCTGGGAATCCATGGGGCGGATCAGGGAGCGCCTGGGCATGTGCGTGCTTCTCGCAACGCACCTTATCGATGAGGCGGAGCGGTCCGACCGTGTCGCGATGCTCAGCGAAGGGCGCTTGGTGGGGCTTGATACGCCATCACGTTTCAGGGAATCGCTCGGGTCGCGGGTGCTGCGTGTCGCTGCGTCCGAGGACGAGCTGATCGATGAGGTCGATCGCTGGCTGACGTCTATGGATCGCGAGGTCTTCCGCCTCGAACGGGCGCTGATCGTCCCAGACGCGGAGGATCTCGATCTCCAGTCGTGCCCGGTTGACCAGGTCTCGCTCACGCTCGCTCCCCCGACACTTGAGGACGCTTACGCCATCCGCACCACCTCAGGAGCGATAGCATGAACGGTTCCGGGGCGATGATCGCGCTGGCCTATCGCGAGCTTGTGCGTCAGGTGCGTCAGCCCTCGCGTATCATCGCGAGCGTGGCGACCCCGCTGATGCTCTGGGTGTTCATCGTGGGCGGTTTCTCAGATGCCATCGGTGATGTCGCCAACGGCGGGGCGAGTCTGACGGCGTACACGATCCCGGGCATGGCTTCACTGACGGTTATGTTCGCGTCGATCTTTGCCGCGATCTCACTGATACAGGATCGCCAGGACGGCATGCTGCGCGTAGCGTTGGTTTCGCCAGCCCCGAGGTGGTCGATCGCCCTGAGCAAGATCGGGGCCGGGAGCCTGATCGCGCTGGCTCAGGCGTTGGTCATTCTCTTTGCGCTCCCGTTTCTGGGTGTGGACATCACGCCCGTGGGGCTGCTCGGCTCCGTGCTGGCGCTGCTGTGCATCTCGACGGCATTGATCGGTCTCGGGCTCGCGATGGCCTGGATCGTGGACTCAACACAGGGATTCCACGGCGTGATGAACGCCTTGCTGATGCCCATGTGGCTCTTGTCGGGGGCGATCTTCCCGGTAGAGGATGCCGCGGGGTGGATGCGGATCATCGCCCTGGCCAACCCGCTGACGTGGGCCCACGCGGCGATGCGGTGGTCGCTGGGTATGAGTGACGCGTTCAACCCCGTGCTCGCGTGGACGATCTGCGTTGCGTTTGCGGTCTTCGGCTCGGGGATGGGGGTCTGGTCGATCGCCCGATCACGGCATACCCGCTGAAGCGTGCGTACGATTCGGGCATGTCCGCACGCGTTTTCGCACGATCGCTCATCCTGCTCGTTCTCACGTTCCTCGGGATCATGGTGTTCTGGTTCTTCTTCTCTCCCCGCCAGGAGGGAGCTGATGAGACGATCATTGATCTCAACGAGGATAATCCGTACAGCTCGCTGTACATCCCGAGCTTCACGCTCGAGGATCGGCATGGCAAGGAGTTCGACGAGTCGTTTCTCGATGGCAAGTACACCGTCGTCGACTTCTTCTACACGAGTTGTCCGCTGATCTGCCCCGCGATGACCGCGACGATGCGTGAGATCCAGGACGCGACCGCTGATACGGACCTCCAGCTCCTGAGCGTCTCGATCGACCCCGAGGTGGATACGCCCGAGGTGATGGACCGGTACGCGGGTGGTTTTCAGGCGCAGCCGGAGCGTTGGAAGTTTGGGCGTGGCACCGAGGAGATGACCCAGATTCTGCTCATGGGTGTCGGGTTCGAGCTTGATGCGCTTGAGCTGCGCGATGGGTTCCGGTACATCGATCATCCCGGCTCGCTGCTCCTGGTGGGTCCGGATCGCCACGTCATCAAGCTCTACCGGTACAGTGATGCAGACGAAGTGCGTGCGCTCATCGAAAAAGCCCGCGAGCTCGCGGGCTGAATCGTCTGCGAAATACCGGCTTTACTTCGCGTCTTTGATCGCTGCCTCGACCTCTGACACGGTCTTGGGGATCATCGAAGAGAGATTCCGGTTTCCCTTCTCGGTAACGAGGATGTCGTCCTCGATCCGGATACCGATCGACTTGTCCTGCAGGTAGATTCCGGGCTCGATGGTGACCACCATGCCGGGCTTGAGCTTGACATCGGGCGACGGGTCGTGTGTCTCAAGGCCGAGGTGGTGACCGACACCGTGCAGGTACTGATCGCCGTACCCGGCATCGCGGATCACCTTGCGGGATGCCTCATCGACCTGGGCCATGGTCGCGCCCGGCTTGACCGCGCGGATCGCGGCCTGCTGCGATTTAAGAACGATGTTGTAGAGCTTTGCCTGCTCCTTGGTGAACTTGCCGCTGACCGGGAACGCGCGGGTGATGTCCGACGCGTAGCCGTTGATCTCTGCGCCGCAATCCACGACGACGAGCTCGCCATCGTTGCACACGCCGGTGTTCTCTTTGTAGTGCAGCACGGTTGCGTTGTGGCCTGAGCCGACGATCGGATCGAACGCGTTGCGGATGGACCCCGCCTCTGCGAAGCCGCCGATGAGTGCGTTGTGAAGCTCGCGTTCTCCGACGCCGGGCTTGAGCTTCGCGAGCAGGCGTTTGTGCCCGTTGTGCGTTGCCTTGATGGCGTTCTGGATCTGCTTGATCTCGGCGGGGCTCTTCACCAGGCGCAGCTTGATGATCTCGTCGCTCATGTCAACGATCGAGCAGCCGGGCATGCGGGCCGCGACCTTCTGGAAGATCTCAAGGTCCTGCGTCAGCGGCTGGGTGTAGGCGGCCGTGGGGTGCAGGCAGGCGAGCTTCTTTGTGCGCCGGGCGGCTTCGGTGAGGAAACGCGGCAGTGCCGGCGTCCGCATGACCGTGTCGAATCCGTACCGGTCGCGGAGTTCCTGGGAGATGTGATCGCGGTAGCCGTCCCATACGTCCATCTCCGGGTTCACCGGCTGGAGGAACAGGATCATCTTGCGCTTCGGGTTGGGGTTCGTCGGATCGAACATGACGATCGCGCCCGGCTCGTCGCTGATCCCGGTCAGGTAACGGAAGTTCATGTCGGGGAACCATTCGCCCCTGAGCGGCGGAGCGCCTGCCCCGGCGAAAACGAGCCCGACGCTGTCCTTGAGTCTGGCGCTGATCTTCTTCCGCCGGCTCTGGTATTCACTGACTTTGATGGATGTATCCATATGGATGTGCTTTCCCTTCGTTCGCGTTGGTTTACTTCGCGTTGGTGGAATCCTTGATCGCGTTGTGCAGGGAGATCCTGGCGCTCTCTGTGCGCATCTCGCGTTTGCCGAAGCCCTGGACGCCGCCCGCCTGGACCGCTTCTTCCAGTGCTTCCGGATAGTTGGAGATCAGCATCAGCGCGGGGTGCTCCGAGGCGTGGATCCGGATGAGATTTATGCCCGAGTCGTCCGCGAACGAACCGTCGAGCACTCGGTTCACGAGGTGGATCTCGAACTCCCCGATCCGCTCCCTGAACTCTTCGTACGAGTTGATCGTCTCGACCCGCGCCTCGGGGTAGTACCCCGCGACCGCGCTGCGGAGCGCGAAGGCGTCGGGTGTGCAGTGCCCAACGAGCGAGATCCGCGGCTGGCTGTTTTCTTGGCTCATATCAATCACCTTTCTCACCGTCTCCGGGCCGCGCGGGTTCGAAGCGAACGCGGCGTGCATCGAGATAACAGACGATAGGGCCGATGCGATGGACCGTTGGATCGGTCGCTCTTGATTTCAGCGACCTCACCCAGCTGTTGATCGCGTTGCGGGTCAGCGTATCGAGCCCCGCGCGTGCGAGCGTGGACTCTATATAACGATGCGGGAGCATCCCGAGGATGATGTCGGGCACTTCTCGGAGTTCCGCTCTCTGCCACTCGACGCCCCTGTCCTGCTTCTCGCCTCGCTCGAGCACACGATCGACCTGCGTGTTGAGGTAGTCGTGCGCGGCTTGCAGGTCCTGGGCCCAGCTCGAAGACCTGACCGCGATGTCTGGCTGAAACGCACGCAGGACGGGGAGCAGCTCGTGACGGATGCGATTCCTGGTGAGCCCGGTATCGGCGTTCGTGGGGTCTTCACACCATGTCAGCCCGGCCCGCTGCAGCAAGCCCTCGATCTCTTCTCTGCGGACGTCGAGCATGGGACGGAGTAGGTGTTTGCCGCACATTGGGCTTCTTGGGCGCATCCCCGCCATGCCGCTGAGCCCCGAGCCCCGCATGAGACTCATGAGCAGCGTCTCCAGCTGATCGTCCGCGTGGTGCCCGGTCGCGATGAAGGGGCAGTCGTGCTCCGCCGCAAGTTTGGCCAGCAGTTCGTACCTGGCCGAGCGTGCGTTCGCTTCGAGGTTGTGCGGTTTGTCTCTGACCTTGGCCAGCCCCACGGCGAGCGGTACCCCCCACTGATCTGCGAGACCGGCCACGTGCGCGGCCTCTGCATCGGTCTGTGATGATGGGCGGATATCGTGCCGCACGTGCGCGAGCACACACGATCCGGGGATTTGGGCGAGCGAGAACGCGAGCGCGATCGAGTCCGCGCCGGCGCTGCAGGCGACGAGGGTCCGGCGGTCCTGGTCCTTGGCGAGCCCGCCCCCGGTCAGCTCACGCCAACGGCGCAGGATCCGCGCAACGAGCTCGTCCCGCTTCCAGTTGGTTCGCGGTGCGCAAGAGTCGTCATGTCCTCGGCTTGCATCGTGCACTTGGCGATGATAGAGTGGGCGATCGGCAAAGAATATGCTTTTACGCGGAGTCGCCACCTTGCAACTCGGACCCAGTGCACAACGCGATGAATCCCAATCGGCGTCGTATAGCGATGTTGAGCCAACCAGCGGCAGCGCTGAGTCCGAGCTCCAGACCCAGGAGCCGTCGGGCTGGATTGATCGATTTAAAGCTGAGAACTCGATGATCCCCAACCTGCTGCTCATGGTCGGGATGATCATCATGGTGTTCCTGATGTATCGCTCCCTGCGGAAAACGCACAAGGCCAATGCTCAGCGATCGAACTCGATGGGGTCCCCGTCGGAGCGGATCGAAGAGATCCGGCACCATGCGCAGAGCTCGATGGAACCCGCTCAGAAGCTCATGGTCGAAGCCGAGGACATCGCACGACGCCTTGGTGCGGTCTTGGACAATAAAGCCGCCCGGCTGGAACTGCTGATCGAGGAAGCCGACGCCAAGCTGGACCAGTTGAACCGGGCGGTGTCGAATCCGCCGAAGCAAGCCCCGCCTCCGAGCGAAGAGGCGCAGGAGAGCACGTCGGTCCGCCCGGCTTCGTCTCCGCGGGCCATCGACCCATCTCTGCTGGATCGGGCACGCCTGGAGCAGGACCAGCACGAGCGTGAGTCCCGGGTTGCCGGTCGCATCGAGCCCGAATCTGCCCAAGCCGAGCATGAGGCGGCGGAGATCTCAATCTCTGACCAGATCCATGAGCTGGCGCTCAGCGGCAAGACGAGCCAGGAGATCGCGCAGGAGCTCAAGCAGCCCATCGGGCAGGTCGAACTGATCCTCAATCTTCAGCGGCGTGCAGAACGCTCTTAACGATTACTCATTTGATCCACTCACGCTCAACGCGCATCCCGTTGGGGATGGAGCAGGCGTCGCCGGTCTCGATCATGCTCGCGACCGGGTACACGGTGTAGTCGAGCGCGAACGCCCCGGCGGGGCGGTGGTTGCCCGACAATCCGAGCCCGCCAAATGGCAGCTTCGAGCTCGCCCCGGCGGTCCCGCAGTTGATGTTCCTGCATCCCGCCCGGCACTCGTTGAGGAATCGGGTCTGGAGCGATTCGTCCGCGGTGAAGACAGACGCGCTGAGCCCGTATCGCGTTGCGTTGGCCTGCTCGAGCGCCTCATCGAAGGAATCAACGATGCTGATCCGCAGGAGCGGGCCGAAGACCTCCTCGTCGCAGCCGGCGTCATCGCATCCGAGGGTGAACTCATCGACCTCGATGATGCCGGGCGTGATGAACCAGCCCTCTCGGTCGGGCATGCGGGTGGATTCCATGAGGACACGGCCGCCGTTGCTGGCGACGCGTTCCTGGAACTTGAGGACGGAATCGAGCGCCTCCTCGGAGATAATCGGCCCCATGAAGACGGGCTCGGGCGCATCCGGATCGCCGATCATCAGGTTGGAAGCCGACTTGATCAGCGCGGGGATCACGCTGTCCGCGACATCCCTGTGGACAATCAATCGGCGGGTGCTCGTGCAGCGCTGGCCGGTTGTGTTGAACGCGCAGCGGGTCACCTCGACGACGGCCTGGAACAGGTCCGCGTCGGGCATGATGATCGCGGGGTTGTTCCCGCCCATCTCGAGCGCGATGATCTTGCCCGGGTGATCCAGGTTGGCCTGCGTGATCGCACGCCCTGCTGCCCATGAGCCGGTGAAGAGGACGCCGTCGACTTCGGGGCTGCCGCAGAGCGCGATGGACTCATCGACCGCGCCGTGTACGAGGTTGATCACGCCCTTGGGTGCGCCCTGGGATTCGAGGGCCTCTTGGAACATCTCGGTGAGGACCTGCCCCACCGCGGGGGACTTGTCCGAGGGCTTGAACACGACCGTGTTCCCGGTGAGGAGCGCGGGGACGATGTGCCCGTTGGGGAGATGCGCCGGGAAGTTGAACGGCCCGACGACGGCCATTACGCCGTGCGGTCGGAAGTGACAGCGTGCCCGCTTGGTCTCGTTGAGACCGAACTCGAAGTCCGAAACGCGATGCCGCCCGGACCACTCGCCATCCTCAAGCGTGATGTCGACCTTCGCTCCGATGAGATTGGCCTCGGCCTGCGATTCCCAGAGTGCTTTGCCGGTCTCGGTTGAGATCAGCGCGCCAAGCTCAGCCGCTCTGGCTTTGGCGATCTCCTGGTACTTGCGGAGGACCGCGATGCGTTGCTCGATCGGGCTTGCCGACCACTCCGGGAGCGCCCCGCGGGCTGCCCGGATCGCGTCGTGAACCGCATCGACGGATGATGTCCCCGACCAGACGACCTGGTCGGGGTGGGCGGGCATGGTTGAGACGATGGCGTTGCCGGGTATGGAATGCCACTGGCCAGCGATCAGGTTCTTGCCCTCGATCGCGGCGGCGGTGTCGTTCTGCGTGCTCATGCTTGCACCTCTGCTTTGTCAGGAAGACTTCGACCTGGCCCCACGCTTGGTGGTCTTCTTGGTCGATTTCTTCGTTGTCTTCTTCGTTGTTTTCTTGGCAACCTTCTTCGCGGCGGCTTTCTTCGAGGTCTTCGAGGTTTTCCGCTTGTTCTCACCGCGTCCCGGTTCGATCGGCACCCGCATCGGTGTACACCCCGCGGTCATGCCCGGCTCTGCCCGGAGCGCGATGAAGGTCTCCGATGTCACCCGGATCTTCCCGGAGCGATCGACCTGGAAGGCGCACTGGACTGCGCGGAAGTCACCGTCGTTGTTGAGCACGGAAACGATCCCGGCCTGATTCGTCTGCTCGTGCTTGATGGACGGGCCGAGCATCGCGGAGAAGGTGTTCTTGACGATCTCGATCTCGTCGGTCTTCGCGGTGATGTACGGGCCACCGTCGAAAGGATCGACAAAGCCGTGGTACTCGAAACCCAGGCGCTCGAGCATCCGGCGCGCGGGCACGGTTTCGGGCCCGACCTCACCGACCTGCGCTCGTGCCTGGGGCGGGAGCAGTGAGAGATGGATGTCGCCCTCAGGGAGCAGATCGGTCATGAAGTTCCGCGAGTACTGGCAGAACCGATCCGCCTCATCGTAGCTCAACGGGATGAACCGGCGTCCGAGCGTGTCCCAGACGAGCGACTCGCCCTTGCTCGTGATCGGGGCCATGAGCTCCGCGAGGATCGTCGGGCGGAACATCTTGCGGTGCAGCGCGATGAAATGGAACCGGACGAGCGACGTGAACTTGCCGAGCTTGAGCTTGTGCCCACGGAAGCTCGGCTGCATGATCAGCCCGCCGAGCTCTGATGGGCCCGACTCGTCGAGGTACACACGCGCCACGGTGTGCTTGGTCCCAAACTTCAGATCCTCGGCGTACTTCTCCCGCGTCTCGAGCTTGAAGCACACGTTGGGGTGCCCGGGGCCCCCCATCTGCGACACGACCTGGGAGGTGCCGATGCAGCCTTCCGTGTTGAGTTCTTCGATGACGAACATGAAGATGTCCGACATCGCGGTTTTCTCGGAGAGCCCGCTGGAAACCGATTGGTTCGTCGGCTTGTGGACCGTCTTCGCGTCACGCGCAGCGCGGAGAAAGCTCTGACGCGAGTTGCGGATCTTGTCCGCGATGATCTCCTGATCAGGCGGGAGATTGATGAAGTGGACCATCTTCGAGAGCTTGTGCAGCGTCGGCAGGTCCGCGTTCATCGCGCGCCGGATCACGAACTGGGGGGATGACTTGGGCATGTATCACCCCTCCTGCGCTACGCGAGCGAGGGCCCGCTCGAGGCAACCGAAGACGCGGGGCCAGTCTTCCATCTTCATGACCGGAAGCGGCGGGAGCATGCGCACGTGGAACGGGCCGTGCCCGCAGTAGAAGGAGATGACACCCTCCTCGTAGGCGTACTTGCAGGTCTTCATGACCTTCGCCTTGTTGCCACCGAACGGGGTGAGCTTCATCATGCCGCCCACGCCGCCGACGAGCTCCCTTGTCTCGGGAGCGTCCGGGAACCAGTCCGGGTGCTTGTCGATCAGCTTCTTGACCTGCGAGCGGAACTCGGCGTGATGCACGGCGAACTTGCCCTTCGGACCGTAGAAGTCGTTGCCGCTGAGCTCGTCGAGCAGCAGCGACCCGACCGTGAAGTCGCTCGTGTTGCCCGTGAATGTGCCGCTCAGGAGCCCGGGCTTGGGGTTGTATCGCTCGGTCCAGAGTGCCGCGCAGGCCTGAGTCATCTTGCCGACGCAGAACACGTCCACGTACTCACCCAGGTCATACTGCTCGAAGGCAAACATCGATTCCGTGCGCCCGAAGCTCTGGATCTCGTCGTCCCAGATCGCGATGCCGTTGTCGCGGCAGACGTCCATGAGGGCCTTGAAAAAATCACGCTTGGCGACGTTGAACCCGCCCTCGCCCTGGACGAGCTCGAAGATAAAGCAGGCGTGCTGCTTCGGGTATCGGGTGATGTATTCCTGGAGGCGCTTGACGCAGTAGTCCGTGAACTTGCTCGCGCCGCCCATCTCTTCCGCGATCGCGTCGTTGTAGAACGGGATGTAGTCGACCTGCGTGGACAAGGGGATGCCCACGCGTCCGCCGGCCGAGTCGCCGATCTGCGCCATGGTCACCGAGCGGCCCATGAAACAGTGCTCGAACGCGAGCACGCGGGATGCGGGGGCGTGCTTCTGGTAGCACACCTTGATCGCGCTCTCGTTGGCCATCGCCCCGGAGGTGGTCAGGAACGCGTGCTTGAGGTTGGAGCTGCGTGACGCGAGCTTCAGGAGCTTCTCGCCGAACTCGTACGCGACAAAGTTCGTCTGCAGGTTCCCGTGCTTGGTTGCCTCGTTGATCCCTGCCACCAGCTGGGCCTTGATGACCTTCGGGTTGCCGTGCCCGAGGAAGTGGACACCGATGCCGGTGAGCATGTCCCACTTCACGGAGCCGTCGGCCATCTCGACCAGCGCACCGTTCCCCGCACCGGAACCGATCGAAGGGTAGACGAGGTTGTTGCCCTTCACGGCCTTGCACCGCTCGATGATCGCCTCGAACGATTCGGCGAGCTCGGGGTTGGGTGCCTTCACGTCCGTGATGGTCCGGTTGTGCTCCATGACCTGCTCGACGAGCGCGTCGATGCTCGAGCCGATGCCCGGGTCGTTGAAGATGGCCTTTCCGGTGGTGGTGGTCGCCGTCGTTGATGCCGACATGACAATGCTCCTCTTGAAGAGAGTTGAGGGTTACAGTGCCGCGGAACCGCCTGCCGAGAGACGCGCGATCAGGATCGCGAGCAGCTGGCAGCGTTCAACGAGGCTGGTGAGATCTATCCATTCATCTTTGGTGTGCAGCCCCCCGCCACGCACGCCCAGCGTGTCGATGGTCGGCAGGCCCGCGTTCTGGAGGACGTTGCCGTCGCACACCCCGCCGGTCTTGGCAAACGGGAGCTTCTGCCCGAGCGCCTCTGCCACCGCCCGAGCGCTGAGCGCGAGCCGCTCGGTCTCGGGGATCAGCGGCTTGGCCGGGCGGTTAAAGCTCCGGTGCACGCGCACGCATGGCATCGCGTCGGGGGCGGTCTGGAGGGCGTCGAGCTGCACAGCCAGTTCATCGGCAATCGACTGATCCGCGAAGCGTACATTCCCCCATGCGAACGCAGAATCGGGTACCGCGTTCGTCGCGACCCCACCCTTGATGGGTCCGATATTGAGGATCTTGCCCCGCTCCGGCTCCGGGAACTGCGCCGAGGCCTGGATGCACTCCGCCAGCCGCACGACCGCGGATACGCCCTCGGTGAACGCACGCCCGACATGAGCGCTCCGCCCATCGACCTCGATCATGAACTGGCCCGAGCCGACACGCTCGATCGCGAGCTCGCCGCCCGGGAGGGCCGGCTCCAGGGCGATCCCAAAATCGTGCTTCCGGGCCTCATCGATCAGCGCCTGCTCGCTGTGGTACGTGCCGGTCTCCTCGTCCGCGTTCATGGTGAACGTCCAGTTCGCCGGGACACCGCACGCCTCGAGCGCTTCCAGGGCGGCCACCGCGATGACGAGCCCGCCCTTCATGTCAACGCAACCCGGGCCTACAGCGGTCTTGCCATCAGACGCAATCGAGAGATCCTGAAAATCCCCTTCCGGATCGTGCACGGTATCCAGATGCCCAGCGATCAGGACCCGGTTTTCGGTTGCCCCACGCAGCCGTTCTGAGACAACTGTGGGCGGGGTGTAGTAGTCGTGCTGGTCGCCTTGGAGCCAATCTGGCTTCGCATCGCCGGGGACCACGTGGGTCTTGGCACCGAGTTCCTGCAGGCGGATACCGAATCGCTCGCGCGTCTCCTCGATCGCCTGCTGGTTATTCCCGCCGGTCGGGATCGCGACGTGAAGCCGCAAGTCCTCTAGCAGATCGTGGGCCCTGGTCTCGATATCTCTGGCGACGCGTTGTTCAAGTTCTGTCAGTTGCACAGACCAGTGTATGGGCCGCTCAAATCGCCCTTCCAGCCCCATGAGCCCCGATTTCGGTGGATCGTGGTTTAAACTGAATAGGGCATGAACGGGCGCACAAAAACTTCGCGAAGTTCTCAGTCGCCGCTGCTCAGGATCACGCCCAGATCCACCACGACCCCGAGGCCGAAGTAGACATCAACATTCATCTCATCGGAGCCCATCGAGGTGAGAACAACGCTCGTACGCTGCGACGAGGCCGCGTTCTGCAGGTCCTGAATCGATGGCCCGGCATACCCGGTGTTGTTGCGTTTGTCGGCGTGGAAGTGGTAATGCGCCAGCGCCCGATCGCTGAAACGGAACATGTCGTCGCTTGCCACGAAGCGCTGGTCGCTGATGCGATCGCGTTGACGCGGGCGGAACAGCACCGCTCGCCAGCGCGAATCGGGGTCCGGCTCGATGATGCCGCCGTACTCTGTGGACGTGTCCTTCTTATCCAATGCACGCTGATTGAAGAGCTGGTCCTGCACCGCCGCGCTGGATACCGCCTCGTCGACGACGAGGATGGTGAGCAGGTCGCCCCAGCTCAGCAACGCGGACCAGTCGCCGAGTCGCTCCTGTCGTGGCGGCTCGCCCTTCTCACTTTTGCGTTTGTGGACGACTCGGCCTCGGAGACGGGTGCTCAGCAGGCCGTACATGGCCTCGCGGTCGAGCGTGAACCACGTCGGCCGGTTCTGGTGCACCCAGCGTACCGGCTCGAGGTGCCTGATCCGCAGCCCTTCACGCTGATCGGGGCTCAGCGCGTTGACCGCGCTGGTGGCCTGCGACCACCAGACCTTGTTCTGCTCGTTATCACGCTGGTTTTCGCTCCTGCGGAGCGAGCGGAGCCAGGCGATCTCCATGCTTGTGTCCGGCAGCACCCCGAGTTCGCTCTGTGCTGCCCGCAGGTCCAGCACCAGCTCGCGCGAGCCCTCGTCCACCTCGTCCAAACGCGACGAGGCAGACTCGAGAAAGCCGACCCGGATCGATCCTGTTGGGTCCAGTCGCCCAAGCAGGCCCCAGGCGTCGTCGCGGGTCCGCTCACTGGTGCGGAGGACCGCACGCTCCTGGTCCGTACCCAGCCCTCGGCTTGGGTTCAGGAATACATCGAAGACGACCTGCTCGATCGCTTGGGCATCGCTCAGTCGCTGGATCGCGGCGTACTCTGGGCGCTGCCGGTCCGGTATGTCCGGGTTGTGACGCGAGAGACTGCGGACAAAGGCCGGGATCAGATCGTCCCAGCCGAACTCGACCGCGTGGTACGCGATGATCCGGACTGCCTCCGGCTCCCGCTCGTTGGGCAGGATGAGCCGGGCCATACTGCGCGAGTCCTCGCCGCCCTGCTCAGACGTGTCAGAGAGGAGCAGGTCGAGCACGACCAGTCGCAGCTCGCGCTCGGTCGCTCCGGACCATGCCAGATTCTTCAGCGCGTACCGGGTGCGTTCCCGATCCCTGATGCCCTGCTCAACTTCGGCCCATGCGGCCTGGGCGGCTGCGATCCGGTCGCGTTCGAGCAGTTCCGGGTTTCGGAGGTCCAGGAGCGGATTCCCGGATGGTTCGTACCTGCTCGACGAGGAGCACGCAGGAAGCAGCAACGCAGAGATGAGGAGCAGAGGCGTGACGAAATTCATGAGTTTCTTCATCGCCTGTAGTGTAGTTCGCGAGTCAGATTGGTGCTGGAACTCGGGGCACGAGATCACCTATGATGAGTCATGGTCCGTGTCACGCAAGGCGGCAATCCGATCGATGGCTCTTCCTCCGCAGAAGGTCTTCCAGTTGAAGAACGCGTCGCGATCGTTATCGATCGCATTCGCCCCGCCGTTCAGAATGACGGCGGCGATATCGAGTTGGTCGAAGTGACCGACGATGGCGTCGTCCGTATCCGGATGCACGGGGCGTGCGTCGGCTGCCCTTCATCGAACATGACCCTCCGCCTGGGTATCGAGCAGAACCTCAAGACCTATGTGCCTGAGATCACGGGCGTTGAGGCGATCGAAGAAAAGTAAGTGAGTACTCATTACGGGCTGTGGTTCTCCTGACGATCTGCTTTCACGCTGTCTCAGCCAGCAACAGTTACGTTCGTTGTCCGTCCCATTGCCCCACGCGGTGATCGCAGGGTGCTGAGTGTAATTCCAGACACGCGCGGGGTTTAAGCGTCAGTATTCTCTTGCTCATATCCCATAGGGTGGTATACTCACCCAACCGGGACAAGACGCTCCCGTAGTTTGGAGTAAGCAACGGATGCTGGTCATCACACGTCGAGAAGGTGAAGAAGTCGTCATCGGGGACCCCAAGAACCCGATCGGCGTTGTCCGCATTGCGAGTGTCAAGGGCGAACGTGTCCGCGTGGCATTCGACTTCCCGCGCGACGTTGAGATCCATCGGCGCGAGATTGCTGATCAGATCGTTGTTGAGATCGATGATGCTCCGGCTGTCATCGGAGAGATCAAGCCGGCCTCGGCACAGTAAGACATCCATGCATCGAACGAATAAAGCCCTCGCAATGGGAGGGCTTTTTATGCTGCTGCTGTCAGGCGGCGTTATTCGGGTGCGCCGGAGCTCATGTCGTAGACCCAGCTCTCGATCGCGCGGTCGAGTTCCTGTACCTCGCCGTCGTTGAAGAACAGCCCCAGCTCGCGCTCGGCTGCCTCCGGCGAGTCGGAGCCGTGGATGAGGTTGAATGAGTTGGAGACGCCGAAGTCGCCACGGATTGTACCGGCGTCGGCCTTCGATCCGAAGGTGGCGCCCATCATCGATCGTGCGATGGTGATCGCACCGACACCGCGGACCGCCATCACCACAACCGGGGAGCTGGTCATGAACCCGACAAGCCCGTCGTAGAAGGGCTTGCCTTGGTGGTCCTTGTAGTGCGTGGAAGCGAGCTCCTGGGAGATGGTCATCATCTTCATGCCGACGATGGCCAGTCCCTTCTCTTCGAAGCGGGTGATGATCTTGCCCATGAGGCCACGCTGGACCGCGTCGGGCTTCAGGATGATGAGTGTGGTTTCCATGCTGGTTATCTCCAGATCAGTGTTCTCGATCGCTCCACGAAACACATCAGTCCCGTGGGGTCGAGATCGTAGGCGGACGAGCAGAAATCGTCACCCTGAAGTCGGGCCCTGCGAGCTTCTGACAGATCACGCTTGACTTATCGTATTTATACGATATATTTGCAGTATGAGCCGTCCAGTCAACATCACACCCATCGAGAAGATGGAGCAAGCAGCCGGGTGTCTCAAGGTGATCGCACACCCAGTCCGCCTTCAGCTGATTGAGGTGTTGCTCGATCACCGCCTGCAGGTAGGAGAACTCGCCGCGATCACAAACACCCCTCAGAACGTGACTTCAGAGCATTTGAAGCGGCTTCGCGAGCATGGTTTGATTTCCATGGAAAGAGAAGGACGCAACGTTTTTTGCCGTGTCATTGAGCCCGGATTGCGTTCCATCATGCAATGTGTCCAGGCGAGGTACACCGCGCCGCCCGCATCGCTTCATGCCCATCACAACGAATAGATCGCACTACTGCGATATGAAGGAGTACAGCCATGCCAGCCAACCCGGTTGTTCGGCTCTTGAGAGAGCCAAGATGGTCGCCATACCTTGTGGGCGCCATGCTCGGGATCCTCTCTTGGATCACATTCGCCACGATGGACAAAGCCCTTGGAACGTCGACCACGATGGTCCGTGCGGCGGGTGGCGCTGAGCGTCTGATCGCACCCGATCACGTCCAGAGTGAGCCGTACTTTGTGAAGTACCTGGGTACGGCGCAAGATCCGAAACCGGTCTTTGAGTGGCAGTTCGCGCTGGTGATCTTCCTTGCTGTCGGGGCATTCATCGCCGCTCGTCTGAGCGGCAAGGTGAGGGCGGAGCACGTGCCCGACCTCTGGCAGCAGCGTTTCGGCCCTTCGAAGGGGTTGCGATACATTGCCGCGCTCCTTGGCGGGGTCATTCTGATCATCGGTGCTCGGATGGCCGGCGGCTGCACCTCAGGGCACGGCTTATCTGGAGGGATGCAACTCTCCACGTCTGGGTGGATCTTCATGGCCGCGATGTTCGCTGGCGGCGTCCCCACCGCTGCGCTGCTCTACCGTGGTCTTTCTGACAAAGGAGGTGCTTCATGAACGCCTGGTTTGCTGACCCGACAACGCTTTTGCTCGGTGCCCTTACGGGACTCGTCTTCGGCTTCCTACTGCACAAGGGTGGAGTCACGAGTTTCAACGTCATCGTGAATCAGTTCCGCTTCAAGGACTTCACCGTGCTCAAGGTGATGCTGACCGCGATATTCGTCGGCGGCATCGGCATCTACGGGATGCGGGCCGTGGGCATGGATGTTGCGCTGCATGTCAAGGGCACCGCACTGCTCGCGAACACGCTGGGAGGGCTGATCTTTGGCATCGGCATGGTCTTGCTGGGGTACTGCCCGGGCACGGCAATCGCCGCGATCGGAGCCGGTTCACGTCACGCGATTGTGGGCGTAGTCGGGATGCTGCTCGGCGCAGCAGTTTATGCCGAGATGTACCCCTGGCTTCAGGCCAACATTCTCGGGGTTGGGAACCTCGGGAAGGTCACGATCCCGGAGCAGGTCCACATCAGCCCATTTCTGCTGCTCATACCGCTTGGCGTCGGGGCCGCGATCGCGTTCCCGAGGCTGAAAAGCTCAGGCAGAGCGTCCTCATCTTGATAGACCAGCGCCCTGAAAGACAGCATGCGGCGTCGGGACGACGCTCGGGGCGAGCTAGCGGAACGCTTTGGGGTTGTTGATCGCCCCATATCCCGGGTTCAGTCCGCCTCGAGCGTTTGCCTGGGCGTCAGCGATGTCGCTGAGTCGGTAGAAGCTCGAACCGTGGCCGGCTTTCACGTAGATATCCCACGAAGTGAAACCGGTATCGCCGTAACCCTCGTTGGGATCATCGTTCACGAAGCCGTTGGTCGGGGGCTTGAATATATCGACATGGCCATCGAGGTAGTATGTGGCCCCCCCGCCGTCGTGGCGGGTCGTCCACTGGTCGTAGTTCCCCCAGGCGCCATCGGTCACCCCCCCGGGACCGTTGTTATTGAACCACCACGAGCTCTCTTCGATAATCAGCGGCAGCCCGTCCATGCGTGTGAGCTTGCCCTGGCGGTTGGCGTTTTTGAACTGTGCGAGGCTCAGCTCATCGTCATCGACATGCGTTGTGTTAAAGTACCAGACATCGAACTGCACCGAGTCCTTGGCGCCCTGAGCCGGGTTGCTGAACGTGTAATCGAAGTTGAGATCGCTCTCACCGTAGAAGTACGCCCCGAGGCGGATGTTGTCTGGATCGTCGGGGATCCCGAAAGGGTCCTGTCGGCGGTTCGTCGGACACTCGACGATCTCGCTGGCGTTGTCCACGTAGTCCATGAGCAGGCCCACGTCTTTGCGCCGTGTGCCCGGGCGGTTGTAGAGGTACGCCCAGTTGATGGTGTTCAGATCGCCCCTGGCGTTGCGCCGCCCGCGGGTGGTCTCGAAGCGCCCCGTTGGCATCGAACGCCCGTCGTAATCCTGCGCATACAGACTGTTCGCGAGCCCGAGCTGTCGCATGTTTGAGAGGCAGATCGTTCGCTGGGTCGTTCTCCGAGCCGAGCCAAGTGCCGGCAAAAGAATCGCGATCAGGATCGCGATGATGGCGATCACCACGAGCAACTCGATGAGCGTGAATGCCCGACCAGTGCGGGGCCATGCCCCACTGTTTCGTTCTGATTGTTCCTGCATCATGAGACTCCCACACGAGTGTGTGCGAAGCCAGCATAACACAATCGCGAAAGCAATTTCACGCAATCTTGCCATCGCGAAGTGTAATTTTTATCACTTTTGGTCTGTGCTCAGACCTCGATCTCCGCGTTCACGTCCGTCACCTTGGCCGCTGACATCGCGTTTTGTTCCTGATGCGCAAGTGGTCGGTAGATCTCGATCGCGAGCGTGTCGTCCTCAGGAGGGAGCCCGCCGCGGAAGCTGGCGACCTCTTCGAGGATTTTTTCGGCCCAGAGCCCCTGCCCGCCGTGTGCGATCCCGGGCATCGCCGGGGCAGCGAGGAGGCGGCGCAGGCCATCGATCTGGAACATCTTTCCTTCGAGACTGCGTGCTTCGATCGCGCCGTCGGTGTATGCGATCAGCGAGTCGCCGGGCTCGAAGTCGACCTCGATCTGGCCTGCTTCAAAGTCATCATCGGAGCATGCGCCGAGGACGAATGTTGTTGGATCGAGATCGGAGAGCGAGCCATCGATGCCGCGGATAAACGCGGGCGGATGCCCGCCGGAGGCGTACTCGATCTTTCCACGCTCATGGTCCACACGGATGCAGACGGCGGTCGCGTAAATGGAGTGCTTGGCGAGGGTGAGATGAACGTAGCGGTTGAGGCGTTCGAGCATTTTTCCCGGCGCGATTTCCGGGTCTTCAGCGAAAGCGATATCGATCTCGCCGTGCAATCTGTTCACGGTCAGCGCTGCTGGGATGCCGTGCCCGGTCACATCGACGATGACGACGGAGAGCTGTCGCTTATCTTCGCTGAGCTTGGTGTAGAGATAGTCGCCACCGATCTGTCGCATGGGCTCGTATCGGTACGCGTAGCAAAGCCCGCCGCTCGCAACTGGGGCGGGGAAGAGTGCTTCGTGGACCTGGCGTGCGTAGGCCAGTTCCTGGCGGAGCATCCCGTAGCGTTGATTGAGGAACTTGTTGGTTGCGCGCTGGACTCGCTGGGAGTGCTTCACGCCAGTGATGAAGATCCCCGGGAGGGAGAGCCCGGCGTAGATGAGCGTGCCGAGCGTGGTGGGGAGCACACCCTCGCCCTCGATCGCGAGGTTGCTGAACACGCTCGCGAGCAGGATCGACGCGACTGGCACGATCGCCTGCCTGACCGTCCACGGGAACATGCAGCACGCGATGAAGTGTGCGAGGAGAAACGCGAGCAGGGCGGGGCCCTGATCCATATCCATCACGCGGGTCCCGATGCCCTGGACCCCGTCGAGCATCACGAGCCCCATCGTGATGTAGTTGATGGTCTGGCTCTGGACCCGCTTGCCGAGCACGAGAATCAGCGATCCCAGGTACGCGCCGAACCAGACGAGCGTGGTGAGGATGAAGAACGATTTCTGTCCGCCGTTCTTGATGATGTTCGAGAGGTCAACGCCCTGCAAAATCATGACAACCGTGATGACGGTCATGATGAGCCCGAGCCCGCCCCAGACTGAGATGAACCAGATCAGGCGTGTTCTGAGAAGGTCATCCGTTTCCTGGCGGAACGTCCTTCGGAACTCTGTTGTCTCGAACGATGCGGTTGTCACGGTTGTGTCCTGCGGCCTTGGCCGCTCATGCGCGGTAGATTTCAACTATCAGGATATCGTCTGAAGCGTCTCCTGCACGTTGTTTTTCGACTTCTTCGAGGATCTGAACCGGCCATCGCTTGGATTGCTCGACCCAGTTCCTCGAGAGCACGCCCTCGACGCCCCCGGTATCGAACATCTGCCCGGCCCCGATCCGGGCTTCGCTCACACCGTCTGTGTACGCGATCAGCGAGTCGCCCTCGTGGAACGCAAACTCCTCGACCTGTGTCTGCATGATCTGCTCTACGCCGACTCCCAGCACGGACCCGGAGGGCTGTATCCGTGTGAGCTGCCCGCGTGAATCTCTGAGGATCGGGGCCGGATGCCCGGCGTTGGCGACCCGGATCACGCCTTCCGATGGGTCTACGCGTATCGCCACTGCGGAAACCAGCACGGCGCTGTCGGCGAGCGTGAGGCATACGTAGCGGTCCACAGCGCTGAGCAGTTCTCCCGGCTCGATCGAGTTATCCTCGCCGGTCAGCCGCATCAGCTCGCCCTGAAGCCGATTCGCCGTGAGGGCCGCAGAGATCCCGTGCCCGGTGACATCGAACAGCACGAGCGTGACGGCGGAGTTGGGCTCACCCGCGTCGTGGATCGTCGCGAAGACCGAGTCGCCCCCGATCTGGCTCATCGGGCGGTAGACGTAGGTGAATCGGATTTCGCCGGAAGACTTCGGCTTCGGAAAACCGCGTTCATGGATCGATTTCGCGGCCTGCAGATCCTCACGCACCTCGTCATATTTGCTCTGGATGAAGTGCAACTCGAACTGGTCCTGGAACCGGGACATGCGGAAGAACGAGATCATGGTTCCCGGGATCGTCACGGCGATATAGGAGAAGATGGCCGCGGGCACCGAGAAGCCATCCGGGTGCGCCGCGAGCAGCATGGTGACCGTGGATGTGATGATCCAGAGCAGGCTCAGCGTCAGCGTCTGTCTCGGGCTCCATGGCAGCAAAGCCGCCCCCATCGTGAGCCCGACGAGGACCCCAACGAGCGCGCTCTCCCCCGGGCCGGCTTCGCCCGACATCGCCCAGCGGGCGAGCGCAACCACACCCTCGATGATGATGATCAGGAGTGAGAGTCGCACGCACCAGAGCTTGCGGAGGTCCACGAAGTAGACGGTAATCGCCGCGCCGAGGTATACGAGCGCCCAGCCGAGGAACAGGACAACATCCCAGGCCGCGACCGATGATTCGCCCATGAACTTGAGCAGGATCATCGCGATGCCGAGGAGCGACAAGATCCCGATGAACTGCGCGGTGTTCCGTCGGACCTCCGCTTCGGACATGTTCTCGAGGAGCTTATTCGACTCGAAATCGCGTAGAGCGAGGATCAGGTTGCGCATTTGTTGGTGCACGCAAACATGATACGCCGTAGAACGTGACAGAAACCTGAAGTCACAATGGAATCTGCTGAGCGATCAGTGCGAGCGGTTCTTGCCCGGCACCCAGAGGACATCGTTTTTGCCGTCATCGTTTGCAGCTCGCGCGAGCACGAAGAGCAGGTCCGAGAGGCGGTTGAGATAGGTCATGGTGACCACGGACGTCGTGTCCTGCTCCGCATCGAGCAGTTGGGTTACGGCCCGCTCCGCTCGGCGGCAGACTGTTCTGGCGACATGGAGTTCTGCGGACAATCGAGAGCCACCCGGGAGCACGAAACTGTTGAGCGGCGAGAGCGGTTCGTTGTGCTTGTCGATCTCGCGTTCGAGCATCTCCACTCGCTCAGGGAGGATGCGGAGGGCCGATTCTGGGGTTTCGTCGGGCTTGATCGGCGTGCAGAGGTCTGCGCCGACATCGAATAGGTCGTGCTGGATCGATTCGAGCAGCGGCGCGAAGGGTGCCTGAGTTTCCCTGGCGGTATGGACCGCGATCCCCAGAACCGCGTTGGCCTCATCGACCGTGCCGTACGCTTCGACCCTTGGATCATGCTTGGAGACACGCTGCCCGTTACCCAGACCAGTCTGCCCGGAATCGCCCGATCGCGTATAGATTTTTGTGAGTTTGACCATCGACTCAGAGTGTATTCACCTGAGCCCTCCCGGGTCGGATATCGTGTAGAAGTGCCATGGAGGGTATGGATTGAGCAGCGCATACGCCGATCAACGCGTCAGTGTCCCGGTCGAAGTCTCTGCGGGAGTGTCTCCCGCGTCTGTCAGTGGGCTGAAGATGGTCTGGAAACCGCGTGGTGCGGGCTCCGACAGTGGTGACCTCGTCGATCGCGTGCTCGAAGCCCGTAACCTTCAGGATCAGGCCGAGCAGTTTCTGAATCCTTCGCTTCGCTCGCTGCATGAACCGGGCCTGATCCCGGGGCTTGAGCGGTCCGCTCAACGCCTGCTCGAGGCGATCGAGAAGGATGAGCGGATCGTGGTGTATGGCGACTATGACGTGGATGGCGTCACGGCGTCTGCGATTCTCATCCACACGATCCGGGCGATTTCTGCTGATGCCAAGGTCCGGTCGTACATCCCCCACCGCATCGATGAGGGCTACGGGCTCAACGAGCAGGCGATCTCCACGCTCCATGAAGTAGGCGCGGATCTCATCGTCAGCGTTGACTGCGGCATTACCGCGATCGAGCCGGCGCGTCGTGCACGCGAACTCGGTCTCGACCTGATCATCACGGACCATCACAATCCCCCAGCGTCCATCGACGATCTTCCGGAAGCGTTTGCGGTCGTCCATCCGCGTCACCCCGAGTCCGAGTACCCGTTCGGCGATTTATGCGGGGCGGGCGTGGCGTACAAGCTGGCTTGGCAGCTCTGCGTGCTCCACAGCGGCAGCGAGCGTGTCCACCCGGAACTCAGGCAGGTCCTCGTCGAGATGCTGGGGTTCGCGGCGCTCGGCTCGATCGCTGACGTTGTGCCGCTGATCGATGAGAATCGTGTGATCGTCAAGCATGGTTTGCGTCAGATCCCCCACTGCCGGAACGAGGGGCTCCGGTCGCTGATCCGCGCGTCATCGCTCGATAGCGAGAAGATCGACACCGAGGACGTCGGCTTCCGGCTCGCTCCTCGTCTCAACGCGATCGGGCGTCTCGGCCATGCACGCGAAGCGCTCCGGCTGATGACAGACGCAACAGGATCAGAAGCCGAGCGGCTGGCGCTCAAGCTCTCTCGGATCAATGATGAGCGCAAGGCGATCGGTGAGGCCATATTCGCGCAGGCACTCGAGATGGCGCAGGCGTCAGGCATGTGCGGGGATGACCGCAGGGCGATTGTTCTCGCCCACGACGATTGGCACCCCGGCGTGGTTGGTATCGTCTGCTCTCGGCTTGTCGAGCGGTTCGCTCGGCCGGTCATCCTGATGCAGCGTGACGGGGACATCTGCAAGGGGTCGGGGCGGAGCATCGATGGGTTCAATCTGCACGCGGGGCTGACCGCGTGCGGCGATCTGCTCACGGGCTTTGGCGGTCACGACATGGCGGCGGGCATGCGCTGTGAATCGTCAGGGTTTGAGGACTTCGCGGACGCCTTCATCGAGCACACAAACTCGCGGCTCAACCCGGATGACCTTGTCAATACGGTGCGGTTCGACACGATCGGCTCCGTATCAGAGCTGAGCGTTCCCCGCGTGGAAGCCCTTGGCCGGCTTGCCCCGTTCGGGGCGGGGAATCCGAACGTCTGCATCCGATTAATCAACGCGAAGCTGGTCGGGGAGCCGTCCCCGTTCGGCAGGAACGGGAATCACCTCTCCCTGCGCGTCGCGGATCGAAGCTGTCCGGACCGAGCGGTCAGAGTGGTGGCGTGGAACTGGGCCTCGATGCGCGAGAAAGTTCCACCGGGGGCGCCGGTGGAACTGATCGTTGAGCCAAAGCTATCCAGGTGGAACGGGCGCACCAGTGTCGAGCCCGTGCTTATCGACCTGCGTATCTGCTGAGTCGGATCACTCAGTCGTTGACGGGCTGGAAGCGTACGCACCGCGGGTAAACTCAGTGAGCATCCTCGCGTACTGCGCGTTGCTCGGGTCGAGCTCCGCCGCGTGCGTGATGCTCGCGAGCGCCTTGTTGGGCATCCCGAGGTCTCGCTGGATCAGTCCGCAGATTGCGAAGAGCACGGGATCGCTGGGGCGTTTCTCGATGGCCGTCAGGATGGATTTCAGTGCGCTGCGATGGTCCTCGTTTTCACGGTGGTACATCGCATAGAGCATGAACCCCTCGTGCGAATCTGGGGCGAGCGAGATCACCCGCGTTGCGGCCTTGCGGACGGTGCGGAGATCCCCGATCATCATCGATGCGTTCGCGAGGCCGATCCAAGATTCCACGTCGCTGCGTCCCTCGTCCTGGGACACGATGTTCTGGTAGATGGTCCGTGCCTCGATGGCGCGGCCGGTGTTCATCAGGGCCTTGGCGTGCAGGATCTTGAGATCCTCACGCTCGGCGTTGCCGGGCTTCTTGAGGAGGCGGGAGATGTTCTTCTCCGCGTCCCTCCAGTTGCCCGCCTGGATCTGGGCGTGGATCAGGTTCTCCGCGATGCCCTCGTCGTCGGGGGCGAGCAGACGGGCCTGCAGGAAGTACTCGACCGCCTGCTCCGGGTTCTGCTCGATCAGGGCGATGTGCCCGAGAGACTGACGGATGCCGGCGTTGTTCTCGGTCATGGGGATCGAGTTGAGGTAGGCCTTGGCCTCATCGACTCGGTCCAGATCGATCATCATCTCGGCCGCGGCCACGGCGTACACAGGGTTGTAGTCGTCGTACTCGCACGCGATCTCGAAATGCTCACGTGCCATCTCCGGCTCGTTGATCCGCTCGTAGACGATCGCGAGGTAGTAGTGGGCGTCGGGCTCTTCCGGGTCGAGCGCTGTTGCCGTCTGCAGAGATTGCAACGCGTTCCCGAGATCGCCCATCTCGATCAGGATTCGCCCCTTGAGCACGTGCGACTTCACGACCGTGTCGTTGATCTCAAGCGAGGTGTCCACCTTGCGGAGGGCCTTCTCGAGATCACCGGCGAGGAATGCCTGCCTCGCGAGTTCCCACTCGGTGGCGCTCTTGAGGAAGCTCATGCGTTCCTTGGCCATCGAGACACCCTCTCGGGTGTAGTTGCCCTGGCCGGCGCAACCGACGATTGAGAGGAGGGTCGCGGCGGAAAGGACGACTGGAAGCGATCGCTTGTTCAACATGGTGATGGGCTCCTGAGTCAGTGGTGCTGTGTGGTGGTCAGATCGACCGGAACAGACCGCTTACTCAGTGAAATCCGCAAAATCGTCACCCGATGTTGGGACCTCCGTGAACGTCGACTCGGGCTGGTCATCCCCAACGACGTAGTCGAAGCCCAGCGGCCAGTCGAGACGCAGGGCGCCGCCGGTCGGGAGCGGGATGATCAGCTGGCCGCTGAAGCCGTCAGCCACGCTGGCGAAGGAATCAGCGAACGGATCGAACGCCTCGCCCTGCTCGGGCTCTGCGAACTGCGATTCTGAGTCGTCGCTGCCCTGGCTGACCTGCGTGGACTCACCGGTGACGACGGACTTCATCTGGTCGAAGTTGTCCGTTGCGATCTCGTTGAAGCCGTCGCCGTGAACGAAGGAATCATCCTCGAACACCGACGCCTGCTCGGACTCGAAGTCTTCGTATTGGTCGAAGGATGAACCGCTGGAATCGAAATCGGCGGAGAGCTCTTCGGTCGGGACCTCGGCGAACTCGCCCTCGGTCTCAAACTCGTCGGCGGGCACGAACTGCTCGTACTCGACGCCTTCAGACGCTGCGTCCGCGGACTCGCCGGACTGATCCGATGATGTCTCGGAGATCGCGGTCTCGAGGTACGAGTCGATAAAGTCGGGATCCTCGCCCTCGGAGGCATCAACCTTGGTGCCGACCGGGTAGTTCAGCTCGTTGTGGAGCATGCCGTTGATGAGCGAACGCGATGGGGCGGTGCGGACCTGACCGGTCAGCTCCGAACGAAGCGCTCGTGCGTCGGGCGACATGGGCATGAGGCTGAGGGCACGATCGACCTTGGCGAGTGCTTCCTCGATGTTGCCCTGATCCGCCGCCTGGCGTGCATCGATCAGGAGCTGCCCGACGCGACGCTCACGCGACCAGGGCAGCAGCCCCTTGCGTGCGCCGAAGCGGGCGTGCTCGATGTACTGGTTCCCCATATCGCCCGTCTCAGCGAGGACGGTGTCGTTCACGATCGAGGGGGTGATGAGGAAGATGATCTCGCTGCGACGCGTGGAGTCGTCGTAGCCCTTGAACGCGTTCCCGACCAGCGGGATGTCGCCGAGCACCGGGACCTGCGAGCGGCTCGATGATGTCGTTTCGGTGAACAGACCACCGAGCACGACGGTCTGCCCGTCGCGGACCATCACGTTGGTGTTCATCTCGGTTGTGTCTTCGTCGGGGATGGTGACGTTGTTGCCGGCGCCGTCTGCGACCTGACGCAGGGTGAAGTTTGATACCTGCGGGCGGAGCTCGAGGCGGATCAGGCCGTTCTTCGAAACGAACGGGCGGACCGCGAGCTGGGTGCCGACGTCGAGGAACTCGACGCTCTGTGTGGTTGATGTATCGGTTGTGGTCGAGTTGAGGTAACCGACGCGGGTACCGACGAGGACGCGGGCTGGCTGACGGTTGAGCGTCAGGAGCTTGGGGTTGGACACGACGGTCACGTCCGTGATCTCGTCGAGCACACGCATGAATACACCGACGTCGCCGTTGACGAAGCCGGCCTTGAGCGTCGCCGGGCCGGTGGTGTTGCCGGGGGTGGACTGGAGGCCCGTGCCGTGCCCGTTGGGCACATCAACGGCGGTGCCGTCGACGGTCTCGCCCGAGCCGGAGATCAGCCCGTCGACCACGCTGAGCGGGCCGCCGACACCGACGAAGTCGGTGAAGTCGAGGTTCTGGATGAGCGCGAAGTCGACACCGAACGCGTTAGCCTCGTTGAGTGTGGTCTGAAGGATGGTCGCTTCGATCAGGATCTGAGCGGGCTTGGTGTCGAGCTCGTCGATCAGCGCCTGGATCTCGTCGACGTTCTCTTCGTAGTCGTAGATGACCAGGGTCGCGCTGTTCGCGAAGTTATCGGCACCGTTGGGCACGCCCTCGGTGATCGTGAACGCTTCGGTCGCGGCGTTGGCGGTGATCGAGCCGTTCTCGGAGAGCAGCATCTTGGCAAACTCGGCCGCGTCCGTCGCGTTGAGGTAGTCCAGATCGATGATGCGGGTCACCGGCTGGCGGGAGAGTGCCTCGAACTCGGCGAGCTCCTCGGCGGTGTAGACGTAGATGAAGTTGCCCTTCTCGATGTAGCCGAAGCCGTTGACGTGAAGGATCGAATCGAGTGCTTCGTAGAAGGTCACCCCGTAGAGGTCGGCGGTGACCGTTGCCTGAACGTTGTTCGAGCTGATGATGTTGCGGGAGGACTGGATCGAGAGGAGCTGAAGGATGTTCCCCAGGTCCTCGTTGTTCACGTGGAGGTCGACGAGGTCGTACTCCGTGACTTCGACCGCCCCGTTGAGGTCGTCGATGTCGCCCTGGTCTTCGCTGCCCTCAGCGAACTGGCTCGGGTCGATGTACTCTTCATCAAAGAGCGGCGCGTCCTCGGGGTAGAGCGCGTCTTCTTCCGGCTCGCTCGCCGCGGCCTTTGCCTGGCTCTTGAGTGCGGCGAGCAGACCGAACCCTCCCGAGTCCTGTGCGGCGGCGTTGCCTGCGAGCAGTGAGAGCGCCAACGCCGGCATAACGCCGTTGCGGAGGCTGAATCCGAGAAGGTTGAGCTTGAAGGTACGGTTGGGCTCGGTGATACTCATTTGGTTGATCCTCAGCGTTTGCGGCAGCCTGCCTGTCTGACCCGGGGCGTCCCGAGGGGATATTGCTGCAATTCGATCGGCGATGAACGGGTGTCACTTTGCGCAGACCTTGTGTATTCGTCCGCGTGCTGCCTGCACAGGCGGTATCGGATCGACCGATAACACCGTATCGCGTGTGAGTTTGGGTCAGGGATGGGTTTCGTGCGAGCGCTCTTCGCGTTGCTCATCATCAGAAAACTGATCGGACCCCTGCTCGGTGTCCTCCACCAGCTCCTCCCGTGGGTCCGCATAAGCGCTGCGCGGGATGTCGGTGACGAGGCGGAGCTTCGCCCAGATCAGGACGCCCGCCAGTGCCCCCATGCAGAGGAGCAACGCGAAACTCCGCGTCACGTTCCCGCCGGGGCCGTTGTTCTCAGGTTGCTCGTTGTAGTGATCAGTCATCGTCACGCTCCATCGCTGCCATGCTCTCGGGCGAAGATTGACGCCGCTTCAAGACAAGAACACACGCGGTGCGTGACCGTGCTCGGCTCGTACGATTAGTCCAGTTGTGTCACGGTGATACGCCCGGTAAACGCGGCGACATCGATCCTGAAGCGGCTCTGCGGGCCTGCGATTACAACAGATCCCCCATCGCTGAGCGTGCTCGACCCGGGCGTCGCGACCGGGCCGCCGATCTCATCGAAGATGAGGATGTGATCACCATCGAAATCGACCGACTCGATGCGGACGTCACCGAACTCATCCCGGTCGAGCGTCACGCGGTATCGCTGATCGGGGCCCTTGATGTCGTACAGCGCATCGTTCTCAACATCGATCGTGGTGCCTCGCACCTCGACGAGGGTGTACTCGTTCTCATCCTTATCGAAGGCGATCGCGCGCTGCTCCTGGTATCCGAGGGCGTCCATCTGTGCGAAGCTGATATCCGCCACCACGGTACGGACAGCCGCCTGGATGCGGAACACGCCCGCCTGCGAGAGGTTCGGCGTGACCACCGCGGCGGCGATGCCGAGGATCATCACCACGATCAGCACCTCGATGAGGGTATACCCCGCCGGTCGGTGCTGATCATAAGTTGTGTGGTTTGAGTTGCGCATAGCGATTCGAACTCCAGCCCCCGAGGATGATGATCACGGAAGAGGGAGCGGCTCATCGTTCACGTCGAAGCTGCCGGCCCAGATCTCTCCCGTGGCATCGTTGTAGATCCACCCGTGGGTGTTCTGGTACGCCGCGTCCGGGCCCGCCCCGAGGACGATGACCTTTGCGTTCGCCCCCCCGACGTACGGGTTCGCGGGGGCTTCCTTGAGGTACTCGCCGCTGTTGGCGATCAGGTCACCCCAGGTGCCATCACCCGCGGCGACCACTGGCAGATCGTTCTCGTTTCGCACCTGGAAGACCTCGACCGCGCGGCGGAGCTTGGTGAGCTCGGACTGCGCTGTCGCGATGCTTGTCTCGGTGACCGCGCCGACGAACTGTGGCACGACGATCGCCGCGAGGATGCCAAGGATGACGACAACGATGAGAATTTCAACGAGCGTAAAAGCGCCTTTGGTTTGATTTCGCATGGGAGTGTATCCTTTTCGTGAAACGCGACGACACCCATTTCTGGGTGTCGTGCATGTGTTCGGTTTCGCTTCGTTTACGGAGCAGCCGAAGCGGGCGCGCCCGAGGCGATGTTGCCGAGGGTCGCGTCGTAGTGCCAGCCGACGGTGTCGTCGTAGAGGACGTTGGAGTCACCAACACCGGTCGAATCCCAAGCGGTGATCGCCGAGGAGTTATCGAACGGGGTGGTGGGGATCTCCTTGAAGAACCCGTCATCAACGAGGTCCTGCCACTGCTGACCAGCGGTCGCGAGATCGGGGTACGAGCCGCCGTTGCGGGCTGCCCAGAGCTCGAGCTGGTTTTCGATGGTCGAGACCTGTGTCGCGACGTTGCCGACGCGAGCCTCGTTCGCAGCATTGGTGAACTGCGGGACGACGATCGCGGCGAGAATGCCGAGAATCACGACCACAATGAGGATTTCGACGAGGGTGAAGCCCTTCGCCTTGTTCGTACGTGTTGCATGCATTGATTAGTCTCCTTGCAAACGACTCATGAGTTACACGCTGTCCGGTCCGGCCTCGCCGGTTATCCCTGGCCCCGCCCTCCAGCGAGAGCCCGGGGTCCCCTGAGCGGCTACGCACCGCACCACGCAAACATCAGCGTGCCAATAGCTCATCGTCCTGCCCAGAAACTTGAGTGAGCAACAACAAAAAGAGACGGCCCCAGACCGCAACCGTTGTGCGGTTTACCACGCGGTTGCCGGATATGCAGGCAATCAGCGTCCTGATCGGGATGAAGATCGGACCTTCAAGGACCGAGAATTGACAACAAAAAACGCGGGCCTGAGCGGCCCGCGTTTAGAGGGTTCATCGACGTTCGATGCGTGTTACTGCGAATCCGGTTCGATCACGAGCTGGAGCAGCGTCGTGTTGTCAACCTGCAGGGCACCCATTGTTGCGGCAGCGGTCGTCGCGAGATCATCGTTCTCCGACTGGGCCATCTCAATCAGGCGACGGATCTGACGGTTCGAGAGCTGGTTGCCGTGACGCTTACCCGAGTCCGCGACGATGGTGAGCATCTCGATCTGGAGATCCGCGTCGTCGGTGCCCATGGTGCGGTCCATGATCGCCTGCTGGGCCTTGGGCTGGGGCATGTATGAGATGATCTCCGCGATATCGAGCATCGTGAAGCCATCGACCTGCTCGAGCACGTTGATCAGGATCGATGCCGCATCGGAGATGTTCAGGACCTCGTTGTTGGAGATCGCGAGGTTCCGGAGGACCTCCGTTGCGCGAGCCGCGTACTCCTCGGCTTCATCGGTCGAGATCGGGCCGCCGGAGGCGACTTCCAGGAGGGTTTCGACGGACTGGTCGAACGCGGAGCCGCTGATCGACTGACGCCGGACCGCGATACCCTGATCTCGCCCGTACTGACGCTGCATCGGGATCAGGTCGTCCGGCCCCATCAACGCGAGCACCGGTGAAACCGAGGTCTTGTTTTCTGTCCGGGCGGATTCGATGCTGAGGATTGTGCTATCGAAACCCTGCGAACTCACGATCAGGTCGATCGTTGGCGTTTCCGCGATGGAGGCATCCAGATCACCGAGCCCACCCGGTGCGGGGGGGAGGACGGTGAACCCTGCACGCTCGAGCGAGGAGCGGTACTGATCGTACGATTCACGGTCTTCACCGGTCAGCACGATGGCGTATCGCGCGGACGCGTCCTTGACGGCGCTGGCCAGCAGCGGTATCACGCGCTCTGAGCCGTTGAAGGTCTCTGAGGGCTGCGCGTTCCCCAGGGCGAGGGCGGTCTCGAACTGCACGCGGCGGTTCTGGTAGCCGAGTGATTCGAGGAGCGGGTAACGCCCGCCGATGTCCTGGCCCCACAGGGACCTTGGGCCGGCGGTCTGGGCGATGGCCTGGATCGCGCTGCGGACGAGCGGTGTATCGCGGTTGTCGATCCCGCGACGCAGGACGAGCTGATCGATCTCGGGGCCGACGGCGATCCCGAAGTATTCGGCGTCGCGGCGGTCGTCGCCGTAGAGCGGGTTGGTGTAGCCGTCCGGGGTGTCGAAGCTGCGGGAGTAGTTCGCGGCAACCCAGAGCGCGAGGACCTCGTCGTTGTCCGGTGAGCGTTCGAGCACACGCTGGGCCATCCGCATCGCCATCGCCTCATGGAAGACCGGCGTGCGGATCGGGACCATGACCAGCCCGAGACCCGGATCGAAGTTCCACACGAGCTGGTGGTCTTCGTTGGGGAAGCTGGTGAGCTCGGCGGGCTCGTTGTAGTACGAGTTGGCGAGCAGGGTGTACAGCTCTTCGACGTTCTGGTCCGTGCTGGCGCCGAGACGCGAGATCGCGCGTGCGGTGGCCGAGCGGACCGCGGCGTTGTCCGTGGACTGGTGCACGTCGAGCAGCACGGGGATGCTGGTGCGGTACGGGATGAGGCCCATGACCTCGGCGACCGCCTCCTGGCTCGTCTCGTCGAGTTCGGGCAACGCGGTCATCAGGGGTGCGATCGCCTGACGCCCCATGTCCACCATCAGTCGCTGGACCTGGGCCTTGAGGGCGAGGTCCTTCTGCTGCAGGTATGCATCGAGCAGCTGGGGCATGGCGTACTCGCCGGCGAAGATCAGGCGCTCGCGTGCGAGCGTGCGGGCCCGGAGCCCCTCGGTGAGAAGCCCGATGTTGCGCGCGATCTCGTCCGGGTTGCGGGCGCGATCGAGCTTGCCTTCGCGGAACATGGATTCGAGCTGCGCGGCGATCGGCTCGAGGACGGGCACGCGGAGCCCGGCTGCGATCGCTTCTTCGAAGCGCTGCTGCTCGCGGGATTGCTCGACGAGGTCAACGAACTCTTCATCCGTGATCCCGGTATCCATCAGTCTCGTGCCCAGATCGGCCGCGACGTCGAATCGGGCGATCTTGACGAAGTGGATGAAATCTCGGAGGAGTTCCAGCCGTTGTGCCTGAGCATCGGTTTCGGGCTGGGTAAACGTAGTCGCAGCCTGTGCGGTGGATGTACTCAGGGGGAGACCGGAGCCTGCAAGGAGCACAATTGAGAAGGTCAGGCCGGTCAGGTTTCTGTTCTGATAACGCACAATCGTCTCCTGTGGGACGGTTCGGTCCGGATCGTCTTGAGCTTGGAGCGCAGCAGAACCCGCGTTCCGGGGGAGGGCCATCATATACGGACGGAACCGGCTCGTGTTGCCCGTCACGCCACGAAAGCAGCGATAAGTGTATCGGACCCGCCTGAGCCCCGTCAACGCGTGATGGGTGTAGGTGATCCAACTTATTCGATGCCTGAGGCCCACCCCTCAATGCTGATCCTCGCGTCCGGATATCCGAGAAATCTCTCAAACAGCGTGGAAACTGGCCCAGTCGTCAAGCGGGAGTCCGGGGGCGACGATGGAAGGGGAGATGCGGCGCGTGAGGGTTGCGCGGCTCCACTTCAAGTCTGTACCAGAGGTGAGATGATGCCAGTAGAAAAAGATGTGCTTACGACCGGCGAGGTCGCGAAGATCTGTAACGTGGCCCCCAGGACGGTTTCCAAGTGGTTCGATTCCGGGCAGCTCAAGGGCTATCGGATCCCCGGCTCCAAGGATCGACGCATCCCTGTGGCCGAGTTGTACCGCTTTATGAAGGCCCATCACATCCCCATGGATGGGATCTCCAGCGGGAACACCCGCGTGCTGATTATTGACTCCGACCAGGAGGTCTCTGACGTGCTCGAGCGTGTGCTGCTCGACCAGACCAACTACGAGGTCTCATCCGCCAACACCGCGTTCAGCGCCGGGCTCGAGTGTGAGCGATTCCGCCCTCATGTCGTTCTCATCGATGTCCACATCGCGGAATGCGAACCACGCGAGATCGCTCAGCTCGTCCGCTCCAGCGAGGCGATGCAGATGACACGCCTGATTGCGATGTCCGGCAAACTGACCGACGGGCAGGCCCAGGGGCTCCGCAGCGCGGGGTTCGATGGGTTCCTCAAAAAGCCCTTCCAGGTCCGCATGGTCGTCGATGCCATCGAGCAGGCGACCAATATCGCGGCCTGAGCCAGCCACAACAAACCACCACAAGCCCTGCTTCGCAAGGACGCGAAGCAGGGCTTATTTGTTGAGCGGTGCATCCCAGGCCCCTCGATCCGGCTACACAATCAATATTGATGATTGCCGAACCGAGGAGGCCCGTATGAAACTCAGGACTATTTGCTTGTCGCTGGCGATGGCCATCGGCGTGTTCTCTTGCCGTGCCGATGACCAGCCCGCTGTCGATATAACCCAGGAGATCGAGCGGCAGGTGCTGCGTCTTACGGAAGGGGGATTCTGGGGCACGGTCGTGGTTGCTCGCGGAGATCAGGAGATCTATCGCGGGACGTTCGGCCTGGCCGACTATCGGAGCCGCCCGCATGACGAGAAGACACGCTACGAAATCGCCTCGGTTTCAAAGCAGTTTGTTTCCGTGGCGATCTACCGGCTGGCGGAGCAGGGGCTGCTCGATGTAGAAGATCCGATCGGGGATTACTTCTCATCGCTTCCCGCCCCCCACCGCGATATCACGATTCACCAGCTCCTGACCCATACCTCCGGCTTGCCCGGGAACTTTGTGCTGCCTTACAACTCCACGGCGACGCGTGATGAGTTGATCCGATCCATGGCCCGTTTCGACCTGCTCGCCGAGCCGGGATCTGTGTATGCCTATTGCAACGGTGGATACGCGGTCCTCGCCGCATTGATCGAGATCGTGAGCGGGGACACGTTCGAGCAGTACCTCACGGATCAGGTCTTCAGCGTTGCCGGGCTGGAGCACACGAGCTTCGTCGGGCAGCCCGTGCCGGCTGGTGCTCAGGACGCCCATCGGCTCGGTCGATCTGGATATTCACAGATCGCCTCAGACTGGCACAGCGGGTGGGGCTACAAGGGGATGGGCGGCATCGTCGCGACGGGGGATGATCTCCTGCGATGGACGCAGGCATTGGCCGATGAGACGCTTCTCTCAGACGAATCAAAAGAGAGAATGTGGGCTCCCACTCCCGTATCAGCGTACATGGCCTCCGGCTGGAAGCTCAACCGTTTGCGAGGGCAGCGTGCCCTGACTCACGGAGGCGGCGTGGAGGGCTTTGGGACGATGCTGACATACCTCCGCGATGAGGACATCACGATCGCCGTACTCTCAAACAATGGCAAGCATCTCTATGGCATACAAGCGTTAATTCTTGAGCTGCTCCTGCCGATCCCTCCCGTGGAAGCGGTCCTTGATGCACGCGATCAGGAGCTCTCAGAACACCAGAGTGTGATGCTGCATGATCAGGTCGGATCGATCAAGGTCCGCTCCCTGCCGGATCAATCGCACCTCGAACTCCGCGTCGTCAATACGCGTGAGGATACACCAGTCGCGATACTCACCGTGCCCCGCGCGGCTGCCGCGTTTATCCTGGATGAAGTCGATGCGCTTGGTGAGCCATCGCCAAGCGTACCGCTCGGCCTCCGTCAGGAACTTGGTGTGTATTTCTACGCCTACGAGAAGGACATCCCGGTGGAAATCGATGGCCTGAAAATCGAGGTGACGCCGGGCTGGCCGAGAGCGGGACCTCCCGGAGCTGTTCACGAACCGGGCATCCAGCTGTGGTTCAATCACGAAGAGCGGATGTTCAGCCCCATCATTCTGCGGCTCGGACACCGCGCAGCGAACCATCTCGCGGAGGAGCTCCGAGAGCACCTGCGGGAGGAATGAGCTCGTCTGACTCGACTTGTGACCCCGCCAAGTCTAGAATTGTTCTAATCTAGAGTCCCGTTTTGATCAGGAGAACTCCGCATGACCAGCATCGAGCATCACGACCCTCAGAAACAGGCCCCCATCCTCCAGTCATGCGTGGCAGCATCGATTGACCTCGCGCTTTCATTCAAGCATCTGCACTGGAATATCCGTGGCCCGAAGTTCCAGTCGATCCATGAGTTCCTCGACATCGTGATCGACCAGGCCCGATCCGGCACTGACGATCTCGCCGAGCGTCTGGTCACTATCGGCATGCCCGCTGAAGGTCAGCGTCTCAAGCTTCAGGAGTCGCCTGTGCCCCAGATTGAGTCCGGGTTTATGCGGGACGACATCGTGCTCGAGCGGGCCGTGGCCATCCTGGATGAGGTGGTGAAGGTGCTGCGGGATGCGCAGGCGAAGCTCGCGGACATCGACCCTGTTTCAGAGGACCTTGTCATCGGGATCCTTGCCGGGCTGGAGAAGTCGCTCTGGATGCTGCGTTCGCACCTGGTGCCGACGGACGGCTGAATGCCGTCATGGGCAGCCCCGGAGATATTCTTCAAGGAACTGCGATACATCGAAGAAGTTGAATGAACCGTTCTGATCGAAGTCAGCTGCGGGCTGCTTGGTGTTGAACGCTACCAGAAACGCGCTGACATCGAAGAAGTCGATCGATCCGTCGTGGTTCAGGTCTGCGTGGCAGCCGAACCCGCACAACGGGCTCAGGTCGTATGTCAGAATTCGGCTCCCAACCGGCACGTGCAGGCTGTCCCCGTCAACCACCAAATCGTCCACGTTCCCAACGTGTGCCAGGTATCCAGCGAGAACCGCCTCCCCCTGCCCGGGGATTCTCCAAACTTCGACATCCGTGTTTGAAACCGGGACAAAGAGGAAGCCGTTGGCAAAGTGGTAGTCTCCCGCACCCACTGGCCCGATCAGGTCACCCTGCTCGAGCATTCCATCGGCGCCGACGTTGTAGTAGTAGGCTCGGTGCGGCTCAAACTGAGCGGGCGGCACGCTCATCACGATCCGATCGCCCATTACGGTGATGCTGTTCGCGTCTGCGATGTCCTGCGTGGTGAGCAGCAACGGTGATGCCGGATCCGCGATGTCGTACTGATTCACTTGTCCCCATCGGCCCAGCGTGTAGAGGCGATCGCCGAGCACAATGAACGCTGTGAACGCCCCCTCGACAACACCCGCGATGCGTGGGTTCGATGCGTCAGCGATATCGATGATGTAGATCGCGTCCTCTTGATCGATGTAAAGGAACACGCTTGAACCAGCGCAGATCATCTGTGTCGGGTTATTTGGCAGGTCCAGGATCGAAGCGAGTTCCGGCTTGCTGGGTACCGCGATGCTGTAGAGCTCAAGCCTCGACAATGAGGAGCGTGCGACCGCGTGCAGGAGCAGATCATCTACTGCTGCGAGATGATTTGTATCGCCCGTAATAGTGTCGATCTGGTGAACAACCTGCCATGCCCCTGGCACACTCGTATCGATCACTTTCATGGCATTATCAAAGCCGTTCCCCGTCACGTACATGAGCTCGCCAGACTTCTCCAGCAGAACTTGCTCGGTTTCAATGTCAGCGTACACCGAGCGGAGCGCGGGCGTTCCCGAACCAGCGAGGTCGATGATCATCATCTGATGCCTGCTCAGTGCCGTGTACGCGAGACCACCATCGATGACCGTTCTCGCCGAATCGGTCGGATGGGAATACTGAGCGACCGGATCGAGCGATCTGTCGAATACGAGCAGGCCCTCTCGCTCCGCGGTCACGCAGACCGTATGAGCGAGCACATCTATATCCACGATGTTCGAGGTCAGGATCTGAGTCGAGATGAGGGGGGGCGAAGAAACGTCCGTGAGATCGAAGTGATACAGAGGGGTATCGATCAACCACGAGTGCGTTCCGCTCGATCCGATGTACAGATCAGAGGAATCCATGCCGATCGAAGTGACATAACCCTCCACCTGAACCTCGCACAGCAAAGTGACCGAGCCAGGATCGGAGATGTCATAGACCCGGACCTCGCCGCTCCCTGATCCCACCGCGAGCCGCCCAGCGTGAGCAACAGTGGTGTTCGCGATAAAATCACTACCGGTCAGGCTCGCAACAATGTGCGGCTCATCCGGATTCGCTATCGAGACCTGGACGAGGCCGTCTCGCTCGTGAGCGACGTATGCGAAGTCGCCCACGACTTCGACTGCCGATGCCCCCCACTGCATCGCTGCATCGCCACGCTCCTGAATGCTCAGCAGGTTTGCGAAATCCAGGACCACCAGCCCGCGATAGCTATCCGTGACATACATGTACGGCCAGTCCAGGCGAGCATCGGTCATTCCGGCGAGCCCGTCGAAGTCCACGTACTCGAGCAACCGGAGTGGCGCTGTCGGATCGGATACGTTGTACACCTCGATCTGGTGTAGATAGTCGTTGACTAGGTACACAAGCGAGCCTTGCTTCTCGATATCGAGAATAAAGGAGCTCGGCTCACCCCTGTACATATATGGCGAAAAGCAGCCCTCATCCGCGATCGCATCCGACGCGGCAAGGGCGAGCACAACTCCGATAAGCAGCTTCAGCATGTACACACCAGTTCCAACAGTGATAGCACTTCTTCGAATCCCATCGAGTCTACAGCACGCGGGACTGAATCCAAAGTGCTTACTTCAGCTCACTCATCGCCGCTGAGAGCACGTCGCAGGCCGCCTTGAGGTCCTTCTTATCGATCATCTCGGTAACCGTGTGGATGTAGCGTGTGCCGACGGTGATGCCGACGGCCTTGGCGCCTGCGGCGGCCTGCTGGGCGGCGGCGCCGTCCTGGCCACCGGCAGCGAGGATCGATCGCTGGTAGGGGATGCGGCTCTTCTTCGCGATCTTCTCGATGTTCTGGACCATCTCGTAGTCGGAGATGAAACTCGAATCCTTGATATGGAGCGCGAATCCCTTGCCTTGGGTTGTGACCGCCTCTGCGGCGGGAACCCCCGGGGTGTCGCAGGAGAGGGTGACATCGATGCCGATGCCGTAGTCGGGCTTGACGGCGTAGGACGACGTCTTCGCGCCTCGCAGCCCCACCTCTTCCTGGGTTGTGAACGCGACAACGATGTCGCAGGGGTTGCCCTTCTTGCTCTTGGCCAGCGCTCGGACAGACTCGATACCGAGCCAGCACGCGACGCGGTTGTCCATCGCCTTGGAAACGCACTTGGTTCCCAGTTCGAGGAACGGCTCATCCATGACGACGTAGTCGCCGACCTTGATGTTCTTTTTGACCTGAGCCGCGGTCATGCCGGTGTCGATGAAGAACTCCTTGACCTCCGGCACTTTTTTGCGGTCTTCGGGGGAGGAGATGTGCACCGGTCGCCCGCCGGGGTTCATGACGGCCTTGTAATCACCGTTGTCGGTAACGACGAGCACGCGCCGTGAGAAGAGGTTTCGTGGGTCGAAGCCGCCCGCGTTGCTGAGCCAGAGGTAGCCGTTCTCATCGATGCTCGAGACGTAGAACCCGATCTCGTCCATGTGGCAGAGGAGCATGAGGGTCTTCGCGTCGCCCTTGCGGACATTGCCCGAGGCCGTGCGGGCCTTGCGTCGGCAGATCAGGTTGCCCATCGCGTCGACCTCGGTCGTATCGAACAGGTCGCCGAGTTCGGACTCGATGAGTTCACGCACGCGTTCTTCGCGGCCGGGGACGCCGGGGACTTCGCACAGACGCTTGAGAAGATCAATGTTCACGGGGGCTCCTTGTGAGAGTTCAAGTATCGGAAATCTTGTGAACAGATCGTAGCGTGTGTGCCGCGAAAATCCCATGCGAAGGGGGTGTGGGGCGCTATCGTTCTGCATGAGCACCGAGCCAGTCCGATCCCCGGTCCACGATCACCACGAGCAGCGGGATGCCTATTTCCTGCCCTACGGCGATGAGGCATGCGCGAGCACCGTGGTGGAAACCTTCGGCGATCTGGACATGGAGTACGCCGCCCTGCGGAAGGGATGTGTGATCTTCGACGAGAACCACATGGGCACGATCGAGATCACCGGCACAGAACGGCTGGCGTTTCTCAACAACATGCTGACGGCCAAGGTGGACGACCTGAAGCCAGGTCAGGGGCGTTGGAGTTTCTGGCTGAACAGGAAAGGGCGGATTGACGCGGATCTCTGCCTGGCAGAGACAGAAGAGCGGATGTTCGTCCGGGTCGATCGGCACATCGCGACGGCGACGGCGAAGTCGTTGGACGCCTTCCTCTTTGCAGAGGACGTCGAGATCCGTGACACGAGCGAGACGATGCACCGATTCGCGATCCATGGCCCCACTGCCACCAAGCTGCTTTCGGCTGTGCTCGGTGGCTCGATCGAGCTTGAGCCGATGTCGAACACGACGCTCGATTGGGATGGGCATCCGGTTGTCGTTTCACGCGATGATCTGTGTGGAGAGATCGGGCTGTCGGTCATTGTCGGGCGTGAACAGGTGCCTGCGTTCTACACAGCGCTCATGGAGATCGCTGAGCAGCACCCGGAGCTGAAGGCGCGCCCGAGCGGATGGATGGCGATAAACGCGGCACGGGTTGAAGCGGGGCGCCCGCTGTTCAACCTCGATTTCGGGAGCTCGAATCTGCCTGTCGAATCCGGGATCATCGATGAGCGGGTTCACTTCGCCAAGGGCTGCTACCTTGGCCAGGAGGTGGTGGCGCGGATGCATGCTCGCGGCGCGTGCGCACGCAAGGTCGTCGGCGTGCGTATCGAGGATCAGCGGATCACGCAGGACCAGACCGAGATCAAGCAACCAACGACCGGTTCGCAGGTCTTCGAGGTCGGCAAGGAGACCGAGACCCCGGTCGGTATCGTCACCAGCTCGACGATCTCGCCGATGCTCGGTGCGATCCCGATCTGCTTCGCGATGATCAAGACGGGCCATGAGAGCGCGGGTACCGAGCTGAGCATCAGCGCCGAGGGCGCGATCGTGCGGGGTGTCGTGCAGGATCAGCTGCGGTTCTGGTCCAGAGCCGAATCGGGCAGCACGCCGGCGCGATAGTGCAGCTCGATATCGTTCTCGATTCGTTTCATCCGGATCAGACGGAATCTCCGCATCTGTTCCAGGCGTGGGACCTCACGCCCGGCCGCGACAGGCTTTGCCTGGTCGTCTCCGATCACGCTCGGCGCGATATGAACGAGGGCCTCGTTCACCAGGTCCTGCTCGAGGAGTGACCCGAGCAAACGGGGGCCCGATTCCGAGAGCAGCGTGGAAACCCCGTGCGTGCCGTGGAGGTGCCCCAGGCACGCGTTGAGATCGATTCGATCGCCATCGAGATCGCATTGCTCCGCGATGACCGAGGTGCCAGCGAATCGGACCGGATCGCGTGTGTAGACGATGGTCGGTATCTCGTCGGCGGTCCGCACGAGTCTGGATTTTCGCGATAGCCGCCCGGATGTATCGAGCACAACACGCTTGGGACTACGACGTACGCTGCGGCAGTCTCTGACGTTGAGCATCGGATCATCCGCTATGGCGGTCCCGATCCCGATCATGACGGCGTCCACCTTGGCCCGGAGGCGATGGACGCGCGCCCGGCTTCGGGCGCCCGAGATCCACTGGCTCGCACCCGTGCGTGTCGCGATCCGACCATCGAGTGTCTGGGCCCACTTGGCGATCAGCCAGGGGCGACCGGTACCGAGCCGATGGAGGAACGGCTGAGAGAGCTCGACGGCGTTTTGGCTCGCGTTGGTGAGTTCGACCCGTACGCCGGCCCGCTCCAGAATGCTCCAGCCGCCGCTCGAGAGTGAGTGCGGGTCTCGGCTCGCGAGCACGACCCGTTGGATGCCGGCCTCGATCACGGCCTCGGTGCACGGTGGCTGCTTGCCGGTGTGGGCACAGGGTTCGAGCGTGCAGTAAAGGGTGGCCCCCCTCGTGTCGTGGCCCCGGGCTCGGCAGTTGGCGATTGCGTCGCGCTCTGCGTGGAGCTCGCCGAAGCGTCGGTGGTGCCCGACACCGATGATTTCACCATCCCTGACGATGACCGCCCCTACGAGCGGGTTGGGTTCAGCGTAGCCGAAAGCGCGCGATGCGACGCGCGCGGCGAGGTCGAGATACTGCCTTGTCGAGTTCTCGCTCATGCCAGCCGCACCATTTCTGCTCGTTGCTCATCCGTGATGAAATCGTGCGTGTCTTGCAGCCACCGGCGTGCGTCCTGAACATATCCGGCCGTGGGCTTGAGCTCTGGGATGCGTGTGCCCCAGTAGGCATTGAATCGCATCATGGCCAGCTCGCGAACGAGCTTCGCCGCCATGGAGGCGAGGGCAACAGGGAAGTACGCCCCGTCTGCGCCGGGCGTCAGCAGCACACCGGTGCTTGAGTCGCATGTGTAGCGAGAGGCCCGCGGCGATTCTTCCTCGATGGTTACGTCCCTGAACAGATGACCGAGCATCGCGGCGTACTTCGTTCGCCCGCTCTGTCGATCGCACACGACCCTTGCCTCATCACCGTGAGCGAGGTGCGGTTTGGCAGACTCGATCAGCTCACGTACGGCGGTGCCAGTTGCCGCCGCCTTGGTGCGGTGGCGTGTATAGAGCGTGTTGAACTCGGTCTCTCCCACGACTCGGACGCGGATATCGAGCAGCTCGACACCATGCTTGTGCATGGCTCCCTTGAGCAGATTTGATTCGATGGCGAGCATCTCTGCTGATACGCCCAGCGGGAGATCCACCGGCGGAGCTGAGTACCACGCCTTTGAATCCAGGCGGGCTCCGAGCTGACTTTGGAGCGCTTCATCCGTGGCGGGGGGCTGCCCGTCTCGGGAAGTGAGGAATGCCAGGACCCCGCGCTCGAGGTGGTAGAGGGGGTGCCTGGTTTTGCTGGAGTTTGCGAGCTTGAGGTCCTTGGAGTCCCCCACCGCGATGCGCGACTTCGCCTCCCGCTTCGACTTGCAGACGGCCTCGCGGAGGATGGTCCAGATATCGGGTGCCGGCTCGCCCGCCCGCCATGGCTCGATGCGCATCGTGACGCTCGCCACACAGAGCGGCCCGAGCATCGGCCCGTAACCCGCTTCGTCGATGCCAGTGTAGATGAGCGTCATATCACCAATTCCTGTGGGTAGGGACCCCTGAAAGCCAAGGTTATCAGAACTGAAACCGGGACATTCGTTGCAACCAGAACTGCAGTATATGAAGAGATGTGGCCAGACTCGACCACTCGGCGATTCGTTCCGATCTGTTGCGAGAGGACCCGCGTGATTCGGGCCCACCGAATGGAACTCAATTTTTTCCCAGAGGACTCAACCACCATGGACGCAACACCAACACAGTCTGCACGTGCCCGCATCATGCTCGGGCTCTCCCCCCTCGCGATCGCGATGGCAGCCGGCCTTACCGGGTGCGGGAGCAGCACACACCTGACCCGCAGCGGCAACACCGAGCAGTTTACCCCCGAGTACAAGGCCTCGCTCGCGACGGTCCAGCTCGACGCCTCCCGCACGCAGGGTGATTTCACGCCCGGCAGCTACATCACCGAGGGTGGCGAGATCGAGCTCCCGCAGCAGTGGGTCTCGGAGGCCCGCGAGGGGAGCGCCTCGATCCAGGCGCAGCGTGCAAACGCCCAGTCGTTCGAAGTCTTCGCGGAATCGCAGTACGTTGAATCAATGGCCGGCGCGGACGCCGATCTGCAGGACGGCTTCGTCTCCCGTGACACCGGTTACGCCGATGCGGAGCTGACCCGCAGCGTCCACAACGCCAACATCGCCAAGCTCAACAGTGACATCGATGCCCGCGAGTTCGCGGCCGCCTCCAAATGGGAGCGCCAGGAAGCCTTCCTCGTTGCTTCCGTAAAGGAGTGGCAGGCCGAGATCGAGCGCATGCGTTCGGAATCGGAGAAGGAATGGTCTTCCGCCCTCGCCGAGCACGACCGCATGATGGCGAGCTACGAAGCCGTGCGTGACCGTGGCCAGGCCGAGATCGACTCGATGATCCAGACCGCGGACCTCACCGAGCAGCGCGCGATCCAGAAGGTTCAGTCGCTCCGCGTCCAGGCGAACACCGTTGCCGAGCAGAGCAATGCCGACGTCGCACGCCTCAACCAGCAGATCCACACCGTGACCGAGCAGTACAACGCTGAGTACGCCGAGCTGACCCAGCGTGCCCACTCGCTGGATGCGCAGATGAGCTCCGAGATCGCGACCCTCGACGCGCAGGCAAACCAGTTCAAGGTCGCCGACGCGGACGAGAACTACAAGCTTGAGGTCGAGGCCGCTCAGGTGACCTTCGAGGCGACCATCGCCGAGGCAGAGGACATCCGCCTTCAGGCACAGGAGCAGTCCGCCCGCGACCGCGCCCAGTTCTCGAGGCTCAGCGCTGACGCTCAGGCGAAGCTCGATACCGCGAAGACCACCTTCACCGAAGCGCAGCAGTGGGTCTCGACCCAGTACGCCAAGTCGATGGCGGATATCCAGAACAAGCTCGCTCAGGCTGAGCGTCATGAGCAGGTCGCTCGCAGCGCTTACGTCAAGGCCGAGGTCGACGCACGCGTCGCCGCGATGAAGGCCGAGGCAACCCACAACAAGGCGCTCGCCGAAGCGGAGCTGAACCAGATCCAGTCCGAAGCCGAGACCGAAGCGAAGCAGCTCCAGGCGAAGTTCGCCAAGGAGTTCGCGGAGCAGGCACGCAAGGGCAGCTTCGTTGTCCCGAGCAACACGACCGACCGCGAGGAGGGCGTGAACGCCGGCGACAACACCCCCGAGCTGGCGAAATCGGCCAAGAAGCCCGTGAATGTCGAGGCCGACCGCATCGCCGCGTTCAAGACCGGGCTCGCGAAGGCATCGCAGCTGCGTCAGGATGCGAACGCGGACCGTCTCGAGGCCATCGCCCAGCGCGATGCGGAGATGGGCAAGTTCAACGACTGGTTCTCCGGGAAGGAAGCCGACTTCCACGCCACGATGGCCTCGGCCGATGCGTTCCTGCAGAAGTCCAACGCCGAGGTCGATCGCATGTTCGCCAACCGCGACGCGATGCTGGCATCCGCGGAGACCGAGCGCAACCGCGCACTGGTCGACGCCGAGAGCGGCCGCACCGAGATCCTGGCGACCGTCGAGACCCTCAAGGGCAGCTCGGTGACCATGAGCAAGAAGCGTGACGCGAAGGTCAAGCAGCTCTTCGCGCAGGCCGAGGCAACCAAGCGTATCGGCGAGTCCAAGGTCGCTTCGCTGAGCGTCCAGCGTGACTCGGCGAAGCGTCGTGGCGAGGCCAAGAGCGCGCAGCTGCTCGCCGAGGCCAACTCGCTCGAGCAGACCCAACGCGCGGTCGTGGCCCAGATGCGTGAGGAGATCGGCGGCGCACGCCAGATCCTTGACGCAGAGCTCGCACGCCTGAACCAGGCGGCCCAGAGCTACATGGCGATCGCGAAGGCGAACTTCGACGAGGGCACCGCCATGGCGGACGCGTTCGAGCGGATCGCCGTGGCGAACACCGCCGAGCTTACCGCACGCCACATCGCGAGCAAGAAGCAGTCGGACGCGGACCTGCAGTACATGACCGCGGTCTCCAACTCCAACGAGCTGCTGCGTGATGCTGAAGTCCAGCGCATGTTCGCATCCGCGGACGAGCAGCTCGGCTACGCCAAGGCGCAGGACATCGCGACCCGCGGCAACATCGACGCGGATTACAACGTGGCCATGGCGTCCGCGACCCGCGAGTTTACCGTTGCTGACGCACGCGAGACCGGGGTCCGCAGCCGCTTCGACCACCGCGTCGCGGCGACCGAGTCGGATCGCAACCGTGCGTACGCCGAGCTCTACGCCCAGGCCCAGCAGCAGCAGGCCCGCAACGAGATCGCAGCCGCGCAGGCCGCGACCTACTCCGAGCAGTCCCTCGCGGCCCTCGAGCGTCTGAACCAGACCTCGAAGACGTTCCAGCTCACCGCGCAGCGGAACTGGGACAGCCGCCTGGCGATGCCCTCGAACCTCGACAACCCGGCCGCGGTCAACGAGCTCTACGAGCAGACCAAGCCGAGCTACGAGTTCAGCACCTTCACCAGCGTCCCGACCGACACTGAGTGATCGTGAATAGTTGAGTTGAGTTCATGAGCCGCCCGGGTGAGTCCCCGGGCGGTTTTTTATGTGATTGATGTGCGATTATCGCGCCGTGTGGGCGCATAAAAAAACGGGACCACTCGGTGTCCCGTTGATATTGAATGCGGATGAGAGGACTCGAACCTCCACGGGATTTTACTCCCACTTGGACCTGAACCAAGCGCGTCTACCAATTCCGCCACATCCGCGTGGGGAGGGATCATTGCCCTCCCGCAGGGATTTGGCAAGCCGGACCGGTGCCCGAAGTGATTCCCGGTGGGGAATCACGCCTCGGCGAACTCGGGCTGGTCTTCCTCGATGGCCTCGGGCTGTGGTTCGATCTCGGCCTTCTTGCGTCCGGGGAGTCGGCTGTCGAGGATCTGTTCCTTGATCTCCTCGACGAGCTCCTGATTCTCGGCGAGGAACTCCTTGGCCTTCTCACGCCCCTGCCCGAGACGGATATCGCCGTAAGAGTACCAGGCGCCTGATTTCTGCACGATCTTCTCTTCGACCGCGAGATCGACGAGGTCGCCGGTGATGGAGATGCCCTCGTTGAACATGATGTCGAACTCGGCCTGACGGAAGGGCGGGGCGACCTTGTTCTTGACGACGCGTACACGGACGTGGTTGCCGACGGCGACGTCGCCGTCCTTGATGCTGCCGGTGCGTCGGATATCGAGGCGGACGGAGGAGTAGAACTTGAGTGCGCGCCCGCCGGTGGTTGTTTCCGGGGAGCCGAACATGACGCCGATCTTCTCACGGATCTGGTTGATGAAGATGACGGTGCAGCTGCTGCGGGCGATCACGCCGGTGAGCTTGCGCATCGCCTGGCTCATGAGACGTGCCTGCAGCCCGACGACCGAGTCGCCCATCTCGCCTTCGATCTCAGCACGGGGGATGAGTGCGGCGACGGAGTCCACGACGATGACGTCGACGGCGTTGGAACGCACGAGGAGTTCGCAGATCTCGAGCGCCTGCTCGCCGGTGTCGGGCTGGGAGACGAGGAGGTCGTCGATGTTGACGCCGATCTTGCGTGCCCACGTGGGGTCGAGGGCGTGCTCCGCGTCGATGAACGCTGCCACGCCGCCCTTCTTCTGTGCGTTGGCGAGTACGGTGAGCGAGAGGGTCGTCTTACCCGATGATTCCGGGCCGAAGATCTCGACGATTCGGCCGCGGGGGATGCCCTTGCCGCCGAGCGCGAGATCGAGCGAGAGGGCGCCGGTGGAGATGCCGGGTACGGCGTTGTAGGACTCCTCGTCGAGACGCATGATCGAGCCCTTGCCGAAGGCCTGATCGATCTGCGAGAGTGCGCGATCGAGTGCCTGCTTTTTCTGCTTCTCGTTCTCGGGGAGGGGCTTGTGCTCGATCGCCTTCTTTGACTTTGCCATGATGTCGGTGCCTTTCTGGCTTGCCGTGCGTGGCCTCGGGCGCTGTTGGGAGGGCGACCTGATGTGCTCAGGGGCCGACCCGCAGCCGTGTGGGCGCACGGGGATCAGCACGAAATCGAACGTGGCGATGTCCATATCGACCACGACTCGGCCGGGGGCGGTGCTGTACGCGAGCCCGGCGGAGAGACTTTACCAGACCCCGAACACCATGTCAAATGGTTGGGTTGTGTTTGTGGATAACTTTTGCAAGTTTCCTTCCAGCAAGTTGTGCGTCACAGCACGAATCACACCGCTATGAATCCAGTGGAGGAACCACCATGCCAAATGAGGCCCCGACAGTCAGCGACTACATCGCCCGCACCACACGTTGGCCGGGTGAGATCCGCAAGCTCCGTTCGGTCCTGCTCGACTGCGGGCTCGAAGAAGGGCTCAAATGGGGCAAGCCGTGCTACATGATCGACGGGCGGAACGTGGCCATCATCCAGGCGTTCAAAGAATGCTGCGCCCTGATGTTCTTCAAGGGCGTCCTGCTTGAGGACACGCACGGGCGGCTCCGCTCGCAGGGCCCCAACTCACGTTCCGCGATGCGTCTGGAGTTTGGCAGCGAGCGTGAGATTACGAAATCCGTCGTTCGTGACTACGTCAGGCAGGCCGTACGCATCGAGCGTGAGGGGCTGAGAGTCGAGCACAGCGATGAAGATCTCGAACTGCCTGAAGAGTTGCGTGAACGTCTCCGCGCCGACCGAGCGCTTTCCAAGGCCTTCGAGTCCCTCACGCCCGGGCGGCAACGCGGCTATGCCCTCCACATCGGGAGCGCCAAGCAATCCAGAACTCGAGCTTCTCGGGTTGAGAAGTGCATCCCAGCGATTCTGTCAGGCAAGGGGCTGCACGATCGCTAGCGTTGTGTGGCTTTACCCTGCCGAAGCCCACTCCGTCCGCATCGGGACACCTGGCCGCAACACGCCGATTCCGAGCGTGCCTTGGACGCATCGCAGCATCGAGGCGGCAATCGATGCGACCGAGAACCGATCAGTGTCGGGCCTCATGGCCTCTACAGGCCCGAATCGGCGGTTGGGGGTTGGCGGAGGCCTGTATTCCGTGCATAATGCCTGAAACCGATTCGCTTCCTTTGCGGATTGGAAACGACGCCGATTCCGGCGGGAGAGATCCAGATATGACGATGAAGACGCTCCGGGCCACCGCCCTGATCGCGGCATCTGCCGCACCACTCGCACACGCCCAGTTCCTTACGTACCCAGAAGGTGCCGAGATTCCTCGCTCGATGACACAGGCGGAGGAGGCCTACACGAGGCTCAACCCAATCCGGGCGACGCAGTCGCGTGGGGCCGCGCCAAGCGGGCTCATCCGCACGCCGGGCGAGTACGAGCCGGCCGAGGGCATCATCATGGCCTGGGAGGGCTCCGCTTCCTGGAAGTTCATACTCGCCCAGATGGCCCGCGAGATCACCACCACGGGCGACGCCAAGGCGTTCATCTTTGTCGATTCGGCGTCTGAACTCACGAGCGCGATGAACGATGTCGCGGCGCAGGGCGCGGACATGTCACGCGTTCAGTTCGAGATCCAACGCACGGACACCATCTGGGCCCGTGACTACGGCCCACGCTACATCTTCCTCGGCTCCCAGCCCGACGGCACCGGCGGCGTGCGCGCGATGGTGGACCACACCTACAACCGCCCACGACCGAATGACAACGGGCTTCCTTCGTACTGGGCCAGCCAGCGGAACGAGCCGTACTTCCTCATCCCCCTCGTTCACGGTGGTGGCAACTACCACCTCGAGACCGGCAACCCCGCCGGCGTTGGGCACGCGACCCGCCTGATCAACAACGAGAACCCTGGGCTGACTGAGGCGGAGATCATCCAGCTCTGGCAGGATTACCAGAACCTGACGACCACGATGTACACCCCGTACCCCACCTTCGTGGACAGCACGCAGCACATCGACATGTGGATGATCATGCTCGATGACGACAAGGTGATGATCTCCGAGTGGGTCAACGAGCCCAGCGCCTCATGGGCCATCACCTCGGATAATGCGGCCGCCGACTTCGCGGCCCGCGGCTTCCAGGTCTACCGCGTCCCCGCGGTCCGCTCCGGCGGCACGCACTACACCTTCACCAACGCCGTGATCTGCAACGATCTGGTGCTGGTGCCCCTCTACACCAACGGCACAGCGTCGCAGTTCAATGACGACGCCCTGGCGGTGTGGCAGGCCGCGTACCCGGATAAAACCATCGTGCAGATCAACTGCCAGTCGTTGGTGACCTCGGCCGGGGTGATGCACTGCATCGTGAAGCACGTGCCTGCCCCCGCGAACGGCGACGCGCCGGGCGTGTACATGACGAGCCAGAACGATGCGCCCGAGATCGATCCGGGTGACCTTGTGCAGACGACGTGGCTGTTCGATTCGCCCGAGGGCGTGACGACCGCCGACCTGCTCTTGTCCACCGACGGCGGGGCAACCTTCCCCACCACCGTCAGCACCGGATTCGATGCCTCCACTGGCACGTACTACTGGACCGCGCCCGATGTCGGCACCAGCGACGCCCGCCTGCGGTTGGTCATCCGTGACGCCGACGGCAACGAGTCCTTCGACGACTCTGACGTGTCGTTCACGATCACCGGGACCTCGTGCGTCGCGGACCTGACGGGCGATGGCGTGCTGAACTTCTTTGATGTGTCCGCGTTCCTCAACGCATACACGGCGATGGCCCCGCTCGCGGATTTCACGGGTGACGGCGTGTACGACTTCTTCGATGTGAGCGCGTTCCTGAACGCGTACAACGCCGGGTGCCCGTAAGCCGGGTGTCATCCAGGTGACGAAGTCTCCTGCATGTACATGTTTCAAGGTTGTCAACCCCTATAGGACTGAGGTTGACAACCTTGAACTCTTCATTCGCTGATGCAGTCTCCAGTGCCTCCCCCGCTCCCGGCGGAGCTTTATGCACGAATGCTCTGATTCCTGACGACCCTTGCGGCGTTGATGATGACCTTTGCGTCGATCCAGCAGCGTACGCGGTGCAGCCTTCGCGCCCAGGGCGGCAGGTTCCCGCCGCTCACCACCCCGCTGCTC
>CAXREY010000057.1:0-10951 GCA_964229845.1 Phycisphaerales bacterium UBA1924
AGTCGCACCCTCATGATCGACGGCAAGCGCGTCTGGATCGTCTCCGGTTCGATCCATTTCCAGCGCATCGCCCCCAGCGAATGGGCCGATCGCATCCGTGCGGCCAAGCACGCCGGGCTCAACTGCATCGAGGTCCCGATCTTCTGGAGTCAGATCGAGACCCGCCCCGGCAGCTACGACTTCAAAGACAACAACGACATCCGCCGGTTCGTCGAGCTGGTCCATGAGGCGGGGCTCTACTGCGTCCTGCGTGTCGGCCCGTACATCGGCGAGGGATGGGACCTGGGCGGTCTGCCCGCGTGGCTGCTCAACATGCCCGACCTGGAGCTCCGCAAGCCCAACCAGCCGTTCCTCGAAGCGGTCGGCAAGTACTTCAACGCGTTGGCCAAGCAGCTCAAGGATCTGCAGGCGTCGACCACCAAGGGCGCGCCGATCATCATGATCCAGAACGAGAACAAGTGGTTCTGTGGCGACGCCGACGCGGCCAAGGGCTACCTCGGTGAGCTTGGTCGGTACCTGCGGGAAGCCGGTTTTACCGTCCCCAAGATCAACGCGAACAACCTGTGGGAAGGTGTCGAGGGCGACATCGACGCGTGGTCCGGTGAGGGCGATATGTTCGGCATCATGCGTCAGCTCAAGGCCGTCTGCCCCGATCAGCCGCAGATCGTCATCGACTACGGCCCGCGTGCCCGCCCGGTCTTCGGTCAGCCCGCGCCCGAGTGCACGGAGGGGCTGACGCTGCAGCGCCAGCTCGCCGAGATCATGTGCGCCGGTGGCCAGTACAACCTGAGCAACTTCTGTGCCGGCGTGACGCCTGGCTTCCTCGCCGGCTCCGACGTTGGCGGGGCGTTCTCGCCCTTCACGCCGCTGAGCGAGACCTGCGCCCTGGTCGACGAGCACGGCCGCCTGACCGAGAACGGGTTGCCCGTGCGGCGACTGAACATGTTCGCGAGCAGCTTCTCGCGTGTGCTCGCGCACACCGAGCACGAGCAGCCGCCCATCGTGATCGATCCGGCGAGCGATGAGTCCTCGATCAACGGCCACGCGGTCACGCACATGCGCGGCACGCAGGGCTCGATCGTGTTCATCTTCTCGCCATCGAAGAGCAAGCCCGGCACGCTGAACCTGCTGCTCAGCGACGGCGCATCGCTGCCCGTTCGCCTGGGCCACCAGCGTGTGCACTGGTGCGTGCTCGATGTGCACCTGTCCTCGTCGCACACGCTGGACTACACGTCGCTCAACGCGCTGGCGCACACCGACAACGCGCTGCTTCTCTTCGGCCCCGCGAACGCGACCGGCGAGGTCTCCATCAACGGCACGCCGCTCGAGGTCGAGGTGCCCAAGGGACGCAAGCCGCTGGTTGTCGAGCACGAGGGCATGACCATCGTCGTCATGTGCGATGAGATGGCCGACGAGACGTACATCCACAACGGCCACGTCTACGTGGGGGTGGGTGGCGTGACCAGCGACGGCGAGCCGCTGCCATCGCCCAATGGCAAGACGCACACGCACATCGACGAGAACGGCGTATCGAAGACGCATTCCACCAAGACGCCCGAGGGATACGCGGGTGCCAAGCTGCCCAAGGTCTCGCTCGGCAACTGGGAGAGCGCGATCCCGGAGGAGCACATCTCCGGCACGTCCCCGCGCTACGCCCAGATCCCCGGCCCAGCGGATCTCTCGGAGCTCGGCACACCCTACGGCTACGGCTGGTACCGCGTCGAGATCAAAAACAGCTCGACCAAGAAGCTCAGGGTGAGTGCGCCCGAGATGAGCGACCGCGTGAGCGCGTACCTGGACGCTGAGCACCAGGGCGTGCTCGGCATGGGCCCGGGCGCCGAGCGGGAGATCACGCTCGGGACGAAGAAGGGCAGCCAGCAGCTCGTGATGCTCTCGGACAACATGGGTCGTGCGCACGCGGGCTCGGACCTGACCCAGCGCAAGGGCGTGTACGGCCACATCATCGAGCGCAACGCGTTCAAGGCGGGCAAGTGCACGATCGAGCAGTGCGACCCGATCGAGCTGCTGTCGTTCCGCTCGCCGATCTTCGGCGTGCGTCCCGGCGATACCACGCTGCCGCACCGCCTGACCTGGAGCTTCAAGCACCTGAAGAAATCGTCGATCTTTATCGAGCTCCCCGCGCTGCCCGCACGCGCGATCGTCGTGCTCAACGAAGAGCCCTTCACGCTTGTCTCCGCGGAACGCCCGACAACGGTTGTGCTCGATGACGAGGCCACCAAGCGTGGCAACAACGTTGTGCAGATCGCCTTCGAGGACAACGCGCTGACCGAGCAGGATGAGAAGTTCGTCGAGAAGATGCACAAGCTGATCGATACCGAGGGCGAGATCCTTGAGGGGTCGAACCCCATCACGGACAAGTGTGCCTGGTCCTTCGCGAAGTGGGAGCCGCCCTCAGAGATCGACTTCGACAGCGTCGCGAAGTCCAAGCTCAAGAACACCGACCTGCCGACGTGGTGGAAGACCTCGTTCGACTCGCCCGACACGCGCGTTTCCCTCGACCTCGACTGCTCTGGGCTGAGCAAGGGCCAGGCCTACCTGAACGGTCATGCGCTCGGGCGGTACTTCGTTGCGGATCAGAAGGGGAAGGACGTCGATCCGGCGTTGCCGCTCACCATCCCCAGCGCCTGGCTCAACGCGGATGGCCCCAACGAGCTGCTGATCTTCGATGAGCACGGCTGTGCCCCCAGCAAGGTCAGGGTCGTTTCCTCGCGGCGATGATCACTTCAGAAGTTTTACACAAGCGAACACACTTGCCCCCGGCGAGTGCGTTGTTTGCATGCGCACTCCTCTGTATGCTGATACATGACCATGACCGAAGTTGAACCACGCCTCTGGCAGACCGCCGCTTCGTACGCCGCCCGCGTGCACAACCACCAGTACCGCAAGGACAAGAAGACCCCGTTCGTCGCCCACCCGTTCCGGGTCGCGATGGTGCTCCGAGATATCTTCGGGTGCGATGACGAGGTCGCGATCGCGACGGCGCTGCTCCACGACACGATCGAGGACACCCGGACCGATTTCGACGACATACACAAGCGGTTCGGGCGCAATGTCGCTGACTGCGTCGCGTGCATGACCAAGAACATGCTGCTCATCGAAGAACAGCGTGAGATCGATTACGACAAGCGACTCGCCGAAGGCCCCTGGCAGGCGCGGATCGTGAAGCTCGCGGACGTGTACGACAACGGGCTGGACCTGCCCCGCCCCGGTCTGCGCCGCAAGTGCATCGCCCGCTGCCAGCGTGCGTTGGACCTGACCGAGGACGACACCGCTCGCGAGGTCTTCGTCACCGCGCGGGCGGCGGTGCGTGATCTGCTCGGGTCGCTCAAGCAAGCCCAGCAGTCCTCATGATCCGGTTCAGGGTGCGTTTTCCGCAGGACGGGCGGCTTCGATCTTCTGCGTGATCGCGTCCAGTTGCACCGAGACCTGGGCGAGCTGATCCTGGAGCACCGGTTGTTGCGCTTCCTCCGCCTGCTCAAGGTCTTGGCGGAGCTGGTCACGCTCGCGTTCCAGCAGCATCCGCAGCGCGATCATGGGCTGGGCACGCTCGCCGGCGAGCAGCGACGCTCGCTGGACCAGATCCCGGTTCAGGGCATCCGGGTCCGACCAGACATCGATGATTGCCTGCCCCCATCGCCCCGAGCCGGGCGTGGTGTTCATGCCCGGGCCCAGCACATAGCCGCGCGGCGCGATGAGTTCCGGCTCGCGTGGATCGGGCGTCGTATCCTCAGGGAATGCCGCCCGCTGCCAGTCGTCGGTGCTGATCCCGTCGCCGATCGAGCCGTCCGGGCCCGTCTCGATCCCCAGCCGCGCCCACCGCCGATCGAGTGCGCTGGACAGGAGCTGCGAGTCCATCCGGACCGCGCCGGTGAGATCGGAGAACGAGCCGAGCGGGAGGTCCAAACGCATAACACGCTCGTTGCGGATCAGGGTGACGGGGAGGATGGAGCCCGGGTCTCGGGAGAGGATCTCGATCCGCAGGGAGAAGGAGCCGTCGATGACCCGATCGCCGACCATCGCGATCTGGTCGTTCTCCTTGAGCATCATGGTCGCCGGGAACTCTTCGCTCGGCGGTATGGGCTGGACCTCGATCGCACCGACGCGGATCGTGCCGAACGAGACGCCGAGGGCCCCCTTCGGGCGCAGCGCGAAGCGTCGCAGGCAGGCGAGGCGTAATCGGGCGCGCTGCTCCGGGGAGAGGTCCTCGTGACGCATGAAACCCTCGAGCGTCTCCAGCGAGATGCCCGGATCGAGCTCCGAGAGCTCCAGCGTCGCCAGGTCGCGCATCAGCCAATCCTCGTTGCCCAGCTGCTCGACCCACTCCTGAATGACCTCCGGCGTGGTCTCGGGGACCGGCGCGTCGATCGGGCCACCGCCGATCTGCGCCTGTGCGCCGGCCGCCAGCATGAGGGCGGCACAGACGGGGATGGTCTTGATGAGATTCATTGATGGACTATACCGGATCCGGGCAGCAAGGGTGCAGCTCCAGCGTCACACACCAGATTGCAGCAGCAGCACCTCACCCGCGAGGCCGGGGCCGAAAGCGGCCGCGAGCAGTGGCGTCGGGGCACCATCGTCGAGCAGGCGCTGCAGGATGAATAAGAGCGTTGCAGAGGACATGTTGCCGTGGTCGGCGAGCACTTCGCGGGAGACGCCGAACGCGTCCGGGTCAAGATCGAGAGCATCGCTCAGGGCGCTGAGGACACGCGGGCCGCCTGGATGGATGGCCCAGGACCTGATGTCGCCGAGCGTATGGCCTGAATCGGCGAGCCAGCGTTCGAGCCACGGGGGGATGTGCGTGGCGAGCGTGGAAGGAACAGCGGGCGAGAGGCGCATGCGGAACCCGTGGTCGCCGATGTGCCAGCTCATCATCTCGGCGGTGTCTGGGATGATCATTGCCCCGGTCTTGGCAAGTTGGACTCCATCGGTGTCGGATGCGCCGATCACCGCCGCGCCGGCACCGTCGGCGAAGAGGGCGTTGGCGACGTGGCCCTGGGCGTCGGGGGCGTGGTCGAAGTGCAGGCTGCAGAGCTCGACGCAGCAGACGAGCACGCGTGCGCTCGGGTCGCTTGCGGCGAAGGCCTGCGCGGTCGCGAGGGCGTTGATGGCGGCGTGGCAGCCCATGTAGCCGATGTGCGTGCGGCGGGTTGTTGCCGGCAGCCCGAGCTGCTGGATGAGCTCCAGGTCCACGCCCGGCGCGGAGAAGCCGGTGCAAGACACGGTGATCAGGTGCGTGATTTTCGAGGGTGCTGTCTGGGCGCGTTCGAGCGCCTGCGCGCAGGCACGCTGGGCGAGCTCGATGGCGTGCCGCTCGTAAAGACGCATACGCTGGGCAGTGGTCGCCGGGTCGCGGCTGGGGTCGTAGAGATCGAGCTTGCCGCGTTCGTCGGAGAGGACCGAGCCGCGGGCCTGTACGCCCGCGCGCCGGTAGAGCGCCCGGATGATGCGGGCGTCCTCGGGGTTGGGGCTGAACGCCACCGCCACGTCCGTCGCGTCGGACTGCGCCAGGCTGTGCTCGGGTGAAGCGGTCCCGATGCTGATCAGGGCGACGCGGCTCATGCGATGCCCGTTCGTGGAAGGTTCTGTCGCTGCATCACGCCCACGGCGCTCGCGAGCCCGCGCGAGAGTGTCCGGGAGCCGGACGCCGCGGAGATGATGCCCTGGGTGAGGCGGGGTGCGCGGAGCAGGCGGGTGGTGGCGCGGCACAGCAGCTTGCGTCTTCTGTTGAGATGCGCATGCTGCGCGGTCCACTCGCCGGTGGCGTAGGTGCCGCGCAACACCGCGAGGGTGTGCGCTGTGATCATGGACGCGTCGGTCATGGCCCAGGTCATGCCCTCGCCGGTGAACGGCTCGATGTAGCCCGTGGCGTCACCGATCAGGAAGATCCGGTCGTCGTTCTCGATGGCGGCGCGGTGGCGCGTGAGCCCGGGCGCGCCGGGGTTCGTGTGCAGCTCCGTCTCGGGGGCGAGCGTGATGCCGAGCTCCTTGAGCAGCGCGGTCATCGGGGTCGCGTCGTGATTTCGCCTGATCCACGCCGGGTCGACCGCGCCGGCGATGATGGCCCGCCCGTCAGCCAGCGGCGCGATGCCCGCGTAGCCAGCATGAAAGTGGTGCATCTCGATGGCGCCGGGATCGCACGCGCACGGGAGCGCGCTGGTGATCGCGCCCAGCCCGATGTGTGCGTTGGGCCGCGTGCGCCATGCGAATCGATCAAGACCGCGGAGCGAGGTGCCCTTGATACCGTCGGCGACGATGATCGTGCGGGGCGTGATTGTCTGCGTGAATCCGCCGGCACGGGTGAGTTCGACGCTGCGAGCGGAACCCACGCGGGTCTGGGTTTCGGGTAAGAAGCGTGCGCCGGCGTCGATCGAGGCGTGAGCAAGGTCCTGATCGAAACGTGCGCGGTCGATGACGCGGTAGGGCGGCACGGGCAGCGTCAGCGAGCGTGTGCCGCTGCTGAGCTTCAGGCGCTCGATGCTCGGCGCGTTGGATACGGACGGCATCGTGTGAAGGCTGTGCGCCGCGAGCAGGTCGTGGCCGGGCTTGGCGAGGCAGCCGCCGCAGAGCTTGGGGCGGGGGAAGGGTGCCCGGTCGGTGAGCAGCACGTCGACGCCGGCGCGGGCGAGCAGGCACGCGGCCGTTGCCCCGGCGGGGCCCGCCCCGATGACGATGACCTCGGGTGATTGCATGCTCAGGCCTCCCATACCAGCAGCATTCGCTGCGGCCACACGTTCCGGATGCACGGTTTCCCGTAGCCCGCCTGGATTGCCAGCTCGCACAGCTCGTCGCTCGTGAGCGAGCCGCGCACGGACAGCAGCGCATCGGTGTGCACGACGCGGCTACGGGTCAGCAGGCGCGATGCCAGCAGGGCCAGTGCGTAGCCGCGCCGCGTGCGGCGCAGGTCGGTGATGACGACGGCCTTGCCCGCCGCCTCCCGCATGCTCCCGAGCAGGCGCACGATGTCGGGCTCCGCGAGGTGGTGGAGGAAGAGGTGGCACATCACGATGTCGTGGCCCTTCGGGAGCGGGTCGCTGAGCGCATCGCACTGGACCGCGGACATGCGGTCGGACACCGGTTCGCCGAGCCGATCGAAGTGATTGCGCATCTGTTCGCAGGCCGTGGCGCTAATGTCGCAACCGGTGAAGCGGAGGCGGTGCCCTGTGGTTCGCCGGGCGAGCGCGGCGATGAGATCGCCCGAGCCCGCGGCGACGTCGAGCACGCTCAGCGGCTCCTCGCCGAGGAAGGGCTTGAGCGCGCGCAGGACGGTGCGCTCGATCCGTGAAACGCGGTTGAGGCGGGCGAGCCCACGCAGCGCGTGCACGTGGTCTCTGGTGGATATGCCCGGGTCATCCATCAGCTCGGGTTGGAGATTGCGGGCCACGGGCATCGGGGGATTGTATGGGAACCCGTGCATGCGGGTGTCGCGGCCCGGTTTAGCGCCGCTCAGGCGTTCAGACGCTCGATCAGACGGGACTGATTCTGATCGATCCACGCGGCCTTGCGCCAGACGGCGTTGAGCATGGCGCCGTGCTGCTCGCCGGGGTTGGGGCCCAGCGATGCGAGCGCTTCGTCGATCATCACCCCGGGCATTAGCCCGACGAGTGTGCGTGCCTGCGCCGTTCCGCCTCCGTCGCGGTAGCCGTTCCAGAACGCGCCGAGTCGCACAACGTCCGCCTCGGCAGGAACGTCCATGCCACTCTGGCCGGGCTTGGGGGTGATCATCGAGACATGGACGAGCGATTGGGCCAGCTCGCGCAGGCGGGAACCGACACGGGTGTTGTCGAAATCGCAGACGGCCACGAGCGTGTCGCCCACATAGATCATGTTCCCCGGGTGCCAGTCGCCGTGCACGATGCCCGCCGGCACCGCGTTGGCCTGCGCAAGCTCGTGCGCGTACCCGAGCATGCGTGGGAGATCCTCGGAGAGCTTGGGCGGCAGCAGGTGCTCGATGGTCTTGAGCGATTGCAGCCGGCTCAGATCGATCGTCTCCGGCTCCGTCGCCGGGGGGAAGGTGGCCTTGACCCGATCCATCGCGGTGTGTGTTTCGTGGAGCAGCGCGCCCATGGCGTAGGCGTGGTTCGGGTTCGACTGATCGAACCGCTGCCCCTCGATAAAGACGAAGAGCTCATACACATGATCGGAGAACTGCACGAATGACGCGTTCTCGCCCTCGGTGGCGATCAGCGGCGGGACGCACAGCCCCTGGGCCTGGCAGCCCAGCAGCACCTCGTGTCCGAAGGCGACGAGGGCCGGCATATCCAGCCCGCGTGCGCGCCGTTTGAGCAGCAGCGGTCCGCGCTCGGTGTCCAGCACGACCTTTGGCGAGTACAGAGAGCCCTCGGCGAGTTCGCGGATGTTGCGGACAGAGCCCACGCGGTAGTGCTTGAGCACGCCGTCGATCTCACGCTGGCTCAGCTGCTGGCGTGTCGGGGGCACGGATCACCTCATGGCGGAATGTGAACGCTCGGCGCTCACTCGACGTTCTGAACCTGTTCCTTGATGCGGTCGATGGCGCCCTTGATCTCCACGATCAGGCGGCTCATCTTCGCGTCCGGGCTCTTGCTCGCGATGGTGTTGGCCTCACGAAGCAGTTCCTGCGCCAGGAAGTCCATCGTGCGTCCGATCGGTCGCCCGGAATCGTCAGACAGCAGATCGCGGAAATGGATGAGGTGCTCGCCCAGTCGCGAGATCTCCTCGGCGATATCGGTTTTCTCCGCGTACACGGCGATCTCACGGATGAGATCGCCCTGGTCCACGTCTGCGCCGGCGTCCTTGATCAGCGATTCCATGCGGTCCTTGAGGCGACGCTCGTACTCGGTCACCACGCCCGGCGCGATCTCCTTGATCTGATCGAGACGCTCGGCGATGAAATCGAGGTGCAGGATCAGATCGTCGTGCAGGGCCACGCCCTCACGGGTACGCATCGCGATCAGGTGCTCCAGGGAGAGCTTGACGAGGGGGATGATCCCCTCGCGTGCGCGCTGGAGGCGGGACTCGCCATCGCTCGGCGGGCACAGCACGCCGGGCAGCATGACCAGATCGCTCACGTTGACCTGCTCGACCGAGACGCCTGTGGCGCTGGCGACCTGCTCGGCATACTTGCGGAGCGCGGCGCTGTTGACTTCCTGCGCGGCTCCCTCGTCCGTGTCTGTGCAGGAGACGGTCACGGTCACCGAGCCGCGTGATACGGTGGCGCGGACGACCTGCTCGATCTCGGGCTCGAGCGACGCGAGCCGCTCGGGGATCCGAGTGCCGATCTTGAGAAACTTGTTGTTGACGCTGCGCACTTCAACCGTGTACACCGAGCTGGTGTCGTTGCTGGAGGCGTCGCCAAAGCCGGTCATGCTTCGGATCAAGGTGCTGCTCCTGTGCGTGCTCGGCTCAGTCTTCGTCCGCGGTGGGTTCGTCCGTGCCCGGCTCGCTGCCAGCCGGCGGCTCTTGCGAGGTGGCCGGTTCGTCCGTTCCTTCTTCGACATCGCCCTCGACGCTGGTCTCTGAGTCCATCACGTCCTCGATGGCCTGCTCGGCATCATCGATCGGCGTGGTTTCATTCGGCGTGGATTCGACCGCTTCGCTGTCGTCCGGGTCGGTTTCGCCGGCCGGGGTCGTGAGCGTCGGGACGTTGTCGCGGGGATCCGCGGGGCGTGTCGCGAAGTTCAGCACGATCGCGGTGATCAGGAAGAGCACGAAAATGGTGATGGTTGCGCCGGTGAGCACGTCGCCGGTCTTGGTACCGAACGCGGTCTGCCCAGCGCCGCCCCCGCCCCCTCCGCCGCCGCCCGCACCGAAGGCGCCGCTCAGCCCGCCGCCCTGTGGGCGCTGGATCAGCACCAGCAGGATCATCGCGATCGAGACGATGAGGAACACGCCCACGAGGATGTTCGTGACGACGGGGCTCCAGCTCATCGCGAGTGTTGGGGTGCTCTGGGCGAGTGTGGTATGGGCTAGCAAACTCAGGTCCACGATCGGCTCCCGGGGTTCAAATCAGCATCGCCCCCGGCTCAGGCGAGCCGTGACGGGGCAGGGGCAAGTCTAGGCGCTCATTCAAGTTGCTTCAGCGCAGCGGGGCGATCAGACGCCCTGCGGTGCCCCGGCACGGATGATGCTCAGGAAGTCCTCTGCCTTGAGCGATGCGCCGCCGACCAGGCCGCCGTCGATGTCCGCCATCGACATCAGCTCCTCGGCGTTCCCGGGCTTCATCGATCCCCCGTAAATGATCCGAATCGCGTCCGCGGCTTCCTGATCGTACATGTTCGCGATCAGCTCGCGGATGTTCGCGTGCGCGTCCTGGGCGTCCCGGGGGGTCGCGGTCTTGCCGGTGCCGATCGCCCAGACCGGCTCGTAGGCGATGACGACGCTGGCGAGCTGTTCCTTCGAGACGCCCTCGAGCCCGGCCCGGGTCTGGTGCTCGTTGATGGCGTCCGTCTTCCCGGATTCCCGCTGATCCAGCGTCTCGCCGATGCACAGGACACACTGGAGGCCGGCATCGAGGACCGCGCGGGTCTTCCTGTTCACGATGGTGTCGGACTCGCCGATGACGTGGCGGCGCTCGGAGTGCCCGGTCAGGACGCTGCGGACCGCGCAATCCTTGAGCATACCGATCGAGATCTCGCCGGTGAAGGCACCGTCGGGCTGGTCGTAGACGTCCTGTGCGCCCAGCAGGATATCGGACGTTGCGAGCCCGGAACCGATCTCGCGGAGGTACACGAAGGGGGGAAAGATCGCGACGTCGACCCCAGCGGTTCCTGCCAGTCCGGAAGCGAGCGAGCTTGCCAGCTCGGAGCCGGACCGAGCATCCGTGTTCATTTTCCAGTTCCCGCCGACGAAAGGGGTTCGATTGGGCATCTTTGTGCTCCGAGTGGTGTGTTGCGGTTGGCTTGCCGATTGATCCGTTGTATCTTGTGAGTCTAGCGTGTATGCGCCGGCAACG
>CAXREY010000058.1:0-6023 GCA_964229845.1 Phycisphaerales bacterium UBA1924
CTGCACGCGGCATTCGGGTCTCATACCATGTTGGAGTCGCGTTCGCATCGCGCGGGGTTCGTGTCGCTGCGTCGCTCAATGTACTGACCAGGAGCAGATCATGAAGATCACCCATCGCATCGCACGCGGGCGCACGCTCGCTCTAACCACCCTGCTCGTAAGTGTCGCGGGGCTGGGCACGGGCTGCGTGAGCCAGCAGGAATACGACAAACTCTACGAGACCAACCAGTCGCTGCGCAGCCAGAACCAGGAGTTGCAGAACCGCCTGGGCACCCTCGAATCGAACAACTCGCAGCTCCAGGGCTCGGCCGGCGATGCGCAGAGCGTGATCGGTCGTCTCCGCGGCGAGAACACGTCGCTGCGTGATCAGCTCGCTTCGTCGCAGAACGCCTTCGCCTCGCTCGAGGATCGGATGAACTCGCTCTCGATCGTGCAGCTCGACCCGGCGACGGATCGTGCCCTGAGCGATCTGGCGTCGCAGTACCCGGACATGATCGTCTACGACGGCGAGCGGGGCATGCTCCGCTTCGTCTCGGACCTGACCTTCGCTTCCGGCTCGGATCAGGTCCAGTCCTCCGCGGTCGAGTCGCTCAAGACGCTCGCGGGTGTGCTGAGCAGCAACGCCGCGAGCAAGTACGACATAGAGATCGTCGGGCACACCGACGACGAGAAGCCCGGCGCGAACACGCGGCGCAACCACCCCACCAACATGCACCTCGCGGCGCACCGGGCGATCTCCGTCCGGCAGACGCTTGGCAGCGCGGGGCTCGATTGGAGCCGCATGAGCGTGATGGGCTGGGGCGAGCACCGCCCGATCGTGATGAACAACAAGGGCAAGGGCACGCCGCAGAACCGGCGCGTGGAAATCTACCTGGTCCCGTCAACACGCGACGCTTCGCTCTCGAGCCCAACGCTTGAGAACGCGACACCGAACACCACGAGCACGCCCGTAGATACACGTCCGAAAATCGATCCGACGAAGTAACTCCTTCAGTATCCCGAGCAAAGCCGCGTGCCCTGACACGCGGCTTTTTTTATGGCCGCAACCCGCCATATGCGGGTTCTCAGGAAGCATATTTTCGTTTAAACTCGCCTCTCATGACGCACCTGCCCGGAGTACTTCTTTGATGCTCAACCCAGCTCTGATCGTTCCCATCTTTGTGTGTGCGCATGTGAGCGTCGGAGCGCCGATTGAGTGGCTCGCACCTGTATCGGGTAACTGGGAAGACGGGGCAAACTGGGACGGCGGCGTGATGCCCGGCAGCGCTGTTGATGACGTGTATCTGCAGCACGGAACCGCGTACGAGGTGCTGCTGAATCAGCCGCAGCTGAGCCGCTCGATTCATGTGACCAACCCCGAAGGCCAGCTCCATATCGCCGCTGGCGCGAGTCTTTCGCTGTTCGGCCAGATCGAGAACAACGGATCGATCGTCGTGAACCCGGACGCGGCCCCCAGCACGACGATGCTCCAGACGGTACTCGATACGGAGATCAGCGGGACGGGCGTCCTGCGGCTCAATGGCACGCAGAGAGGCTACGCTCGCCTGAACGGCACCGGGACCGAGATCACGCACGGGGCTGGGCACACGATCGAGGGCGCGGGGTGGGTGAACGCGTCCCGTATCTACAACGAGGGCACGCTGCGCTCGCGACCCGGCCATCCTTCGGCGCTCTGGCTCGAGGGCGAGATCATCCAGACCGGGAATGGCATGGTGGTCTCGAGCGGCCAGCCGATCGTGTTTCGGGGGGATAGCGTCGTCGAGGGCGGGGTGATGCTCGCTGAGAACGGGGGCTCGTTCCAGAGCCAGGCTGACTCCCTGACACTGCGTGACGTTGAACTGGTCGGTTCGATCGACCTTGAGCTCGAAACCCAGCGGCAGTTCTGGTTGGCAGGGACCGTCACGCACCACGGCGAGATGACGACGAGCCTGTCCGGCTTCGGCGGGGATATGCTCATCGCGGCCGGGGAGGACACGCTGCTGACCGGCGACAGCACGATCCGGTTCCAGTGCAATCATCCGCAGCTTAGCTCGGGGTGCAGGATCCTGGTGACAGAGCAGTCCGCGCTCACGCTCGATAGCAGCGTCACGCTCGAGGGTCGCGGGACCGTGCAGATCTCCGATGGCTCGACGCTGATCAACAACGGGCGGATCGTCTCAAACATCCCGGACGAGGGGATCGTGATCACGGGTCATCTTCAGGGGGACGGCGAGCTCATCGCGGACGGCTCCAAGATCTATATCGGTGATGTGTGCGAGGGGCAGACCATCACGCTCATCGGATCGCCCGAACTGCTCACCGGGAGTGGTTCGCTTCTGCGGGATGTTCGCTTCACGACCGATTACACGTACCGCGGTACCGGCGCGAGTCTGCGTATAGGTGGGACCATCGAGACAGACCATGACATGGTCATGTTCTTCAATAACGGGCTCGTGATCGAGGAAGACTGCTCGCTTGTTGGAGATGGGCAGCTCTTCGTGTCCTCGATCTTCAGGGTCGCGGCGGAAACAAACCTGATCATTGAAGAAGGCTTCACGGTCATCGGCGGGGCCTCCATCACGACCTCCGGCGAAGAGAGCGGCGTCCTGCTGCGGGGTGCCTTGCAGGGCCCGGCGACCGTGCATGCCGCGGTTGTAGGAGACGGTGGACGGATCATTTCTTCGGTATCGGGCACGGAGTTGGATGATGCCCTGCTGAGCAACGTTGAGCTCGCATCTGGCGACGTGGGCGCATTTCACATTTACAGTATCTTCAACCGCACAACGCTCGCCGATATCCATGTCAGCGGCGAGCTCCTGCTCCATCGGGTCCAGGAGTTCTTTGGCAATCTACGCATCGATGGCGCGGTGCGGGTCGACCACGATTCGGCGATTCAGATCATGAGCGGCGGAGCGATCGACGGTTCGGGTGTGATCGAGCTGATCAGCGAACCCGATGAGCTCGCCCGACTGGAGTCAACGGAGATTGATGGCAGAACCGGCGTGAGCGGCGTGACGGTCTCAGGGGATGGGATACTCACCGGCCCGATCGACTTCGGGAGCACGCTGGAAGTCGGCGGCGAATCGGGGCTGATACGCCTCGATGGGACGGACCTGACTGAAGATGCGCGGGTGGTGCTGGATATCGCGCAAGCGATCAATCCGAACGTCCACGACCGGATCCTGATCGAGCCGCATAGCTCGTTTCAACTCGCGGGAACGCTGGAGCTCGTGGCGAACACGGCACTGCTCAAGCCGGGGATGCGATGGGAGATCATCTCGGGTGGTAGCATCGAGGGCGATTTCGATCGCTTCATCTTTCCCGATGCCCCGAGCGGGTCGAGCTTCCTCACCGAGAGGGAAGACGGCTGGTACGGCGTCGTGCTGACGTGCACGGGCGATCTGAACCGGGACTTCCGGCTGAACTTCCACGACGTCTCGCGGTTTGTTGCGGGCTTCATCGGTCAGGCCTGGTACGCGGACCTCAATCAGGATCAGCGCTGGGACTTCTTCGATGTGACCGCGTTCCTGGAAGCGTACAGCGACGGGTGCTACATCGACTGATCAGGCGTCCGCTTCCGTCACCCGTGGCGGGGCGATCGCGAAGAAGAACGACACGGCGAGCAGCAGGAACCCGCCCGCGGCGACCGGGAGTGTCCATCCCGCATTGAGAAGGGCCTGGCGTTCCTGGGTGATAGGAGGCGGGCGGTTGGTCACCTTGATCGCGGCCCCCCACTGCCATGTGTACTCGCGGATCTCGTCGTCGGCTCGCTCGGGCTCTGGCTCGCCGCGGAGCTCGGCGTTCACCCTGCGCCGCATGAAGCTCTTGCCGGATTCGGGGAACCGCTTGGACTCAAGCTCGATCGTGCCGTCCCGCTTGAACTCGTAGAAGTCGTACCGGAAAAGATCCCTGCGGGCCTCGCCGGTCGTCTCGTTCTCTGTTCGGCCGATCGACTCGTGGCGTGGGTCCTTCGCCGGCTCGACGCCGAACGGGGTCCGGGTGACGATCGCGAGGCGGAGCTGGATCTCGTCGCTCGCGATGCCATCCTCGAACTGCTGCAGGGTCATCCCGGAGCGGTCCGCGAAGAAGTACATCCCGAACCATTCACGCTGGCGGTCGAAGAGGGTCGGGAGCGCGTGCTTCGGTGGGTAGACCACGTCGAGCTCGAGCGATTCGTCGCCGTACTCAACCCGCAGCGCAATGGATTCGTCCGATCGTTGGATCTCCTCGATCGAGACGTCCCGTCCCGCGAACGTGAAGTCCGTGCTGGCGACCTCGTTGTAGGCGAAGAGCGGATGATCGACTCGCTCGTGGTACGCGCCGATGCGCTTGGTCAGAGAGATGCCAGCCACGAGGATCGCGACGATCGAGAGGAAGAAGAGCATCCACCAGATGCCCCGGCCTTCTCTGTGTGCCTGCTCCGCTGGTTTGCTTTGATCAGTGCCCATCGTCGTGGGAGCCATCATCTCCGTGGTCGCCCGCGTGCGAGGCGTAGTCGGCGGGGGCGACATCGGAGAACAACCCCGGCGTCAGCCCTGTGCGTCCGCGTGACCTGCTCGCGGTTGAGTGCTCTACGTGGTGCGCGTAGCCGAGCTTGGTGTAGTAATCATGCTCGTCCATCGGGTCGCGATGGGTGGCATGCCCCTCGTAGAAGTGTGCCCAGAACTCGGCCTCGTCCTTGCCCGGTGTGTTCCGGTAGTACTCGAGCCCGTGCTTGTGGTCGTTGCCCTTGAGGCGTGCGGTGTAGATCAGCCCCATGCCCTGCGTGTTGACCTTGGGGCTCATGCGGACCTTGAAATCCTCGTCGGCGGGAGCCGAGTTGAGCCCGACACCCGTGCCGCCTTGCGAGATCTCGCCCGCTGCGATCGGGTTGACGAGGTGGCGCGAGCCCAGGTCGATCATGGAGAACCCGAGGAACAGCCCGACGCATAGGAGGCAGAAGAGCAGGACAAAGGTGTTGAGGACCTTGTCGTACTTGAGCTGCATGAAGTACGCCGCGACGAGGATGCCCTTGATGGTGGCGATCGACATCGCGCCCGCGATGTTCACCCAGTTCGGGAGATGGATCCCGAAGGCGACCTCGGCCCATGTCTCCACGCGGAAGAAGGCCACGGTGAGGAACGTGAAGAACAGCAGGATCGCGAGGATGGTCACCTGCATCCGCCAGTCGGCGATGAAGTGATGGTGCTCGCCGTGGTGCGGGTTGATCCCGTGTGGATCATCCGGATCCCACCCGAGCTGGGCCACGTTTTCTGCCTTGGTGTGTTCTGTCATATCCATGTGTATCTCTTCTCAGTACAGACCGAGCGGGGAAATCAGCGTTAACGGATCAGTGGATCAGGTACAGGAGCGGGAAGAGGAAGATCCAGACGAGGTCGACCAAGTGCCAGTAGAGCGCCGCGTTTTCAACCAGCGTGTACTGGGTCGGCCCGTAGGCCTGGTAGCGCTTCGCGTAGTAGAGCACCACGCCGAAGAGCGCCGCGCCGATGATGACGTGGGCCGCGTGGATCCCGGTGCCGATGTAGTAGAGCGACCACCAGAGCGGCTCGTGCGGGTCCTGGGCGTAGGGGTATGAGAAGAAGGTCCCCGGCGCCTTGCCCTCACCGAGCTTGACCATGTACTCGAACTTGAGCTTGATGAAGATGAACAGCGCGGCACACGCGATCGTGATGATGATGTTCACGCGGAGCCAGAACTGCTTGTCGAGCTGGGCGCAGCGCACGGCGTTGGCGGCGGTCCAGGATGACAGGAGCAGCACCGCGGTGTTGGCCGCGCCGAAACGCCAGTCGAGGTAGTGCGAGCCGTTGGCCCATGCCTCGGGGTACATCATGCGGAAGACGGCGTAGCCGCAGAAGATGCCCGCGAAGAGCAGCACTTCCGTGGTGAGGAAGAGCCACATGCCCAGCTTGGCGGCATCGAACTCCTCGTCGCCCGTGCGCCAGTGGTGCCCCGCGATGCGGTTGCGCCAGTGCTTGGGGCTCTTGAGGATGCTCTGCGGAACATCGGTCGGGTTGGTATCGGTCATCGTGCTCATGTGTCAGCCC
>CAXREY010000059.1:0-9857 GCA_964229845.1 Phycisphaerales bacterium UBA1924
TCAGATTCAATGCACCGATACACAGTCTAGGGATGGATGGAACAGTGGTTTCGTCAACAAGATGTAGTGGTGTCCAGGTGGTGGGCACGAAGAGGACACAAGAAAAGAGGCAAGTTCAATGAGTGAGATCTCATCCGTCAACAACGCTTCGGGTCTCCGTGTACGAAGGGTCAGTGTCGATCCCGCGTACGCGAGTCAGTCCGGCGCAGAAGAAGTCCGGGGCCGTGGTGGGGCTCGGAGTTCCGATCGCGTCGAGCTTTCCCGCGTTGCACAATATCTCAGCCAGCTCCAAGCCGAGCCGGCGGAGCGTACCGATCTGATCAACCGCGTCCGCGAGGAGATCGAAGCAGGCACCTACCTGAGCGACGACAAGCTCGAGCAGGCCGCCGATCAGCTCCTCGATGATATCAACCTCGATATCTGAACAGCGAGTCATCCGGAAAACTGACAAGGACACCCCGCCCATGCGGGGTGTTTCTTTGTGGGGTCCACGCGGAACGAGCTACTTCCAGTGTTCCTCGAGCGCCATGATGCCAGCGCCCACGATGCCGGCGTCGTCACCAAGGGTGCTCGCCTCTACCTTGATCTTCCGCAGCGACTCGGGGAAGGCCTCGCGGCGCACCGAATCACGCACGATATCAACGTAGGGCTTCCCGATCGCCTCCACCAGGCCGCCGCCCAGGATCACCATGTCAAGGCTCAGCAGCGTGACCACGTTCGCGATCGCCATGCCCAGGAGGTCCGCCGAATCATCGATCACGGTGCGGACCAGGTCGTCGCCCTGCTCGTAGGCAAGCGCGAGCACCTTGGACTTGATCTTGCTCATCTTCCCGTTGGTCAGGCTGGGCAGCATCGAGGGGTGGTTCGCCCGGATGAGCTTGGTCAGCTCGTGCACGATCGCGGTGCGCGAGCAGTTGTGCTCCACACTCCTCGAGCCGAGGTGCGCCCCGGGGTGGATGATCATGTGGCCGATCTCGCCGGCCGAGTAGTGCGCCCCGCGGTGCAGCTGCGAGTTGATGACCAGCCCGCCGCCCACGCCCGTGCCGACCCACACGCCCAGCAGGTTCGGTCGGTTGTTGCCGATCCCCGCGCGCCATTCGCCGTACACCGCGACGTTCACGTCGTTGTCCGCGTAGACGGGCACGGTCAGGCGGTCCGAGAGCGCGATGACCACCGGCGCGTTGTTCCAGCGCAGGTTGACCGCCTCGACCACGACGCCCTTCTCCGGGTCGATCGGGCCCGGCACACCGATGCCGGCGGTGTGGATCATGGACATCTTAACGCCGGCGTCCTCGCACGCCTCGCGAGAAGCAGCGGCGACCCGGTCCATCACCTTCTCGAAACCACGGTCCGCCTCGGTGCGGACCTTGGCCCGCCCGAGCACCTCGCCGTGCTCGTTGATCACGCCCGCCTGGATATTGGTCCCCCCCAGGTCGATACCCATCGCGAGCCGACGCGAGTTCATGATGGACGAATCGTCCGCGGACACGAAGTCGTCCAACCCCGTGTCCGTATCGCTGTCGATTTCCTGCTGATCGTTGGGGCCGAGGTTGTCGTCGCTCATGCAATCTCCAGGGTAGGGGCTATGGAGCTAGTGTATCTTGGTTCAGCACAGGCGCGTATGCACCACCCTGCATTCCGGCGCGAGATCGTGCACCAATCGCTCGTCGCAGCGTCCGAGAACAAACAGCGTGGACCCGCTCCCGGACATATGAACCCGCAGACCGATCGAGTCGGTCAGGTTTTCGCACAGCTCGCGGAGGCGCGGCTCCGATGTGAACGCCGCGTCCCGCAGGTCATTGAAAATCAGCTCGTCGCCAAGCTCAATGACTCCCGCGAGCGCACGCACGGCTTCTTCCCGCACCGCATCCCCACCGCATCGTGCGTCGAACGCCCCGTACACCGCGCCGGTCGCACAACCGAAGCCCGGCAGCAGCAGCGAGATCTCGCGCCCCGCGTGCCGAGCGTCCACCCGCTCGATCCGCTCACCGAACCCGGAGACGATGCCCGGGCGTGGGGGGGTGTGCGTGTCATCGAGGAAGAACGCGATGTCGGATCCCAGCGTCATCGCGATCGACCGCAGCGTCTCCTCGCCCAGGGCGAGATTGAAGAGCTGATCGAGCCCGCGGAGCACGGCCGCCGCATCGGACGATCCACCGCCCAGCCCGCCGCCCGCCGGGATCGCCTTGCGGACACGCAGCACGCAGGGGAGCGCCTCGCCGACCCGCGCCTGCACCGCCAGGTGCGCTCGCACAGCCAGATCACGCTCGGTCTCCCACTCCACCGGATTCTCGATGCCATCGACCCCCTTCCAGGCGATGTCGTATGCCGTATCCGGGGCACGCTGAATCTCGATGGTGTCGTGGAGATCGATGGCGTGCATGTACGAGCAGATGGGGTGATAGCCGTGCGTCGGGGTGCCCGGCTGATCGACCGGAGCCCCGACCGCCAACGCCAGATTGACCTTGGCGTACGCCCGCACCAGAATCCGCTGAGTATCTCCGCCCATCGCACACACTCTACGCACTCGGTCGGTGCCCGCGGCGTACATACAATGCACGAGTGCACACCTTCTCGTGCGCAGCAGAGGAGCCACCATGATCGTGCAGGATCTCGTCAACGCGATGGAGACCATCGCCCCCCTGAAGCTGAAGGAAGAATGGGACAAGGTCGGGCTCCAGCTCGGCGACCCGAACCGGGCGATCACCGGCCCCATCCTCCTGACGATCGATCTCACCGAACGCGTCCTGCAGGAAGCGATCGAGATGGGGGCCGGCGCCGTCGTCGCCTACCACCCACCCATCTTCTCGCCGCTGGAGTCGCTGACGGACCGCACCCACACCGAACGCATCATCCGCGGCTGCGCCGAGGCGGGCATCGCCGTCTACACCCCGCACACCGCCCTGGACTCCGCGAAGGGTGGCATCACCGACTGGCTCTGCGAGGGTGTCAGCACGCCGCACGGCGAACCGACCACGGGCATGATCCACGGCGACTGCAGGGCGCTGATCCCCGCGACCGGGGGCGAGCCGGACCGCGAGGTCAAGGTCATCACGTTCGTCCCATCGGAAGAGGCGGACCAGCTCCGCGCGGCGCTGGGCACCGCGGGCGCCGGCGGGATCGGCAAGTACCGACTCTGCTCCTTCAACACCAAGGGCGAGGGCACGTTCCTGCCCGACGAGGGCGCCAACCCAACCATCGGTGAGGTCGGCACGCTCGAACGCGTCAAGGAGACACGCATCGAGATGGTCTGCTCCCGACGCGCGCTGCCCATCGTCATCGAAACACTCAAGGAGTTCCACCCGTACGAGACACCGGCGTACGACATCGTCGAGCTCGTCCCCGAGCCGGTCCGGCGCATGGGATCCGGGCGGAGACTGGTGCTCGATCGCCCGGCATCGATCTCAAAGATCGCCGAGCGTCTCAAGCACCACCTCGACCGCACACGGATCCGCTACGCGCTCGCCCCGGAGCACGAAGCGAGCGATCACGCGTTCGAAACGATCGCGGTCGTGCCCGGCTCGGGCGGGATGCTCTGGCAGACCGCCCGGGATCAGGGGTGTGAGCTCTTCATCACCGGCGAGATGACGCACCACCACATCCTCGCCGCACGCCAGTCCGGGATCAGCATCCTCCTCGCGGGGCACACCAACACCGAACGCGGCTACCTGCCCCGCCTCAAGGCACGCCTCGAAGAATCACTCGGACAAGCGGATCTGATGCTCAGCAAGAGCGATCGTGACTACATCACCGTCGGCTGATAAGACCGGTCTCTTGGACGGGCTAGTTGCCCGCCTCGATCGTGCCCTCGATCACAAGCAACGCCTCGGGCACGTGGACCTCCGCGTCGAAGAGCACCTCCGACAGACGCCCGGGCGGGATGTACTGCACACTCCCGAGGAGCGCGTACTCGATCGAGCCCTGCAACGATTCGAGCGGGACCACCGCCGGGAGCACAAACTCGGAATCCGAGTAGGTATGCAGCGTGGTCTCGGGCGAGCGAACACCCTCGAACACCTGCTCGCCGTTGATCTCAACGCGGTAGGTCACCGTCCGCAGCGGGATCGGGTCCGCGTTGGGGTTCGTCGCCCGGACACGGAACTCGATCACCGAACGCTCGTTATCACGCTCGATCTCTTCGACACCGACGGCCTCGAAGCTCGGCGCGATCGCCCCGTTGCACCCGACAAGCAGGAGCAGGGGCATCATCACGGAGAGGGCTCTGGACAGTCTGAGGATCGCGTTCATCACCACGAGCGTAGCACACCCGCGCCAAAGTTGCTCGCCACCCACCCAAGATTGAAAGCGGGGGGCCTAGTCGATCACGATCCGCCCGGTCCGCAGCTCACGCGGGGCCGCGTCGATCATGATCCACGTGGGGTCGCCGCTGGCGATCTCCTGCATGATCTCCAGGTTCATGTCCCGGGTCTCATGGATGAAGACAACCCAGTGCGACATCAGCCAGCCGAGCACGAAGCACCCAACCCAGGCGCCGCACTCAGCGCTCCGCCTGGTACGGATGACGATCAGGATCCCGAGGCTCAGCGCGACCGTCGCGAACTTCCACAACGCGAGCAGGCCCGGGGACTGATACTCCATCATCGCCCGGGCGAGCGGGTTCATCTCGTTCATGCCCGTATTCGTGACATACAGCAGCGTGAGATACAGGTCCACGCCGCTCATCAGCGCGATCGCGAGCGAGAGCAGAAGCACCCGCCGGCTCCGGACCCGCAGCAGCGGGAACACTCCCGAGAAATACACGCAAAGACGAGCCGGAAAAGGATCGTGCGGCGGTTGCTCGGGGATGAGTGAGGGCGTGTGCATCAGGGGCACAATCGACGCCAACGCGTTTCTATTTCACCCCGGCATCGGGAAACCCGATCGGGCAGAGGCGGATGTGCGGGCTGGGTCATGAAATCCGAGTACGCCGAGCCCGTAATCGGACGCAACACGAACCGCCCCGTGCGGGTATCGTACTATGAGCAGCCAACTCCCGAAGGGCCATCCCACGCGTGTTACTACCCCGGAACCAACACCGAACCGCCCGCCTGTGCCTCATCGCCGGGCTGGCCTTCGCTCTCCCCATCGCGACCACCCACACGAACGCCCAGGCCAGGCAGCTCCAGCCCATCGGCAATCAGAACCCGGTCTACATCGCGGATTCGCCCATCGCGAGCGACGCACTCAAACGCGCGGCTGAACTCATCGCTCAGGACAACCTCGACGAGGCCGTCCGCCTCTGCGACGAGATCATCAGGACGCACGGCGATCGCCTGATCCGTATTGACGATGAAGACCCGGACGCCCTGCACATCCCGGTCCGGGAGCGTGTGCACCGTTTCATGCTGGCCCACCCCCAGCTGCTCGAGACCTACCGACGCCAGATGACGCCGCGCGCCCAGATCTGGCTCGGACGCCCGGATGAATGGATCCGCGCCGCACGCGAGGCCTGGCTCACCGAGCCCGGCCTGATCGCGTCGCTCCGCTACGCACAGACGCAGATCGAAGCCGGCAGGTTCCACGCCGGGCGAGCGTTGCTCGACCAGGCCAAGCGACACCCGGACGCAGACGCGTTCGCCCAGCGTGCCCAGGAGCTGCGCACGTTCGCCGACCGCTTCGTCGACGCGACCCCCCCGAACATCGAGCAGGAAGACCATGCGCACTCGCTCGTGTGGCAAGGCGGCGCACAGGATCCGGTGTCGTTGGACGGAATCGTCCCCGGCGTGCTGGCGCAGGTGCCGCTCACGCCCAACACGCAGCTCGATCTCGGCGATCAATCGACGCCCTCACGACTCAGCGGGGCGAGCTGGAAACCCACGGCCTGGAGCGCACCGCTGGTCGAAGACCAGTTCCTGTTCGTCAACGACGGGTACACCATCTCCTGCTTCGACCGCTTCACCCTCCGCCCGAACTGGCGCATCCAGACCTTCGACCAGAGCGAAGAGATCCCGCTGCACCGTGACGCCCGCGCCCGCCTAGGCAGGCTGCTCGACGACGCCACTTCGGTCAGCTCGGACGGGCAGCGCTCGATCTATGTCTCCGCCGGCGCCCCCAGGAACAGCCAGGACCGCACCCAGTCGCGTGTGCTCAAGCTGGATCAGGAAACCGGGAGCGTGCTTTGGAGCGTCGATATCGAATCGCTCGACCCATCGCTCGTCGGCGCCTCGATCCGAGGCCCGATCGTGGTCGACCGGGGCACCGTGGTCGTGACCGCCCGCGCAAACAACCGCCGCCAACGCCTGATCAGTCTCAGCGTCCTCGCCCTCGACGCGGCGACCGGGGAACTCCTCTGGACCCAGCCGCTCGCGTCCGCCGGCTCGCTCCCCTTCCAGCAGATGGGCCAGCTCGCGCACACACCGATCGTCCGCGACGGGGTCGTCTACTACACCGACCTCATCGGGTTCGCGGCCGCCATCCGGATCGCGACCGGCGATGTGCTCTGGGCCAGAACCATGCCCGCGCCCGACCTCTACGCTCGCTCCACCCGCCCCGCCTTCGCGGGCAACGCCCCGGTCATCAACCGCCACGGCCTCTTCGTGCTCACGAGCAACGGCTCCGAGATCTTCCAGCTCGACCCCGAGACGGGACGCACCATCGCCAGACGCCCCGCGGACCTGCTGGGAGAGTCCTACTACCTGCTCGGCGTCAGCGAGGACCTCTTCGTGTGCGTCAGCGAGGATCGGATCAGCGCGTACCAGGCGGGCAGCTTCGCGACCGCCAGCTCGAAACGCTCTCCGCAGCTGGGCGACGAGCATCAGAACGAGATCGGAATCCGCGGGCGTGTCATCGCCGCGGGCGATCGACTCATCGCACCCGTCGAGCTCGGTGTGCGCGTGCTCGATCCCGCGGCGCTGAGCGAGAGCGTGTTCATCCCGCTGGACGCGACGGGCAACATCGTGGCGCTCGACGGGCAGATCATCGTTGTCGATCAGATGAACGCGTCGAGCTTCCTGGCGTGGGGCACCGCGTCAGAGCTCCTCGAGCAACGCATCGCGACCGACCCGAGCGCGGCCATCACCATCGCGGAGCTCGCACACCGCTCTGAGCGGTACGACGAGATCGTGCCCAGCGTCCGACGCGCCATGAGCGTCATCGCCTCGCTCCCGATCGCGCAGCGCAACCCGCAACGCGACAACCTCTTCGAGGTCGTGATCTCCATCATCCGCGCACCGGCAGCGGACGAGCAGGACGCCAGTCTCTACGAACGCCTGGGCGAAGAACGCGTGCTCGAGCTCATGCGCTCGCTCGGCGAGCTCGCGCGGACCCACGACCAGACCGTCGCGCACCGGATGCAGCTGGGGGCGCTGCACGAACGCTACAGCCGCTTCGACGAGGCGATCATCGCCTACCAGGACGTGCTCGATCAGCCCGCACTCCGCAGCGCGATGTGGGAAGGCAACGACATCGCCGTCCGCGCCGGCCTCGAGGCCGCACGACGCATCGGCGCCATCATCGCCCAGCAGGGGTTCGGGGCGTACGACAGCGCAAATCAGCGAGCCGTCGCCGAGCTCCAGTACCTTGGTAACGACGCTGAGCCCGAGCAGTACGAGGCGCTTGCGCAACGATACCCGTGGTCGAAAACGACTCCCGAGCTGCTGCTCAGCGCCTCGCGCGGCTACAAGAACGCCGGGCGTCTCCCCGCGTCGATCGAGGCCGCACGCTCGGGGATCGAGTCCATCGATCGGCTGGGCCAGCTCGGGCTGACCACACCCAGTGACACCCTTGAGCTGCTCGCGGAACGCCTGATCAGCGGGCTGATCGCCTCGAACCGAGCCCGCGACGCGCACTCCGCTGCGCGGGCCCTCCTCGACACGCACCCCGGCATCACCATCAGACGCAACGGGACCCCGGTCTCGCTGGAACAGCTCGCCCAGGCCGCGGGCAACGCCGACACGCTCCCGATACTCGGGCGCAGGTTCGTCGACGACCCGGACCCGGTGCTCGTGACCGGCTCACCGCTCCGCCCCGCGCACCGCCTAGACCCCGGGGGCATCCTCGTTTACGCCCCCCAGCTTGCCCGGCTGCGCTACCTCCGCGCGGGGCGCAACGTATTCGAGACATTCTGGGAACGCACTGCGCCGGGCACCCAGCCGCCGACGATCGTCTGGCAGGGCCCGGCCCGCACACTCATCTTCTGGCCCGAGAGCGTGGGCGCAGGCGACGCGGGCACGCTCGAGTGTGTCGACACGTCCACGGGCACGCTGGCCTGGTCCATCGAGGACATCCGCATCGAGCTTGAGCAGGGCAGCGCCCGGGTCGCGGACGACACCGCCCGCGTGGACACGCTCATCACCATCCCGGCCCAGGGCACCCAGCCGATCCAGCAGCTGCTCGTCGCCAGCGATGGCCAGTCCGTGGTTGTCACGGACAGGATCGGACGCGCCCTCGGGGTCGACCTCTATACCGGCGAGCTGCTCTGGCAGCGCGACCTCCCGGTCAACCGGGTTCACGATCTCGATCTCGCCCACGGCCAGCTCGGCGTCTGCGGGCTGGTGATCATCGACCGCGCCCAAGACCAGCGCCACGGCTCGATCACACCGCTCGCCGCCCGCATCGACCCCCGCACCGGCGAGCCCGGGCAGGTCACCGAACGCTTCGGTCATCAGCCACGATGGGTGCGGATCGGGGACCGCTCCCGCCTCTTCGTCGCCAGCTCCCAGCGCATCACCGCGATCGATACCGAACGCGGCATCGTCGAATGGGTCGTCAACAGCGAAGACATCGCCGACTCCCATGACGCATGGGTCGCCGACGCGCACCTGCTCGTCCTCAGCGACCGCGGCACCCTCTGGGCCCTGGACCCCGAGGACGGCTCGCGCGAGAACCGACCCGTCGACACGCGCGACCGCATCGTCTCACGCGGATGGATCCGGATCATCAGCGAGATCGGGCGGACCAATCTCCTGAGCAGCAGGGGCATCGTCAGCTTCGATCAGGAGGCACAGGCGCAGGGCGTCGATGCGCGATCGGGGGGCACAGAACTGATCGACATCGCCTGGGGACGCGAGCACGCCATCACACTCAGCGAGGCCCGCATCAGCGAGAACCGCCTGGAATGCACGCTCTCGCTGATCGACCACACAAACGCATCGCAGCTCGATACAACGCTGCTGAAAATCCCGGCGGTGCTCGGACGCCGACCAACAGAGATCGTCCCCGTCAACGGCGGTGCGCTGATCGGCTTCGGCGAGGTCTCGATATTCGTACGCACGCTCGACTGATCACGCGGTCTGCGCGTCGGTCACCTGGCGGGGGTCGAGCCCCTCCTCGATCGAGCAGATCTTCTTCACACGCCGCGCGTGACGGCCGCCCTCGAAGTCCGCGCTCATCCACGCCTCGATGATCTTCTCGATCAGGCGCTCGCCGAGCAGGTCGGCGCTCAGGCAGAGCACGTTCGCGTCGTTGTGCGAGCGGGAGAGCTGCGCGGTCAGCTCGTCGTGGACCAGCGCCGCGCGGAGGTTCTTGATCTTGTTGGCCGCGATCGACATCCCGATCCCCGTGCCGCAGATCAGCACGCCGCGCTGGGCGTTGCCAGAGTTGATCTCCTCGCCCACGAGGTACGCCTGCTCGGGGTAGTCGCAGCTGCCCTCGCACGCGTTGACGATGTACCCCTCGTGCCCGAGCCGCTCAAGCGTGCGCAGGACATGCTCACCCGCGTGGGTCCCGCGGTGGTCCGTGCCGACCACGACACGCAGGACGCCGCTTTGCTGATCCGTTGACTTACTCATCGATGATCTCCTTGAGGCGTGCGTCGATCAGGGCTCCGAGCTGATCCGCCACCTCACGATAGACCCCGATCGGCGCACCGATGGGATCCGCGATCGGGTGGAGCGGATCCAGAGGGAACACTTTATGCG
>CAXREY010000060.1:0-26470 GCA_964229845.1 Phycisphaerales bacterium UBA1924
GATGTCGGCATCGCGCTGTGCGATCTCGGCGGGTTGGATCTGTTCGAACTTCTTGTTGTTGAACGAGACCTTGGCGTGCTTGGCGATGGGGTCGCCGTCGAAGGAGCGGGAGGAGGCGTAGGCGAGGTCGAGGAGTGGGTGGGACTCGATGATCTCGAGGAGTTCGACGCCGACGTAGCCGCGTGCGCCGATGAGGCCGACTTGCTTGGTTGCGATCGAGGGTTGGGTGTGTGCGTCAGCCGGCATGTGCGGGCTCCTGACTTTGCTTGTGTTCGATGGTTGTCTCTGGCTTGGATAAGGGCTGGCCGAAGGAATGGTCGAGTGCGCGTGCGCTGGCGATGCAGGCGTCGATCTGTTGGCGTGATTCGAGGCCGTACCAGAAGACGAGCCACTCGTTGGCGCGGTGCATGCCGTCGGCGCGGCTGAGGTACCACTTGTTCGCGTCGTTGGTGGCGCGGCTGCGCCAGTAGAGTGATGGATGGTCGCGTTTGATGCGGTTCCAGAGGGAGGCGCCGAGGCCGATGCCCTGGGCTCGTTCGCTGAGGCCGAGCTTGTCGAGGTACCAGGCGTGCTCGTGCTGCTTGAGGACGGCGATGGCTGCGTAGTCGCCGCCGATGTAGACTTTGGCCTCGCTGAGTGAGTCGAGGTAGGTTGGGTTGAGCTGGCGTGAGAAGCTCTGTTCGAGGAGGTGCTTGATGCGGTCGGTGTCGAGGCCTGCGGTGCCGGTCTGGACGGTGATTGGGCGGCCCTGGCGGACGAGGGTGCCGCTGCCCTTGTGGGTGAAGAGTTCGCGGGCGATCTTGGCAGGGGATGTGATGGATACGGAGGCGTGCTCGTCGAGGTTTTCGAGGAGATCGCGGATCTCGATGAGCTTGCGGGCCATGCCCCCGGAGATGAGGCCTGACTCGAGCATCGGTTCGAGGTCCTCGGTGCAGTTGACGGCGGGGATGATCTTGCCTTTGGGATCGAGGATGCCGCCGGTGGGGGTGAGGTAGATGACTTTGGTGGCGTTGAGCTCGGTGGCGAGTGCGCGGGTGGCGGTGTCGGCGTTGATGTTGAGGAGCTGGCCATGCTCGCTGGTGGCGAATGGGCTGACGATGGGCAGCTGGCCCATGCTGCAGGCGTGCTTGATTGACTCGGTGTTGACGGCGGTGACTTCGCCGACGTGGCCGAGTGATTGGTTTTCGAGTTGCTTGGCGAGGAAGACGCCCATGTTGAGGGGGCGTGCGGTGACGCCGCGCTCGTCCACTGCGTCTGCGAGCTGCGACCCGACACGCTGGAAGACGCGCTGTGCGGCGGTAAGCACGTCTGGTGTTGTGACGCGGAGGCCTTCGATGAAGTTGGATTTGATGTTCTTTGCTTCGAGTTCGCGGGTGAGCTGGGGGCCGGCGCCGTGGACGATGACGGGTGCGAGGCCGACGTGGCGCATGAAGACGAGTGCGGAGGCGAGCTCGTCGAGATCGTCCTCGATGAGGCCGCCGCCGACCTTGATGACGGCGTAGCGTCCTTCTCCGGTGTGCTCGCGGAGGTAGCGGTCGACCTCGGCGCGGCCGCCGAGGTTGTGGAGCAGGTTCATGACGATCTCACGGAGCATGGGCGCCCTCCGGTGTGCGTTGGTTTGCTGCTTCCTTGGCGACGATCGTGGCGTAGGCGTGTGCGCACTGTCCGAGCTGGTCGAGCTCGACGTACTCGTCGGATGCGTGGGCCTGGGCGATGTTGCCGGGGCCGAGGACGATGGCGGGGAGGCCGCCCGCGGCGAAGAGGGCGGCTTCGGTCCAGAAGTCCACGTCCGGGCCCGTCTCGATGCCCCATGCCTCGACGATCGGGGTCATTGCTTCGTCGCGGACGAGGGCGGGGCCAACGAAGCGGTCGGTCCATGTGGCGGTCCCGTCTTCGGGGAGGAGCGCGTGGAGGGCGTTGATGCTTTGCTGGGCGATGGAGACGGCGTCTGGGCTGGGGAGTGGGCGGAAGCCGAATCGGGCGATGGCGCTGGCGGCGATGACGTTTGAGGCGGTGCCGCCCTCGATGAGGCCGATGTTGAAGCGGGCGTCGGCGAGCAGGCCTCCGGGCTGCGCGAGGGCGAGGGCTTTATGGCCCCAGTCGATGGCCTTGTGTATGGCGCTGTTGCCTGAGGCGTTGGCCCCGGATGTGTGGCCCGCGTTGCCGGCGAACTTGATCTCGAAGGATGCGAAGCCGCGGTGCTGGAAGACGGCCTTTGCGTTTGTCGGCTCGGCGACGACGACGCGTGACCAGTGCTGGCCTTGGTCTTTCAGGAATGACTCGACACACTTTCCCTTGCCGGCTTCTTCGTCGGTGGTGAAGAGGATGGCGATGGGCTCGCTTGAGGCCTGGGCCGCGTTGAGCATGCACGCGGCGGCGCCCTTGATGTCGCAGGCGCCGAGCCCGTAGGCGCGGGCGTCTTCCACTTGAAGCGTGAAGGGGTCGCGGGTCCAGCTGGGGTTGGGCTTGACGGTGTCGAGGTGGCAGTTGAAGAGGGTTGTGGGGTGGCCGCGGGTTGCGAGGAGGTTGACGCAGCCATCGCCGAGGTCGGTGATGGAGACTTCGCAGTTGGCGCACTCGAGGACGTGGGCGGCGTAGAGGATGGCCGGGTGGTCGGCGTTCATCGAGTCCACGGGGTCGGAGCTGTCGGCGGCGACGAGCTCGCGGAGGTGTTGGCGGATGGTGTTGATCGAGATTGGTGTCGTGGTGCTCATGCCGGTGCCTTGGTCTGGTGCTTGAGTGCGACTTCCGTCGATGCCTGGTGTTTGGGTGAGGAGGCGGTTGCGCCGATGGCGGATGCGTTGCCGGCGATCTTGATGAAGCCCTCGGCGTCCTTCGCGTCCCAGGCGGCCTTCTGTGCGTAGACGTTGGTGTCGTCCATGAGGGCGTTCTGTGTGTCGACGGCGACGGCGAGCACGCTGCCGCCTGTTGTTTGCACGGTGACTGTTCCGGTGACGTTGTTCTGGGTGCTGGAGATGAGCGCTTCCAGGTCGGCGCGGAGGGGTTCGAAGAAGAGGCCGCCGAAGACGAGTTCGGTCCACTTGCTGGCGGCGAGTGCCTTGAAGTCGCTCTGGTGCTTGGTGATGGTGAGTTCCTCGAGCGCCTTGTGAGCGGTAAGGAGTGCCTCGATTCCGGGGCATTCGTATACGATGCGTCCCTTGAGCCCGACGATGGTGTCGCCGGTGTAGATGCCTCGGCCGACGCCGTAGTTGCCGAACGCGGTGTTGAGCGTCGCGAGGGCTTGTGCACCGTCGGTGATCGGCTTGTTGTTGATTGCGACGGGCACGCCTTGCTCGAAGGTGATGGGGATGCTGAGCGGCTCGCTGGGCCACTGGTCGCGTTGCTTGCAGAGGTGGTGGCTGCCTTCGCCGGGGGCGCCGAACTCGTCGACCTCAGAGCCGGAGACGGTGACGCCGAGGACGTTCTCGTTGATGGTGTAGCGTTTGGCGCTGGCGTCGACGCTGAAGCCGCGTTTCTCGAGTGCCTGGATCTCGTAGGCGCGGGGCGTGCTGGTCAGGGACTGGATCTCGCGGATCGGTGCGAGGATGGGGAGGTCGGTGAGGCAGCGGATGGACTGGTCGAATCGGAACTGGTCGTTGCCCATGGCGGTGCAGCCGTGCGCGAGTGCGGCGGCGCCGAGTTCGTGGGCTTTGCGGACCATGGCCTGGGCGATGACGTAGCGGTCGGAGCAGAGGAGCGGGTAGCGTCCCTGGTAGCGGGCTCCGCCCTGGATGAAGGGGATGACGAAGCTGTCCCAGAGCTGGGCGCTGGCGTCGATGTTGTCGTGGGCGGTTGCGCCGAGTTCGATGGCGCGGTTGTGGATGGATTTGGCTTCGGATTCGTCCATGGCGCCCGTGTTGACGAATACGGTGTGGACCGCGTATCCCTGGTCGATGAGGTAGGGGACGCAGAAGGAGGTGTCCAGCCCGCCGGAGAAGGCGAGCACAACGGTGGGTTGGTTTGGCATGATGAACTCCGGGTGGGAGGTTTAGTGTTTGGTCCCCGCGATCGCGGCCATGAGCGCCTTCTGGGCGTGGAGCCGGTTTTCGGCTTCTTCGATGATGAGCGAGTTGGGGCTGTCCATGACCGCGTCGGTGGCCTTGACGTTGCGTCGTGCGGGGAGGCAGTGGCTGAAGGCGGCGTTGTTGGTCGTTGCCATTTTGGATTCGTCGACGATGAAGTGCTTGTATTGATCTCGGATGGGCTTTTCGGCGTCCCAGTTGCCGAAGTAGGGGATCGCGCCCCAGCTCTTGGCGTAGACGATGTCGGCGTCCTTGTAGGCGGAATCGATGTCGTGGGTGACCTGGAACGAGCCGCCGGTTTCTGAGGCGTTGTTGGCGGCGGTGTTCATGTAGCGCTCGTCGAGGAGGTAGTGCTCGCTGGGGCAGAGCATGGTGACGTCCATGCCGGCGCGTGTGGCGATCATGGCGGCGGAGTTGGCGACGGCGGTGTTGAGGGGCTTGGGGTGGTAGGTCCAGGTGAGGACGTACTTCTTGCCGCGGAGGTCGCTGGTGCCGAAGTGCTCGCGGAGGGCCATGAGGTGTGCGAGCTCCTGGCAGGGGTGGGTGATGGTTTCCATGTTGATGACGGGGACGGTGGCGTGGGTCGCGAAGGCGTTGAGCACGCGGTCCTGTCGGTCGATGGACCAGTCCTGGAACTTGGGGAAGGCGCGGACGGCGATGATGTCGCAGTAGCGGCTGAGGACGCGGGCGGCCTCCTTGGCGTGCTCTTCTGCGGGGCCGTCCATGACTTCACCTTCGTTGAAGGCCATCTCCCATGATCCTGAGCCGGGCTCGAGGACGACGGCGTGGGCGCCGAGCTGGTTGGCACCGATGTCGAAGGAGGCGCGGGTGCGGAGGGAGGGGTTGAAGAAGACGAGGGCGATGGATTTGCCCTTGAGGAGGGGTTGGATGGGGCTGGATTTGAGCTCGATGGCGTGGTCGATGAGGGAGGAGAGCTCGTCCCACGACCAGTCCTGCGTGTTGAGGAAGTGCTTTGGCGTCGTTGCGGGTTTGATTTCTGTGAGACTCATGTAATCACCTCGGTCGCGTTGCTGAGTTGTTGAGCGAGCGCTGTTGCGGCTTTGTTTGACGGTGTTGCGATGAAGATCGTGTCGTCTCCGGCGAGGCATCCGACCATGTCTGGGGGGCGGACCGCGTCGATCTCGCTGGCGACGAAGTTCGCGTGGCCTGGGGCGGTGTGGATGACGACGATGGATGCGGCGGGCGAGATCCTGATCACGTGGTCCCTGAGGACCGGGTGCAGCTGTGTGGTGTCGCCTTGCTTTTCGGCGGTGTGGGCAGCGGCGTCTGGCAGGCGGTAGCCGTTCGGTCCGCGGACCGCGCCGATGGCGGCCAGGTCGCGCGAGACGGTCGCCTGCGTGACCTCGATCCCCTCCTGGGCGAGCCCGTTGACGAGCGCTTCCTGAGTGGATGCGGCGGCGCTGGAGAGGATGTCCTTGAGTATCGCGTGTCGTCGGATTCGGGCCATGGATAAATATACACATCAATGCATAGATATTCAAGCCGGGTCTTTGCCATTTTTGGTCATCGGCGCGGGAGAGTGGTTTGGGTGGGGTGTGGGCATGAAAAAACCGACGCCGGCGGCGTCGGTTGGTTGGGTGGTGGGGGTGGTGGGGGTGTGGTTCGGTGCGGGGTCAGGCTCGGGTTCAGGTTTGGAACTGGGCGATCATGGTGCGGAGTTGCTCTGCGCGGGCTGAGAGTTGCTCGGACGATGCCGCGGTCTGGTCGGTCTGCTTGTTGGTTTCCATGATGAGCATGTTGATGGTGTTGACCATCTCCGAGATCTCGGTGCTTGCGGCGGACTGCTGGTCGGTTGCCGCGGCGATGCCGGTGATCTGGGTGTTGAGTGCTGTGGCCGAGCCGCTGATCTCCTGGAGCGCGACGCCTGCCTGCTTTCCGAACTCGACGCCGTTCGCGACGATGCTGACGCCGCCGCTCATGCGGTCGATGGCGACTGAGGTGTCCTGCTGGATGGCGGTGATGCTCTGGGTGACTTCTTCGGTCGCGGTGGTTGTGCGTTCGGCGAGCTTGCGGACCTCGTCTGCGACGACGGCGAAGCCCTTGCCGTGCTCACCGGCTCGTGCGGCCTCGATGGCGGCGTTGAGTGCGAGGAGGTTGGTCTGGTCTGCGATGTCGCGGATGACGTCCATGATCTGGCCGACGGCGCTGGTGCGCTCGCCGAGCGCTTCGAGCGCTGTGGATGCGGAGCGGACGATCTCGTCGATCTGGAGGATGTTCTCGACGGTCTGGGTGACCACGGTCTGGCCGTGCTCGGACTGCTGCCCGGCGTCCTGGGTTGCCTTGACCGCGGCGGAGTTCTGCTTGGCGACGTCGTCGACGCTTGCGGACATCTCGGTGATGGCGCTGGCGGCTCGTTCGGTCGCGTTGCTCTGTTCGTGGACGCTGCTGCTGATTTCGGTCGCGGAGGTGGCGATCTCTGTGGATGCGTCGGCGACTTCATCGCAGGCCTGTGCGACTTCGCGGACGAGTGTGCGCAGGGTGGACACGCTCTCGTTGAAGAAGCCGGCGAGCTGTCCGAAGTCGTCGCGTGTCTTTGCTTCCATCTGCACGGTGAGGTCGCCGGTGGAGAGCCCGGAGAGGCATTCCTTCATGGCGGTGAGGGGCTTGGTGATGCTGCGGCTGACCACGAATCCCATGACGACGGCGATGATGACGCCGACGACGACGCAGATGAGGTTGATCTTCATGATCGATGCTTCGGCCGCCATTGCTCGCTCTCGGTCGCTCTCTGCGATCTTGTTGATTTCTTCGGTGATGGCGTCGATGTAGGAACGCATCTCTTCGAAGTTCTCGTTGCCCTGGTTTGTGGAGAGCTCGAAGGCGGCCTGGTTATCCTGTTCGCTGCCGCTCTGGACGAGCTGGAGGAACCGGTCTGCTGTTTCGTTCCATGTGGCGCGGGCGGATTCGAACTGGGGAACCAGCGTGAGTTCGGTTTCGGTTTCGGCGAACTGCTTGTACTTGTCCCAGCGTGTTTCTGCCTGTCCGCGGTTCTCGTTGAAGTCGGAGAGGGCGGAGGCGAAGATCTCCGATTCCGGTTCGGACGCGATCATGGTCCGCTCGGCGACGAGGAGCTGCTGGAGGTCGCGGTCGGCTTCGAGGAGGAAGCTAAGCGCGGGCAGGCGGACGTCGTGCGCGAGGTCGATCTCACCGTTGAGCATGTGGTTGCTGTACCGCCCTATGGCGCCGAGCGCGAAGAGGAGCGCGACGAGCACGCCGAACGCGATGATGAGTTTGTGCGAGACCTTGAGGTTGGCGAAGATTGACATGTTGGGCTCCGGCTCGGTTGGTGCTCTGGTGCTGCCTTCTGATGGCATCGGTCGAGTGGTTGAGTCGGACAAACCGGCGGGCGTCATCATGCGTTTTGCGTAGAAACATGCTTGTGCGGTGTTGAAACCTTCGATTCGCATCAGGTTGAGGGGAGTCACTCATGCGATAACTGCGCGAACGCCGGGCGTCTGTGGTTGAGGCCTCGGCCGATAATCGCTGTGCTATCGGGTGATTGAGGGTGGGGCGTTCAGGGGCAGCCGGACTGGTGGAGTTGGAGGAATGTGCTGACGTCGAAGAAGTCCAGCACGGCGTCGGCGTTGAGGTCTGCGGTGGGGTCCGCGGCGGTGAATCGCTGGAGGAACTCGGAGACGTCGAAGAAGTCGAGTGCGCCGAGGGGGGCGGCGAGGTCGGCGGGGTTGCAGCCGGTGAGCTCGAACTCGATCGTGATGGGGGTGGTGGGGGCTGCGGGGTCGTCGTTCTCGATGGTGACCTGCTCTGTGTATGAGCCGGGTTCGCTGAGCTGGGTCGTGTCGAGGGTGAGCAGGTGGGTGCTGAGCTGTGTGCCGGGGAGGGCTTGGAAGTGGCCTGCGGGTGCGGCGATCGAGGGCGTGGTGATGAAGTCGTAGGTGAGGGGGGCGATGCCGGTAGGGCCCCAGCGGGACGTGTCGGCGTCGTTGCCGATGCGGACAAGGATGTCGCGTGTTTCGCCGTGGCGGATGGTGCCGAGGTCCTGGGTCTGGCCGACGATGCGGATGCGTGGGGGGACGTCGAGGTCGAGGTACACGGGGATGTGGCCGTCGGGGTCGGCGAGGTCGGCGATGGCCTGTGCGATGGTGGGGCCGACCATGGTGTTGCCGAAGATTCGCAGGCCCTGGTTAAATTGTGAGCCGTCGTTACCCCAGGCGCGGTGGGAGTGGTTGGGGTCCTCGGTTGTTGAGAGGTCCCAGGGGGTTGGGAAGTTGCCGTCGTAATCGAATCCGATTCCGTCGAGGAGTGAGGGTGAGAGGAGGATCTGGTCGAGGCGATCGTCCATGCCGCCGGGGCCGGTCGGGTCCTGGGTGTGGATGTTGCGGAAGGCGGCGTTGTTGTGCCAGGTTCCCGGGGTTGAGATGGGGTCCCAGAGGACGCCGGTGTTGGGGATGATGCCGTTGAGTTCCTCGTAGGCGGGGTCGGTTGAGTGGCGTATGTTGAGGTCTGCGCCGAGGATGATGTGGCGGTTCGTTGGGAGCGTCTCGATGTGCTGGCGGACGATCTGTGATTCGACGAGCTTGCGTTCGAGGTCGGATTGGGTGTAGCCGGCCTTGTAGTGGAGGGGGAAGAATGAGAGGATGGAGCCGTCCTCTTCGTATCCGACGGCGCGGAGATCGAAGCGGACGACGTTGCGGGGCTGCTGGGGTGGGCCGTCGCCGGCGGCGATGAGCTCTGCCTCGATGAACTCGAGCTTGGAGGTGCGGTAGACGAGTGCGGTGTGGAGCCCGCCGCGTGGGTTGACGTAGATGGGGGCGGCGGCCCAGTCGCCGGGTGAGCCGGGGGCGTCGTTCATCGCCTCGACGAACTGGATGGTGGGGACGCGCCCGGTCATCTCCTGGAGACAGATCACGTCCGGGTCCAGCTGTTTGCCGTCCCATGTGTCGTAGCAGACGGTGCCGATCTGCTCGGCGCGGGTGCCGTCGTAGTAGGTGATGTTCCAGGTGACGACGCGGATGCCGTCGGCGGCGAGCAGGGACGATGCGGCGAGTGCGAGCGTGGTGGTTGCGCGTGCGATGGGGTTCATGTGTCTCTCCGGGGGAATGATCGCCCGCGTGTTTTCACACGCGGGCGACGTGGTTATTTATGCGGTTCTCTTCATTCCGAGGCGATTACGGGCAGCCCGCGTTGTACGCCTGGAGGAAGAGGGACACGTCGAAGAAGTTGAACATGCCGTCGTTGTTGAAGTCTGCGGCGCTGTCCATCGCGTTGAACGCGGAGAGGAAGGCGGAGACGTCGAAGAAGTTGAGCTCGCCGAACGGTGAGGCGAGGTCGGCGGCGCTGCAGGGCAGGTCGGGGCAGTCGCCCAGGTCCGGCGTGACCACGCCCTCGACGGCGCCGGGTGACGCGGCGGTCAGGCCCGGTGCGTTGAAGACGTCGGTGACTGCGTTGTTGCGTGCCTCGTCGAAGGTGACGAACGATGCCGCCCAGTTGAACCCGCTGTCGTTGCTCTCGCCGTCGTAGGAGCCGGGGAGGAGGTAGACAGAGAACGCTTCGAACGCGGGGTCGCCGGTGCCGTCGAACGGCCAGACGATGCCGTCGTCGTCGTAGTTGACGATGTCGACGAGCCCGCCGGATGCGTCACGCAGGGTGAGGATCTCGTTGCCGATGGACGGGCTGTTGGAGAGGTTGTTGAGGGCGTTGGACTGGGGGAGGCGGTCGAGGTTGACCGAGCCCCATCCGCGGAGGGGGATGACCTGGTAGCCGCAGCCCCACGCGTCGTAGAAGGCCTGCTGCGCGTCTGACACGGTTGGGAACTCGTAGAAGTTGCCGCTGGTGGTGATGTCACGCTGGAAGAGGATTGCGGCTTCGCCCGGCTGGAGGGTGGTTCCGCTGGGGACCACGTCGCTGTAGCCGTCCTCGTCACGCAGGTACCAGCCGGAGATGTCGACCTCGGCGTCGGAGACGTTGAGGATCTCGACGAACTCGTTGGGCGGGGTGACGTCCTGATCGGGCTCGCCGTTGGGGCCGGTGCCGATGGGGCGGAGCTCGGTGTTGGTGACCGAGTGGATCTCGGTGATGATGACCTCGCGGTTGACGGGCTGCGGATCGCTCAGGTCCACGATGCCGGGCGAGCCGGACGCGCGGACGGAGTTGTTGAGGACGCCGGAGCCGTTGGAGCTGTATGCGCCGGCGATGCCGTCGATGGACAGGCGCCAGCCCTCTGCGTTGTTGTTGCTCTGTGCGTCGAGCGCGGAGCCGATCAGGTAGATCGAGGAGGTGCCGTCGTCGACGGGCCAGTCGGTGCCGAGCGATTCGTCGGAGATGTAGTCGACGATATCTGAGGGGACGCCGTTGGTGTCGTTGAGGGCGAGGATCTCATCGCCGGGGACTGAGGTGTTGCCGCGTGAGCCGAAGCCAACGACGGGGATGACCTGGGTGCTCGCGGGGATGTCCCATGCGGCGCGGAACTCAGCGACGGGGTCGATGCCGAAGTAGGGGTCGTTGGGGTCCTGGTTGACGACGGAGTAGTCGTTGATCAGGATGGCGACCTCGCCGGGCTGGAGGATGAGTGCTGAGCCGATGGGGTCGGACTGGCCGTCCTCGAGGTCGCCGACGGACCAGTTGGAGATATCGACCGGGGCGTCGGAGACGTTCATGATCTCGACCCACTCGGACTCGAACTCGTCGGTCGGTGGGTTGTACATGATCTCGGTGATGATGACGTCGCCGGCTGCCTGGCAGACGTCGAGGACGCCGTCGCCGTCGAGGTCGAGGTTCGGGTTGTCCGCGATCTCGCAGGTGTCGAGGAGGCCGTTGCCGTTGCAGTCATTTCCTGCCGGATCGTCGATGATATCGCAATCATCGGGGATGCCGTTACCGTTACAGTCGGGCTCGCACTCGTCGGGGATGTCGTTGTTGTTGCAGTCGAGCGAGAATCCGGTGCAGATATCGATGATGTCGTCGATGCCGTTGCTGTTGCAGTCCGTGGGGATTGCGGTTGTTTCGACGTAGCCGGGTGAGCCCCAGCTGGTGCCGAAGCTGCCGTCCTGCTCTTCGAACATGATGACCGCGCCGGGGACGAGGTCGGGGACGACGTTGTAGTTCTCGTCGACGATGACGCGGTTGGTGGTGTAGCCCTCGGCGGTCAAGTCCGCGCGGACCCACGAGCAGCCCTCGTCGTTGTCGATGGCGTTGAGGAACTGCGGGCGGAGCTGGATGGAGCTGCCCTGCGGGTTGTCGAGGGGCCAGGGGTCGATGTCGTCGTAGTTGACCTCGTCCTGCAGGACGCCGTCGGCCGTGAAGAGCTGAAGGATTTCGTTGCTGGTCGAGGGGCCGTTGGCGAGGGTCTCGAACTGGTCGAGGACGACGACGGGGATGGTGCCGCCGGCGAGCCAGGGGCTGGGTTCCCATGCGGCGGCGAAGATCTCGGGCGTGATGACCTCGCCTGGGATGTCGTTGCTGGTGTCGCCGTCGTTTCCGCAGATGACGATGGCGCCGCCCGCGGGGAGGATGGTGGCTTCGGGGAAGGGGTCGGTGGTGCCGTCGTCGACGATGTACCAGCCGGAGATGTCGATATCTGCGCCGGTGGTGTTGTAGAGCTCGACGAACTCCTGGAATCGTTCGTTGAGCCCGGCGCCCTGGTTGGTGGCGTAGTAGATCTCGGTGATGATGACATCACCTTCCTGGGATTGGGCCATGGCCTGGCCGGCCATGGATGCGATCAGGGCTGCGCCGATCGCGTGCTTGTATGCTGACATGGTGCTCTCCTCTAGCGGCCACCCACGCCGAGTGGGTGGTGTGTTACGGATTCAGTCGTAAATGAACTTCTGGAAGATGTTCCGCCCTACACGGGTGTTCTCGACGGTGACGCCGCCGGCTTTGGCCAGCGCGTCCCCTACGCTGGTCCAGCCGTAGCGCTGCTGGACAGCGCTGGCGTTGGGGCCGTTGAATGTGCCGGTGGTGAACCCGGTGTGGCGGCTGTCGAGGTAGGTGCGGACGAGCTCGGGGCCGGTTGGTACGAACTCGGCGTGGCCGTCGACGAAGGCGATGTTTGTGCCTTCCTCGCCGTGGTTGTTGTGGCGTTCTGGCCAGTTGTTGACGGCCCATTCGGGGATGGTGCCGTTGCCGGACGAGGACGAGCTTCGGTGATCCTGGTCGGAGTCGAGGATGATGAGCATGCGCGAGGGGCGGTCGACGGTGCGGGTTGTTTTGAGGATCGAGGCGTAGGGGTCGGTGTAGTCGCTGGTGCTGTTGCCGTAGAAGCCGACGTCGCCGGGCTTGTAGCCGCGTTGCTGGTTGCGGTTCCGGTTCTGCCCGAGGTTGCGGTCCCACCAGCCGTCGGGGTAGATGACGGGTTGGCTGGCGGAGGAGCCGGTGACGTCGCTGCTCTGGAGGAAGCCGGAGTACCAGGCGAAGACCTCGTAGCTGTGGCCGTTGGCGAGCTGGCGGCCGTTGTCAGCCGCGACATCGTCGCCGAATACGTCCGCGGACTCGGACGCGCGTGTGAGGCCGAGGGGGACGTCGCGGCCGTGGAGGTTGTCGGGATCGTCGGCGAGGAGGGTGACCTCGGGTAGGACGCTGTTCTGCGTGCCCGGGCAGTTGCCCGCGTCGGTGTTGCTGATGTAGTTGGGGTAGAGGTAGGCGAGGTTATCGTCTCCGCCGCTGACGGTGGGCAGGTACGCGCCGACCTTGGAGTCCATGGAGTAGAGGTTGACGGCGATGGCGAGCTGGCGTGTGTTGCTCAGGCAGGCGACGCGTTTGGCCGCGTCCCGTGCTTTGCCGAGTGATGGGATCAGGATGCCGATGAGCAGGGCGATGATCGCGATCACGACGAGTAGCTCGATGAGCGTGAATGCGCGGAGTGTTCGGCGGTCCATGCACGGTCCCTTTCTGATATATGGGGGCGATTCAACCGAGTGGGAAGGGCTGGTTTGGTTGGTTGCCATGTGGGGGTGAGCGGAAGAATGCGATTGCGATACGAGCGTAGGGCGAGGTGGGGAAAGTTAACAAACAGATTTGAATGAAGGTTGTGTTATCGCTCGGAGTGGTGCGGCGGGCGTTGGCTTTTGCAAGTTGTTGGTATGGGGCGGGTTTGCGGGTTTGGTGCGGAGGATCAGGATTGAGGCCGTCTTCATGCGGTCTGAGCGCGATATTCATGAAGATGATGTTCCTGTTCAGGGGCGTGGTGTCGTGGGGGGTTTTATGTAGGCGGGTGTGTATATGTGAGGAGGTTGTTAAAACGCCCGTCGCGTGGTGCGATCGGGTGGAGGGGCGGCTTATGCTGGGTGACCGATCGAGAACTCTTTGGCCGGCGCGGCGTTGTGAGCGTGCCGATGTCTGCGGCGTGTTCGTGCGCGTATATGAAGGTGATCAGGATGAATGATTTCAGCCGCCGGGGATTTCTTTCCGCGTCCGCGTTTGCCGCGGGTACCGCTGCGTTGACGATGGTGCGCCCTTCGGGCGGGGAGGCGAACGCTCAGGATGCCTCCTTCGCGGTTCCGCTCGACGCGGACCGTGTAGATGACTCGTTTGGTCGTGTCCGGCGTGTGATCTTCGCGGTGTCGGACGGCATGAGCATGGGGACGCTGACGCTGGCGGATCTCTATTCGAGGACGGTGCTGGGGCGTGAGACGTTCTGGCCCCGTCTGATGATGCGTCCGGATGTGCGGAGCGGGCTGTGCACGACGCACTCGGCGGACTCGCTGGTGACGGATTCGGCGGCTGCCGCTACGACGTGGTCGTCGGGTGTGAAGACGTACAACAAGTCGATCGGGTACGGCGTGGATCGGCGTGAGCTGACGCCGATCCTGGTGGAGGCGCGTGAGGCGGGGTACCGGACGGGGCTGGTTTCGACGGCGAAGATCACGGACGCGACGCCGGCGGCGTTTATCGCGAACGTGCCTCAGCGGACGATGGAGCGGGAGATCGCGCAGCAGGTGCTCGATCGGGCGCCGAACGTGGTGCTCGGCGGGGGGCGACGGTATTTTCATGACGGGATCACGAAGGACTTCTCGGGCCGGTTCATCACGAACCCGCGGGCGATCGGGGATCAGCGTCAGACGCGGTCGCTGGTGGGGATCTTCGCTGAGGATCACATCCCGTATGCGTTGGATCGTGATCAGGACGATGCGGACCTGCTGACGATGACGCGTGAGGCGATCGACCAGCTGGATTACCTGCAGGGCGGGTTTTTGATGCAGGTTGAGGGGGCGCGCGTGGATCACGCGGCGCACAACAATGATGCGGTCTCGATGATCCTCGAGCAGATCGAGTTCGATCGTGTTGTGGAGCAGCTCGCGAGGTACACGATGGGGCGTGATGACACGCTGCTGGTGGTCACGACGGATCACGGGAACGCGAACCCGGGGCTGACGGTGTATAACGATCACGCGAAGCGGGGGTTAATGAGTCTCTCGAACGCGAAGCGGTCGTTCGATTGGATTTTTCATGAGCTTCGCCAGCGCGATCCGCGGCTGCAGAGTCAGTCGATCCAGCGGGAGATTATTCAGTACGCGACGGGGGTGGCGCTGAAGTCATCGGACCTGGAGTATCTGAACTCGGACAAGGTGGAGCAGGGCAACATCTTCGATCAGTTGGACAACGCGGCGTCGCGTCTCGGGTCGCTGCTTTCGAACCGGAACGGGATCGGGTTTGTGAGCAAAAACCACACATCTGATATGGTGTTACTGACGGCGTGCGGGGTCGGCGCGGAGCTGTTCTCGCCTGTCATGGACAACACGGACATCAAGCCCCGCCTGATGCACCTTATGGGTGTGCGGCGGATGGGGCAGACGGAAGAGAACGCTGTTCACGTTCGGCGCTGATCTGTTGCGGCGAGCGGACTATCTGAGGAGAGATCACGATGCGTATCGGTATCATCGCGGCCATGCTCGCGTGCTTGGGCGGCTCGGTCCTTGCGAGTCAGCCCGAGAGCGACAACGTGGGGCACACGCGCCATCATCACCCGCACAACCCGAAGCATGAGACGACGCTCGATGAGGAGCGGTTCTACACGGATCGTGAATCGCCGGTGGAGATCCCGCTGCCGGTTGAGGAGGACGCGTTCAGCTTCGTGGTGTTCGGTGATCGGACCGGCGGGCCGGACGGCGGCGTTTCGATCCTTGCCGATGCGATCCGCGACGTGAATCTGTTGGAGCCCGACCTGGTGATGACGGTGGGGGATCTGATTCAGGGGTACAACGAGTCGGTGCCGTGGATGACGCAGATGGAGGAGTACAAGGCGGTGATGGGCAACCTGCTGTGCCCGTGGTTCCCGGTGGCGGGGAATCATGACACCTACTGGCGCTTCCAGGGGAATGAGGAGCGTCCTGAGGAGGAGCACGAGGGGCGGTATGAGATGCACTTCGGTCCGCTGTGGTACTCGTTCTCGCACAAGGACACGCACTTCATCGTGCTGTACACGGATGAGGGCAACCCGGAGACCGGGGAGCGGACGTTCCACAAGCCCGCGTCGCAGCGGATGAGCCCGGAGCAGAAGAAGTTCCTCCAGGAGGCGCTGGAGCGGGGCAGAGACGCGGACAACATCTTTGTGTTCGTGCACCATCCGCGCTGGCTTAAGGGGAACTACGGCGACGACTGGGATGCGGTGCACCAGATGCTGGTGGAGGCGGGGAACGTCTCGGCGGTGTTCGCCGGGCACATCCACTACATGCGCCACGATGGCAAGCGTGATGGGATCGAGTATGTCTCGCTGGCGACGACCGGCGGGCATCAGGGCGGGAGCGTGCCCGACGCGGGGCACCTGCATCATTACCATGTGGTGACGGTCCGACAGGAGCAGTTCGCGATGGCGGCGTACCCGGTCGGCGAGGTGCTGGACGTGCGTGATATCACCGGGGAGCTGGCGACGCAGACGCGGCAGCTCGCGGGGCTCAAGCCGAGCGTCGAGCGGGTGCTGCGGTTTGAGGCGGACGGCTCGGCGGATGATTATGTCGAGACCGAGGTGCGGAACCCGACGGACTACGCGATGAGCTACACGATCTCGGCGTTCTCGATGGACAGCCGGTGGTTCTTTCCGGTTGATCATCACCACGGGCGACTTGGCCCGGGTGAATCGAAGGCGGTGGGCTTCCGAGTGCTGCGGGAATCGGGGGAGATCGACCGGAGCTTCAGGATGCCGATGATCGCGCTGGATCGTTCGGTCATGACCAAGAGCTTCCGGTACGACATTCCCACGGTTGAGGTGCCGGTTCCGGTCGATCCGGGGGCGCTGCCTCGCCCGGCCAAGCCGATGCGTGAGATGGCGCTTGAGCTTGAGCAGGAGGGGTCGCTGGACGCGGTCGAGGTCGCGAGCGATTCGTTCACGCTGGGTCAGGGGGCGTTCACGCTCGAGTGCTGGTTCAACGCCGAGTCGTACGCGCGGCGGACCGGGCTTGTCTGCAAAACCGAGAGCAGCGATTACGGTATTTTCGTCAATAATGGCCAGCCCGGATTCTCGGTGCATCTCGATGGCTCGTACGTCACGGCGAAGGTCACTGAGTCGATCCTGAGCACCGACCGCTGGCACCACGTCGCGGGCGTGTACGACGGCAGCGAGGTCCGGCTGTATGTCGATGGCGAGCTGGTGGCGCGCAAGGCGGGCTCTGGCAAGCGTGATACGAATGCGCTGCCGCTGATGATCGGTGCGGATGTGAACGGGTCGGGGCAGGCGACCAGCCCGTTCTCGGGTTCGATCGATGAGGTTCGTTTGTCGGGCGTGGCTCGCTACAGCGGCGAGTCCTTCTCGCCGGCTCGCTGGTTCCGCTCTGACGATGACACGGTGCTGCTGTACCACATGGACGGGCAGGTCGGGCCCTGGGTGTACGACGAGTCGCCGAGTCAGGCGCACGCGTGGCTGCTGGGTGATGCGATGATCGATATCGCGGAATGAGGACACGCTTGATGCATATCAACATGGTGATCGCCATCTGGGCCCTTGCGCTGATGGGGCTCGGGGCCTGCTCGAACCAAGCCCGTGAGGACAGGACGCGCGTTGTCGCGCATCGTGGCGCGAGCGGGTACCTGCCCGAGCACACGCTCGAGGCGTACGCGGCGGCGTACTTCATGGGCGCGGACATGATCGAGCCGGACATCGTCTCGACGCGGGACCGGGTGCTGATTTGCTTCCACGACCTGTACCTCGAGAAGGTGACGGACGTTGAGACGCGATACCCGGATCGGCGGCGCGCGGACGGGCACTGGTACGCGATCGACTTTGATTACGCCGAGCTGGCCGGGCTCTCGGTGACCGGGCGTGGCGATGTCGCTTGGGAGGGGTTCCAGATCCCGACGTTCGAGCAGTTCCTCGATCTGATCGATCGCCTCAACGAGCAGACCGGGCGGAGCGTGTGGATCGTGCCGGAGATCAAGCAGCCGTCGTTCCACAAGGGGGAGGGTGTTGATCTGCCCATGATGACGATCGATGCGATCCAGCGGCACCGCTGGGACGAGTCGAGGGTCATCATCCAGTGCTTCGAGGAGGAGGCGCTCCTCGCGTTGCACGGTCTGCACGGCGAGCGATACCGGCTCCTTCAGCTGATCAGCAAAATGGAGGATGTCCCCCCGCTCGAAGAGATCGGCGGCTACGCGTGGGGGATCGGCCCGAGCCGCAAGGTGATCGACGCGGACCCTTCGGTGGTTCGGCGGGCGCATGCGCTCGGATTGCGGGTGATCCCGTACACTTTTCGCGATGAGCCGGACGCGTTGCGGATCTACGCGGACACGCATGGTGTGGACGCGGTGTTCACGGACTACGCGGATCGTGCCATACGGGTGATCGAGGGTGATTCGGATGACACCTGAGGATTGATTCGGTGTGGCGTTCAGCTTCGCGTATGCCTCACATGGAGAGCAGGCGCTGCGCGATGCCGCTGACCGAGCTTGCGTACCCGCCGCCGAACAGGTTCAGGTGGTTGAGCATGTGGTAGAGCTGGTACACGAGGATGCGCTGTGGGATCTGCTCGTGGTCCTCGATCCGCTGTTCGTACGCGTCGTGGAACGCTTTCGGTGGGCCGCCGAAGAGCGTGAGCATGGCGATGTCCGCCCAGGCGTCGCCGATGTAGACGGCCGGGTCGATGACGGCGATGCGGGCCAGGCCCTCGTGGGTGGTTGGGAGCACGTTGCCCGACCACAGGTCGCCGTGGAGCAGCGCCGGGCGTGGGTGGCGGGGGATAAAGTCGTCGAGGCGCTCGATGACCCGCTCGACCGGGTCGGTGATCGAAGCGTTCACACGCCCGTCTTTGGCCAGGCGGAGTTGGAAGCCGAGGCGGTACTTGGCGTTGAACTCGACCCAGTCCGTGCTCCAGGTGTTGGGCTGTTCGCTGGCGCCGATGTAGTTGTCCCGATCCCAGCCGTAACGCTCGGGGTGGGGTGACATGTGGTGCGCGGCCAGCTCCTCGGCGTAAAGGCCCCAGTCCTGATCTGAGGCGCTTTCTGCCGGTTCGAGGCGTTCCATGATCAGGCACGCCTGCCCATCGAGCACGACCGCGGGCTCGTGGTCGACCACGAAGAGGTGGCCTGTTGCTCGCAGTGCGCTGAGACCCTCGGCTTCAGCCACGAGGCGGTCTGCATCGGGGCCGCTGGCGACCTTGGCGACACGCCCGGATCCGTCGCTGAGGGTGAGGTCGATGATCTGCTGCGAAGCCCCGCCAGCGATCACGCGCTGTCTCTCGATTCCCTGCGTGATCCCGGCCTGCTCGAGTGCCTGCTGGATGATCGGCTCAGACGGCATCGCTCGCCTGAGGCGTGGTCTGTTCTTCCCACGCGAGGTAGCCGCCGCGGAGGTTGATTACATCGTGGCCGGCACGCTTCAGGAGAGCGCATGACCGTGCGGAGCGGATGCCGCTGCGGCAGTGGACCAGCAGCGGGTCCGGCGTGGGCAGCTCGTCCATCCGCGCCGCGAGGCGGGTGTGGGAGATGTTGGTTGAGCCGTCGATGTGCCCCTCGGCGTGTTCGGTCGCGCGGCGGACGTCGAGCACGCGGGCGTCGTTACTGGCGATTATATCGGCTGCTTCGTCGGCATCGATCTCCTCGATGGTTGCGAGCTCGTCGCCTGTGCTGGGCTTCACATCCGCGCTGTTGCACCAGCCCCTGATGCGGTCGAGCCCGATGCGGATGAGGTCGCGGACGACCTCGTCGATGTCCGTCTCGTCGATAATCAGGTAGATGTCCTCGGTGTCCTTGACCATCGAGCCGACGTCGGTCGGGAAGGACTTGCGGATCGGGAAGGAGAGCGAGCCGGGGATGTGGCCGGCGCGGAAGGATTCCCAGTCGCGGGTGTCAATGATCGCGACGCCACGCGGGTCGAGCTCGCGGATGGTGTTCAGATCGATGCGGGGTGGGTTTGGGAGCCCGCCGAGCACGGGTGGGCCGAGCTTGTTGTCGCGCTTCATGTTTGCGAAGTAGAGCGGGGGCTCGGGCTGCCCGCTGAGGATGAAGTCGACGAAGTGCTGCTCGGAGTCCGCGGCTCCGATGGCGGGGTTGAAGCGTTTCTCGTAGCCGATGGTGCTCGTGGGGACCGCTCCGAGGGCCTTGCCGCACGCGCTGCCCGCGCCGTGGGCCGGCCAGACCTGGACAAAGTCGGGGATCGAATCGAGGGTGGTGAGCGTGCTGTAGAGGCGCCGTGCGGAGGGCTCCATTGCGCCCTGCTGGCCCGCGGCGGACTCGAGCAGGTCGGGGCGCCCGAGGTCGCCGACGAAGACGAAGTCGCCCGTGAGCATGCCGATGGGCTCGCTCGCGTCCGCGCCGTGGTCGGTCACGAGGAAGCAGATGTGCTCGGGCGTGTGGCCGGGCGTGTGCACGACCCGGAACTCGATGTTCCCGACGCTGAAGGTATCGCCATCTTTGAGGAGCTGGTGGTCGTAGCTGCCGCCGGTGGTCTTCTGATCGAGCCACTGGTATTTCCAGTCCGCGTCGCCCTCATCGGAGAGGTAGACCCTGGCGCCGATCTGTTCTGCGATCTCGCGCGAGCCGGAGACGAAGTCCGCGTGGATGTGCGTCTCGGCGGTGGCGACGATGCGCAGGTCGTTGGCCTCGGCGAGGGCGATGTAGCGGTCGACGTCGCGCTGCGGGTCGATGATGATGGATTCGCCGCTCGCCTGGCAACCGATGAGGTAGGCCGCCTGGGCGAGCTTGTCGTCGTAGATCATCCGCATGAACATGGGGCGGTTTCCTTGTGCTGATCGTGCGTCAGGATTCTATCAGCGTTCCGGCGTGCTGTGTATATCTTGAGATCCTGCACCGCGGATCGCGGAGTTCTGGTAGAATCGACTTCGACGACTTCTCGAAAGGGGGATCGAATGATCCGCGGAGCGTTGAATATCAAGAAACTCCTGTCCGCGATGCGTCGTCTCGACGCGTCGGATCTGCATATCAAGGTGGGGATCCCTCCGACCTATCGGATCGGGGGAGAGCTGCGACCGATCGAGGCGGACCCGGTTTCAGAGGATGAGGCGGATCATCTGCTCGATCCGATCCTGTCGGAGGTGCAGCGGAAGAAGTACGAGGAATCGGGTGATCTGGATTTCGCCTGGCACCTCGAGGACCCGGACGGCGGGCCGGGCGACCGGTTCCGTATCAACATGCTGCGGTCCGGCAATCACACGCACGCCGCGATCCGCAGGGTCAAGGCCGAGATTCCGAGCTACGCGGACCTCCACCTGCCCAAGGTGTACTCCAATATCGTGCACCGCGAGCGTGACGGGCTCGTGCTCATTGTCGGTGTGACCGGCTCGGGGAAGTCGTCCACGCTGGCGGCGATGATCGATGAGATCAACGCGACCCGCGCGGTCAACATCATCACGATCGAGGATCCGGTGGAGTATCGGTTCGTGCCGAAGCAGTCGATTATTTCGCAGCGCGAGATCGGTATCGACGTGACGGATTTTCATGAGGCGCTCAGGCATATTGTGCGCCAGGACCCGGACGTGATCTTCATCGGTGAGATGCGAGATCAGGAGACGGTGCTCTCGGCGATCCAGGCGGCCGAGACGGGGCACCTGGTCTTCGCCACGCTGCACACCTCGGATACGATGGGCGCGTTTGGTCGCATGCTCGAGTTCTTCCCGCAGGACGAGCGGACGTTCGTTCGGAACTCGCTCGCCGGGACGCTCAAGGCGATCTGTGCCCAGCGGCTCGTTCCCGCGAACGAGGAGGTGACTGGTTCCAAGGTCGTGCCGGCGGTTGAGGTGTTGCTGTCCTCGCCGACCGTTCGTGAGTTGATCCGTGACGAGCGGGATTCGGATCTACCGTCTGTGATCGCCTCGAGCAAGGAAGACGGGATGCGTCTGTTCACGCATTACTTCGCGGAGCTGGTGAATAAAGAGTGGATTACGATGCAGACGGCCAAGGAATACGCGCCGAACAAGGACATGCTCAGCTCGATCCTGAAGGGGGTCGAGGTCAAGGCGGGCAACCTCGTGGGGCGTATCAAGGGCTGAATCCACGGGCATCGCGCGGTATATGTGATCACCGCTCGGGGTCGTGTATGATGTAGGTATGAGAACACCGCACGCAATCCTTCTGATGCTCCTGAGTCTTTTCTCGCTCGCGTCCTGCGCCACGATCACGATCAGCACCGATCGGCCTTGGGGCGATGGTGACAGCGAGCGAGTGCTGGCCTCGACGCACGCGCAGGTTTCCGCGCTCTGGGGCCAGAACGGTGAGCTCTTCGAACCCGGTGGGCGTTTGCCCGACTTCTCCTACGCGGGGTACAGGTTCGGAGAGGCTTCGATTCCAACGTACCGCACGGTTGCCAGCGTCGAGGACTACGGCGCGAATGGCCGTGACCAGCGGGACGATACCGATGCTTTCGTGCGTGCCCTGTCGAGCGTGCAGTCCGGGACCATCGAGATCCCCGAAGGCCAGTACTTCATCTCGGGCGTCGTGGAGATCAGCAAGCCGAACCTCGTGCTCAAGGGCGCTGGGAGCGACAAGACAATCATCACCGTGACCAACACGCTCGATGATGTGGAGCCGCTGACCGCAAGGACGGGATCCGGCAAGCCGGTTTCACGATACTCGTGGTCGGGCGGTTTCTTCTCGGTCAGGGGGAAACCGGTCGGGCGAAAGCGGTTTGAGATCATCCGGGACGCGCGACGCGGTGACCGCCAGGTTTTCGTCTCGAACCCCGCCAAGTTTTCCCCGGGCGATGATGTGCAGATCGAGATGCAGGGCGATCCGCAGGGGACGCTGCTGTCTCACCTGTACTCCGGCCAGCCCGGTAATACCAAGAACCTGAAGAACAACTTCACTGTCCGCCTGTACGCGCGGGTCAACTCGGTGAACGGGCAGGCCGTCACGCTCAATCGTCCGTTGCCGTGGCAGATCCGTTCAGCGTGGCAGCCCACGCTCCGTGTGAGCATGCCCTCGGTGTACGACTCGGGCATCGAGGGGATCACGATCCGCTTCCCGAGCGCACCCTACGAGGGGCATTTCACGGAGGTCGGGCGGAACGCGATGGCCTATGTAGGCACGGTGAACTGCTGGGCGAGGGACATCGTGATCGAGAACGCGGACAGCGGGATCTTCTTCAACGGCGATCAGGGGACGCTCGATTCGATCACGATCCGTTCCTCCCGGTCCCCGAGCGGGAGACGCACGGGGCACCACGGAATTGCGCTGGGCAACGGCAACCTGCTCACGAACTTCAGGTTCGAGACGGAGTTCTATCACGACATCACGGTGACCAAGCTCAGCGCGGGGAACGTCATCAAGAACGGCGGGGGCATAAACCTGTCCCTGGATCACCACAAGGGCGCGAACCACGCCAATCTCTTCTGCAACCTTGATGTGGGTCAGGGGTCACAGATCTGGACGAGCGGCGGCGCAGAAGCGCTCGGGCGACACGCCGGCGCATGGTCGACCTACTGGGCGATCCGATCGGATCAGCCGATCAGCTACCCGCCATCGAAGTTCGGCCCTGATTCAATCAACCTGGTCGCGGTTCAGACCAACCAGCAGTCCCGCACAGATCGCGACGGTGTGTGGTTCGAGGTGTTCGATCCTGAGTCCTTTGGGCCCGCGGATCTCCACGACGCCCAGCTGAGGCGTCGCCTCGGGGGGCCGTGATTCATCCGGCCTTGGCGTGCTCTTCGGGGTCGATGCCGAGCTGCTTCATCTTTTTGTAGAGCGTCGTGCGGTTGATGCCGAGCACCTCGGCGGTCTGCTGACGATTCCACTCGTTCGCTTCCAGCGCGCGGAGGATGAACGCTCGCTCGGGGCGAGTCATCGCCTCGCTGAGCGTCATGGGCTCCCATTGCGAATCGGGTGCATCAGCGATGAGCTGGGGGGCGGTGCTTGAATCCCGCTCGATCACGTGCGGGGGGAGATCGTCGAGCCCGATGGTCTGGCTGCGTGAGAGGACCGCGGCACGCTCGACGATGTTGCTCAGCTCACGCACGTTGCCGGGGTAGGCGTAGCGACGCAGTGCGTCGAGCGCTTCGCTTGAGAACCCGGAAAACTGACGCCCCAGTTCCTGCGCCTGCTGATCGAGGAAGTGCTGTGCGAGGTTCGCGATGTCGCCCACGCGTTCGCGGAGCGGGGGCATCTCGATCTTGACGACGTTGATGCGGTAATAGAGGTCCTGGCGGAAATCACCCTTGGCGACGAGCTGCTCGAGGTCCTGGTTGCTCGCGAGGATGACGCGAACGTCCACCTCGATCGTCTCGTTTGAGCCGACGGGCTCGAACTTGCGTTCCTGCAGCACGCGGAGGAGCTTGAGCTGCATGCCGGGCGAGGCGCTGTTGATCTCGTCGAGGAAGAGCGTGCCGCCATCGGCGGCGAGGAACTTGCCGGCCTTGTCGGCGTGGGCGCCGGTGAAGGCGCCCTTGACGTGGCCGAACAGCTCTGACTCGAGCAGGGTTTCGGGGATCGACCCGCACGCGAGCTCGACGTAGGGCTCGGTGCTGCGGTTGGATTCCTGGTGGATCGCTTTGGCGATCATGCTCTTGCCGACGCCGGACTCGCCCGACATGAGCACCGTCGTGCGGGAGCTGGCGACCGCGTGCACGGTCTCGTAGATCTTCTGCATCCGGTGATCGGTGCCGACCATGTTGCCGAGCCCAAAGCTGTGCTCGAGGCGGGACTTCATCGTCGTGTTCTCGCGCTTGAGCTCGTGCTGGCGCAACGCGCGCTCGAGCGAGATGCGGAGCTCCTCGTCCACGATCGGCTTCGTCAGGAAGTCGACCGCGCCGCTGCGGAGTGCCTGCACCGCGGATTCGACCGTGCCGTACCCCGTGAGCATGATGACGGAGACCTGCGCGTGCGCCTTGATCACTTCCCTGAGCAGGTCCAGGCCGCCCATCTCGGGGAGGTTGATGTCGCACATGGCGACCTGATAGGGCTTGCCGTTGGACTCTGCCCGGCGGAACTCGCTCAGCGCCTCGCTCGGGGAGTACACCGAGACCGCGGCGTGACCTTCCGCGATGAAGAACTCCGCGATCGAGTCCGCGACGATCGGGTCGTCGTCGATCACCAGGATGTGGGCTTTGGGTGCCATGCTCAGCCGATCTCCTGATCGAGTTGCTCGTCATCGGGCCGGGGTATGCACACGCGTAGAACCGCGCCGGGGCGCGTGGTGCTCTCGCGGTCCTCGCGCTGGGTGAGGGTGATGATGCCCTCGAGCTGCTCGACGATCTGGTGGGCCATCGCGAGCCCGAACCCCGAGTGCTCGTCCTTGGTCGTGATCCCGTGCTTGAACGCCTGGTTGTTGCGGACCGTCCGGTCGAGGCCGACCCCGTCGTCGAAGACCTCCAGCACCGTCTCGTCACGCTTGGGATCCGTGCGAGCGACCACCTCGATCTCACCGCCGGGGTCGAGCGAGTCCACGCTCGTCGCGGAACCGATCGATTGCACGGCGTTGAAGAGCGCGTTGAGGATGACCGTGTAGAGCGGCCCGGCGGGCAAGCGCCCGGCACGCGGATCGATGCGGACCTTGATGCTCGCGCCCACGGCGCCGGCCATCGGTCGGACCACATCGACCGCGTGATCGATCGCCATCGCGATGCTGACCGCATCGGATACGCCGAGCACCGGCGATCCGAGCGGGACGGATTTGGACCGCATCGCCGCGTTGACCATCGAGCTCATGCGCTCAAGCGTGGAGAGCACCGTCCCGATCTGTTCGCGTGCGCGAACGAGGTCCTTCGTGGCGTTGTCCCGCTGATTCTCGGGCATCGCCGCCGCTGCCAGCGAGAGCCACCGCATCGAGCCGTCGAGCATGTTGCTCAGATCGTGCGCGAGGACCGTCAGCTGGTCCGCGGTTTCCGGGCTCGAAGAAGGGTCCCGCACGTCGTGCACGCCCGGTGGGCGGACGGTCCGCTTCTCGGGGACCGGGCTCTGGCTGTGATCATCGCCGTGCGGGTTGTTGCTCGGGTTGTCTGGGTTGGTGCTCATCGTCCCCGGTTTCGGCCCAAGCGGGGCGGGTGTTCGTGATGGTGTGGCAAAACGACAACACCCACCGATCTGGTGGGTGTTGCTTCTCTTCAACGCGGCACAAACCGAAGTGCTTTGTGGGTTATCAGACGCCCAGCGCCGCGGCGTCGCGGTCGGAGAGCATGCCTCCGTCGGAGCGTTCCTTGACTGTGCCGTCCCGCTTCCACGAGCGTTCGCAGCGTGGCTCGTCGCGCAGGTCCATCACCTCGACATCGCCATCGCCCTTGAGGGTGAAGCGGGAGACGCCGCAGTAGTCCGCGAGGTCGACGAGGTCGAACTTGGCGAGCACGCCGTCCGTGTCGGGCACGGCGAGCCCCGCGTCGAGCGGGTTGTCGATGTCTTTCTCCGAGCGGGCCGATTCGAGGTGCCGCATGACATCGCTGAGCATCTCTCGGGCTTTGTCCCATTCGGGCGATGCATCGACATCGATCGGAGTCGGGAATCCCGTGAGGTGCACGCAGGTGTCGAGGTCCTTCGGGTCGACGCCGTGCAGGTTGCGATAGGCCTCGTCGGCCGTGTGGCACATGATCGGTGCGAGGAGTTTGGCGATGCCGTCGCACATGACGAACATGGCCTGCTGGGCACGCGTTCGACGCTCTGAGTCCACCGCGTCACAGTACAGCCGATCCTTCACGGCCGTCAGGTATTCACCCGAGAGCGTGTTGTTGCAGAAGTTGTAGAGCAGCTTGTGGACCTGGTGGAAGGCGTAGCGCTCGTAGGCGTCCACGACCTTCGCGCGGGTCTTCTCGAACTCCGCGAGCACGAACGCCTCGAGCGAGTTCGGGGGGAACTCGATCGAGCTGTCGGGCGTGAAGTCGGTGAGGTTGCTCAGCAGGAAGCGCAGGCGGTTGCGGATGGTGCGGTAGCTCTCGCTGGCGAGCTTGAAGAACTCCTCGTCCACCTTGACGTCGTTCTCGTAGGCGAGCGAGCACACCCACCAGCGGAGGACGTCCGCGCCGTAGCGATCGAACAGGTCCTTGAGGGCGGCGCCCTTGGACTTGGAGAGCTTCTTGCCGTCCTTGTCGACCATGAAGCCGTGG
>CAXREY010000061.1:0-93169 GCA_964229845.1 Phycisphaerales bacterium UBA1924
GGGACCATCGAGAAGTCACACAGGATCAAACCAGCTTGGAATCGAGGAGCTGATCGTGCACATTCTGACTAAGGTTTTCGTTCTCATCGCTGCGGTGCTCAGCATCATGATGGCCTCGCTGGCCATCTCGTACTCGGTCAATGTTGACCGCGTTACTGCTGATTACCGCGACATGCAGGCAGCAAAGATCTCTGCCGAGGCTGAGCTTCAGGCACAGCGTGCGACGCACGGCCAGGCACAGGCGGCACTCCAGGAAGATCTCAAGTCGCTTCGCGATGAGCTGGCGAGCCGCAACGCGGACACGCGCCGCCTCGAAGCAGCGAACTCCGAGCTCCGCATCGCCCTGCGTCAGGCGGAGGCCGCCCGCGAGTCGATCTCCTCCAAGATCGCCCAGCTCGGCGTGACGACCGAAACCCAGGCCAACATCATCGCTGAGTACAAGGACGAGAACCGTGTGCTGCGTGACGGCGAGCTCGCGTACCGCGATGAGAAGATCGACCTCGAGAAGGCCATCTCCGACCTCGAGAGCCAGGTCATCGTCTACGAGCAGGTCAAGCGAGCACTCCAGGAGCAGATCGCCGAGATCCAGCGTGAGAACGACGGCACCACCGGCGTCGCGAGTACCTCGAACGCGGCGGCCGAGCCGACCACCATCGCCGGCCCGCAGATCCGCGGCACGATCGACGAGGTCGTTGAGGACCCCAACAGCGGTTTCACACGCGTGCGGATCAACCTCGGCAGCAACGATCGCCTGAGAGAGAACACACGCTTCTACATCGTTCGTGAGAACACCGAATACCTCGGTGACCTGATCGTCGAATCAGTTGACCTCAACCACGCGGTCGGGCGTGTCGCTTTCGTCAAAGACAGCGGTACCACCATCCGTGAGGGCGATCAGGTCCTGAGCAAGATCGGCAGCTGAAACGCATCACCTGAATCGAAAGGAGCACTCCAATGAGTCAGTTTGGAATGCAAATGCCGGGTGGTCGTCAGCAGCGTAACGCTGGGCCCGATGTCTACACCGCACTCATGTTCCTCGGCGTTGTCGCAATGGGCGTCGCCGTCGGGATGCTCTGGGTCGCCGGCAGCAAGGTTGCCCCCGAGGGAATGCCGTTTAATGTGCAGGATCCCGACCGGATTGAACTCAATCAGGCCGACACCTGAATGTCCGACCGATAGCGGAGAGAATCGCGCAGAACTGCTCTGAAACGTCGATTTGCCGGCTCACTTTGCTTGACACTCCCGAGACTTGGAATACCATCGTCTCTCTCAGGAACGCCCACGGGCTGACCTGAAATGCTACCAGGGGCGGTAGCTCAATTGGTTAGAGCCCCGGCCTGTCACGCCGGAGGTTGCGGGTTCGAGTCCCGTCCGCCTCGTTCAAAGACCTCAGCATCTGCTGAGGTCTTTTTACATGCCAGTTTCCTGTTTCCGAAGTTGCAGGGTTGATGCTGGATTCTCCCCAGCGTTTGTTTCAGTCCGAGCAGCAAACTGTCCGTGCTCAGGTGCACAATCATCCGGTCTCGACTCTGGCTCGTGAATAGCTCTCCGATCAGAGCGACACCGCGCGGGATGCTGAATCGATACGCTCCTGGGCTATCGCAGTTCGGCGAGATAATCTGCGACGGATATCCCGCTTAAGAACGCGGCCTCGGCATCACGCCATTCGCCTTGCGGCCCGGAGAGCCAGTCACCCACGAACGCTATATCCGTTTCGTTCTCGATCAGATAGGGTGCTCGGATCTGCATCAACGGTCTCGCGAAGCCCCAGCGATGCACATGAGGATCGCTGCTCTGATCTGGTGTAATCTGCGTGTGCAGGAACTGCTCAAGCATCGATTTGCAGGACTCCATCATCCGATCCATGATGACTTGAGGGTCTTGATCCCGGAGCGATGTCGCGAGTTGTGATTTCATCTCCCCGACGATGCTGAAGGTGCTGGGGGCGACACGCCTGAGGCGGACCTCTTGCAGCAGATCCTGCTCGTTCCCATCCAGGCGAATCCACTCCTCCTCAAGATCGATGCCCGACAAGGCGAACATAATCATCCAAGCCGTGGAGGATCGGACAGACCTCAGGGCAGCCGGCGCGGTCAGGCCGCTCTGCTCAAGGATTCTGATCGACTGCTCGGCTGGTGAGGCGATCACGACGTGGTCTGCGGAGATCGTGACGGGGGATTCCTCGCCATAACGCTGCACGGTCAGGATGAACCGATCAACATCCCGTCGGATGGAACGCACTTCCGCAGAACACAATACGTCCTGCCCCTCGCTCAAGGAGGACACGATGGCCCGCATTGAGGGCTCACCGAAAATCTCGTTTTTGGTCCGCCATGTCGCGACACCCTGGCTGACCAACCGCTCGGCGTATGTCCTGAGCCGATCTGAACGCGCATCAAGCTTGGATGCCCCCTGATCGAACCAGACCTCACGGCCGAGGTGGGTGATCTGTCTTGAAGTCATCCGTCCGCCCGCGTTCCGGCCTCGGTCGATGACGAGGGGGTTCAGGCCGTGCTCTTTGAGTCTTTGAGCGCAGCTCAGCCCAGCCATGCCGCCACCGACGATCGCGATGGGGATATCTCCGGGAGGTGTGTCGGGCGTGGCCATGCGTATGTATTCGTTCTGGAGTGCTCCGAGACGCAAAACATCGTGTGTGTCCCGATCATTGCCTGTTGCAGACGACTTGCCCATCGTTTGAGGTCATGCGGAGCGAACAATCTGCTAAAATGTCCCCGCTGAGAACGGATCCTCTCACCTGACCCACGGACGAATCATGCTCACCCTCGCAGCATCATCTGGACACGCCGTTGGCATCGCACTCGCGATGATCTTTGTGCTCGGGGTAGGTGCCCAGTGGCTCGCATGGAAGATCCGAGTCCCGTCCATTCTGCTCCTCCTGCTGATCGGCATCCTCGCTGGGCCGGTTGCGCGTACCGTTCTGGAAGGAACGAGGTTTGCCCAGTTCGCGCTGGACCCGGACTCGCTCTTCAGCAGCGATGTCCTGCTCGCGGCGGTTGGGATCGCGGTCGGACTCATCCTCTATGAGGGTGGCCTGACGCTCAACTTCAAGGAACTCAAGAGCACGTGGAAGCCGGTTACCCTGCTCGTGTCGACCGGTGCGCTCATCACCTGGATCATCGCCGGCATCAGCGCGTACTACATCTTCAATCTCGACCGTTCCATCGCAGTCCTCCTCGGCGCGATTCTGATCGTGACGGGCCCAACAGTGGTTGGCCCGCTTCTCACCCACATCCGTCCGAGCGGTGACTCGGGTCTTATTCTCAAGTGGGAGGGGATCGTCATCGATCCGATCGGCGTGCTCGCGGCCGTGCTGGTTTTCGAGGTCATTTCCGTGAACTCCGAGATGAACGACGTCGGCTCGGTCGTCCAGGCGATCCTGGTCACGATCGTGGCAGGCACCGGGTTCGGTCTCTTGGCCGCAGTTCTCCTCCGGACCGTGATGACCCGGTTCCTCGTGCCGGACTACCTTCAGAATCCGGTCTCACTCATGCTCGTCGTTGCCGCGTTCACCGCTTCCAACGAGGTCATGCCCGAGTCTGGGCTGCTCGCGACGACCGTGATGGGCATCGCCCTGGGGAATCAGAAGAAGGTTGACGTCCACCATATCCTGGAGTTCAAGGAAAACCTCCGCGTGCTGCTTATCGCGGCGCTGTTCATCGTGCTCTCGGCCCGCTTGCAGATCGATCAGCTTGCCCAGCTCGACTGGATGCGTGTGCTCCTGTTCCTGGCGGTGCTGATTCTCGTCGCGCGTCCGGTGGCGGTCTTCCTTGCGACGGTTGGTGCCGGCCTGAGCCTGAACGAGAGGATGTTCATCGCCTGGCTTGCGCCCCGCGGGATCGTGGCCGCGGCGGGTGCCTCGATCTTCTCGCTTGGCCTGGGCACTGAGGACGCCGAGCAGATCGTGCCGCTGACGTTCTCTGTCATCATCGGGACGGTGGCGTTCTACGGCCTGACCACGCCCTGGGCCGCGAAGATGCTCAGGGTCGCGGATCAGAACCCACAGGGCGTGCTCTTTATTGGAGCGCCGTACTGGGCGCGTGCCATCGCCAGGATGCTGCACCAACGCGGCTACAAGGTCCTGCTCGTAGACAGCAACCGTTCAAATGTCCGTGATGCACGCATGGACGGGCTCGACGCAATCCAGGACAACATCCTGACCATCCCGGACATCACCGACCTCGATATGCGCGGGATCGGGCGTGTCTTCGCGACCACACCCAACGATGAGGTGAACACCCTCGCGCTTCAGCGTTTTAAGGGGTACTTTGAGACGTCGAGTCTGTATCAGGTCCAGCCGCACAAGCAGAAGAAGACGCCCGAGGATGGACATCACTCTGATAGGCGATGGAGGGTGCTTTTCGGAGCGGACGCCGACTTCGCCGGCCTTGAATCTCGCCTTCACAATGGTTGGGTAATCAAGGCGACCACCATTTCAGATGAGTTCAGTTACGGCAACTACAGGACGCTGTACGGATCATCTATCGTCCCGTTGTTCACGCTCAAGCCGAGTGGGGGCGTCGTGGTCTGGACGACCGACAAGCCGGCCGAGCCGATGCCCGGCGACACGATCGTTGCCATCGTCAACCCGGACGAGCTGTTCATCGGGGCGCCTGCCTTCGATGACGAGGAGCCGGAGGACCAGTAATCTCTGGCTACGTGGTGCTCGGGACCGTGTCTGTGTGCCCGAGCCCGAAGTTGTGCTTGAGCCAGTTGTGCACCATCGGGACCGTGACTTTGGGGCTCTCGGTGCCGTTGTTCTCCATCAGCACGAGCGTCCGATCGTCGTCAGCGATCGAGACTCGTTTGTGCTGGAACATATCAGCAACGACCTGCGAGAAAGTATTGATCGGCGTGTCGAGCGGGCATTGCTCAAGCATTTCCCGGAAGCCGGAGGTGCCGATCTGCTTGCCCTCGCTGTCGATCGCCTCGACGTAGGCATCTGTGTACGCGCACACCCGATCCCCGGGTTCGAGCTTGAACGCGATCTGCTCATACTGTGTTGAAGCGATAACTCCGAGAGGAAGATTCATCAGCCCGACCCGAATCTCGCTCGAAGTCTCCGTGATCGCGTCGTCCGAGCTGCGATCCATCGGAGCCCACTTGTTCTCTCCGCGTCTCTTGCGCAGCGGGGGCGGATGCCCCGCGTTCACAATGATGAGGTGCCTGCTCGGCGCGAAGTAGGTCATGAGCAGGGCGGTCGCGAAACGCCCATCGCTCGCGAACGCATCGAACGCCTCATTGAGTCTCCGGGCGAACTTCGACTGATCCACCGTGTTGATCGATTTGTGCATCGCCCGACGGAGTTCTGCGGACAGATCGGTCACGACACTACCGTGCCCTGACACGTCCGCAACGAGGATCCTTGAGATCCAGCCGCTTGAGCACGATGAGATGAGGTAGAGATCGCCTCCGCGGTCACCCTCTATCGGATCGGAGTGGACGCTGATATCGAGCCCGGGCACCGATGCGGTTCGGTCAGCCCGGTTCGAACCGCCCCACACCTCCAGGCATTGCAGCGCGTGAGGGGACGCGACCAGGCGGGCTTGTGTTTGTGGACCAGTCATGCAGGGTGAAGAAGTCTCAGAAGCGACGCTTTATTCCGCTCGCGTTTGGCTCACTGGCCCAGTGCATCTTATTGAGCAGGGTGTTCCAGTAGCTGACCCGGGGATCGAGCACGAAGCCGATCTGTTCCTTCGCCGCAGAAACGCGGAGGACATCGCCATCCTGCAGGCGGTGGTCGAACTGGCCATCGATGATCAGGGTGGTGCCCGAGTTCTCGATCGAGTTCGCGTTGCACACCCGGATGGCCACCTCGGAACTGCTGGGAATCACGATCGGGCGAAAACTCAGCGAGTGCGCCGCGATCGGTGTGACCGTCATGGCATTCACGTCCGGGGCAACGATTGGGCCGCCGGCTGAGACGTTGTAGGCCGTCGAGCCGAGCGGGGTTGAGACGATGATCCCGTCGCCGGAAACCCGCGGGCCGACCTGCTCATCGACCGAGATATCAAGGGTGATCATGCGGAACGGAGGGCCCGCGCTGACCACGAACTCGTTCAACGCAAAGGAAGAAAAGACCGGCCGGCCCTTGGTATCTCGAACGACCCCGTGCAGCGGGATGACCGGCTTGATGTTAAGTGCCTCACCGCCGAGCAGGCCCGGGGCATTCGCTTTGAAACGATCAAGCTCATAGCCCGCCATGAACCCGACTTTGCCGGTGTTGACCCCGAGCAACGGAGCACGCAGCGTCAGGCACTTATGGGCAGCCGACAGGATCGTACCGTCTCCGCCCAGCGCGATCACCAGATCCACATCCTCGGGATCGGGCAGGCCGTTTTCTTCTCGCGTCTGTAGCTCGGCGACAAGCTGCCCGTGCGTTTCGATCAGCGAACGGATCTCAGACCAGACCTCAGTGGCCTTGGGCTTGTTCTTGTTCGAGATCAGCGCGACTCGGCGTTTCATGGTCTCAGTTCGTAACGGTCACACACCGAGCGACGGATTCTGCACGGCCGGTTTGGGCTCAGGTCGCGGGGTGGGCTTGGCGATGAAGCACGCGTGCTCGCTGGGGGCGTACGCGTGGCGGATCATGCGCGCGATACCTTCGGCATCCAGACCGACCTGCGCGAGCTGATCATTCCTTGAATCCTGGATGATCCAGTGATCGGGGATGCCGTGACGTACGACGCGGGCATTGTAGAGCCCCATCTCCTGGCAGCTCTCGAGCACGGCGCTGCCGAAACCGCCGACGACCGAGTGATCTTCAAGTGTAAGGATCGGGATCTGCCGCTCGGCTAGATCTCGCACGAGCGCCGTGTCAACAGGCTTCGCAAACCGGGCGTCATACAACGCGACCCTGTACTCGTCCCCGAGCAATCGGATGGCGTCGGAGGCAGCGATCGCGGGCGTGCCGTACGCGAGCACGGCAACATCGGGCTTGTGGGCATCTAGATCCGAAAACTCGGGTGAGAGCAGGCGTGCCTTGCCGATCTCGAAGGGCTCCGCGGTACCGAAGCGGTCATCAACGTCATCGCGTGGATAGCGAACACTGCTCAGACCACCTTCCCAGGTGCGCATGAACTCAAGCGATGCGACGAGTGATGCCTCATCGATCGCGGCTGTTAGCACCGCGTCCGGCAGTGTCCGGAGGATCGCGGTATCGCAGAACCCGTGGTGCACCGCACCATCCCCACCGACCAGGCCTGCCCGATCGAGGCAGAGGCGGACTGGGAGGCCCTGGAGGGCCGATTCCTGAAAAGCCTGATCGAACGCTCGCTGCAGGAAGGTGGAATAGACCGCGAAGAACGGCTTCAGCCCGCACTTGGCCATGCCCGCCATCATGTCCAGTGCGTGAGACTCGCAGATGCCCGTATCGAAGCTCCGGGTCGGGTGTGCTTCGATCGCGCGAACAACCCCGGTCCCGTCGGGCATCGCGGCCGTAGCGGTGACCACGGACTCGTCTCTGTTCATGAGATCCACCAACGCATCTCCGAACGCGGCGGTGAACGAGCGCCCCCCCGATTTCATCTCGATCCGGCAACCAAGCCGCTCATCACGCTCAACCTTGAACGCCTTGGGTGAGTGGAACTTCGTCGCGTCTTCCTCTGCGATGTCGAGCCCTTTGCCCTTTGTCGTCTTGACGTGCAGAACCATGGGGCGATCGATGTCGCGCGCCTCTGTCAGAAACTCGATCAACGTCGGGAGATCGTGCCCATCAACAGGCCCGACGGTCAGGAGTCCGAACTGCTCGAACCATGAGTCCTCCGCGATCGCGGCCTTCGTCATCTCGCCCACGCGGTGGTACGCTTCTTTGATGTACCCGCCACCCGGAACATGCCTGAGCAGTTCCTTGGCCCCTTTCTTGAAATCGCTGTAGGTGTGAGAAACACGCACGCGATCAAAGTACTGGGCCATCGCCCCCTGCGGCTTGGAGATGCTCATCCCGTTGTCGTTGAGCACGACGAGGAACTGGCGTCTGAGCGTGCCGGCATTGTTCAGCCCTTCCATTGCGACACCGTTGACGATGGACGCATCGCCGATCAACGAAACGACGCGTTTCCCGTCCTGGCGCTCGCCCGGGAGGAAAGAGGTGCCCTGAAGCTCATCTCCACGGGCCATGCCAACCGCGGTGGATATGCCAGTCCCCGCGTGGCCCACCCGGAAGAGGTCGTACTCGCTCTCCGAGGGCTCCGGGAACCCAGAGATCCCCGCGCTGGTCCTGAGCATCTCAAACTTTGCGAGACGACCGGTGAGCAGCTTGTGCGGATAGCACTGGTGCCCGACATCAAAGAGCAGGCGGTCGTGCGCGAAATCGAAAACGCGGTGCATCGCGATCGTCAGCTCGACGACGCCAAGGTTCGGAGCGAGGTGGCCGCCGCTGCGTGAGACCTTATCGATGATGGCTCCGCGGATCTCACGTGCGAGCTCCTCAAGCTGGGCGATGGACATCTTCTGGAGGTCACGTGGAGATTGGATCTGAGAGAGCAAGCCCATGGAGTCCTTTCAAGCGAGTCCGTTCCGAGCAGGCAAGGCCAACACAAGTATAGAGAGACACGGGAATCCACGCCACCGCAGAAGCTACTGGTCTTGCACCCCGTCAGTTCGGCGGATCAGCAGGACCAGATACAAGAAATCAGGCGTCATCCGATAACCAGCAGCCAGTCTACGCCTCACGGTGGGTCAGCATGTCACCAAGCAAGCGGAGCGGACTCGTATCGCCAAGACCGAGCGAATCGAGCTCATCCAGGGCCTCGGATGCCTTTGAGCCCAGCGTCTGGGCGATGCGTCGCGACTGTTCCACCCCGACGACTTCTGGATAGGTCCGCTTGCCCGCGGCGGCGTCCTTCCCCAGTGCCTTGCCGACGGCCTGGCTGCTCCCTTCCACGTCCAGCAGATCATCGATAATCTGGAACTGCAGCCCGATGGATTCACTGAAACGGGTCAGCAGGTCAAGAGCCCGCTCTTCCGCGCCGGCAGCGACAGCACCCATGCGGCAGCTTGCTCGCAGGAGCGCTCCGGTCTTGTTCCGATGGATCAGGTCCACCGCTTCGATTTCGCCGATACCCTCCGGCAGCCCACCGAGCGTGTCGTAAATCTGGCCCTCAATCATCGCCCTGGTCCCATGGGCGAGTTCCTTGCTCAGTCGAAGAGCGACGTCGGGGTCCGGGTGCTCGTGCGTGGACTCGTACGCCAGGGAAAGCAGCGCATCACCGGCGAGAATGGCCATCGCCTCCCCGGCGTGAACGTGGAGCGTCGGGCGCCCACGGCGAATATCGTCGTTATCGAGGGCGGGCAGGTCGTCATGGATCAGGCTGAAGGCGTGGATCATCTCCACCGCCGCCCCGGCCTCAAGGCTGATCTCGCCCGCGGCTCCGCAGGCAACAGCGCTGTACCACGCAAGGGCAGGTCGGATCCGCTTCCCGCCACCCAGCAGGCTGTACCGGATAGCCGAATCGAGCTTGCCCGGCAATGCCCTCCGATCGAGGAACCCTTCGAGATGTGCGTCAACGCGTTCGATCACGCTGCGCAGATCGTGCGGTGCACCAGATTGGGTCGGTGTGTGTTTCACGCGTGATCTTAGCGACGCACGCGTATGCGTGCTAGCATCATCGCGATGCTCGATCAGGCGATCCAGTTTTTTCAGGCCGGCGGATGGGTGATGTACCCGCTCCTGCTCATGAGCGTGCTCTCACTGACGCTCATCTTCGAGCGCTTCGTATTCTGGACTTTCGGGCAGCGCAGAGGGCCCTCCCAGCTCATGCGGTATATGAATCAACTCCAGCAGCCCGATCGCGAGGAGCTCCTGAAGCGCTCAAGCCGCGACAAGACGCTCGAAGGGCGTCTTGTGCATGCGGCGCTGAGAAACAACTCCACTTCTGATTCGGCGCTCATCGGACACATCGAGATGCTCAGAAGCTCGATCGAACGGTTCTCACCGACGCTTGGCACCATTATCGCCGCCGCGCCGCTGCTGGGCATTCTCGGAACCGTGACCGGGATCATCCAGAGCTTTGATCTGCTCGGTGAGGCCGCGAGCGTGTCGGACCCCGCGATCGTCGCGGGCGGCATCGCCGAAGCGCTCTACACGACGGCGTTCGGGCTGAGCATCGCGCTCGTGACGCTCTTCCCACATGTGTACTACAAAGTATGCGCGGATCGGGCTCTCGGACGCCTCGAGCTGCTGGCTGGCGCGATCGCAGACCGCCGGCCGAGCCATGTTCAATGATCAGGCGGTTTGCTCGCTGACGAGCTCGAAGATTTCGTCGGGTGAGCTCGCGCTATAGATCCGCTCGCGGAAATCTGCGTCGCTGATCAGGCGGCTGATGTGCGCGAGCGCCTCGATATGATCCTTGGTTTTGTCCGGCGGGGAGGCGAGCAGCACCACGAGCTGGACCGGCTGGGTATCGATCGCCTCGAAGTCGATCGGTGCGGCCGGCTTGCCGATCGCCAACGCTTGCGTCTTGAGACTCGCACACTTCCCGTGCGGGATCGCCAGGCCGTGGCCGATGCCGGTGGTCCGTGTTTGCTCTCGGGTCCACACCGCTTCCTTGAGCGATTCAACATCCGAGACGTTTCCCGAGTCCCCCATCCGGTCGATCAGCTCGTTGATGACCGCTTGCTTGTCTGTCGAATCGAGCGGTGCGATGATGCACGCGGGGTCAAGGATGTCCATCAGGTTCATGATCCGTACCTCACGAAAGACCAAGTCGGGAGAAGAGTTTAAGCGAGAAATCTGTAGCCGTGTTGGATCGAGGAAAAATGTCGAACATTCTCAATCGTTCCTTCTGAATCGGGCGGAGAACGCGCCGTCCTGATACGTGCTGGGCGAGTCTCCGGGCTGCCCACTCGCCTCAATCCTTGCCAACTCGAGGAGCTCCAGCCCGAGCTCTTTCGACACCCAATCTGCCTGCGCCTCGTTCTCATCGATCTCGGCGCTGCACGTCGAATAGACGAGTGTCCCACCCGGGGCCAGCAGTGCCCGCGCGTGACGCAGAATCTCTCGCTGCATCGCGGCAAGACGCTTGAGCTGCGAATCGAGCGGGCGATAGCGGGCTTCAACTCGCCGAGGCAGGACGCCGGTGTTTGAACAGGGGGCATCGACCAGAACGAAGTCGGCGGATTCAGCGTACGGGGCATTCAGATCGCGGACGTGCTCGATCTGAACCTGCGGATCATCCGAAAACTGGTCATGGAGCGACCGCAGCCGTTTGGGGTCGATCTCGCTCGCGATCACACTGCAGTCGGGGAGCATAGCTCGCAGCTGGCGGGTCTTCGTGCCCTGGCCCGCACACAGATCGATGGCAAGCCCCGGCTCGCTGTCGAGTTGCAGCTGGCCCAACGTGGCGCTGCTCGCGGGATCTTGCACCCAGAGCGCAGATTCCGATTCAAGCAACGCGAGTAGTCCTGAACGACTCCCGGAAAACACGTGATGATCGCCTGACGAATGCGGGATCATGTCGTCATGCTCAGACAGCGAGTCACAGTGCTTTGAGTACAGGATCGTGGGGGGCTTGCAAATGGTGTGCAACGCTTGTGGAGTCGGGTCGCCGTACATCGCTTCCCATCTCTGCAGCAGGGCGTTGGGGAGCGCGCACGCGATCCCGAGGCGCCTGCGCCCATGCTCCGGGAGCTCGACCCCATTGAGTCGGAGCAACCCGCCTTCACTCAGCGGGATCGCATCCAGATGGTGCTCCCAGGCATCCTCGGCCTGCTCACCCCGTACCCGAGCGACTTTACGGAGCACGGCGTTCACCATCCCGCCCGCCCCGGGGCGGATGTGACGCTTGGCCCACGACACGGACTCATCGAGAATCGCGTGGGGCGGGACCCGATCCAGCAGGAGCAGCTGGGCCGCGCCCCCGAGCAGCACGGCGCGGAGTCTCGGCTCGATCTCGTGGGATGCGTGCCCGCTCACGGTCTCGATGATGTACTCGAGTGTCCGCCAGCGGCGGACCGACGCATCAACGATGGCGATCGCCAGGCTGGCGTCTCTCGCCTCCAGAGATCCGGTGTTGATCTCGCTTGGCAGCAGGTCAGGGTAGCGTTTCGCGTGTGCGCTCAGGTGTCTGTAGGCAGCATCACGAGCATCGCGGATTTGAGCGTCACCGCCTGCGTTGCGCCTGCGCGTGTTCTGGATCTGACCTCGTTCACGTTCTGCCATACGCCCAAGAATAGGCGTTGATCACATGTGAACAGGAGTCAGTGGATGAACTGATTGGCGTACGCCTGACGGGCCTCGCACGGCCCAGAGCCAGGCTTTCCGGTTTCTCGATGGCAGGACCCCGCGTACGAATGATCACTATGATTGCCGAGCCGCCGGGTTTGACCGAGTTCTCGTGAAGGAATGCCGTGATCAAAGATCTGGATAGGACGACTGATCAAACGCCGTCGGGGCGACGCTTTTCGACGTACCGGATCCTCTCGGGGATGCGGATCCGCAAAAAGCTCATCGTGCTGCATACCGCCTTCTCGCTTGGGCTTGGGACAATCCTGCTCATCGCGATCCGTCCGGCCATGTCGAAGGTGATCTACGGCGCTGAGATCGATCTCGGTCAGCGTGTGCTGAGCATCCTGCTCGAGGAAGAAGCGGCAACCGGTGAGATCCGTGTCCCCGACCAGATCCAGGCGGAGTGCAGGGTGTTGACCGGCGGGGACGCGACGATTGGGATTCCAGATCAGATCTTGTTTCAGGCGAGGCGTGAGCCAAGAGCCGCAGTTCCCGCACCAGCGGACGAGTTCGCTGCCGGTGTGATCTGCTGGCTGGATGATCAAGACCGATTCCTCCTCGTGCGAGCCCGCTCCGACCGTGCCCGTGATGCGATCCAGCTGGTCTACCTGCTCGTGATTACGACGCTGCTCGTCGGGTACGGGCTGGTCGCCGCGGCCCTCGAACTCTTTGTGCTCCCGCAGCACGTGTACCGCCCGATCAGCGCCATGCTGCAAGCCGATCAGGCCGTTGCAGAGGGCGATCGGATGCGAGACATCATCCCAGACGCGGAGATCCCGGCGGATGAGCTGGGCTCGATTATGCGATCGAGGAACGAGGCGATCCATGCACTCCGATCGCATGAGCACGAGCTCGCGGATGCGCTTGATCGCCTCGAACAGACCGCCGCGGATCTGCACAAGAAGAACCACCTCCTCGAAACCGCTCGGAAAAACCTCGAGGGCGCGGACCGCCTCGCATCCCTCGGCATGATGAGCGCGGGCATCGCCCACGAGCTCAACACGCCTCTGGCGGTCGTCAAAGGGCTGGTCGAAAAGCTCAACCGGGATCGAGAACTCTCCGACACCGAGGTGGCGCTGCTTGTCCGCGTAGTCGGTCGCTTGGAGACGCTCTCAGAAGGGTTGCTGGATTTCGCGCGTGTCCGTCCTCCTCTCAATGAACACGCTGACCTGGTCGAGCTGATACATGAAGCAGTCACGCTTGTCAAAATCGATCGGAAGCAGGCGGCGGGAGAAGTGCGTATTGCTGTCAACGCGTACGCGGATTCAATCAGCGTGGTATGCGATCCGGATCGATTGGTGCAGGTGTTTGTGAATCTGATCAGGAATGCGGTTGATGCCTTGGTCGAATCTGAAGCACCGGCACCCCAGGTGACGATCCAAGTGGAACACGAGACGCGTGAATCGATGCCATGGCTCGCCATCCGTGTGATCGATAACGGGCCAGGTATCGATGTGGAACTCATCGATCGTCTGTTCGAGCCATTCGTATCGACCCGCCTCGATGCTCAGGGAACCGGGCTCGGGCTCGCGGTTGCACACGGCATTATCCGTGAACACGGCGGGCTTCTCACAGCAACGAACAGATCAAGCTCGGGAACGAGCGGGGCAGTATTCGAGGTCATGCTGCCTCAGGAGCGTCCCGAGGGAGAGTGAAAATCACTGGATGACGTAAAATACGGCGAGGCAGTAAAAAAAGGATCTTTTGATCGTGATTTGTTGCCTCGGTTTCGGTATGCTTTGAAGAAGCACAAAGCACCCGTTGCGGAGCTCGATATGAACGCGAACGCCATGACGACCGACCATGTTGTACCCCTGACCATCCTGTCTCTCGACGATGACGCCGATTTTCGCGAATACATCGCCGGGACGCTTCAGGGCGAGGGGCACGATGTCACCACCGTTGCGACCCCGGACGAGCTGTTCAGGAGGGCTGCAGAGATGCACCCAGACGTGATCATGCTGGATATCAAGATGGGTAAGCACTCCGGTGAGGATGTGCTCCGCGAAATACGGACGCGATGGCCAAAGCAGTGCGTGATCGTCGTCACGGGCTACCCGTCACTGGATTCCATGCGTGAGACGTTTAAGCAGGATGTATTCGACTACATCTCGAAGCCGTTCAGTGCCGACGATATGCGCCGGGTCCTCTCACAGGCCTCAGAGCAGCTCGGGCTTGGGCAGCGTCCCATGGACCGATTGCGTGGTGTGCTCGGGAGGCAGATCAGGCTGGCTCGGACCGAGCGTGGCTGGACCCTCCGGGAGTTGTCGGAACTGAGTTCCGTTTCTGTGTCGCAGCTCAGCTCGATTGAACGCGGGACGCACCTCCCGAGCGTGGAGTCCCTCGTGGCGATCTCGCTCGCACTGGAGGCCAAGCCGAGCGATTGGTTTGCCGCGGCCGGGTTCTGAGCTGTATCGATCGCGATCCTGTGCCAGACGCGCCTAATGTTGGCGCGTGGAACAGGCGATTGATCAACCCGCGATCCTCTTTACGGCCTTCGAGCCGTCCGGCGACGACCACGCGGCCGCGGTCATCACGCGTCTCCGCAATGCCTACCCCAAGCTCAGGATCTACGCGTGGGGCGGTCGCAAGATGCAAGCCGCTGGGGCTGAGGTTATCGAGATCACCGGCGACGATGCCGTGATGGGGCTCCCGGGGCTCGCAAAGATCAGGGAACACAAGCGCATCAACACGAACATCGAGCGGTGGCTTCAGGAGAACCGTATCGCGGTTCATGTCCCTGTTGACTCTCCCGCGGCCAACTTCCCTGTGTGCAAGCTCACCAAGGCGGCCGGTGCACGCATCGTCCACCTCGTCGCGCCCCAGCTCTGGGCGTGGGCCCCGTGGCGAATCAGAAAGCTCCGTCGCCTCACCGATCATGTGATGTGCGTGCTCCCGTTCGAGCAGGACTGGTTCCGTTCTCGAGGGGTTGAGGCCACGTTCATCGGCCACCCGCTCTTTGACGAGTCGCTCGATCTCGACGGGCTCGATCGGCAGATCGCGGACTGGCCCCGCGGCGAGCAAAACATCGCGTTGATGCCGGGCTCGCGGCCCAGCGAGATGCGCAAAAACTTTCCGTTGATTCTCGGCGCGTACATCAAGCTCAACAACGAGCACCGGGACATGCGGGGCATCGTCGCAGCAACCCGCGAGGAGATCGAGCCCGTCCTCCGTGATATCGCACGCGATGCCGGGCTTGACTGGCCCGAGTCGCTCCAGATCAGGCACGGGAGCACGGACGCGGTCGTCCGGTGGTGTGATCTCGCGATCGTCGTCTCCGGGACCGTGACGCTCCAGATTGCACGCCAGCACAAGCCGATGGTCATCGTGTACAAGCTCGGGCGGGTGGTTTGGACCCTGATCGCCCGCTGGCTGATCCGCACGGACTACATCACGCTCCCGAACCTCATCGCGGGGCGAGAGATCTCGCCCGAACTCGTTCCGCATTTCGGAGGCAGCGAGCCGATCGCGGACAAGGTCGTCGGGCTGCTAGAGGATCAAGACGCCTTCGCGACTCAGGTCCGCGAGCTCGAGTCGATCGGCAAGGTGTACGACGAGCAGCACGCCGCCGAGAACGCCGCCAAGATCATCGCTCGCTACGCCGGGCTTGAACCGTTCTGATCAGAACCGCACCGGTATCAACCCCAGCGTACACCAGGCGTTCCCGCCACGATCCTGGATCGGGAGCTTCTCGATATCCGGCATGCCGACTGGCAAATCGCGATCGATCATCGTGCGTATCGCCATCGCGAGATCGTGTTCTCCGGCTTCCTCCAACTCGGTGAACAGCAGGACCAGCACCCCTCCGTGGCGGATCATCGGATCCGCGGCGAGCTTCACCACATCCTCCGCGGGGCCGTTGATGAGTTCGTTGGCATACTTGGAGTTTGGTTGCGGGACCCCATCGACATACCGAAACTGGGGAATCGCCTTGATCTCGATCCAGAAGGCCTCGCTCGGATCGCACTCAGTAGCGTTCAGCCCGGGCAGCTCAGCGACGGACTCGAACAGTGTGCCGGTGGCTTTATGGAGCTCTTTGTGGGCATCTACAGGGTCGTAGAGTGCCTTTTTCCCCTCGGGAAGCAGGACCAGATCGACGCGATCACGCGCGTTCCTGCCCGGCAGGCCATCAGCCGGGCTTGGGAAGCATGCTTCGCGTATCGCCTCGTGTGAAGACTCGGTAAAGGACTGCGATACAAGGGGATGCAGGTCGATCTCCCGGAGAGAGTCGATGCCCCTCACTGCGTGCTCCTCTGCAAACTCTTGCTCACGGCTGCGCAGACCAAGGAGTACAGTACGCGTGATGACCGAAAGTGACCACATGGGCTCAACCTAGCACAACCAGCCCGGATTTGCATTTATCGTCACTCTGTGCGATGATTTCCATCGTTTACCTCTCAGCAATCAGTACCTAGTCAACGGGGACCGTATGTCACTCAATGACACCATTAACTCTATCAACGGTGTGCTCTTCTCGGATTACACCGTGTACGCACTGCTCGCGACAGGGCTCGTTTTTACGATCTGGTCCGGCTTCGGGCAATACCGAGCACTGACACACGGTGTATCCGTCGTACGTGGCAAGTACGACGACCACGACGATCCCGGCGCGATCAACCACTTTCAGGCACTCTCTGCGGCCCTCTCGGCGACCGTGGGGCTCGGCAATATCGCGGGTGTCGCGATCGCGGTGGCCCTGGGTGGCCCGGGCGCGATTTTCTGGATGTGGGTCATCGGCCTGCTGGGCATGTCACTGAAAATGACAGAAGTTACCCAGTCGATGCTCTTCCGTAACACGGACGATCCTGAGAACCCGCACGGCGGACCGATGTTCGTCGTCAAAAAGGGCTTTGCGGAGTGGGGGCTGGCACCGATCGGCACCATCATCGGCGGCATCTTTGTCGTCACGCTAATCATCTCAGCCGTCACCGGCGGCAACATGTTCCAGGCCTGGAATGTCGCGGATATCACCAACACCTACTTCCAGATACCGCAAGTCGTGACCGGGATTGTGCTCACGGTTGCCGTCGGACTCGTCATCATCGGCGGGATCAAGCGTATCGGTGCGGTCGCGGGCCGCATCGTGCCGATCATGTGCGCCCTGTACGTCATCGCAGCGCTCGTCGTGCTCGGCGCGAACATCGGTGATGTCCCTGCGATGCTCGCGCTCATCGTGAAAGCGGGGCTGGGTATCGATTCGCCGCCGCCGGTCGGCGCGTTCCTCGGCGGGACCTTTGTCTACGCGATGATGTGGGGCGTGAAACGGGCGCTCTTCTCCTCCGAAGCTGGGCAGGGATCCTCACCGATCGCTCACTCCGCTGCCAAGACCGATGAGCCGGTCCGTGAGGGAATCGTGGCTGGGCTTGAGCCGTTCATCGACACGATCGTTGTGTGCACGCTCACCGCGCTCGTGATTCTCTCGACAGGTGCCTACAACCGTGCTCCTGAGACACAGTTCGCGGATGCTTCGCAGATCCAGTTTGTGCCAGCGGTAGATTCGGACACGGGCGAGGTCAGAGAGGGCGAGTGGACGATCGAGACACCGGCTCTTCCGAAGCTGACGCAGGAGGCCCGCCGAATCCGCCAGACCCCCGAGAATCTCGCCGGATGGCGCGACGGCGAGTCTGTGTTCTTTGTTGTCGCGGCAGATATGGACACCAATACCGGCCGAGATCTACGCAAAATTACGGGGACCGTCGGTCGCGATGAAGATGACAACTGGGTTGTGTCATGGAACTCACTGGATTCGGAGATCACGCCGCATCTCCGAGAGAACGAGGACGGTACCTTCGACCTCGGGATCTACGGCGATTATGCCGGCGCATCCATGACCGCGTACGCGTTCGACCGTCAGTTCCCCGGCTTGGGCAAGTGGCTCGTGATGATCGCTGCCTGGCTGTTCGCGATCTCGACGATGATCTCCTGGTCGTATTACGGTGAGCAGGGCATCTACTACTTCTTCGGGACGCACGGTGAGGAAGCCGCGAAACCTGCGGTATTGGTGTACAAGGTGATCTACTCACTCCTGATCCTTCTCACCACAATCCTCGCCATGCCGCTGTTCGGACCGGACAAGAAGGCATTCATCGCGACCGACCATGAACTCGATATGTGGACCACGCTGGGTCTGGGTGTCATGCTCGTTGCGAACATCCCGATCATGTGGATCTTTGGTGCCAAGGCCATGGGGGCGTACCACGAGTACTTCCGTCGGATGAAGGCCGGCGGCGATCCGCCGCACGAGGCCCCGCCGATCACGGACGTGGTCGAAGGCAAGGATGTTGAATGATCACAATCAGCCGCCCGCAAGGGCGGTTTTTTATGCGACAAGCTGCATGATCCCCGCGACCGAGAGCGCCCAGGCGAAAAGCACACCGAACGTGATCCAACGCGCCCTTGGGGTCAGCGCCTGCACACCATCCCCCATACATTCTGGCACACGCATGATCTCCTCATGGGCGATCAGATCGAAGCCGCCTCTTTGGATTGCTCGTTCGATGGTCCCGATAATCGAGCAGATCTGCATCGGATTCAGCCCCGTCTTGAGCCCGAGATCCTTCAGGGCCTCGATCTGACCAATCTGGAGCTGTGGCCTCTCCAGAACCAGCCGTGCACGCATCGCGAAGACCCAGCGTGGATCGTCAAGCTGGGTAGCATGTGACTCGTCGAACGCCGTGTGGCTTTCTTGACGCACCCGATGTCCCGCAGATGCAACATCAGTGAACGCGAACGGTCTGGGGAAGGCGTTGGACATGATTGTGTTCGGATCTGTGCTCATGCCAGAACTCATGCATATGGTGTGCCGACATGGATATCAACGCGTGCCCGCTTTTCGGATTGCACGCCACGGGCTTTGATGATTCTGATCATGACGATTGTGAGGGCTGTGTGAGTAAAACCAGCAGAAACCAGCAACTACCTGACGTTCAGACGACGCTCAGCGAGAGCGAGGTTCGTGATCGCTTGCGAACGCTGAGCAAGCGAGGCAAGCTGCCAGGATTTGAGGCTGGAGAAACGAACGCGGTGTGCTCCGTTGCCGCTCACGGCAGCCCGTTCGATTCAAAGCTGTTGCTGCATCTGGAGAACGAGCGGCTGACGTTTCGCCTCAGTCTCTTGCCGATGTTGCCCAGCATCTTCGCACTGCTACTCATCGTTGCCGTATGGCCGGGTTTGCCACTGACGGATTCATTCTTAAGCTCGTTCGACTGGTATAACGGGCTGATGGGATCCATCGGCATCAAGACATGGCACTGGTACCTGCCGCTCACGATCCTGCCCGCGCCGTTCGCGTTCCGCAGCGCGATCGTGAAATCCCGCGCCAGCGCTCACGAGTCCGCGATCGAGCAGATCGAGAAGATTCGCGCGGTGCTCTGACTACTCTGATTTGCGGAGCCATTCGGTTTCGAGCTCATCGAGCTCCGCCTGCAGCTCGTCTCGCTTCTCGCTCAGCGCGTTCGCTTTTTCGTAGTCTGTCCAGACCTCAGTCCCGCCAAGGTCCGCGTCGAGTGTTCGGATCTCGATGCCGAGGTCGCTCATCCGCTGCTCGATCTTGTCGAGGGGCATCCATGAGAAGCGGCTCTTCGGCGCATCCTGGATTTTCTTCTGCTGGACGATGGGCTTGGGTGGGGCCACCATCTGTGGTTGCTTCCTGGGCTCGTCCCTCGCAACGCTCCGCTCGGCCTGGGTGATCTTCCATTCTGAGTATGTCCCCGGGAACACCTCTGCGCCTCCTTCGCCGTCGAGCACGAGGATGTGGTCGCATACGGCGTCGATCAGCGCGCGGTCGTGGGAGATCAGTATGATCGTCCCGTCGAAATCGCCAGAAGTCTTCTCGCCGGTCATCGGGTTTTCATGGGTCCGTGCGAGGGTGTCCTCGAGGCGCTCGCAGGCCTGGATATCAAGGTGGTTTGTGGGTTCATCGAGCACCAGCACGTTCTTGGCGCTCGCGAGCAGCCCAGCGAGCACCGCACGTGCCTGCTCACCGCCGGACATGACACCCAGCTGCTTTTCCTGCTCGCGACCCGAGAACAGGAACGCGCCGGCGAGGTTCCGCGCGTCCTGCTCACTCATCATGACACGCTCATCTGTCGCCTTGCGGACGGTGTCCTGGATGTGGCGGTAGACCGTCTTCTCCGGGTCCAGGTCGTCGCGGGTCTGTGAGAAGTAGCCGACCGCGAGCTTGGCACCCAGCTTGATGTTGCCGGCATCGGGTTCGAGCTCGCCCAGCAGGCAGCGCACGAGGGTGGTCTTCCCGGCCCCGTTGGGGCCGATGATTCCCCATCGTTGCCCACGCTCAACGTGGACGCCAAGCTCGTGGAAGAGTACTTTGTCGTCGTAACGCTTGCTCAGGTCCCTCGCCGCGATGACGATGTCGCCCGTCCGCTCCGCCTTGGGCAGATTGAGTTTGATGTCGCTGAGTTCCACCGGGCGTTCGAGTGCTTCTTCCTTCGCTCGCTCGAGCTTGGACTCACGCCCCTTGGCCTGCTTGGCACGCTGACCGGCCTTGTATTGGCGGATGTACGCCTCTTCCCGCTTGAACATAGTCTGCTGCTTTTCCCAGGCCCGCAGCATCGTGATCCGCCGTTCAACGCGCTGCTTACGGAAGGCCTGATAGTTGCCCGGATACTCGATGATCCGCCCGTCCTCGACCTCCACGATCCGTGAAACGACCCGATCGAGCAGGTAGCGGTCGTGAGAGATCAGGATGACCGCGCCCGGGTACTCCTCGCTCAGAAATGTCTCCAGCCACTCGCGTCCCTGCACGTCAAGGTGGTTGGTCGGCTCGTCGAGGAGGAGCACGCCCGGGTTCTCGAGCAGGAGCCGCCCGAGCGCAACGCGTGATTTCTGCCCACCCGACAGGTCCCTGACCCGGATATCGAACTGTTCATCGGTGAATCCGAGACCGTGGAGGATCTGATCGACCTTGTGGTCGTTGTGGTACCCGCCGGCCGCTTCGATCGACTTCTCGATCCGTTCCTGCTCGCGGAGGAGCTTCTCGAGCCGCTCGCCCTGAGCATCGCCCATCGCATGGAAAATCTCATCGAGCTGAGTCTGGAGCTTGTCCACGATCTCGAACGCCCGCGCCGCGGCTCCCCGGAGCGTGTCGTTGGGGTCGAGACTGGGGTTCTGCTCCAGGTATCCGATCCGCACACCCTGCGATGGGCTCACATCGCCCGCGTCGGCTTTGACCAGGCCACCCAGAACCTTGAGCAGCGTGCTTTTGCCCGTACCGTTGCGACCGACGACGCCGATCTTCTCGCCCGGCTCGAGTGTCAGAGAAACACCCCTGAGGATGTCGCGTTCGCCGAACGAAAGGGTCAGGTTGGTCCCGGTGAGGATGGGCATGGGTTCCGAGTCTACGCGAGGAGACGCACCGCGTCATCACACGCCGCAGGCACTCCCGAAGAAGCGACGATGATGATCAAGGATCTCGCGGACCATCTCGTCGTCCGGGCGATCGTCATCGCGATCGGGCTGGAAACATCCCCCAAGGATCAAGGCGTCCTCCCGCGGGAACATGTACTTGTACCCGTCGTGGACACAGTACCCCAGGTCCTGTGCTTTGAGGTGAACGAGGACGCCCCGTGCGGGGTAGACCGCGCTGTCACTGAAGAGAGCCCTGGAGCCCATCGCGGTGCAGTTCACAATCAGCCGCTCTTCAAGCGATCCGAGTTGCGTATGGGAAGTAAAGCGGTGCTGCCTGATGCTGACACCGAGCGTGTGGAGATCCTCCAGCAGGGTCCTCAGGAACCTCGGCGTGTGGATATACAGGGTGCTGAATCGGCGTTCTGGGGTTGCATCGCTCGGGAATGGGAACGAGTCGATGAGCTCGGGTTCATCAATCAATCCGGGGGTAAACAGCCCACCCTCGGTATGTGTCCCCTTGGGCTCGTAGACATCGAGTGTTTCGATGCCGTACTTCACGGCATCGAGCGATTTCAGCTCCGCGAACGCCGCGTGAAGGATCCGGTCGCGTTCCTCAACCTCTTGAGGTGACGTCCCGAACTCAATACCCACGGGCAACCAGATCGCACCCGCGATCACGCTCGTCGTGTCTGTGCCGATCCTGTCCGCGTATACCGTCACCGGATAGCCCGCTGATGCCAGCATGCGTGCGGTGACCAAGCCGACCACTCCGGCGCCGAGGATCGCGATTGGCTCCCGTGAATCGGTCTCGTGTGCGACCAGATCGAGCGCGATCGGTGCGGTCCCGAACGCGATCGTGACGCCGCACCCGCCGTGCCCGTAGTGATGCACGACCCGCTTGGTTCCGATCGATTCAGTCTCAAGACGAAGCCCGCCGTGTCGGCAAGGGCGGAGCCCACAGACCGCCCGGAGAATCTGGTCATCCGTGAGCAGTGGGGCGGGTTTGGTGATGGTCGTCGTCATGTTGTTCGTTCCGTAGGAAACACTAGCCCTTGCGGACTCGTTTCGCCCTTGCAGAGCGTGATTTCAGGGCGAGCGACGCGATCTGCCGGCGGGTCTTCCTATACTTCTCATGTGAGCATCTCCCCACCCAACAGAGATCAGGCCTCAGCTTCTGAGCCCCGCCCGCAGCACCCGATCACGCTCAAGACCCTGAACAGGATGAAGCGTCAGGGTGAGAAGTTCGCGTGCCTCGCCGCGTACGACGCGACGACCGCCCGCTGGCTGGAACGCGCGGGGGTGCACCTGCTCCTCGCGGGCGATTCCGCGGCTCAGGTCGTTCTCGGGCATGATCGCACGATCGACATGCCCATCGACTTCGCGATCCAGATCACCGCGGCGATCAAGCGGGGGGCACCCAACACCCTCATCATGGGCGACATGCCGTTCATGAGCTACCACACCTCACTCGAGAGCGCGATGAATAACTGCGCCCGATTCATGACCGAGGGCATGGCCGATGTGATCAAGCTCGAGGCCGACGAGACCTTCGCCCCGCTGATCGATCGCCTGACTCGCTCGGGCGTGCCGATCTGTGCGCACGTCGGCTGCCGCCCACAAACGAGCTCGGTGACCGGCGGCCCTGTGGCCGCTGGTCGCACCGCAGACGAACTCGAGCAGGTCGTCCAGGACGCGATCGCTCTTGAGCAGGCTGGTTCGGTGCTTCTGCTGATCGAGGCGGTCCCTGAGGAGGTGACTAAGGCCGTCATGGATGCGACGAGCGTCCCCGTCATCGGGATCGGTGCCGGGACGGTCGCTGACGGCCAGATACTCGTCGTGAACGACCTGCTCGGGCTGACCGACCACCCGCCACGCTTCGCCGAGCCCGTCGAGTCACTCGGCGAACGGATCAAGGCGTCCGGCGAGAAATGGGTCCAGCGCGTACGTGATGGCGTAATCGGTGGACAGAAGTACTCGATGCGTCCCGGCGAACAGGAAAAGCTGCGCAAGAATGATACCGATGCCCAGAACCCGACGATGAAGTAAACTCGTACTCCTATAGGGTCTGGAGGAGCTCACCTTGAGAAAGCTGGTTTCAGCCATCCCGGCGATCATAGTGCTCATCATCGCGCTGCTCGCGTTGATTTTCGCGCCAAGCGTTGTTCAGCGATTCACCCACGCGCAACTCGCCGCTCGCATACAGCTCGCTCGGGAAACCCTGGATCAGGAAGACGTGCTCAGGGCGATCGACAGGGCGACGGCTTCGATTGCGCAGATCGTCGAGCCCAGCGTTGTGCACATCGAAACGAGCTTCGATCTGACGAACCAATCTCAGGCATCGCTATCAAGCGGCGCGGGGTGGGTGTTCGATCAGCAGGGCCACATCGTGACCAATGCCCACGTGGTCCAGTCCGCCAGGCGTGTCTCCGTCGAGTTTTCTGACGGGCGCGTCGAGCGTGGGCGGGTCATCGGCCTGGACCCGTACACCGATATCGCGGTGATCAAGCTCGATGCCGCATCCCTGCTCTTCCCTGCTCAGCGATCGCTCCGGCGTCTCCCGCAGATCGGTGAGCGTATCTATGCCTTCGGCTCGCCGTTCGGTTTCAAGTTCTCGATGTCAGAGGGCATCGTCTCCGGGCTGGGCAGAGAGGCCAACGGCTCAAACGTAATCGGCGGCTACACGAACTACATCCAGACGGACGCGGCGGTCAACCCGGGCAACTCCGGGGGCCCGATTGTCAACACCGACGCCCAGGTGATCGGCATGAACGTCGCGATCGCGACCGCCCGATCCATCGGCGAGTCCCCGGAAGAGTCAGGGTCGGACAGCGCAGGCATCTCATTCGCCATCCCGCTCGGGACCATCGAGCCGATCGTGAGCCAGATCATCCGGCACGGCGAGGTCCGCCGCGGATACCTCGGCATCAGGTATAACGATCAGGACACGGTCCGAGTCGAGATCGTGGCCCACGAGAGCGAGATACTCACAGGTATCCGCGTGAACTCCGTCGAGACCGATGGCCCGGGCGAACTCGCGGGCATGGCCGACGGCGACGTCATCGTGGCGATCGAGGGCTCTCCGATCCTCAACGGCGAATCGCTGTCTTCGCTCATCAGTTCGTCTCGACCGGGAGAAATCATCGATGTCCGAGTGTGGAGGGACGGAGAACTGATCGACCTGGATGTGACGCTCGGCAAGATGAAGGACGAAGTCCTCGCCCGCCGGATCCTGGAGCCGATCCAGATCCAGATGGGGATGCTGCTCGAGCCCAACGCGCAGGATCGGATCACCGTCCGAAATACCTGGGCGGGGCTGCCCGCGGCCCAGGCGGGTTTCCAGCCCGGTGATGTCATCGAACGCATCAACGGTAAGGACTATGAGGGTTACTTCTCGTTTTTCGTCCTGCTCGCGGACGAGGGCATCCTCACGGGTGAAACGGTCGAGTTTCTCGTCATGAACAGCAGTAATGAAACGCGCCGCATCGAGATGCGGCTGTACTGGTGACTGCTCAGGAGCCGAGCGACTTCACGGCTGAGAGCACTTCCTCGGCGTGGTCAGGCACCTTGACCTTGTCCCACCGTTCCGCGACCCGTCCGTCCGCGTCGATGAGGTAGGTAGTCCGCTCGATACCCATGTACTTCTTGCCGTACATCGATTTTTCCACCCACACGCCATACTTCGCACAGACCACCGGGTCCGGCTTCCCCTGCTCGTTCAAGCGATCGTCCGCCAAGAGCGGATACTTGAGCCCCTCCTTCTCCGCGAACTTGTGCTTGCTCTTTGGCGGAAGGATCGATATCCCCAGCACCTTGGCGCCCGCACGCTTGAAACGTGCTCCCAACCCCTGAAAATCGCACGCCTCCCGGGTGCATCCGCTTGTCATGTCCTTGGGGTAGAAGAACAGCACCACCGGCTGACCCTTGTATTCACTGAGGCGGTGGGTGTGCTCGTGCTGGTCTTTCAGAGAAAACGCGGGGGCTTTCTTGCCGATTTCGATCTTGGGCATGCGCGTGACCCTCCGCACCTGAGGTGCAACGTGATAGACTCCTGCGTCGCGTGAATCCTACACACGCGCACACGGCCCAGCGGTGTCCCGCGATCAATGGATGCGCCCAATCGATGCAAGGTGCTGATGAAGCTACAACCAACCCCAACCGAGCTCAAGGACAAACACGTCCTCGTCATGGGTCTCGGCAGGTTCGGCGGTGGCCTCGGTGTTGCTCGATACCTCCTGAAAGAAGCTCGGCATGTGACGATCAATGACCTCGCATCGCCTGAGCAACTCGGTGAGACGCTGAGCAGTCTGGGAACTCACCCGAACCTCGATGTCGTCCTGGGCGAGCATCGGGAATCGCTTCTTGACGGCGTTGATCTACTCGTCGTGAACCCCGCGGTCCCTCGCCCGTGGGAGAACGGCTTTGTCTCGTCAACGAAGGCGCGTTGCATTCCGATCACCACCGAGATCGAGATGGCGTACCGCCGCCTCAACCCGGCGCGAGTCATCGCAGTCACGGGTTCCGCGGGCAAGAGCACCACCAGCGCGATGATCAAGCACGCACTCGATGTCGTTGGGGTTCAGTGTGTCCTAGGCGGGAACATCGGCGGCTCACTCCTCGACCGCATCGACGAGATCACGGATCGAACAACGGTCGTGCTCGAACTCTCGAGCGCGATGCTGTACTGGCTCTGGGGGCGCGATGCTCGCAATCCGCCAGATCATCCCGCGGTTTCATGTATCACCAGCTATAGCCCGAATCATCTGGACTGGCACGGCGACGAGCCGCACTACCGCAGTTGCAAGCAGCTCGCGCTCAACTCGCCCATCACGGTTCTCCCGGACTCACTGGCCGATTGGGGAAGCCAAGAGAGCAGACTCGTGAGTCAGCACGAGGCCGTCGACGCATGCGCCATCCCCGGGGCACACAACGCCATGAACGCGGCGATCGCGGTGGCTTGTGTCCAGTGCCTCCATCCAGAGATCGAGCGACCACAACTGCTCGAAGCGGTCAGGTCGTTCCAGGGGTTGCCGCACCGGCTCCAGCGATGTCACGAGCAGGGTGGCGTGATCTATTTCAACGATTCAAAGTCGACAACCCCGCAGGCAACACAGCTCGCTGTGCGGGCGGTTGAAATGATTGCTCCGAGCCAGCGCATCCATCTCATCGCCGGCGGATATGACAAGGGATCAGACCTGACACCGATCTCAGACCTTGCCTCCGTGCTCGCTGGCTTGTACTGCATCGGGTCAACCGCCGATGCGATCGTGCGGTCTTCGAGATCCAATGCCCTTGCCTGTGGCACCCTCGATGAGGCCATGCTGGAAGTTCATCGCAAAGTCAAGGATGGCGATGCGGTCCTCCTCTCACCCGGCTGCGCTTCATGGGACCAGTTCCAGAACTATGAGCAGCGCGGCGAGCGGTTTATCGAACTCGCGAGAAGACAACCGGGAGGGACATCATGATCGCAACCATGCTCTGTATCATTGCCGCACTCCTCATTCAGCCCGAGGAAACGCCGCAGCAGCTTCGCGAACTGCTCCCCGGTATACGGGTCGCAGACGGGGTCGTTGAGTTTGGTGGACAGATCGCGATCGACGCGCACCACCCCGACACGCCCGATGTCTACCTTGAGATGTTCATAACCGCGCCCGATTCTCGCGAGCATGAATCACTGATTGTTACAGATATCAAGCCATCGAATCTCCACGCCGCGCTCCTCGCCGCGGGGTTCGAGTCAGGCGCACCGCTCTCCCGGGGCAGCGATGGGGAGCCAATCCCTGCGCACGGCGACACGCTGGTCATCGAAGTCGCGGAAGAACAGGGCAACCCCGAGTTCAAGGCAATCACGGACTGGGTGATGCATGTTGAGCATAAGTCAGGCATCGTCGATGACGAGCGATGGGCAGGATTCGTGTTCGCGGGATCCGCACTCACCCGCCGCGGATACGAAGCAGACGGTGCCGGCACGATCGCTTCGCTCACATCGTTCGGCAACGATGTCATCGCGCCAACGTGGACGGTTTCCCACCTTGCCGAGATCGATGAGCCGGTGTGGATCGCCAACAGAGAGCTGATCCCGAAAAAGGGGACGCCGGTGACCGTTCGCATCAGGCCTCAGCCCGATTCACATGAGCCAGACGGGGTCGACGTCGATCGCGACCCTTGAGTCGCTTTTGAGCAGCCCCTTCTCACGCACCGCCTGCATCGCGTCCTGCATGGGCCTGGGGCTCGGGCAGAGCATCATGATCTCGAACCGGTACATGTTCGCAATTCGCGTGATCGTGCAGGGCATCGGTGGCTGTATCTGAACACGAGGATCGCTGTGCACGCGAAGAAGCTCGGCGATCTCGTTCGCGCGTGCCTCTGCCCGCGCGTGCTGCTCATCTCGCACGACGATGCGGACCATCCGGACATGCGGCGGCAGACCCGCCTGATACCGTGCGCCCAGCTCGTCACGTGCGAAGCCGACGTAATCATGCCTTGCCGCCCTCGTTATGCTTGAGGCGTGCGGATTCAACGTTTGTACGATGACCTGGCCAGGAACTTCACCCCGTCCTGCTCGCCCGGCTACCTGCGATACGAGCTGATACGTCCGCTCCTCCGCCCGAAAATCGGGGAGGTGCATCGCCGTGTCCGCACTGAGCACACCCACGAGCGACACATTCGGAAAGTCCAGGCCCTTCGCGATCATCTGCGTGCCGAGCAGCAGGCGCAGCTCGCCGCTCCTGAAGCGGTCCAGGACGCCGAAGTAGTCGCTCGCCCGGTTCATCGAGTCCGCGTCCACACGCTCGTAGTTCACGCCGGCTTCCAGCCCGAGTGAGTCACCGAAGCGGAACGCGATCTCGTCTTCGACACGCTGTGTGCCGACCCCGAGCTCCACCAGCGCCTTTCCTGAGATTGGGCACGCCTTGGGGATCAGCTGCTCACTCAGGCAGTGGTGACAGCGGACAAAGCGCTTCCCGCCCATCTGCCGTACGCTGCCCTTGTGCACGACCATCGTGGTGTCGCACTGGTCGCACTCGAGTTTCCATCCCGATGCACGATCAGAGCTGACAACGACGGAAGCAAAGCCACGCCGATTGAGCAGCAGGATGGCTTGCTGCCCATCCGTGATCGTTTCTCGGAGGCGCGCGGCAAGCGTGCTGCCGATGGCAAAGTCCTGATGCGAACCGAATGACTTGGGCGCCTTCACACGCTCCTCAGACAGGGCCATGTTGATGATGCTCACTTTTGGCAACGAGCCCGAGCCCACCCGATCCGGCATCGACCTGAGCGCGTAACGCCCGCTCTTTGTGTTCAGCCAGCTCTCGAGCGATGGGGTCGCGGAGCCGAGCAGCACCGGGCAGGATTCGAGGTGGGCGCGCTTCACGGCAACGTCGCGCGCGTTGTAGCGGGGGAGCTGATCCTGCTTGTACGAGCCGTCATGCTCCTCATCGACGATGATCAGACCGAGGTCCGTCAGCGGGGCGAATATCGCAGACCGTGCCCCGATCACCACCCTGGCCTCACCCGAGGCGGCAAGCGACCACTGCTGATTGCGAGCGGACTTCGTCAGCCCAGAATGCAACACCGCAACACCAGCATCGCGGAAGACCTGGACGAATCGCCCCCCGGTCTGTGGGGTCAGCGCGATCTCCGGAACAAGGATCAGCGCACGCTGTTCGCGTTCGAGAACGCTGCGGACAAGGTTGATATAGACCTCGGTCTTCCCGGACCCGGTCACCCCGTGCAGCAGATGGGCGGCGTACGTGCCCAGTGACCCGCTGACACCTTTGACCACCGCGCGTTGAGCCGCGGTGAGTTCATGCGTACCCGAGTCTTCCGCGTCGAGCACGTCAAACAGCTTGGGGGCATGGATCCGCTCAATCTGCGTCTCGGTCAGCAGGCCCGCGCGGACCAGGCGGTTGATTGAGGCGACGCTCTTCTCACCGATGCGGGACGCGAGCAGTCGGGGCTCGATGGGGAAAGAGGAAGCCGGGAGTTTCTCAATCTCGCCCCACGCGGCACGGGCACCCTTGCTCAGCCCCCGGATCTCTTCGTCCGAGGGGGCTGGTCCGATCTCGACGCCGAGCTTCCGCTTCCTCCCGGTGTCTGCCTTGACCGCCGCCGGGACCACGCTGGCCAGCACCATGCCCAGCGGGCACATGTAGTACGTGCTCATCCATTTTGCCAGCTCGACCAGCGACCCCGGGAGCGATGCGGGCGAGTACTCCAGCACCGCCTTCACCTTCCCCGGGTCGTAGCCATCGAGGAGTTCTTCGCCGCCGACTTCGATGACATACCCCCCAGTCGGGGTGTTCCCTCGGCCGACGGGGACCCGCACGTGCTGCCCGAGCTGGACGTCCGTAGTCGCCCCGTACGTCAGCCCACCCATCCGGTCCAACCCCCGCTCGATCGCTACACGCGCGTAACGAGGGTAGTTCACCGGGGTCGGTTGCGATTCAGTCGGTTCATGCGCGGAAAACAGATCCATATCGTTCGTATACTGTAATCCAGCATGAGCAACCAAATCGAAAAGAATGAGCAGAATCGGACCGCCCGTCTCGCATTGTCGAGCGGGCAGCTTTATACCGGCGTCGCCTTCGGCGCGGTCGGGAAAGACATCATCTCCACAGGCGAGCTGGTATTCAATACAGCCATGTGCGGCTATCAGGAGTCGTTGACCGACCCGTCATACATGGGCCAGATCCTGATCCAGACGCAGCCCCTGATCGGCAACACCGGGGTCAACCCGGAGGATACGGAGTCGGATCGGGTCCAGGTCGCGGGCTTCGTGATCCATGAGTTCACGGAGCACGCCTCCAACTACCGGATCAGCCAGGATCTCGATGAGTACCTCGCAGATGCGGGCGTGCTCGGCATCGCCGGGGTCGATACCCGGGCGGTGACCCGGGCACTGAGGAGCGGCGGCGTGGTCCAGGCGGTCCTCAGCGACCGGGATGACTTGAGCGATGCCGAGCTGGTCGAGATGGCCCGCAAGGTCGAGTCCATGAGCGGGCAGAACCTGGCCATGAAGGCCACACGCGGATCCGGTATCGACTGGAAGGACACGCTCGGTGAGTGGGAAACGGGCACAGAATCCGCGTCGGATTCCGCGAACGCGCCCTGCGTGCTGCTGCTGGATTTTGGGCTCAAATCAAACATCGCACGCCAACTCGCCCAGCGTGGGCTCCGTGTCAAGGCGATGCCGGCGACGACATCGCTCGAAAACATCAAGCCCCTGCTGGTCTCAGGAGAGGCGCACGGCGTGTTCCTCTCGAATGGGCCGGGTGATCCACAAGCCGTCGAAGCCGCCGTCGCCATGACCAGAGAACTGCTCCAGGACCCGGAGCTGCAGGAGGTCCCGGTCTACGGCATCTGTCTGGGGCACCAGCTCCTGAGTCTGGCCATCGGGGCAAAGACCTTTAAGCTCCCATTCGGTCACCGCGGGGCAAATCAGCCGGTCCACGACATCGAGTCCGGGCGAGTAGAGATCACGAGTCAGAACCACGGGTTCGCGGTCGAGCCGGAATCGCTGGATCAAGCGGGGGGCGTGATTACCCATGTTCACCTGAATGATGGGACGGTTGCGGGCTTCCGACTCGGGTCCCGCCCAGTCCGATCAGTCCAGTTTCACCCTGAAGCGTCGCCGGGCCCGCACGATGCGGCCAAGTTCTTTGACGACTTCTTGGACCGATTACTTGCGTACGCAGGCATGCAGAATGCATGATTTCGTGCTATCGGACCTCCCACGAATCCCCATTCGTGAACAGAAATCCCCGATTGTGCCCAGAAAAACTCTGCTTTTTCCGCACATCGCCCCTTGCGGGAGATGCTGGATGGGGTATATTCGTCTATGACCCGTCATGAGACGGTTCAGCCGTGCGTGCACGGCAAGCCCCTTTGCACTACGCGTGCAACGGGGTACCGCAGGCAACGCCGATCACCGAACCGGTTCGAACGATCAGGCCACGCCAGTCAGGGGAGAGAGAACCTCGACGCGGTATTCATTGTGTTGACGACTGCTCAGGCAACTGTGCTCAGAGGGTCTCATTTCGTTCGTTCTAGATGACTATAAAAGCTTTGTGAAAGTTCAAGTCATCTGTGTCGAGTTGTGGTTTCACTGTTTCAAACAATCAAAAAGAGGAGCTTTTCCATGAATGCGAAGAGTGCACTGACTGTTGCCCTGGCTGCTGGTATCGCCAGCACCGCGGCTGCGTCGAACACCCCGACGACCCTCGGTCCCACCCAGGCCAACATTAACAAGGCCGGACACATCTACTACAACGTCTCCACCGGCGAGCGCGTTGTCACCATGTTCAACGACGGTCAGACCGCACCCGCCGACACCGGCGCGAGCGAGATGATCTGGTCGGCCCTCGTCCAGAACGCCTGTGAAGCACAGGGCTACGTCACATCGTACTTCTTCGGTGTGGACAACCCCGGCACCACGTCGCTCTCGACCAACGTCACCAACATGGACTACGGCGATATCGCCCTGGACACCGTTGTTGACTGCATCCAGATCAACTGGGTTGTTGCTCACCCCGACGCATGGGCCAACGGCACTGACTCGGCTGACGGCGTCGTCGGTATCGAAGAACTCGCAGGCCAGTGGATGGTCTGGGACGCAGACAACGGCCGCGAGCTCAACCGCTCCACCCGTCTGCCCCTCGTCGACTTCCTGTTCTTCAACCTTCCCGGCAACACGCCTGACAACGTCACTGCTGGCGCACTGACCGGCTGGACCGCCGACGTCGACCTCGTCGCGTTCGGCACCGCCACCGACCTCTCCTTCGAGATCGGTGACTCCGACGGCGACTGCCAGACCGCAGCGTTCTGTAACAACGACGTTGACACCGACTTCGACGGCATCGGCGACGGCGTCTCCATCGCCAACGCTGACCGCGACTTCGACGGTCTGATGGACTCCGACCTCGACGGCGACGGACTCTTCGACTGGTCGTGGACCGTTCGCTTCTACCAGCCCGGTATCGGCAACGACTTCGACAGCGACTCCGACACCGGTTCGGCAGCGGGCACCGCTTCCGACACCATCGGTATCAGCTTCGGCTACCCCACCGGTAGCGCTATCGACAACGGCGACGGCACCTGGACCTGGCAGATCGACACCTCCGTCGCTGACGCAGGTACCGGTGAAGAAGATCGCTTCGCGATCTACAACCCGCCGAACTCGACCGGCGCCATCACCTACAACGGTGGCTACTGGTTCGGTGGTTTCGCCTGTACCGGTGGTCTGATCTCGACCGGCGGCCTCGGCTACACCCCGCCCGCGATGTTCCAGTTCGTCCTCTACGGACCGGGCGACGGCAACCCCTGCCCGGCTGACCTCAACGGCGACATGGCGCTCGACTTCTTCGACGTCTCGCTCTTCATCCAGGCATTCAACGGCCAGGCTGCAAGCGCCGACCTCAACAGCGATGGTAACTGGGACTTCTTCGACGTCTCACTGTACATCCAGAGCTTCAACGCTGGCTGCCCGTAATCTGGGCCATGCCTGACTGACTCGCAAGAGTCGCTCATACAAACCGCAAAGCACCCACGACTCAGGTCGTGGGTGCTTCTTTTTTGCCTTCACCATCGTCAGAATATGGGCTGAACGACCACCCGTGGAGTGGTGTCATCGGGGCGGTTCAGTCGCAGTCAACACCCTGCGCAGCTAGCGCTGCACGCACCGGCCCGAGATGCGCCTCGTAGTGCTCGAACCGCCGCATCGCCTTCGTGTACATCTTCTGACGCACCTGATCCGTGGAGGCGGTGATCACCGCCCGCTCGTGCTCGTGGAACCGCAGGCAGGCCTCATCGAACGCGAGCCCGATGTGGTCGAGCAGGCGTTCGGTCTGCGCCCGCTGGTCCGTCACGATGTCCTCGTAGCGGACCTCAAGGATCGGCAGCGAGCAGACCCGCTTGTAGTGCTCGATATAGCGCAGGTGCAGCGCGTAGAAGTGGGCGAACCACTCCGCGTCGTAGGTGTACGCGTGGGAGTTGGCTCCCTCGAAATCGAGCAGGTAGCTGCTGATGAACGTATCGAGCGGGTGGCGGCTGCACACGATCACGTGCGCGTTGGGGAACAGCTGTTCGATAAACCCCAGATGCTGGAAGTTGAGCAGCAGCTTGTCGCAAATCCGCGCGGGCTTTGAGCCGGAGGGCGCCTGCTTCTCCATGTTCTTGAGGATCCGCCTGGCCGTCCGGTCAAGCGTGGCGGTCTTGAGCCCCTCCGCGAGCGATCGCATGCTGGTCTCGAAATCGGTCGGCGTCACAAGCTCTTGGGCGGCGGTAAAGACATTGATCAGCTCACCAGCGCCATAGGCCTCCGGGTGGGCCGCGATGATCTGCTCGACGAGCGTCGTGCCCGATCGGGGCATCCCGACGATGAACACGGGCTTGTCCGAGTTCGATCGTGAGCGAGCCAGCTCGGGCATGGTCTCCTCCGACCAGGCCTCGAGTCGGTCGTGAAAAACGCGTTCCCGCATCTCGGGGTCGTAGGTCTTCCCGCACAGCTCGGCGCCGCGCGTCGCGGCCTCGAATGCCTCGTCGTACTGCCCCGTCTGGTCATACAGCTTGGAGAGCGCGTACCAGTCGGCCGAGAGCATCTTGGGATCCGGGTGTGCTTCCTCCGCGATCGGGCGAAGGACTTCGATCCCACGCTCCGCCTCACCCCGCTGCCCGAGCAGCCCGGCGTACGTCCGAACACAGCGGTGCCCACGTTCGCCACCCTGATATAGGGTGTCCAGGATCTCGAACGCCTCTTCGGTCAGGCCCGAGAGGCGCAACGCCCAAGCGAGCGAGACTTTGTGGCTGGATTCATGGGGCTCGAGCTCGATCGCCCTGTCAAACGCCTTGCGGGCCCCGTCCGTGTCGTCCAGGCGGTGGAGGATCTCACCGAGCTTTGCATGAAACGGCGCCGCCGAGTCTTTGAGCGAGATCGCCTTGCGCGCGGATCGACGGGCCTCCTCGAAGCGCCCGAGGTTCGCCAGCGACGTGGCCAGCGAGTAGTGCGCGTACGGCCAGCCGGACTGCTTGCTGACCAATGCCATCGAGCCCTCAAGCGCGAGGTCGCGCTGCCCCGCGTTCTGGAGCTGCTCGATCCGCCTGAACTCGTCGAAAGTCTTGTTCTGCCCCGCTGAAGTACCCGTACGCATGCGTGCATTCTATGCGGAGCGTGCTGCCCGATGCACTAAATCGCGGTGAACTCATCCCGACGCGACCGGTCCTTGAGGGCGGGCTCGTTGAGCTCTTCGAGGGTTGGGAAGTAGATGCCTTCTCGCTCGGGGTCGGTGGACTTGAGGATGATCTCCCGCTCCCCGTCCCACTGGATCAGGTCGATCGACCCGTCCGCTCGCTCGACGAGCGCGTTGCAGTTCGCGCGGTCCGTCCAGCACCCGCTGTTGAGGTACGCCGGCCCATCGTCGTACATGCTGATCTCCGGGTTGTGGATATGCCCGCAGATAATCCCGTCGTAGCCATGCTCCCGCGCGTAGTGGAGGGCGCTCTCCTCAAACCGACCGATGATCATGGTCGCCTTCTTGACCTTGAGCTTGATGAACTTCGAGAGCGACCAGTACCGCAGCCCCATGCGTCGGCGGATGCGGTTCACGATCCGGTTGATCCAGATCGTGAACTCATACCCGCGATCACCGAGCTTGGCGATCCAGGGGGCCGTGCGTGTGACGAGGTCAAACTGGTGCCCGTGGAGGACGAGGTACTTCTTCCCGTCCACCGTGGTGTGCACGACGCGTTCGTTGAGATTGATGTTCCCGAACTCCCGCGCCTCGTTCTGTTCCGCGAGGAAGTGCATGAGGAACTCGTCGTGGTTGCCGATGGTGTAGTGCACGCGGGACTTTTTCTTCGCGAGCTTCAGGATCCGCTGGACCACGTTGATGTGCTCCTGCGTGTTCTTGGCCTTGAGCAGCCCCGCCTGCTTCCAACGCCAGATGTCGATGACATCTCCGTTGAGGTAGAGATCGTCGAACTCGTTCTTCTTGAGGAAGCTGTAGATCAGTTCCGTCTCCGCCTTCTTGCTGCCCAGATGAAGGTCAGAGATCCAGCACGCCCTGTAACGCATATGACACCTGCCTGTTGTGGTTGTGGGTCCAAGGATCATCCGTGACTTGGGAATCACACATGGGCCAGAGCGTACCCCGCCCAAGCCCTTGCGTGAGAAGGGTTTGGCAGAGATCACACACTCTTCACGAACACGCAGGAAAGCGCTCAGATGAGCCCTAGTCCTTGATGCCCTGAACACGATCCGGATCGGTGTACTTCACCAGGGATTCCGCGAGGTCCACGCCGTTGATATTCGCCAGCGTCGCCAGCCAGGCGAGCACATCCGCGAACTCCTCCTCCAGGTTCGCCCGCTCGGCATCGCTGGGCGGGCGGCTGGGGCGGTTGCAGTTGGCCAGGGCCGTCGCGAGTTCCCCGAACTCCTCGGTCAGGTAGAGGAACGTCCCGGCGGTTCCCCGGGCGTTGTCAGAGGCGAAGTACCGCTCCCGGATCAGTTCCTGAAACCCCCGCACGGTCATGCCCCGAGCCCGGGCCTCCGGGGTCTGGTTCTGTTCGGGCGATTCGGTCGGCGTATCATTCGTGCTCATGGCAGCGATCCTAGCCCCGTGCCCTGCACGAGTGAGTTCGGGTCGTGCATGGGTTTATGGCCTCCCCTTGCTTGCTTCATGGAATCTGGGTGCTACACTTCCTGCCCGACCAAAGACGGTCGTAAACCCATGCTGCGCCGTGCAGCAGCCCTGATTCAAGCCGAACTGGATAGAACGCATGCCGACGATCAACCAGCTTATCCGCAACCCGCGCAAGACCCCCAAGGTCAAGTCCAAGGTTCGAGACATGGAGAGCTGCCCGCAGCGCCGTGGTGTCTGTCTCACTGTGAAGACCACCACACCCAAGAAGCCCAACTCCGCACTCCGGAAGATTGCGCGTGTCCGGCTTTCCAACGGCAAGGAAGTCACCGCGTACATCGGCGGCGAAGGCCACAACCTTCAGGAGCACTCCATCGTGCTCGTCCGCGGCGGCCGTGTCCGTGACCTCCCCGGTGTCCGCTACCACATCGTCCGTGGCGCCCTCGACTCGCTGGGTGTCGACGACCGCAAGCAGGGTCGCTCGAAGTACGGTGCCAAGAAGGGCAAGGGCTAAGCCCAATCAACGCTTTGTTGAACGCATCACACGCGTGGTGCGTTTTTTTATCAGGCAAGTAATCCCAGACGACACTGGGGTGAACAGCGCCCGTAAGGGCAGATGAGCCAAGAAGGAAGAAACCATATGGCAGGCCGCATTACCGCATCGCAGGATCAGCTCCGTCCCGACCCGAAGTTCAACGACAAGGTCCTCGCGAAGTTCATCAACTGCATCATGCTCTCGGGTCGCAAGACCTCCGCCGAGCGTGTCGTCTACAACGCGCTCGACGTGATCCAGGAGAAGCTCAAGGGCAACGCCGAGGCGGAAGCCGAGGGCATCACCGACGCGATCGAGATCTTCCACCGCGCCATCGAGAACGTGAAGCCCTACGTCGAGGTCCGCTCCAAGCGAATCGGCGGTGCGAACTACCAGGTCCCGATGCAGGTCAAGCAGAACCGCCAGCAGTCGCTCGCGTTCCGCTGGATCATCACCGCCGTCCGCTCCGAGAAGGGCCGCTCGACCCACCTGAAGCTCGCCGACGAGCTCTGGGCAGCCGCACGCGGTGAGGGCAAGGCGATGACCACCCGCGACCAGACCCACCGCATGGCCGAAGCCAACAAGGCGTTCGCTCACTTCGCACGCTAAGACTATCAAGCAGAATCAGTTTCGAGACCCGGCCATCGAGCGATGGTCGGGTTTTTCTCATTTGGATGAGTCATCAGAACTGTTGTTTCAGTGATCCTCAGGGCCAATCACTCGATGACGATCGCAATCCCACTCGAAACGAAGTACGCCCCATCCAAGCCGGTCAGTACACCCGACGCCCTCGACGTAGTAGTCGTCGCGTTGCATAACCTCAGCTCGGATGGCGAGTTTCTCGATGAGGCGAGTGGAGGCCTTGTTCTCGCCGCTGCAATAGATCCGCACACGCCGCAGCCCCATGCCGCCCTTGAGCTGATCCTGCATCGCCCAGCTGATCGTCCGGCGGCATGCTTCCTCGCCGTATCCCATTCTCGTATGGGACTTTGAGATCCAATACCCCGTCTCGCAAGAGGCCGTATCTCGCCGGATATCGTGGATCCCGCTTCCACCGATCAGCTCGCCGGTATCCTTGAGGAACACGCCGAAGATAACGCGCGAGAGCTCCATGGGTTTGCGAAGTTCCATGATGAAGGTCGCGATTTCATGCGTCGAGGCGTCCATGTCCGTATAGCCGGCGCGGCACCACGGCAGCCACGGAATCAGGTGCTCGCGTGTCTCGTTCACGACCCGGTAGACCTCCTCGACGTCATCGAGCGTATACGTACGTATGAGAAGCCGGTCGCTCTCGATACGCAGCGGCAGCGGGTCGGGTGCCGTCCACTCAAACCCTGCGGCCGGGAACTGGTTCTCACTGGAGCAATGTGTCATGTCACGGCCCGATCTTCACTATCATCACGCGTGACGAATACCCCTGAGAATCCGAGATACACCCGCCAGCGGCGTCTGTCGTTCTGGGATTCTACCGCACAAACCAACCTTGCCAATGCCCACGCCATGATCGTCGGCGTCGGTGCCCTCGGCTGCCCGTGCGCCGATCTGCTTGCTCGGGCCGGGGTTGGTCGCTTAACTCTGATCGACCGAGATGTAGTCGATGTCACGAACCTGCACCGCCAGACGCTCTACACGGATGCCGATGCCCGCTCCAGCCGGCCCAAGGCGATCGCCGCGGCGGAACGTCTCCGCGATGTCAATCCGGACATCGAGATCCACCCGGTCGTTGCGGATCTCAATGCAAACGATGCCGAGTTCATCCTGAAGCGGGAGCAGCATGGGATACCCGACATCCTGATCGATGGGGCGGACAACTTTGAGACGCGGTACATCCTCAACGATCTGAGCGTAAAGCACGCCATCCCCTATGTCTACGCTGGAGCAGTCGGCACCAGGGGCATGGCGACGGTCTTCCTCCCCCCGGATTCGCCGTGCCTCCGCTGCCTGTTCCCCGAGCCCCCTCCCCCCGGGTCTCAGCCGACCTGCGAGACTGTCGGGGTCTTTTCACCCGTATCGTCGATCATCGCGTCCTATCAGGCCAGCGAGGCCCTCAAGGTCCTGATGGGCCACGAGAGGCGTGCGATGCGATCCCTGCTGGAGTTCGACCTCTGGGAAGGTCAACGTCGCAGAATCGATCTCAGCGGCTCCAGGGACCCCGATTGCCCCTGCTGCGCAGGGCGACGCTTCGACTTCCTGGAACGAGAAGATGAGGACACGGTTTCGATCTGCGGCAAGGACGCCATCCAGGTCAATCCGCGCGTCCGTCAACGCCTCGATCTGCACCAGATTCAGGCAACGCTCAGTGCCCATGGCGAGTTTTACAACCTCGGCGTACTCGTTAAGGGGACACTGAAGGACGAGCCCTACACGCTGAGCGTGTTCCACGATGGTCGGGCGATCATTGAGGGTGTCTCGGAGCCGGCGCTTGCACGCTCGATCTACGCTCGCTATATTGGATCCTGACTACTCGGTTGGAAACGAACGGCTGAAAGGGACCCACGATGACTGATACCGCGACCATGAGCAAGACCGCTCGACTCCTGCTGACGATGACCCAGCGGACATCCGGACTCGCGGATGCGCTTGCGCAGGGAATCGATCCGGAAACCGCCGGCTCGATGCCCACCGCGAATGGCCAGGTCATCAACTGCAACCACCCGAAGTTCGTGTACGGTCATCTCGCGATCTATCCTCAGAAGATCATGAAGGCGCTCGGGGCGGATCGCGGCGAGGCGGCGGTCCCGGAGGCGTACACAGAACTCTTTGAAGCCGGGGTTGAGTGTCAGCATGATCCCAACAACACGATCTACCCCGCCTTCGAGGAGATCCTCGGGCAGTTCCAGAGGTCGCACAAAGCTGTGAGGGAACACATCGCCACGCTTGGTGACGAACCGCTGTGTGATGCGATCGGTGGGGAAGGAAACGAGCGTGCTGCAGAGTTCTTCGGAACATGTGACGCGATGGGGCTCTTCATGCTCCACGATCACTACATGTTCCACCTCGGCCAGCTTTCGACCTGGCGCCGATGCTTCGGGCTCGGCAGTGTTATGGGCTGAGCTATCGGGCGGGCACGAACGGGTTTGAAACCATCTCGCGACCGATCGTGGTTGCTGGGCCATGACCGGGATAGACCCGCGTCTCGGGATCAAGCGTGTACAGCTTCGACCGGATTGATTCCGCGAGCGTTTCAAAGCTGGACCCGGGGAAATCCGTGCGTCCGATCGAGCCGTTGAACAACGAATCGCCCACGATCGCGTTCTTGGAACCCGTGTGCACAAGTGAGATTCCTCCGGGCGAATGCCCCGGGGTCTCTCTGACTTCAAAGATCACCGTTCCGATCCCGACGGTGTCCCCCTCCGAAAGGTACTCGCTGGGCGTTGGTGCCGTCACGTTCAGCCCCAACGCCGCTGAAAGATTGAGCATCGGATCATTCATCCAATCCTCCTCGGATCGATGCATCGAGATCGGGACCGGGCCGAGGCGGGCACGCAGCTCGTGAAGCCCGGCGATGTGGTCCGCGTGAGCGTGGGTCAGGACCACACGCTCCGCTTTGAGTTCACGATCTTCCACAAAGCTCAGGAGTTCATCGGGCTCGTAACCACAGTCCACGATCAGGCAGTGCTTGCCCGGGGCGGGCTCGCCATCCGTGACCACCATGCAGTTGGTCTGGAATCCACCCAGTGCGAAGACCTGAATCACAGGGATGCCCGCCGTTTCTTGCTGCGTATCGCTCATGGTCTATGGTAAACTCCACAGAACCGGGTGCCAATCCCGAAGAACAAAACTGGAGCTATACATCGATGCCTCTGATCCGAAATATCCACGACACCGAAATGAAAGCCGTGCAGATGGAAGGCGTTGAGGGCGCTTCCATGTCCGTGATGATCGGTCGCGATGACGATGCGCCACACTTCGCCATGCGATCCTTCGCCGTCCAGCCGGGGGGCCACACCCCCAGGCATCAGCACGATTACGAGCATGAGGTCTACGTCGTCTCGGGCAATGCCAGGGTCCTGCTCGGGGGCAAGCAGCACGAGCTCAGAGCCGGGGATGCCGTGCTCGTGCCCGCGAACGAGCTTCATCAGTTCACGGTCCCAGAATCGGCGTCAGAGCCGTTTCGATTTCTCTGCTTTGTCCCGATCGAACAGAACTGTGGTGGGCCGGTGCCCGGGAGCTGAACCCGGCGCATCCGTTCCGGTATACATAGATTTGGAGCTACACGATGGACGAGCAAGGAAGACTCTCCCCCGGATGGATCATCGCGATATACGGCGTTGCGGCTGTGCTGTCCGTCGGCGCAGGCATGCAGGGCATCATGAACTCGAGCGAGCTCTGGGTCCTCGCGGGGCTGATCTCGCTCGTGCTCACACTGACCACGCTCCCGGTGTGCCTCGCTGCACGATCTTCCGGTAATGAGGAGAAAGACCAGTCCATCGAGCTCGATCGGATCAGAACACAGATCCGATCGCTCAGCGACACCATGAACTCGCTCAACGAGACGATCGTCCTCTCTGACGATGCCCGCAGAGTGATCAACCGTCGCAAGGAACGCGACCTGCTCTGCAAGGCGATCGAGGAAGACATCCACCTTCAGGATTGGGACGCCGGCCTTGTCCTCGTTCGTGAACTCGCTGAGCGTTTCGGTTACAGGGTAGAGGCGGAACAGTTCAGGACCCGGATCGAGAGTGCCAGAGCCCAGACGCATTCCAAAGCCGTTCACGAGGCCATCCGAGGCCTGGATGAGCTCATCGCATCCCACAAGTGGGAGCCGGCGTTGACAGAGGCCGCCCGGATCTCTCGCGTGTTCCATGACTCGCCACAGGTCGAGGGGCTCCGTCACCGGGTCATCGGCGCCCGTGACCGTCACAAAGAGGCGATCGAGCGTCGATTCCTCGAAGCCGCACAGCAAGAAAACATCGAAGAGGCGATGGATCTGCTCCATGAGATGGATCATCTGCTCAGCGAGCACGAGGCAGAGCAGTTCCGCGAGGTCGCACGCGGTGTGATCGGGAAAGCACGCGACAATCTGGGTGCTCAGTTCAAGCTGGCCGTGAAGGACCGTTCCTGGGCGGAAGCGCAGACTGTCGGCGAGCGGATCATCGAGGAGTTCCCGAACTCGCGGATGGCGAACGAGGTCCGGGAGATGATCGATGAGATCAGGGGCCGCGCGAACGCGATGAATCGCTAATCGTCTGTATCCGCGGTTGATGTCGTTGCGAGCGGCTCCGTTGCGTCTCCGACACCTGGTTCAGGCATACGCCACGCGTGGTACATGAGCATGAGGATGCCGAAGATCAGGAACGCGTCCGCGACATTCGAGACGTACGGCCATATCTCAGTGCTCCCCCCGGGCCACTTCAGCCCGAATGGCAGCTGCACACCCGGCAGCGGGTGGATGAAATCACGAACGCACGCGAAGACAAGGCGATCGTAGAGATTGCCCAACCCGCCGGCGATGATGAGCCCGAACCCCGCGTGCGCAACCCAGTCGCGTGCGCGGGTCCACTTCAAAAAGAGTGTCACGGCCACCAAGCAGGCGATCACGGTGAAGATCACGAAGAACCAGCGCTTGCCTGCGCCGATGCCGAACACGGCACCCGGGTTGAGCACGAGCGTGAACTCGAGCACGCTGGGGATGACCGTCCTCGGATCATGAGGCGGTATGAGCATTCCCAGGTCAGGAACGCTGAGCACGTCTTCACGCTCAACGACCACCGGGAATCCAGCGACGTGCGCGAATGCGAGTGACTTGCTCCACAGATCGAGAACAAGCCCGACGAGGGTCGTGATGATCAGAATTGCCCAGGCCCGTGTGCTTCTGGAGGGCGGGCACTCCGAGATGTCGCCTGCTTGCGCACTCAACGACCGCCGCCCCGCCGATCCAGCTCTCGGGCCGCTTCGATCGTGTAGCGGGTCCACGGGATTTCGTTGAGGCGATCTTTGCTGATCGGTTCGAAGGTCAGCTCGCACAGGCCGTACGTCCTGTCCTTGATCCGCTGAAGCGCCGCGTCGATCTCGATGATGCGCTCACGGTCGGAGGCTGCGAGGTTCAGGTTGAGTGACTGCTCGTAGCTTTCTGATCCCGCCTCGTCGAGATGCTGGGCTGTTCGGCTCGTGCGCCCGGAATCGCTCCGCAATGCCTCCTCTTCGAGGTTGTGGACATCGCCAAGAAGCTCTTCCCGTTTCTGGATGAGGATCACACGGTACTTTTCGAGCTGTGTCTTTGTCAGCGGTGTTTTCTTCCGGCGCGATGTGACGTTGTCGAGCACCGAAGCAACCTGCTTATTGTCCTTGCCAGAAGGAATCAGCGGCTTGATTGCAGGGCCGTTGGGGCCGAGCAGCAGGGGGCGGACGGGCACTTTGAACTCGGGCTTCTTGGCCTTGCTCGATCGCTTCTTTTTGCCCGTGTTGCCCTTCGATGCCGGCTTTTCGTTCTTCGCGGGTTCTTGCTTCTTCTCGCTCTGTGCAGCGGGCTTTGTCGAAGTTGCTTTCTTCGCGGTCTTTTTGGTGGCACTCTTCTTCGTGCTGGCCTTTTTCTTAGTCGACTTCGCAGCGGTCTTCTTTGCTGTCTTCTTCGTCGTCTTCTTAGTCGTCTTCTTTTTGACGACCTTCTTCTTGCTGACCTTTTTCTTCGCCGTCTTCTTCTGGGCGGTGCTCTTGCGCTTGGTGGTCTTCTTCGCGGGCTTCTTCTTTGAAGTCTTCTTCGAAGTACGCGGAGATTTCTTTGAAGTGCTCTTGCGAGCGGCCTTCTTCGACGTCTTCTTCTTTGTGACTTTTTTCTTCGCCAAGCGATTGCCCTCACGCAATTTGCGGCCGCAGGGTACGCAACCCCGCTATTCGGGCACAAGAGTAGGCGCATTGGGCATCTCAGTCAAAGACCGCCGAAAACGACCCGAACAGAACGCCCCTCTGGGCTGAAAAACAGGGATTCAGGTCGCTGCCGGTGCTGCTTCCTGCTCCTCGTGGTACGCCCCAAGCTTCCGGAATCGCTCGTAACGGCCATTTACGAGCTCGTCTGGACTCAGTTCGGAGAGCTCATCCAACTGCTTGACGATCCAGTTCTGGAGCAATTGGGCGGCCTGCTCGGGGTCACGATGTGCCCCGCCCAGCGGCTCGTTGATGACCTCGTCAACGATCCCGAGTTCCATGTTGTCACGGGCCGTCAGATGCAAGGCCTCTGCCGCGGCGGTATTTGTCTTCTCGTTTGCTTCCTTCCAGAGGATGGCGGCGCAGCCCTCGGGAGAGATGACGGAGTACCAGGAGTACGCGAGCATCGCCACACGGTCGGCAACTGCGATGCCCAGCGCGCCGCCGGACCCGCCCTCACCGATCACGATGCTGACGATCGGGACTCGGATCCGAGCCATCTCCATCAGGTTTTTCGCGATCGCCTCCGCCTGTCCGCGCTCTTCGGCGCCCAGGCCAGGGTACGCACCGGGCGTGTCGACCAGCGTCACGATGGGCAAGCCGAACTTTTCGGCCTTCTTCATCTTCTCGAGCGCCTTGCGGTACCCCTCAGGGTGCGCACAACCGAAGTGGCACGCGAGTTTCTCCTGCGTCGTCTTGCCCTTCTGATGCCCAACGATCAGGCACTTGCGGCCGCCGATGCGGCCGAAGCCGGTGACGAGCGCGGGGTCATCCCCGAAGCGACGGTCACCAGCGAGCTCGCAGAAATCCCGGCACATGAACTGGATGTAGTCACGCGTCTGGGGGCGTTCCGGGTGGCGGGCGACACGAACGGTGTTCCAGGGTGAGAGATCCTTGTAGATCTTTTTCAGTGCCTTGTCTCGCTCTTTCACGAGCTTGGCGATGTCTGCTTCGGATGCCTGCGCGTTCCCCGCTTGCTCCGCGACCCCACCAAGTGCGGGGATCTCGGCCCCGCCGGTGTCGCGCGCTTGTGCGATCCTGGTCTCGATTTCAGTAACAGGTTTTTCAAAGGCAAGCTGGTAGAAACTCGACATACACACCTCAAATCGGGCTCGTATCTTGGACAGGTCCACTGAATTGTACCATCGAACCATGCGGAAGGGTACAGTCTGCCATGAAGACCCTCGATACAGCAGTTCTCTCACTCGGAGCCGGGAACATGGCCCATGCCATCCTCCAGGGCGCTCAGGACGCGGGTACCCTGAAGGGGCACCAGCTCGCCGTGCTGGATCCCAACGCTGACCGCAGGGCATTGTTCTCAAACGCCTTTGACTCGCACGCAGATGCGGCTTCCTGGATCAACGCTCAGGAAGGGGCGATGCCGCTCATCCTCCTCGCCGTCAAGCCACAGATGCTCCGGGACGCGATCGCACCCCTGCGTGAAGCGCTGCGAGCGCATGGGTGCCGACCATGCACATGGGTCTCTATCCTCGCTGGATCGCGTATCGACACCATCCAGGCGCTTGTGCGGGACGAGGATCGCGTCATCCGCGTGATGCCCAATACGCCCGCGCAGCTGGGGCTCGGCATGACAGCGATCGCCACAGACAACGATCCTGAGCCCGCGGATCTGGATCGAGTCCGGACGCTCTTTCAGGCGGTGGGGGAGGTGATCGAGATCCCCGAAACACTGATGGATGCCTTTACCGCGGTTGCCGGCTCGGGCCCCGCCTACCTGTTCTATCTGGCTGAGGGCATGATGCGTGCTGCCGAATCCATCGGATTCACAGCGGATCAGGTGAACACCATCGTCCGCCAGACCATCATTGGATCAGCGCAGCTCCTCACCCGATCCTCAGACTCGCCCGGTGACCTGCGTGCCAAGGTGACGAGCAAGAACGGCACGACCTATGCGGCGACGACCACGCTTGATGATCAGGGCGTGATGGACGCGATCGTCGCTGCACTCACCGCGGCGCGGGATCGCGGGCGTGAACTTGCCAGCGAGTGAGTTCAGAAGTCGCGACGGGCGAATATCCAGCAGCACAGGGCGAGCAGGACGCCTTCGAAGACGAACGATGTGCCCAGGATCCAGAGGATCGAACGCTCACGCATGGATTCAGCGACCGCTTTCGTTGCACGCGGGTCGGCCATCGCTGGCATGTCTTCATCCGGGCTGAAGTCGTTGTCTCCCGTGCCCAGAAGCCGGCTGAGCTCTTCGTCCGAGATGAGGTTGCGCTCAAGAAGGGCGATGGTTTCCTGCGTCTTGGGCAGGATGGTCTTGAGCGCGAACACACGAGAGGCCCATGTCGTCCATGTCTCGACGGCTTCCTCAGCTTGCTCGGCGCGTTCACGTGACTGGCGGAGTGTTGGGTTCACGACCTCGAGCACATCCGTGACGTCTTCAGGAAGCGGCTCGTCGCCTTCGCCGGGTATGGCACCCCCCTCGTCTCTCCATTGCTCTAGTCGAGTCTCCGCGAACCGGATCTGCGGCTCGATTGCCTCCTGACGATCCTGCAGCTGGAGCTTCCACCCTTCACGCTGTTGCAGCATGATGTTGTCGCCGAGATTAACGACGAAGATCATGCTCCAGAACAGCATCGTCAGGAGTAGTGATGCGATGGTCGATCGTGTCACCAGGCCGACCAGCGCACAGAAGGAGAACAGGAAGCTGAAGAAGGCGAGCACAATCGGCAGGGCGAGGAACAGGCCGAACTCCCACGCGCCTCCGCGGATGCCGAGCACCACAAAGCACCCGAGCGAGAACACCAGGATCTGCAGCGCGACGAAGAGCAGGCCCGTGAGGTACTTGGTCAGAAACAACCTGATCCGACCGATCGGCTTGGATAGCACCGGCTCGATCGTGCCCCCCGAGATCAGGTCCGGGATGATCCCCGCTGTGGAGACGAGCGCGAGAATCGTTGTGACCCAGCTGAGCCAGAAACCCGCGCCCCACGAGGTGAACTGCAGCTTGTAGAACAACTCCTGCGAGATCAGCCCGGTGTTGAAGTACATGCTCTCGAACTGCCAGTGCCAGAACGTGACTCCCTGCTGCGTGATCCCGAGGGAAGCGAAGATGATGACGGCGACGAGGTTCAACGCCATCGTGATCCAGAACAGCTTTTTCGCATTGAGTTCCCGGTACGCATCGATAAACAGCGCCTTGGTCTGCATCAGAATCATGACCGCGCCCCCTTCCGCTGCGCCCCGGGCCTTGCCCCGTCCGGGTGTTCCTGTACCGCCTTCACGAAGAGCTCCTCGAGTGATGGGCGACGGAAACCGAACTGGCGGATGGTCACGCCGCTTGATCGAAGCGCATCGATCGCGGGCTGCACCGCGTCCGCGTCGCTCGTGGCGAACACAATCTCGCTCGGATCGTTGGTCTTGATGGCATCGATCCCGCTCAACCGGCTTGAGATCGTTGCTCTGAGTTCATCGCTGATCGGTCCCATTGCACGGACCGCAAAGCCGCTCTGGCCGTCCGTGAGCTCTTCGATCGTCCCCTGCTGGCGCACGAGCCCGTGCACCATAATCGCCACCCGGTCGCACACCATCTCGAGCTCACTCAGGAGATGGGAGTTGAGGAAGATGGTGCGTCCCTCGTCCTTCAACCGGATCAGAATCTCGCGGATGTCCTTCCGCCCGATCGGATCCACCCCGTCCGTCGGCTCGTCCAGGATCACCAGCTTTGGATCGTTCATCAGGGCCTGCGCAAGCCCCACACGCTGACGCATGCCCTTGGAATAGCTCCCCAGCTTCGCGTTCGCCCAATCGTTCATCCCCACGACCTCGAGCAGTTCGTCCGCTTTTCGATTCCGCTGGGCCCGCTGAACACCCGACATTGCGCCGAAGTGGCGGAGCAGCTGACGGCTCGTGAGGTACTTCGGGAAGTTATGGTGTTCCGGGAGGTACCCGACCTGGCGCAGCACGCCCTTGTCGCCGACCTTCGCCCCCAGCAGCGTCCCCTGGCACTTCGTCGCCCGGATCACCGTCAACAACACCTTCACCAGCGTGGACTTCCCCGCGCCGTTGGGCCCGAGCAGACCGAAGATCTCTCCCGAACCGACCCGCAGATCGACCCCACGAAGCGCGTGAACGCGCCTGCGGTACATCTTTTCCACGCCCTGCACATCAATGACGGCTTCCATCCATCGTCCTCCCGGGTTCATCCCAGTGTACTACTTCTTGCGCGCGACGATGTGGAACACGTGCCAGTGTTTCGCCACACCAGAACAGTCTTGGCCTTCCCGCTCTTCTTCTTTCAGCATCTCGACATGCAAGGGCTCAAGGAACGCCTCGACCCGCTCCCGCGTGAAGTGCGACCGATCCGGGATCGACGCCCACGAATCCCGATCCCCGAAGAGCTGTCCAGAGAATCGGCCGCCGACCTTGATCGCGTCCACGATCCGATCCCACATGGTCTCAAAGTGCTCTGGATCGCAGAACGGCAGCGAGAAACTTGCGTTGAGCAGGTCACAGCTGGGCAACTCAACCTGTTCCAACGACGCGAGTTGCATCGTCAACCGCTCCATCGCGTCATGATCATCCCGGTGCATCAGACGCGTCAGCCCGTCCGGGTGCCCATCGATCGCGTGGACCTTCCATCCGCGCCGGAGCAGCTCCGCCGTATCGCGTCCCTCGCCGCACCCGAGATCAACCGCAAACCGCGTCCGATCGTCCGGTTCACGCGAAAACAGCTCCAAGGCGTGCATGAGCGTATCCCGAGGCGGCCGACCCTGCGTCACCTCAAAGTATCCCGCCCAATCGCGCGTCGTCGCATACACAAACGCGGGCGTCGTATCCCGCGTCACATCATCCGTCTTCTGTTCGTGCTCTGACATATCCTTCATCATGTTTCGCGACCTGCACCAGTTTGTCGACCACCTTGATCGCTCTTACGAACTGACACGGATCACCGAGTCCGTTGATCCAGTCCTCGAGATCGCATCGCGGACCGACCTGGAAAGCAAGTCGAAGGCACCAAAGTCCGGCTCAGGGTCCTCTCGCGTGAACGATCCAGAGTTTGCTGAGCTCGGCGGCTCAGCCCTCCTCTTCGAGAACCCAATCGATGCGAGCTTCCCCGTCCTGATCAACGCGTTCGGCTCATACCGCCGTATGGAGCTCGCGCTCGGCGATCGTCCACTCGACGACATCGCCCAGACCATCGGCGAGCTGGTCAAGCCCGAACCGCCACGCTCTTTCTCTGAAGCCATCGCCAAAGCGAAGCAGTTCGCTCCGCTCCTCAAGATTGGCCCCAAACGCCTCAAATCGCCCGGGATCTGCCAGCAGGTCATCAACACCGGCGATCAGATCGATCTCACCACGCTCCCCATCCTCAAGTGCTGGCCACTCGATGGCGACTTCGAAGCAGTGGGTTACCCATCCGGCATCAACGACGCCATCCCCGGTCTCGGACACCCCGACATCGACAACGACACCTGGAACGAGCGATTCTGGGGCCGCTTCATCACCCTCGCGGGCATCCACACCATCCACGCCGACGACCGCGACGATCCCAAGCCCAAGTCGCACAACATCGGGATGTACCGCATCCAGCTGCTGGGCAAGAACCGCCTCGCCATGCACTGGCACATGCACCACGACGGCGCATCCCACTGGCGATCATGGAAAAAACTCGGTGAGCCCATGCCCGTCGCCATCGCGCTCGGAGGCCCATCCGTTCTCCCCTATGCCGCGACATGCCCGCTCCCGCCCGGGATCTCCGAACTGCTGATGGCCGGTTTCCTCCAGGGCAAGGGCATCCGACTCTGCCGCGCCAAAACCGTTCCGCTCTGGGTTCCCGCAGACTCCGAGATGATCATCGAGGGTTTCGTCCGCACCGACGCGGGCTACCCCGGCTGGGACCCACGCGAATCCGACGCCGGCCCACTCGGCGACGGTGCCGTCTTCGAAGGCCCCTTCGGCGATCACACCGGGTTCTACTCCATGCCCGATCGGTACCCCATCCTCGAGGTCTCCGCGTTCACCCACCGGGAGAACGCGATCTACCCGACCACCATCGTGGGGCTCCCTCCGCAGGAAGACTACTTCCTCGGCAAAGCGACCGAACGCATCATGCGTCCGCTCCTCAAAACCATCCTCCCCGACATCGAGGACTACGACCTCCCGATGTACGGCGCGTTTCACAATGTCGCCAACATCCAGATCCACAAGCACTACCCGCTCCACGCTCGCAAGGTCATGCACGGCATCTGGGGCGCCGGACAAATGGCCTGGACAAAGAACCTCTTCATCGTCGATCACGATGTCAACGTCCACGACCTCACTGCCGTCATGACCGCCCTGTACCGCAACTGCAAGCCCTCACGGGATATCGAGAAGGTGCATGGCGCACTCGATATTCTCGATCACGCGGCCCCCCGCTTGGGTTCGGGCATGAAGCTCGGCTTCGACGCGACTCGCAAGGTCACAGGCGAGGATCTCGACGGCAAGGCCATCAACCCCCGCGAGCAGCTCCCGACCGCATCCCAGCGTCAATCAGATATCGATCTTGCGCACTCCATCCCCGGCGTGATTGCTGCCGCGGCTCCCGAGGCGATCCCCGGTTGGCTTCTGGTCCGCGCAGACCGCGACGTTGACGAGCCCGATCGCTCAGGCCTGGGTCGCAGCATCCTCGATGCGATCTTTGAACAGGAAACAGCCGCCCGATTCATCGTGATATGTGGTCGAGGGGTCGATATCGATGATCACCACCGGACGCTCTTCCACTGGGTCGCGAACTGCGACGCGTCGCGTGATGCGGTGTGGGATCAGTCTCACGGCTGTGACCGTGTCGGCTTCGATGCGACGCCGAAGACTACCGGTGATACGCGATCGAATCAGCTCGTCCGGGCGTGGCCCCCTGTCCTTCCCGGGTGCTGATCAGCCGCCCATCACTGGCTCGCCGGCCTGTTCCTGAAGATAGAGGTCGATTTCCTCCACGATGTCATCGATCAGGGGCTTCGCGTTTCGGGTGGTGCTCCCGGCCTTGACGTCGTTGAGCATGATCGAAAACACAACACGCTGCTTGGTGCGCGGGTGCTCGATGATGCCCGCGAGGGCGTATGTGCCCGTGAGATATCCGCTCTTTGCGTAGAGCTGCGAGTTGAGCTCATCCCTGATGAAACGGCTCCGCAGCGTGCCCTCGCCCGGGATTGCGAGTGAATCGACAAAGGTCTCCCAATCGTCGCTCTTGGCCAATGATCGCATCCATGCGACAAAGGTGCTGGGGGTCACCCGGTTCTCACGGGACATACCCGATCCATCAGAAATCCGGGTCGATTCGGCAGCGCTGGCCCCGACTTCCTCGGCGAGGGTCATACGCACGACCGCGCCCCCGTTTTCCCACGATCCCGGGTCAGAAGTGACGGCATGCCCGATCCGCTTGAGCAGGGCCTCGGCGTACAGGTTGTGGGAGTTGGTGTTGACCCGTCTGAGCACATCCGCGAGCGGTGTCGTGATGACCGCGACGGTCTTCGCGTCATCGAACTGATCGCGGAGTTCCCAAAGCCGCACCGCGCTGACCGCGGACTGATCCCCGATCCCAACGCTGATGCCGCGCTCGTCGATGGCGTCCGCGATGACGCGACCCGCGAAGAGCGGGGGGGTATCGACGGCAACTGGGATCTCTGACTGAACGCTGACGTTCCCGTGGACGGTGAACGAGTTGTTCTTTGTTGGGCGGGAGACCCAAGCCGTATCCCGCGACTTGCGGTTTGATTTCGCCCTGACTTCAAGCTGGACCCAGTAGGCGTCCGGTGCGAGCCGGACGACCGGCGTGCCGCTGGTCGAGGGGCGGGTATACACGTTGATCACATTGGTATGCAGGTTCAGCCCGCCGACCTGAGCGCAGTACCACCTGTTCAGCTGGTCCAGCGGCCATTCGGGGTGGGTGTACGAGCGATCGAAGACCCGGTCGTCGACCACGACCTGGGAAACCGCGGTGATGCCAGCGGTTTTCAGGGCGGCGGTGATCTGATCGAACAGCAGCCCAACCTCAACGCCGGGTTCCTCATCCACAAAGATCGCGGGATCCCCCAGTGCCGGGTCGCCGTCACCCCGAATAATGAGGACTGGCGGCGATACGGACTCGTCAACGATCAGCTCTGTTCTGAACACGAAATCGCTGCCCAAAACACGGAGCGCGGTTCCGGTCGTGAGCAGCTTCATGGTGGATGCTGGGATGAGGGCCGTATCGGCGTTGTGGCTCGCAAGCTCCTCGCCTGTATCCAGGTCGGCGATGTAGATCGCTGCGATACCCCCGCCGAGGTTGGCACGCTGAACGAGCCGCTCAGTTTCCTGATCGATAGGGCCAGCGAGCATGGCGCCAGAGCATACGAAAAGGGCAAAGATGGCTGGGCTCAGGCCCAGGCGATTGAGCAGCGTTTCCAGTAGCAATCCATACCGAGCAGTGCGCATCAGATCCTCCGCGTATTTCAATACGTAACCGCACCGTTCATCGGCAGATCGTGCGCGATCTCATGATTCCGTGCATCATGAAGAACGGAGTTCGTTGAGCAGTGTACAGACACCTTCCGCGTCGGCTGCACCGTTCAATGGGCACTCGACCCATACCCGCCTGCCGATGCAGGAGCCCTCACGGATGCTGGGCTGAATAGATTTGGGAAAGTCGCTGAGCCGGTGCTGTTCGAAGAAGAAACGGTCGCAGCAGAGCGCAACCCGGGTCTGCTCTGGCATCGGAACGAGGTAGACGCCGCGCAACGCCCCCTCATGCGGCTCCTCGAGCACATACTGCTCGGCCCAGCCCCACGACGATAGGTAGTACTCGAGCTGGGCTCGGACGCTGAGCTGCTCCTTGGCCCATTGACGGACTGACGCGATCGCTTCACGCTCCTCACTGCCCAGAACAGCCAGCAGGGCTTCGAAATCGGGTACCTGAAACTGCTCATTCCAACCGCTCAAATCCGTACCTCCGCCTGCTTCATGCAGCGCGTCCACCTAGACTCTGGCGTGCGCTCCAGCGTTCCTAACATAGAGTAGGCCCGATAGAGCTGAAGCAAGCGAGTTCCGCATGCACGATCGCCACACGCAGGTACGCCAATGACTGATACACCCATCGCAGACCCGAAACAAGACGAGCAGATCCAGAGTCATCAGGGCATCCTGCTTGTCGACGACAATGAGCAGAACCTCGAACTCCTCAATGCCTACCTGGATGAAGTGAGCGGTCCGATCCGGTTCGCTCGCAACGGTCTCGAAGCGCTCGAATCGGTCGCGAATGAGGCGCCGGACATCATCCTGCTCGACATTATGATGCCCCAGATGAGCGGGTACCAGGTCTGTGAGAAGCTGAAAAAGAACCCGGACACGCGCGACATCCCCATCATCATGGTGACCGCGCTCAACGAAGTCGGTGACGTGGAACGCGCGGTCGATGCCGGCGCAGACGACTTCCTGACCAAGCCGGTAAACCGGCTCGAACTCATCACCCGCGTGCGATCCCTCCTGCGGGTGCGCCAGCTCAAACGCGATCTCGACGCCGCGGTCAACGAGGTCAAAGAGATGCGGGACAACAAGGGCGACTGATTCACGAGATCAGGGACAGCCGGCGCTGTACAGCGCCAGGAAACCAGAGACGTCAAAGAAATCAAAGTTCCCATCTCCCGTGATATCCGCGGATGGATCCATCCCCGAATACGCGGCCAGGAACGCGCTCACATCGAAGAAGTCGAGCGTGTTGTCGTCGTTGTAGTCTGGCGGAGCCGGGCACGGATCGCTCGCGGCTTCCGGGAGAATGAAATCCACGATCACCGGGCGGTGATCGGATGCCAGCGACGATGCCGACAGCGGATTGATCGGGAACGTATTGACAGGGAATGGCAGCCGGCCGGTGTTCATGTTGCTCCCCGAAGAGCGGAAGATGAACTGGCGACGAACCTGAGCGATTGAGTCCTGCCAGCACAGGTAGTCGAGCCGGCTTGAGCTGCCCTGCGTGCTTGTGTCTCCAGAAACCGGCTGGGACGCGTTCGTGAACGACGCGTCGGTCCGGTCCCGATCGGTCCCGTCCGTGCCACCAAAGTTCTCCGCTCGGGTCATGATGGAGTTCGGGCTTGATGAGCTCGGGTTCTGGTTGAGATCACCACCCCAGATCACGGGGGTGTTCTCGTCAAGGATCGACCCGACATTCGGCACCGCAACCCGGTTGTTAGGGTCGCTCAAGCCGCTCCCAGCGCCGTTGTAGTAGTAGTCGATGAAATAGGCCGTGTTAAACGCCGCGGTTTCCCGCTGATCGTAATCATCGCTCGATCCGCCCGCCTTGAGGTGAGCGTTGCCAACCACGACATCGCCTGCATACAGCTCGTCGGGGAGATCGATCTCACCGAACATGAACCCGCGGATACCGCCGTTGCCGCCGCTCTGGTATGCATCCGGGAGCACCACAAAGTTGCTCAACTCGGCTCCGCCCCCGTTCAGATCAGCGAACGGGTACCGCGACATGATCATGTTCCGATTGAATCCGTCCGAGTTTGTCGATGCGAAGACATATGGGAGGTCGTAGCCCGGGACGAATCGCTTCGTGTATGAGCCAACGTTCCCGCCCAGGAACGGATCGCTCCCGCCGTTTATGAAGAGGTCAGCGACTGTTTCCAACTCGCTCACTGAATCGACCCCAGATCCTGTGTTGTTCCCGCTGTTGTCGCCGCATTCCTGAAGGATGAGGACATCCGGTTGCAGCGCAGCGACGATGCGGACCAGGGCATTCCAATCGGCGAAGGCATCGTCCTTGTCGTTCGATGAGCACATCCCATCCTGCACGTTCCAGGTCATCACGCGCAGGTCCCGGGCATCCTCCTTGCCCCAGTCGCCGTTGAACGGATCCCACTGTGCAGGGGCCAGCCCACACATCGTGAACAGAACAAAACCGATCGATGCCGCTTGAGTCTTCATGGGTGCTCTCCTCATTCCAAGCCCATTGTATCTCAGTACTTACGGGTGTCTCGGCGAATCTTCGCAATTGCCTCGGTTGAGGCCCTGTTATCGGTAACAAAAAGCACAGCCGCGTCCCTGAGGACGCGGCTGTGGACAGAGCAATCTGCGGATCAAATCAGATTACGGGCAGCCCGCGTTGTATGCGGACAGGAATGCCGACACGTCAAAGAAGTTGAACAAGCCGTCTCCCGTGAAGTCTGCGATGGGATCCATCGTGTTGTACGCCTGGAGGAATGCCGAAACATCGAAGAAGTTCAGCATGCCGTCGCCGGTCAGGTCGGCGGGGCAGGGTGCCGGGCCGTCCTGGTAGTACCCGATGTAGAGGGCCACGCTGTACGACTCGTCAGCCGGGGCGTCCGGGTTGAAGTTGCCGCTGGTCGGATCGTTGAAGATGCCGTCACCGTCGATGTCGTAGGTGATGGAGGTGTTCACGATCACGCCACCGTTGGCGATCTCGTCGCCCGGCTCGGTGGCGGAGATGTCGACACCGTTCCAGGAGGATCCGGATACGTTGTTGGACCAGAAGGAACCGGGGTTCGCCCCGCCGCCGCCGTTCGCGGTGCCGAGGAAGTCGACCGAGTACTCGCGGTTGGAGTTCGGACCGGTCACGGTCGTGCCGTTCTCAAGAACAAGCTCGAGGCGGTAGGAGAATGTGTCCGGATCGAGAACCGCACGGAGCAGAGCACCGTCGAAGTCCGAGCCGCCATCCATGAAGCGGTCATAGAGCTCGACCGCACCGATGAACCAGACGTTGCCGGCCGCATCGAACGCGGGGGCGGAGAGCGACGGGCCGAGCGGTGAACCGCCGGTGACCGCGTCGAGGTTCACGAGCTGGCCGATCTCAACGCCAGCGTCGTCGTAGATGGGCTTGCCGGCGTCCATGGTGAAGAGGCCGAACTGATCGATGTACCCGGCGAAGGTGAAGTCGGTTGCGCCGGTGGTCGGGTTGTAACGCCCAACGATGATCTGGTTCGAGAAGTCGTCGCTGAAGCCGTTCTCGGAAACGGTCGCCGCGAAGAGCGCGTTGCCGTTCAGATCACGACCGACCGCGACGTTGCCAACACCACCGCGGAACGCGACCGATCCGAGGTAGTTCACGAACTCCTCAAAGCCGCTGTAGGTCAGCGAGAAGCCGTCGTCGTTGTCAGTGATCGTGGAGGGGATATCCCAGGCCTTGTTCCCGACGACAGCGCCGCTCGCGTCTACGCCCCAGACGTTCATGGTCTTGGTGTCGTTGTTCGCGTCCTTGGCGTAGATGCCGTAGGTGTACACACCGCCGAACCCGAAGGGATCACCGATCGTGCTGCCCATGTTGCCGCGCTGGTCGCCGGTGCGGCCGCCGGTCAGGTCGAAGTGGCCGGTCGTGCCGGTCGTCGAGCCGAGCGATGGGCCGTAGACGTACTCGCTATCGAAGTTCGGGCCGCCGTACACGCCGTTGCCGCCAGCGATCGAGGCGGGCATGTTGTTTGGCACGCCGTGGGTCGTGGCGTCGCCCTGAATGATGAAGTCGGTTGCATCGAGCGTGCCACCGGTCGAGACGTAGTTCTGGACGGCGCAGTCGCGGTCCGCCAGGCGGGTCCGCAGGATGTTGGCCCCGGAGACCTGATCCGGCCCGGTTGACCCGAAGTTATCTGCCCGGTAGTACATGTTGCCGTTCGCGTCGACCGACGGGCCGCCGAACTGCGAGGAATCGCCGACAAGGCCGGAAGCGCTGTTGACCGCGGTCATGCGGCGATCAACATACAGGCGGTTCGCGTTGTTCGGGTCGTAGTTGACGATCGCACCGATGAGGCCGTTGTAGCTGTTGCCCGACACGCTCGTGCCGAACTCCGACCAGCCGATCGAGAACTGTGAGCTCATCCCGCTGGTGGAAACAACCTGGGGCTGGTCGTTGTTGATGCTCACGCCAGCGCCCGCGGTGTCCCATGCGAGGTAGTCAACCATCGAGAACGGGACGTCGTTGAGCACGTCGGGGCTGATGGTGGCCATCGAGCCGAGGTTGTTGAAGAAGGCAGGGTCGATCTGCGAACTCTTGAGCAGCGGAGCCACACCGAACATGTGACCCGCCGAGGTCGTGAGCGGTGCGAGGTCTGCCACGTAGGCTGCGCAGTGATCCGACCAGGGATCGAGCGCATCGCCGGGGAGCCCGCCGAGGTTGCTGCTGACGCTGTCCTGTGCAAGTGCGTTGCCACACATGCCCGCCGTCGCGATCAGTGCCGCGATTCCAATCTGATGACGCATCGTCTCAATCTCCTTTGATTGGGCTCGAAAACCCGGCCGGCGTAAGACAGGGACACTCTCCCGTGAGACTCCGCCGGAATCTCTCGTATGAACAGCCACAGGGGTCTCCTGCCCCCGCGCCTGTGGGAAACACAACATGCTAGCACGAATCCCCCTGCAAACGGGCAAAATGCCCCGCAATCATCTGTCAAAGTTCAGTGAAGCGGGGCCCGATAAGGGTGGGATATCCACTGAACCTGTCAGCCTGTACGGATACCGATCGGGTCAGATTTCTGCTTCGATCATGGCAGCGACACGGGCGTTGGACTTCACGAGCGCGATATTCGCTTCCAGCGTCCGCCCACCCGAGATCTCATGCAGCCCAGCGAGCAGTGCCGGCGTTAGATCCCGCCCGCTTGCACCCGAATCGTGCGCACGCTTCTGGGCTTCACGAAGCCACTGCTCCCACAACGACCCGTCGATCTCATGTTCCTCGGGGATTGGATTGGCAACAACGATCCCACGTCCCGTACGCGGCAGTTCCGCGCGCACGAACGATGCGAGTTCGGCAGGGTCATCAAACCGCACATCTACATCACAGCCCCCATCCCTGAGGTAGAAGGCTGGGAATCGGTCTGTTTGAAAGCCGACAACGGTCACCCCGAGCGATTCGAGCGACTCACGCGTGGACTCGACATCGAGGATGGATTTCACGCCGCTTGTGACAACTGCAAGCGGGTAGCGGGTGAAGGCCAACAGATCCGCCGATATATCCAGGTGCTCCCCGTATCCACGGTGAACCCCGCCGATACCCCCCGTCGCGAAGACACGCAGCCCCGCAAATGATGCCAGCTCCATCGTGGTGCTGACCGTGGTGGCGCCAGAAGTCCGGGTGTGGAGGACGTGCCCCAGATTCGCGGTGTTGACTTTGGCCACCGCTCCGGCCTCGAGCATCTCAGAAAGCTCTGCACTGCTCATGCCGACGGTCGCGATACCCTGCACCACGCCAACGAGCGCAGGCACGGACCCCGCTTCACGAACGATGGCATCGAGTTCTCCAGCCAGGCGCAGGCTGTGCTCGGGGGGGACGCCATGCACCAGGAGGGTCGTTTCCAACGCAACGGCTCTGGAACTCACACGCTTCTTCAATCGCACCATGACACCCTTCTGCACCCTGCGGTGCCCACCAGTCGCAGGATCCAAGCAGGCGGGTGAGCTGTTTTCAACATGAACCAGCAGTAACGCTCGGTTTTCCCGATCGCGCAGATACGGACGCATCCGCCCCGGGAGCTGGTGAACAGCACCGATCAATCAACCTCATCCCAGGTCTGATAACGCCATCCTCGCTCATGCGGTTGGGGTTTCCAATCACTACAAACGGACCCGCTTATTCAAATTGCCGCGACAGACACTCGCAGCGAGGGGCGTTCAAATTGCACATTTCGGACTCACGCACACGTTCCACCAACGTCGTTCGCATCAACCAAAGGCTCCAACCATGCTCAAGCGTTCAACACTGTCACTGTCCGTCATCGGGCTCCTCATCGCGGGCACCTCGGCGTACGCGCAGGAGGAGCCTGCCGCGGAAGAGTCGAAGTTCCGCCAGAGCGAAGGGCAGGAACTGGTCGAGATCATCATCCGTCTCCCGGACGGGAGAATCATCAGGCGCAAAGAGCCAAAGATCGCATCGAAGGTTGAGGCCGAACTTCCCGGCCTGAACAGTTCCAAAGTTCCCGCGTCGAAACAAGGAGCCATCGTCCAGAAGAGCAAGGGCGTGAGCACCACGAATCGCTCTGTCACCGGCGGATCGAACGCGTCGTCTGTGAATACCGGCGGCGGCTCAGGAGGCGGTGGTGGGGGCGGATCCTCACGCAGCAGCGGTGGTGGCGGCGGGGGTGGCTCAGGCAGTGGCGGGGGTGGTCACTCCGGGGGTAACGATGGCAACCTGGGCGATGACTCCCCGAGCTGGACGATCGACAACTCATTATTGCTCGATCAGGACCGCACGGTCTGGGTGTACGCATGGCAGGACACCGGGGGACCGTTCACCAATCTGACGTTCAACATCGTCGTCAACCCACGCAACAAGACACCAGAACGCCTCGCGCAGCTTGTTGCACAGGAAGCCACCGATCGGAACCTCCCAAGAATCGTTCTGCGACTGAAAGACGAGTTCCTCCCCGCCGACCGAGAACCCTTTGATGTTTCCAACCCATCACAGCTCCTGAACAACGGTGGGTATCGATCGGGGTTGGTCGAGTATTGGAATCAGTTTGCGATCGCGCTCAGGGACCGTGGTGTAGAGCCTGACTTTGTCATCATGGATCAGGAGGACGGCATCGATTTCATCGCGCTGGATAACCAGGAGCAAGAGCACTTCTTCCGCGCGATGATCGAGTCGCCCTCGATTCTTGAGCCGGATGCGCCGCGATTGATGCGGAACCTGACTTTCGACCAGTTCAACTCGCTGCAGTCCGCTGAGAGCCGGGCAGCGAGGTATGAATACCACGAATACGCCCTCAAGTTCCGCTCAAGGTTCCTCCGTGATGTCATCATGGAGGCGTTCAACTCGGCGTACGACCATCACATCCCTATCAGCAACTACAACGAATCAAACCCCACATTCGACGTTCGACGATTCACGAACTTCCCTATCCCGAACGCCACGATCGCAGATGTGTCATCTCCGATATGCTACTTCCATGAAGTTCCGAGCTGGGGGCTATTCGCGAACACCAGCAAGGACGTGCGGTGGAACATGATCATCAACAACTTGAATGTATGTCGATCGGCAGCGGGGAACGGGCCGGTCGTGCCCTGGGTCGCCGCGCCCGGTTACGGCATCCGAGGCCACAATACATGGTCTCGACTGAGCGAGATCGATCAGGAGATGGGCCTCTGGGAGATTCAGATGCAGCACATGCTCGCGATGGGGATCGACAACATCATCCTCTGGAACCCGATCCCGCGGTACAACCCCAACGCAGCGGTTTCAGATCGCCTCGTGGATCAGTGGCTCGGCAGTAACCCAGTCGCGCCGACGCAGCTCATGACCGATCTCGCTCCCATTCCCCTCGACGCCGACGCGATCGTGACCAACGGTGTGGTCACGACCTACGACGAGTTCCTCGCGATCATGGGCATGGACAGCTCGGTCCCAGAATAAAACAAACGCCCCGGCCTGAGCCGGGGCGTCCTGCTTCTGGAAATCGAGCGTTCGTGGATCAGACGCGATCCTTGAGGCCCTTGAGCGGGCGGACCTTCACGACGTTGCGTGCGGGCTTCGCCTTGAAGACGGTTTCCTCGCCGGTGAAGGGGTTGATTCCCTTGCGTGCCTTGGTGGCGGGCTTCCGCTGGACGGTGACCTTCATCATGCCGGGCACGTTGAATGCGCCGCAGGCACCCTTCTTGAGATCCTTCTCGATCATCTCACCCATGACCTCGAAGACCTGCGCGGCTTCCTTCTTCGAGATGCCGACGTGATCGCTGATGATGGTCAGGACTTCCGACTTGGTGCGGGGCTTGTCCTTCGCAGCCACGATCCTGGTTGGCTTCTTGGCTGCTGCCGGGGCCGCCTTCTTGGCGGGTGCCTTGCGAGCGGTGGTCTTACGAGCCGCGGTTTTCTTCGCGGGACGACGGGTGGTCTTCTTTGTGGTTCGCTTTGCCATTTCTGGTACTCCGTTCTTGCATACCGGTATGCCGCGTGCTCTCCAAACACGCTATTTTTACCGGACTAGTTTCGGCACTGTAAACCGATTTTGGCCTGCAAATCTCGAAGAATTCAGCATTTTTATTCCCTTTCCGGAAAACCACGCAGATCGCGAACGTGTCATTTCGTCCTGATATAGCAGTCCGAACACGCCTCGTGCGGGGCTACGCTTCTGTCATGACTGCGACCCAGCCCATCGTCGGTTTCACGCGCACACCGGTCGGAACGCCTGCTGTTTCAGGCGCTTGCATCAAAGTGCTCGGCTCAGAAAAGCCTGAAAAACAAGACCTGATCCGCTTCGTGCCAGGACTTTCCGCACTGGTTTCGATGTACACAGACCCTGTCGATCACGAGCTCCTGGACGCGGCGGGGGAGCAGCTCAAAGTTGTCTGCAACTTCGCCGTCGGATTCGACAATATCAACATCGACGCCTGCAAAGACAGGGGGATCGTGGTCTGCAATACACCCGACGCGGTCACGGAAGGCACGGCGAACATCGCCTGGCTCCTGGTCCTCGCGACCGCTCGCCGCCTCGTCGAAGCAGACCGATACGCCAGATCCCCCGCGTATCCTCAGCACGGCCAGCTGGGGATGAACGAGTTTCTCGGCATGGATTTGTGCAACAAGCTGCTGCTGATCGTCGGTGCCGGACGCATCGGCTACGCCACCGCGAGCCGAGCGAAGGCGTTCGGGATGCGGATCGCCTACGTCGCACGCTCTCGCCACCTCGATTTCGAGATGGCACCGCTGGGCGCTCAGCGGATGACCCTTGAGGAGGGGCTGGCCGCAGCGGACGTCGTCTCTGTCCACACGCCACTCACCCAGCTGACCCGTCACCTGATCAACGCAAACAACCTCAAGCTCCTGAAGAAGGAAGCGATCATCGTGAACACGGCCCGCGGCCCGGTCATTGACGAGCAGGCCCTCGTCGATGCCCTGAACGACGATCGGCTCTGGGGCGCGGGGCTCGATGTGTATGAAAAAGAGCCCGAGATTCATCCCGGACTCATCCATAACCCCCGAGCCATACTCACACCACACATCGGCAGCGCTGAAATCGCATGGCGAAGAGCCATGACCGAGATGGTCTGTGCCAATGTATCGGCCGTCCTGAAAGGGCAGGAACCGCCGAACCGCATCGCCTGAAACGGTCAGTTCCGGCCGGTTTTCCCGCCGAACTGCAGTTCCATGTACTTCGCGACATAGTCCACGAGCGAGTCCGCCTCAGGAATTTCAGGGTTGCTGGTCATCCCGTTGGGCTCGAAACGCATGCCCTTGAACCGCTTAACCGCCTCGTCGACGGGCAGGCCATACTGGAGCGCGATCGAAAATGCACGGCAGAACGCTTGGCACATACCGGAGATGGCCGAGCCCTCCTTCGCGATCTTGATGAAGATTTCTCCTGGGGTCCCGTCCGGGTAGAGCCCGATCGTGAGGTACCCCTCGTGACGGTCGATCGTGAACTTGTGGGTGAGCGATTCACGCGTGGGAGTCAGCGATTGGCGGGTCGCGAGCATGTTCTCGTCCTTGTCCATGGATCCAGTGAAGCCCTGATCATCACCGATCTCAACACCAAATCAGGTGAATCGGGCCAGATTGATATCGGACCAATGCCCCGGGTTGACTTTACATTCTCCCCCCGCATGCAGAGAATACAGCGTCATCGCAGACTCCAGATTGCCAACAATACGGAGAACTGCCGATAGAGACTTCAATGCACCAGCAGACCGCCCAGGACATCCCGTTCAACCAATCCCGTAAGTCCGGGATCGTGATCGCGGCGATCGGGCTGCAACTGCTGCTGTGTTCGATTGCCTCCGCGGCCAACGCCGCCGGAGATTCCATCGATCGCTCCGCCCGTCGACTGCCAGCCCAGATGGCTCAGGCCCTCCGCGAGATGGTCGATCGGTCCGCAACATCATCGAATCGCGCATTCCGAGAGGAATCGCCGGGATTCACGCTCAACGACTCGCCACCCTCGATCCCGCCACACGCCACCGGGCAACCCTCGCGTGTCTGGACAGATCGTTGGGCCGAGCGTTTGCTCAACCTGCCGCCCCCGCCGAGCGCCTGAGCCCCGAGCGTCCGCGCGGTCGCCGCGCACCCCCGACACAGACTGATCACTCGCGCCGTCGCAGCCACGCTGTGCCGGCGGCGAGTCCCATTCCCAGAAAGACCGCCACCATGGCAAGCTCAGAAATCCCCGTCATCGGCCCCGTACTCTCCAAGGTCTTCGGCTCACGAAACGAACGCATCGTCAAGCGATACACCAACCGTGTGGAAGCCATCGGTGCGCATGAGCCCGAGATGAGGAAGCTCACCGACAGTGAACTCCGCGCCAAAATCGATGAGTTCCGCACACGCTACGACGAAGGAACCAAGCCCGACGACATGCTCGCAGAGGTCTTCGCTGTCGCCCGAGAAGTGATGGACCGGGCGGTGGGGATACGCAACATCTTCAACCCCGAGTACGACTTCGACCCCACGATCCTCAGCAGCCGCGGCCAGGAGCTGTTCGCCGACTACAAGGCCAAAATAGATACCATCGAGCCCGCTGAGCCGGAAGGCGAGTACCTTGGCAACAACGAGCCGGTCCCCGGGTACATGCAGATCGAGCTCCCGAACGAGCTCTACGAAGCCGTCCGCGAGGCCCTGCCAGAGTCCAAGCCACCGTTCCGTGCTCGCCCCTTCGATGTCCAGCTCATCGGTGGGATGGTGCTCGGCCAGGGCAAGATCGCGGAAATGAAGACCGGTGAGGGCAAGACCATCGTCGCCCCGCTCGCTACCTACATGGCAACCGTGCAGCGCCAGCAGGTCCACGTCGTCACCGTTAACGATTACCTCGTTCAGCGTGACCGCGACTGGACCTTCCCCTTCTTCCACTGGCTCGGCCTGACAGCGGGCGCGATCCACCCCATGCACATGCAGCCCGAAGAGCTCAAGCGGAAGATGTACCGCTGCGACGTCGTTTACGGGACAACCTCCGAGTTCGGCTTCGACTACCTACGCGACAACATGAAACGCAACGTGGAGCAGCAGGTGCAGCGGAAGCGCCAGTTCGCGATCGTGGACGAGGTCGACTCCACGCTCATCGACGAGGCCCGGACCCCGCTCATCATCTCGGGCCAGGCCCACGACGAGCAGCCTCGCTACCAGCTCGCCGATGATCTCGCACGGAAACTGGTCGAGATGCAGCGCCCCTGGCAGGAGTTCGAGGATCAGGTGACGCACTGCAAGGAAACCATCAAGGGTCTTGAGGGCGATATCCGCCAGATCCGCGACAAGTCCCAGCTCCCCGAAATCCAGAAGCGGCTCAAGGACGCCCAGGCAGCGCTGCCTGAGATCGAATCGAAGCGGGACCAGCACATCCAGTACTACGAGCTCGAGCCAGAGCGCAAGAGCGCCCACCTCACCCATGACGGCATCGCCGAGGCCCAGAAGCTCGCTGGCGTCGGCTCGTTCTACGTCGATGAGAACATGGACATCCCGCACCTACTCGAGCAGTCCCTGCGGGCCCACGCCGTGTACACACGCGACAAGGACTACATCGTCATGGATGTCCCCGACCGCATGACCGGTCGGGCCGAGCCCACGATCGTCATCGTGGACACCAACACCGGACGCCCCATGATCGGCCGCCAGTGGTCCGACGGGCTCCACCAGGCGGTCGAGTGCAAGGAATCGGTGCCCATCAAGCCCGAGACACAGACCGTCGCGTCCGTGACCGTCCAGAACTTCTTCAAGATGTACAAATCGCTCTCGGGCATGACCGGCACCGCCGACACCGAAGCCCAGGAGTTCCACGATATCTACTCGCTCGATGTCGTCTCGATCCCGACCAACAAGCCCATCGCCCGCGACGATCACGACGACCTCATGTTCCTGCGTGCGAAGGACAAGTGGGAGGCCATCGTCGACGAGATCAAGGAGTTCCACGACGTGGGACGCCCCATCCTCGTCGGCACGACCTCGGTCGAGAAGTCCGAGATGATCTCCCAGATGCTCACACGCAAGTATCACATCGAGCACTCGGTGCTCAACGCGAAGCAGCACGAGCGTGAGGCCAACGTCGTCGAGGACGCGGGCCAGATCGGCGCAGTCATGATCGCCACCAACATGGCGGGCCGAGGCACCGACATCAAGCTCGGACGCTTTGCCCGCGAGCAGATGATCGAGCATCTCCTGAAGCGTGGGCTCGCCAGCAAGGGGCTCTCGGCGGACATGACCGACGAGCAGCTCCGCGAGAACGTCTACCGTAAGATCGCGCCAACCGTCCTCAAGTCTGAGGGGATGAGCAAGCGCGAGGCCGAGTCGATGCCCGCCGACGAGATCGAGATCGCGCTCCTGCGTTTCTGGGCCAACGAGTACACCTGGATGAGCCCGAAGGCGATCGATACCGCGGGCACCGACGAGCTCCGCACCGAGCTCGATAAGAACGGCCGCTGCCTCCTCCACAAACTCCGCTGGTTCGACAACATCGAGGACATGGGCGGCCTCCACGTGATCGGCACCGAACGCCACGAGTCCCGCCGTATCGACAACCAGCTCCGTGGGCGTTCAGGCCGACAGGGCGACAACGGCTCATCGCGCTTCTTTGTCTCCCTCGAAGACGACCTGATGAAGATGTTCGCCGGCGAGACTACCATGAAGCTGCTCTCTCGCCTCGGCATGAAGGAAGGCGACGCGATCGAGCATCCCTGGCTCTCCAAGAACGTGGAGCGTGCACAGAAGAAGGTCGAGGAACGCAACTTCCAGATCCGCAAAAACATCCTTGAGTACGACGAGGTCATGGAGCACCAGCGCCAGCGCTTCTACGGGCTGCGCCAGCGCATCCTCGAGGGCCGCCAGGTCAAGGATCTCATCTTCGAGTACATCGAGGATGTCGTCGACGACGCGATCGGGGAGTACCTCGACCCCGAGTTCTCAGCCCTCTGCGCCGCAGAGTACGCCCGAGAGCAGCTCGACTGCTCGATCCTGCCCGACCGCCTCAAGGGCAAGGACGCGGACCAGATGGACATGACCATCCGCAAGCTCGCCAAGGAAGACGTCGCCGCCAATATCTCGGTCACACTCGGCGAGTACATCCCGAACGATTCTTCCGAGTTCCTCATGGAGTTCGACTCGGCGGGGCTCCATACGTGGGCGAAGAACCGATTCGGGGTCGAACTCGACACGGGCGATCTGCGAGAAGCTGGCCCGACGGTCCGACGCGACGTGCAGGAGCGTCTCGAAACCGCGGCGTTCGAGAAGATCGAGAACGCCTCGCTCGAAGAGATCCCGCTCTTCGCCGACGCCAACTACGGTGCTGAGCGCCTGGCACGCTGGGTCAAAACCAAGTTCACCTTCGAGGTCACGGTCGAGGACATCCTCCGCCATCACAGGGACGACCTGCTGGACGTCCGTGATCTGATCATCGAGAAGGCACGCGATCTCTACTCCAACCGCGAGGCGGAGTTCCCGGTCGACTACATCATGCAGTCTACGATGCAGCAGGCCATGCAGGACCCCGGCGCCGCGTTCGAGGGGCTCGCCAAGTGGGCCCGCAATCGCGCAGGGACAGAGCTCACACCTGACACAATCAAATCCACCCCCCCGGCCAAGATGCGCACCCAGCTCATCGACGCCATGCGTAAGCAGGTCAAGAACGACGACCTGACGGACAAGATCAACGCCGCACTCGCAACCGATTCTGACGACGAGCTCGACGCGTACCTCAAATCGCAGTTCGACGAGGGGATTACAGAGCGCATGCGGTATCTGGAGGAGGACGAGCGTGAGGACGCCATCCGCGCACGCGTCGAAACCCTCGCTCGACCCGAGCTCGTCCAGTTCGAGCAGATGGTCCTCGTCGATACCCTCGACCAGTCGTGGAAGGACCATCTCTACGCGATGGATCAGCTCCGAGACTCCATCGGCTTCCGCGCGATCGCTCAGACCGATCCCAAGATCGAGTACAAGCGAGAAGGTCAGCGGATGTTCAAGTCCATGATGAAGGAGCTGCGCCAGCGCGTCACCGACATCATCTTCAAGGCCCGCATCGCGCCACCCCAACGCCAGGCACCCATGCAGCGTCCACAGCAGCAACGCCCCCAACAGGCCCCCCAGCAACGCCCGCAGCGCCCAGCAGGCACATCCGCGGGCAACATCATGGGGTCCTCGATCATGGGGCCGGGCATTACATTCGGACCCCAGCAACGCCCGCAGCCACCCAAGCCGGGCCCAGATCAGGCGAGCAAACCCGCTCAGAACGACGAGAATCAGGATTCCTGAGCCACATCAGAAGGATCCATCCAGATCCGGATCTCGTATACTCTCTTGTAGGGACGCCACGCGCCGACCCAGAGGATTATCCATGCAGACACGACGCAACACCCACGCACGCAGTGCATTCACCCTACTCGAGCTGCTGATCGTGATCGGTATCATCGCCGGCCTCGCGGCGATCACCACGCTGGTCGGCACCGCTGTGCTCGATACAGGCAAGAAGCGAGCAACCCTCGGGGTCCTCCAGACACTGGACGAAGCGCTCGCGGCATACACCGATCAGAAGAGCACCAACCCGCCGCCACTCGTTGAGATCCCTTACGAAAGGATGTCGGGCAGCGGGATCGCTTCGGGCTTGGGCCCCGACGACTCCCTCTACTTCCCCGCCGTCGACGGCCGCGGTGCTGAGAACACCAACGACGAGTTCCTTGAGATCAACTCGGTCGCGCTCTTCATCGAGTCCGTCCGCTCCGTCCCGGAAACGCAGGAACTCGTCAACTCCATCAACCCGCGCTACATCAAGGTCTACACGCCGAACGACGACTACTTCCCACAGCTCCTCACCGCCTTTGACGCCTGGGGCAACCCCATCCGATACGTCCATCCCAAGTTCGACGGCATCCAGGAACGCGAGCCCCGCTCACTGGGCGATGCTGGGGAGCCGGTCAACATCGCCAACCCCCGCAAGCCGTACTTTGTAGCAGGAGCGCTCCCGGAAAACTTCACCTCTGTGATCCGGTTCAAGTTCATCCGCCGCAACCGCCTCATCGACGCGGACTTCGGCGACGACGGGCTCGCCGGTGGCAGCCAGGGCGGCATGAATATGGGCACCCTCTCAGACTACGATCTCCTCCCGGACTCCGACGGCGGCATCACCCCGGGCAACCGCCCTTACTTCTACTCCGCGGGCCCAGACGGCAATCCGGCCACGATCGAGGACAACATCTACGTCAACCCCGTCCAGCACGCCGACCCGGGCGTCAACTGACACGAGGCCTCGACTCGCCTTCCCAGCGGGCATATCATCAGCCCCGGCGATTTCGCCGGCAACCACGGGGTGTAGCGCAGCTTGGTAGCGCGTTTCGTTCGGGACGAAAAGGTCGGAGGTTCGAATCCTCTCACCCCGATTCAATCTGATCACGTCACTCAAGCCCTTCGAACTTTATTCGAAGGGCTTTCCTTTGTACTGAGCATGTGTCATTGCCCGATCGGAGTCGCAAGCCAGACACGAAGCCAACGACATCGCATGTTTGAGCGTTGCCGATCATGTAAAGTGAGAGCATGACCTACCCCCCTGAATGGCGACAGGAAACGGATCACGCACGCGCGGCCATGCTGATGAAATGCCACCCGTTTGCGCACATGATCACGTCACATCGCGGGCTCACCGTGACCCGAGTCCCGTTTGTCACGGACACGATCGACGGCAGGCCGGACACCCTTCGGGGACACGTGAACCGCCAGAACCCGCAGGCAAAGGACCTGGATGGCTGCGATGTGCTCGTCGTCTTCTCAGGGCCCTCAACCTACGTTTCCCCGCACTGGCGGATCGACAAAGGCAGAGGAGGCACATACGACTTCGAAGAAGTAACGATCCGGGGAGCCGCGAGAGTTGTCGATGGACTCGGCACGTTCCGCAACCAGATCGATGATCTCTCGTCACTCATCGAGCCGCAATACGCCGAGGCCGGCGACTACCCGATCTGGCAGACCTCGATGGCACCCTCCGGATACATCGAACGCCTGCTGCCCAAGATTACTCAGTTTGAGATCCAGGTGCAGTCCTGTGAGATGATCTCCAAGCTCCATCAGCAGTTCCCGCGCGAAGATCGGGAATCGATCGCTGAGCACCTCGATCGTTGCAGTCGTGATGATTCGCGGGCGATCGCGAAGAGGATCAGAGAGTCCCTGTAACGGGCATCGTGATCAATCGCCAACCGCTTCTTTCAACCGCTCGCTCTCGATCTTGACCATCCCCATCATCGCGCCCATCGCGGCTGCTGCGCGCCGCTCGTCGCTGCTGGAGATCATCTCGATCAGGATCTTCGGATCGATCTGCCACGACACACCGAAGTGGTCCGTCAGCCAACCGCACGCCACAGGGGTTCCCCCTGCCTCAAGAAACCGCTCCCAGTACGTATCGAGCTCCTCTTGCGTGTCACAGATGACCGCGATCGAGATGCCCTGGCTGAACTGAAACTGCGGACCGCCATTGAGTGCCGTGAACGGACGACCATTGAGCGTGAACTCGACGGTCATCACGCTTCCCGTAACAAACGGCGATTCGGGCCCAAGATCCGGATAGCGCGAGACGCGCGTGACCTCAGAGTTTGGGAACACGGATGTGTAAAACGCAGCAGCGGCTTCGGCCTGATCGTTGAAGGTCAGAAATGTCCTGATGTCTGTCATCGCGATTCTTTCTGGGGTGAGTACCAATGGTGCAGAGAAAGGCCAACGCAGGTGCCCACGCCGGTTCAGAGCTCCCAGAGCCCGTGCTCAATCCCACCAAGCAGATAGATTGAAAACGTCCCCTGGCCCGGAATCTTCGTCGGCGGCATGGCGATGATGCCTCCAGCCCTTTCGGCAGCTTTCACTGCTGCTTCGATGTCCTCGACGAGCAGGTACGGCCGCACAACCGGTTTTTCATCGTCTCGCATGGGTGCCCGTACGCCCAATCGACCACCCTGATCGAGATCGGCGGTCCTCGCGTTGCCCAGTTCAGGGACAGGTTCACCAAACTCCACCCCGTGTGCTTCTTCCAGCGCCTCGCACGTCTGATCGAGCGAAGAGCTGACTATCTCAAGGTAGTGGACCTGAATCGAACTGTCCCCGGCTTGGGAAGAAGCATCCAGACGAGTGCTGTTTGGATCTGACTGCGTATGCCAGCCAGCCCCGATGCTCAGCAGCACCAGTGTGCCAAATCCTGCCACGATCAACTGAGACCTGATGTTCATCACGTTGCCTCTTTCTCTTGTGCAATCTGGATGAGATTCCCGCACGTGTCATCGAAAACAGCCGCGATCACCGTGCCGTAATCGACCGGCGGCTGCGTAAACCGGACACCCAACGACTCGAGACGCTTGTGCTCCGCCTCGATGTCATCCACCGCGAATGAGGTAAACGGGATCCCGTCCTCAGCCAACGCGGTCTTGAATGGCTTGACGGCTGGGTGCGAATCTGGCTCCAACCCGAGCTCAGTGCCGCTTGGATCCTCCGGCGATACGACCGTGATCCAGCTGTGCTCACCCATGGGGATGTTGTGCTTCACCTCAAACCCAAGCGTGTCCGTATAGAAACGGAGGGCCTTGGCCTGATCGTCCACCATGATGCTGTAGATATTCAGTCTCATCAGTATGTCACTCCTCGTCCCGTGCCTTCGTGGGCCAGCGTTCCACAATCGCCTGAAGCGGTTCGCCGTGGAACCAGTGAAACCTGTACCGTCCCTCGCGCCGCACGCTGATCAGCCCGGCAGCTTCCAGCACGTCCAGGTGCTGTGAGATCGCCTGGCGTGAAGAACCGATGCCATGCCTCATGACCAGGCGGCCGCAGAGCTCGAAGAGCGTTTGCCCGTCACGCTCGACCAGCTCGTCAAGTATCGCACGCCTCGTTGGGTCCGCAATGGCTCGGTACAACTCGTCCATGTCTCTACACGCCCAAGATATGCAAGTCCATGCTTGCGTGTCAAGCAGAATCTGAAGCAAGCGCCACCCGTACCATCAGCGACAGACGATGAAAAGGGCACTCCATGATTGTTCACCACATCAAACGACTCGCCGAGGAAAGCGTCCTCTGCTGGCTCGCGACCTCCACCAGTGACGGGATCCCCAGCGTCTCACCCAAGGAAGTCTTTACGGTTCATGAGGACAACTCGATCATCATTGCCAATATCGCGTCGCCGAACTCCGCTCGGAACATCAGATCAAACCCCCACGCATGCGTGAGCTTCATCAATATCTTCTCACAGAAGGGGATCCAGATCAGAGGGCTCGCTTCGGTCCTCACATCGGTTGACCGGGAGTACGCTGCGATCGAGCAGCAACTCCTGCAGATGACCCAAGGCATCTTCCCGTTCAAATCGGTATTCCGAGTGATGATCGATCAGACGAGTGAGATCATCGCACCCAGGTACCGCCTGTTCCCTGACACCACCGAGCAGGATCAGATTCAGAATGCCATGACGACCTACGGCGTGCGCCCCAGAAACTGACGGGCCCTTGCGTAGACTCCACGCTCAGGATCTACGCATGAATACACCGCTCGCCAACCTGCTCGTCACACGAAGAAACGACCATGGCGCTCGCCCGTTCTTCTATGGCTGGGTCATGCTCGCGATCACCACGCTCACGACGATGGCCACCTCCCCTGGCCAGTCCTTCGTCGTCGGCACCTTCTCCGATGCCATCCGCGAGGATCTGGGCATCTCGCTCTCAAAGTTCAGTGCCGCGTACATGATCGCGACATTTTGCGCATCCCTCCCGCTCACACTCGTCGGGCGTCTGAGCGATAAGCGAGGCACGCGATTTGTCATGACGCTCGTCGCGATTGCCTTCGGCCTCGCCTGCATCTGCATTGGCCCAGCAGCGTCACTCACGAAATCCATCTCCCAAGAGAACCCGCTCCGACCGTGGCTGATCCTGATCGTGCTCTCAATCGGGTTCTTCTTTCTTCGTTTCCTCGGTCAGGGCGCTCTGGGGCTGGTTTCCTCTCACGCGCTGGCCATGTGGTACGAACGCAAGCTCGGCTTCGCCGAGGCGATCCGCCACCTCGGCATGCCCCTCGCTGTTGCGCTGCTCCCGACAGGGGTGCTCGCCCTGATCGCCGCGACGAACTGGAGCACCGCCTACGCCATCTTGGGGCTCTCAGTCTGGGTGATCGTGCTGCCCCTGTTGCTGCTCGCGTATGTCAACACGCCCGAAGACATCAGACAGAACCTCGACGGCGACCCGCACCCGCACCCACACCACAACCAGGATGATCAGATCGATATTGAACTCGACGCCCCATCAGTGGGTGACGCCGGCCTCCCCGCGCAGGCAGAACCCGCAACCGGCCCTCAGTTCACGCTCAGGCAGGCGCTCCGAACCCGCGCGTACTGGATCGTGACCGCGTCGATGGTCCTGTCTGCCGCCGTGGGAACCTCCTTCGTGTTCCATACCCAGCCGATGGTGGCGGATCTCGGCCTGTCCAAGACAGCCGCCGCCGCGGCGGTGGGGACCTTCGGTATCGTTTCGTTCATCGTGACCGTCCCCTTCGGCTTCCTGATCGATAGAGTCCGACCACGCCTGCTGCTGGCCGCGGCGGGTCTCCTGCTCGGGCTCGCTTCGATCCTCTTCGCGATCGCCTCGAGCACGCCGTCTCCGCTCTTGCTGCTCCACGCGTCCTACTTCACCCTTGGCCTGAGCCAGTCGCTCCTCTTCCTTCTCGCCAGCCCGATCTTTGCCCGTTTCTATGGACGCACACACCACGGCGCGATCCGCGGCTCGCTTACGACATTCATGGTCATCGGCACTAGCGCGGGCCCGTTCGTGTTCGCGTTCTGGCGTGACTTCTCGGGCAACTTCAACCAGGTCTACCTCGCGTCGGGCATCGCCGCGATCATTCTCGCGGTTTGGGCATCCCGCCTCCAGCCGCCGCCACTCGATTCCAGCTCATAAAAAAGAACCGGGCAAGCCACTCAGCTCACCCGGCCATTGGTCAGTCATTGTTCACAGATTGTGACTGCGATCGGATCCGATCAACTGCGACGACGGCGTCCCGCAACGAGACCGCCCATGCCCAGGAGCGCCACCGCGCCCGGGGCGGGGATGAATGCCTGGTTCACGTCGCCGTAGGTGTAAAGTAGGGGATCGGACGCGAAGTCGGCCGAGAAGTACTCGGTGCCGTCTGCGCCGTAGATCCCGCCCGCCTCGTCGAATACGTTGTTGACGGCGATCCACTCGCCGGTGGTCAGCTCACGGAACAGGCGCTCGGGTTCGGCGCCGGTGAACGCGAACGAGGTGCCCCCGAAGTCGTCCGCGTAATCGAGGTCGGTGTCGATATCGAGGATGTTGATCGAGTCGTAGACCGTGCCGAACGAACCGATGTTATCGATCGTGCCGTCCTGGTCCGCATCGACCGAGTCGCCGGCACCGCCGGCAGACAACGAGGAGAGCACGACGGTGAACGTCGGGTTCTCGTAGTCCGCGAGCGAGACGTTGAGAATCCCGTTCGCATCGAATGCGCCGGAGATGAAGTAGCTGTTGTTGATGAAGCCGGTCGCGCTGCCCGGGTCCGAGTCGATGAACGTCAGGTATCCCTCGAACATGGTCCCGGCATCGCCAAGGAACTCGAAGTCAACCATCGCCGGATCGGCGCCGTCGGGGTTCGATGAGAACTCGTTGATGAGTTGTGCGTTGCTCACGCCCGCGATACCAGCGATCGCCATCAGTGCAAGTGCGGTTTTCATGGTCATTCTCTCTCTTTGATCGTGTGATTGCCGGCCCAGCGGGCCAGCGACTCTCCTCGCTGCGCTCCTCTCTCCTCCGAACAGCGCAGGCCGCACGATCTCCGTCTGCGGCGCGGAAGGATACTCCCCGCCGAGTGCTCGAAAACGCCCGCCGGATCGGGTTTTATGCATCCTTTACATTGACGATCACAGGCCCGTCATCGGCCTATGCGCTCACCTCACCCGGATCGAGTCTTTCCCCGCACCGCTTGCAAAACCGGGCGTCCCGATCGTGCCCCTCGGCCATGCAGTGGGGGCATGCCTGAGTTGTTACACGCTTTCTCGACTCTGATATCTCCGCCGACAGGATGCCCGTCGGAACAATGATCAGCGAATACCCCACGAGCACCAGCGCGGCGGTCGTGATCTTCCCGACGACGGTCACCGGGATCACGTCCCCGTAGCCAACGGTGGTCATCGTGATAATCGCCCAATACATCGCTCCGGGGATCGAATCGAATGATTCGTTCTCCGCCCCGCCCTCCACGACATGCATGACTGTGCTCGCGATCAGGATCACAATCAGCACCGTGGTCATGAACACCGCGATCTTGTGACGACTCATGCACACCGCTTCACGCAGCGCCGTTGCTTCTCGCAGGTATCGTGCGAGCTTGAAGACGCGGAACACGCGCAAGAGCCGCAGCGTTCGCACCACCAGCAGCCGCTCACTGCCCGGGATGATCAGGCCGAGGAACGCGGGGAGAATTGACAAGAGATCGATGATGCCGAAGAACGAAGTCGCGTATCGAAACGGACGGCGCACGATGATCAGGCGGAGCACGTACTCAACCGTGAACAGCGCGGTGAAGCCCCATTCGAGCGCATAAAAAGTTGTTCGGTACGGCTCTTCTTCGGCGTTCGGGATGGTGCTCAGCACCACGACCGCCACGGACAGGGCGATCGCGATGATCAGCGCAACATCAAAGCCCTTTCCCGCGGGGGTGTCCGCCTCGAAAATGATCTCGTGCATCCGATCGCGCCACCCAAGCTTCGATTGTTCCGCTTCCTGATGCATCGGCCCCGTCGCGTCCTTCTCTCGATCGCCGGCCGTCCAGCGCGGCCCCTTTCACTATCGGCCATTCTACCCGGATTCATCCCCCATCCATCGGGCGTGGTTTCGTCCGCACCCCACGCTCGATGATCTCGGGAACCCGCCCGAACGCGATCTTCTCGTCCATCTCATGGCTGCAATCATGCAACGCACCGAAGAAGGCCGCCGATGGTCCCCAGCGTGTGTTGATCGTGTCCAACGCCTCTGAAAGGCGGTTTCCGACCTCTGGCTCACCGAACAGGCACCCGGTCGCCTGCGACTGGTGCACCAGCTTCGTCACGTCCGCCCCGACGATCCAGGGAACAGACCACAACGCCGGACGCGACTTCCAGCCCGCGCGGAACCGCCGCAGCAGCGTCGGCGTGTCGTTCACCAGCCCAAGCGGCACCTCGCGGCTGAAGCCCTGCCCGTCCTTGCACCGCACCGAGAAGCACAGGCGATCCGCCAGCATCCCCTCCCGGCGCAGGCGCGTCCCCAGCCGGTAGACCAATCTCGACAGCATCTGGCGTGCGCCGTCCTCCGTCCGCAGCCGCGGCTCGAGCACGTTCTGGTGTCCCATCGACCGCTTCCGCGTCGCTCGCTCTGGCTCGTCGACCCCGTGGAATCCCGCCCACCAGTCGCCGCCGACGACCGAGCCCCACGCCGTCACCGCGTCGTGCCGGCTCAGCGCCCACAGCTGCTCCACCGTCCGCACCCCGTGCTGGTTCAGGCGCGAGACCACGCCCTTGTTGATGCCCGTCAGATCCGTCAACCCCAGGTGCGACAAGCGGTGGGGGAGGTCGCGCACCGTCAGCACCGTCAACCCATTGGGCTTCTCAAGCTCACACGCGATCTTCGCCAGCAGCCGCGTCGGGGCGATCCCGATCGAGCAGGGCAAGGCCTCGCTGAAATCTCCGAGCATCTGCGATCTGATCCGGCGTCCAACTTCCAACGCTCGTTCGACGACGCACTCATCCCCCATCAGCCGCATCGCCCATTCGTCCACCGAGTATGCCTTATGAATCGGCAGGTGCCGATCGATGCTCTTGGCGACCTCGTGGTGCAGACGCACATAGACCTCCGGGCGGGCCTTCACCAGCTTGATCTGTGGGCACAGCCGCTTCGCCTCCGTGACGATCGTCCCCGTCTTCACACCGAACCGCTTCGCCTCCACGCTCGCCGCGATCACGCAGGTCGACTGCGTCACCATGGGGATGACGCCGACCGGATGCCCCCGAAGCTCCGGACGCAGGTGCTGCTCCGCCGACGCGAAGTAGCTGTTCATATCCAGAAACACCCAGTTCACCTCACGCACCACGACACCTCCTCCCCTCCCATATCCCTCTATCTCTCTTCACCCATTGCCTATTGCCCACTTCCTATTGCCTCTCCTCCCCAAACAAGCCCAACTGCCCGCTCAGGTCCGGGCGTCGGAAGTGCGCCGATGACAACGGGCGCACATCCCGATTCAGCCCGTACCGACGCGTGAACACATCGAAGTTCTGCGACAGCTGCTCCGCGATCGCCCCCCGCCCGCGCCCACGCATGTCGTCCGCCCGATACAGCTTCCCGCCGCGCGACTGGCGGATCAGCGACTCCACCTTCTTCGCCCGCTCCGGGTGCACGTGGCGAGAGAGCCAGTCCAGGAACAGGTCCTTGACCTGATACGGCAGACGCAGCAGCACCCACGCCGCACGGCGCGCTCCCGCACGCGACGCCTCCTGCAGGATCTTCGGCATCTCCGCATCCGTCAGCCCGGGGATGATCGGCGCCACGTTCACCGTCACCGGCACGCCCGCGTCCGTCAGCTCACGGATCGTCCGCAGGCGCCCCGCCGGCGTCGTCGCACGCGGCTCGAGCACCGCCGCCAGATCCGGGTCCAGCGTCACGATCGTCACCGTCACCCGCCCAGCGTTCACCTTTGCCAGCTTGGCCCAAAGGTCCACGTCCCGCAGCACCATCGCGCCCTTCGTCATCGTCGAGACCGGCTGGTTGTGCTCCGCCATCACCTCGAGGCACTTGCGCGCGATCCCCATCTTGTGCTCGATCGGCTGGTAGATATCCGTGATCGCCGACATCACGATCGGCTCACCCTTCCACCGTTTCGATGCCAGCTCCCGCAGCAGCAGCTCCGGCGCCTCGGGCTTGGCCATCAGCTTCGTCTCAAAGTCCAACCCGCAGCTAAACCCCAGGTACTCGTGGAACGGGCGAGCGAAGCAGTAGATGCAACCGTGCTCGCACCCGCGGTACGGGTTGACCGTCCAATCGAACGGCACGTCCGATGTCCGGCTCACCTGATTGATGATTGTCTTCGTCTTGTCCATAAACACCTGGCGCTGCACCCGCACCGGCTGCCCCTCTGTGCCCTCCTCGGCCCGCTCGACCCACTGGCGGTCGAGTTCCTCCCCAAGCACATGCAGACGCACCGATTCGAACCGGTTCCCGGGGTTGATCCCTGCCCCCCGCCGGTGAACCTCCCCCTCACCCAGCGCATCTCGATATCCGTAGTCTTCGTCTCGCATACCAAACACAGTAAGAACATCGCCGCCCAAATCAAGCAAAATGCAATCAGAATCCAAACAAAAGCGAGATTCGGGCTCCCTGCCACCCGCGTCTATGATCCGCCCATGCCCATACCCAATGACATTCAGAGCACCCTCGAGTCACTCCATGACCGCTACCGCCCGCTCAACACCGGCGCGGTCGCGACCTACATTCCCGAGCTCACCAAGGCCGACCCGGATCTCTTCTGCATCGCTGTCCGATTTGTCGATGGGACCGGGTTCACGATCGGGGATACCGACGCCCGCTTCACCCTCCAGTCCTGCTCCAAGCCCCTCATCCTCGCTCAGGCCCTCTCCACCGTCGGGCGCGATATGGTCATGCGCCTCACCGGCGTGGAACCCACCGGCAACTCCTTCTCCTCCATGGTCGGGCTCGACCAGATCGGTAAGCCACTCAACCCCATGGTCAACGCCGGCGCCATCGTGACCGCTTCCCTTCTCCCGGGAGACGGTGCCGAGGACCGCTACGAGCGGATGCGATCCAGCCTGAGTGCCTATCTGGGCAGCGACGCCCAGCTCGACGCCGCCGTCTACGACTCCGAGCTTCGCACGAGCGATCGCAACCGCGCGCTCGCCTACCTCCTCAAGTCCAAGGGCACCATCGAGGGCGATGTCAAGCAGCACCTCGACCTCTACATCCGCCAGTGCGCCATCAGCGCCAACACACAGGAACTCGCCAACGCCGCGGCCACGCTCGCCAACAATGGCGTGAACCCGGTCACCGGTAAGCGAGCCGTCTCCGCCGAGTACATCAAGGACATCCTCGTCGTCATGCTCATGAACGGCATGTACAACTACGCCGGGCGCTGGGCCTACGAGGTCGGCATCCCCGCGAAGTCGGGCGTCTCGGGGTCCATCTTCGGCGTCGTCCCGGGCGTTATGGGCATCGCCGTCTACTCACCACGCCTCGACGACTACGGCAACTCCACGAGAGGGCTCGCGGTGTTCCGCGACCTCTCGAAACGCTACAACATGCACATCTTCGATCAGCGTGGCCCCGCCTAACGGATCATGGGCCTGGCTTGGTCGCCAGCTCAATGCTCATCGCGATTGTCGAGGGCAACGGCGGGTATTCAACCACCAAGCGCAGGCAGTGAGCGTCCTCGGGGTCATCCCCTGCATCGGCGTCGAGACATTTACCCCCCCCCGCCCGCCGGGCTTTTTTGTATCAGAGTCATGTGTGCTTCATCTGCAGTTCATCCGGGCGTGTTCTGCTCTGGAGTAATCAGCCTGAACGACGAAAAATGAAAGGCAAAGTCATGACAACCACAACGTCAAGCATCAGTATCCGCGAGTGCATCGGCCGATGCCAGAGCTGCGTGCAGGAGTGCCTGCGCTGCATGAACCACTGCCTGAATATGGGCGGCGACCACGCCGCGTACGATCACCAGTGTGTGATGCAGGATTGCGCCGACATCTGCCAGACGACCGCGCGCTACCTGTGCAGGGAATCGCCTCGGATCGAGCAGGCCTGCACCGTCTGCGCCCAGATCTGCCATCACTGCGCGGTCTCCTGCTCCCGCCTGTCTGAAGATGACGATCAGATGGACGCCTGCGTACGCAGCTGCAACGCCTGCGAAGAGGCATGCCGAGAAATAGCGGCCTCGTGTAAATAGCTGTCAGGCATCGGCATACAGAAATGGATAGCAATCTTGCCCGCGTCTGTCGTTCGGAGCTACCACAGACTCGACCACGGTACGGTGTCGTACTACGATCTCTAAATTTTGCCCACCCGGGATCACACGATCGGAAAGGACACCCTCGATGCCCAACTCGACCAGGCTCCCACCCGCAGAAGCCCTCGCGCTTCTCAAAGCAGGCAACGCCCGCTTCGCATCCAACGCCCGCAAGGTCGACCCGCACGCGTACGACTACGCCGTTGACGAGAAGCCCATCGCCATCATCCTCGGCTGCTGCGACCACCGCGTTCCGCCGGACATCCTCTTCGATCAGGGGCTCGGCAACCTGTTCACGATCCGCGTCGCGGGCAACATCGTGACCCCGACCCAGCTCGGCTCGATCGAGTTCGGGGCGCTCACGTTCGGTCCTCGCCTCATCGTGGTCATGGGGCATCAGCGGTGCGGCGCCATCATGGCCACGCTGAAGGACCAGATCGACAAGCAGCCCCCCGGATCCGATTCGCTCAAGGCGATCGTTGACGAGATCGCCCCAACCTGCTGCTCTTGCATCGAATCGCGAGGCGAGAACGACGAGTTCGAGAAGCTCACCTACAACGTCACCATGAGCAACATCAATCACTCAATCGAGCGACTCCGGAGCGATTCCCCGATCCTCAAGGAACTCGCGGAGAACGACGGGCTCCAGATCATCGGCGCGTACTACAACATGGACGAGGGCAGGGTGCAGTTCCTCGAGGACTGACCCTGTTTACGGGCAGCCCGCGTTGTAGGCGCTGAGGAACGCGCTGACATCAAAGAAGTTCAGCACACCGTCACCGGTAAAGTCGGCGAGCAGGTCGTTGCTCGAGTAGGCGCTGAGGAACGCGCTGACATCGAAGAAGTTCAGCACGCCGTCACCCGTAAGGTCGGGCGTGCACGACGACCCGGTCACCTCGCCCATCAGGTTCAGCGTCAGGTCCTCCACGATCACATCGCCGGGGAACATCGACCGGCTGTTGTACACCCGCAGGGTGTAGGTGGCGGCGTACACCCCTTCCGCCGCGTCATCGAGGAGAACCTCGAACGACCCCGTCCCGGCGCTGCTCAGGTCCGTGATCACGCCGAGCGTGGTCGTGAGTGCGGAGGTATCGCCTGCCGCCGAGAGGACTTCGATATCGATCGGTGCCGCGAACGTCCCGCCGGGGGCGATGTTGAACACCTCGACGGTCTGCATGGCATCCCCGTCCCCGCTCGCGATCTGCCCGAGATCAATGCTGAGGGCGTCCTGATCGACGCCCATCATGAACGAGGCATCCCCGGGGTTGAAGACGCTCATCTCGATAGAGACCATGTCGTCACCATCATTGGCACCGTTCCCGCTGCCGCCCGATGTCGTGACATCGAGGTTGTCGACAACGACCGATCCAAACACAACACCCGCGGATGCCGTGAACGACGAATCGAAGCTGAGCGTCATCGGAGCGGATGCGCCGCCGCTCCCGATCGGGAACGCCTGATAGCACCCGTCGAGAGTGGTCGTGATGCCAGCGCTCGGCATGACGGTGTAGTAGGTACCGTCATCGCCGTTCTTATTGAGCTGGAGATCGATCGAGCCGAGCGACTCGCCGACGAGCAGGTTCCCCAGATCGATGTCAACCGTCGACTCACCGTCCGCGGGCTCGAGATCGCCAAAGAACAGTGTCGAATCGTTCATCTGATCGACATACACCGACCACACGTACTCTGGGTGATCCACGTACGCGTTGCGGTTGTTCGTCCTCAGCGGGTTGAGCGAAGCGCTGAAGATCGCGTGGTTGCGACGACGCTCGAACTCGTCAGGGATGTCGAGGTAATGCCACGCGACAAGCGACTCGAGATCGCCCATCCGGTTGCCGCTCGGCGTTCCATCGACCAACTGCAAACCGCTGCTCGCGTACCGCGTGTCGCTGTAGAACAGGTTGCGAGCGATATCGCCCTTGTCCGCATCGCCGGGGAAGTAGAACGTGCCCAGCGAGCGGTGGTTGCCCGTCGTGTTCGCGCCGCCGCCGAACGGCTTGTTGCCACGCGAGCTGTTGATGCTCGGGTTGCACGGGCGCAAGGCGTGGGGGTCGCCGAGATTCCCGGTGCTCGAGTTGCTCGCGCTGCCCGGCTGCCGGCTCTGCGGCCAGACGTGCTCACGGTTCCAGGTTGAGCCGCTGTCCCACGAGCCGCTCACGCTGACTCTGTTGTAGGCCAGCAGGATGTTGCTCGGGTTGTTGGGGTCGGTATCGATGTAGCGAGACATATCACGGAAGTTGCCGTAGTTGCGCTGGATATGACCGGCCGACATCGCGGCGGTCAGCTGCGACTTGAGCACCGAGCCGGTACCGGTCACAGAGCTGTAGTAGCTCGAGGGCGCCTCGTAGGGGTCCGCAAGCCCGAATGCAAAGGAGCACGCGAGGCCTGAAACCAGAAAAACAGCATGAGTCGAACGCAAGACGGGCTCCCTTCCATGGATGTGATACGCCAAGCCCAAGGATAGCAGGGACATCGCTCAAATCACAGGGCCACATCGCCACGCACCGCCGATTCCGCCCGAATTCCGGGGCGTTTGACCGAATCTGCACATTATGGGAACATGCACCTACTTAACGGAGCACCCCATGGCCAAGAAGAAGACCACGAAGAAGAAAACCGCGCCGAAGCGACACGCGGCGAACAACAAGACGCAGAAGACGAAGGCGACCGTCGAGGCCTACCTTGAGTCACTCCCAGAGGGCCGCGAAGAGGACTGCACCAAGATCGCGGAGATCATGCGTTCGATCACCAAGGATGAGGGCGCTATGTGGGGGCCGACGATCGCGGGCTTCGGGCACACGCACCTCGTCTACGAAACCGGCCGCGAGATGGACTGGTTCCAAGCCGGGTTCTCCTCGCGAAAGCAGGCCATCACGATCTACCTGATGGGCAACTTCGAGTCGCGCGAGGAACTGATGGACAAGCTCGGGCCGCACAAGTGCGGGAAGGGCTGCCTGTACATCAAGCGCCTGGACGATGTGCATCTGCCGACGCTCAAGAAGCTGATCCGAGAATCATGCAAGGCCATGAAGAAAGCACACACGCCTTAGCGAAACCGGCGATCTGCAAGCACACATCACCAACATCAAGATTGTGTTCAGCAGGATGAAATCCGCATGAATCGCCAAGTCTTTGCCCCCGTGCGATCTACGATCACGCCGGCGTGATTCTGGAGTATGTACACGCCCCAACAGGAGAGACACTATGACGAGTTTCCGTATCTTCGCCGTGCTGAGTGCGGCTGCCGGGATCGCTCAGGCCAGCGATCTGTACCTTCAAAACTTCGAGACCGCCGGCCTCGGCTACACCACATCTGTCGCAGAGTTCAGCGATGGCTCCGGTGACTACTTCACACGCACCGATGGCTCAAACATCTCCAGCAGCGTGAACTACAACAACGTAGACGGCTTCTACTTCGGCGGCCAGGACCTCGACGGCGAGGGCGCAGGCCTCCCGATCTACCTGACAACGGACACGTTCAGTATCAGCGGCGCGACTGATCTGCAGTTCGCGATCGATCTCGCCGAGGACGCTGCGAGCGACGGCAACAACGACTGGGACGGCCCCAGCGCCTCTGCCGGTCCTGATACGGTCGCCTTCGAGTACCAGCTCGACGGCGGCGCCTGGGTGAGCATGTTCACCGCACAGAACGACGGCTCGACGTTCAACTCGGCCGCCTTCGTCAACGGCGTCATGATCACCGACACCTTCAGCACCTTCAGCGCTGACCTCTCGGCACTCTCCGGCTCCACACTCGCGATCCGGCTCGTGTGGGACCTGGACGCCGGCGACGAAGACCTGGCCATCGATAACATCCGCGTGACCGGCAACATCGCGGTCGTGCCGCTCCCCCCGGCCGCCTGGGCCGGGATCGGCATGCTCGGCCTGATGGCCGCCGCCCGCATCCGTCGCAAGTGATCGGACTTGAAATGTGAACCTGAACGCTCCGCCCTGCTGGGCGGAGCGTTCTTTGCTATGCGCGCCATGGCAAAGCATGCACGCAACGACGGCGATCGGCAAGAGCGACATAGCTCACCCTAAGCGAGTGAAACGAGCAACCCTCACGCTTCCGGGTCACGCCCAAGCCACGCACGGACGATGGGAGTGAGATTGCGGACGTTCGGGAGCTTGCATGCGGTCTTGCCCTTGAGGCGTAGCACGGTCTGGACGCGTCCTTTGTACGTTGGCGGCTTAGCCGCCGGGTGAAACTCCCCATTTGTGCCGCAGCTGGAGGGTTTGTGCCAGTAAATGGGGAAACGATAAGGCCCAGGAGATGAGGGGTACACAACAGATTCGCGCTAATGCATGGGAGCACACCGCTTCGGTAATCGCACGAGAACGTGTTCACGCACCTCTATTCAGCCTGGTGGCGGAGGACTTCGCTGAGCAATGCTTTGAGCTCATCGAGTTCGCGTTGTTGGCGCTGGGTGTGCGCACGCAGGGCCGCGTTCTGGGCTTCGATGGTATCAAGTCGTGTGGGGGCGGGGTCTACGTGTGCGCGGTAGGTGGGTGGGGAAGCGTCGGGGGCATCGCGGGACACGCTGCCGTAGTTGGTTGGAAGATAAACGCCAGTGATCTGGGTGTCGGCTACTTCAATGTTGTTTCCCGCAATGCTGATGGCACCAAGAAAGTTGATACTGTGCGTGCCTTGCGAAACAGGGAAGAGGGCATGGACCGTGACAGGGAAGTTGAATGCGCCGGTTGGGAGGTTGGCCGAGAGCCGGAGTTGTTTGTCGGTGTTGGAGGGGAAGGACGATGAGTCCACGGCGAGACCGAAGATGCCCGCGGTGGTTGTCCCGTTTACGTGCTGAAAGGTGACCTGCGTGGTGGCAACGGCGAGGATGTACCCCGATGCCGGCGCATCGATGACGGCGGTGCCGATGGTGTCGATTGATGCGGGGCTGAGCTGACCGTAGAAAACGAGCTCGGTCTCCGCGACGCCGGGCTCGTCGAGGATCTCGGTCGCATTGATCGCGTTGGGCGCGAGCTGCGTGCTGGCGTCGCCGGCGAGGTCGGTTCGGATGGTGAAGAAGGATTGCTCGCCGAGGATCTCGATGGACGGCGAGTCGCTCGCGTCCCGGTTGGCGTCGATGAGGATGCCGTTTGAGCCAGCCGAGCTTGCCGGGATACTGAGGAGGGCTCCGCCGCCGATGTCGATGTCCTGCGCGAGCTGAAGGATGCTGGTGCCCGAGTCGTTGAGCAGATCGAAGGCCTGGTCGGCGCTCTGGGCGCTCGTGGCGCTTTGTGCGTGGTTCGCGGCCGGGGTCGGGCTGATCCGCTGGCGTGGGGTGAGGGTTTCAAAGATGACATCCCCGGCTTCGCGGACCCGGATCTCGAGCCAGCGGGTGTCAGAAGTGCTGAAGACCGAGTTGGTGGTTTTGAAGTCGATGAACGCGGTAAAGCGCCCGTCGACGACTTCGATGTTGGGGACGAAAGCCGAGCCGTGGGGGACGACGCTGCCCCCGGCCTGGTCGGTGTAGAGGGCAAAAACGAACTCATAGGTGCCGTTAGCCGGCTGGTTGCCGCGTACCAGTTCGCCCTGGTAGGTGAAGGAATCGGTGAGCGGCTGCGCGTGCGCCGGCGCCACAATCAGCGCGAAAAAAAGGCAAACAAATCGTGCGGCGATGAACTTCATGGTGACTCCCTCTCTCGGTTGGTGACTCTGAGAGTACCAGAGGGCTGGTGGTAGGGCAAGGATATGTTGAAGCCGAGCACCCGGCGAAGAACCTGCTGAAGCCGCGTGTAAGGCAGGGCAACCAGCTTGCTACATTCTGTGCGGGTCTTACACGCCCGCCTGCCAATCAGGGAGCACCGGAGTCGCAACTCGTCGCGTAGGCCTGCATGAGCGCCAGGGCATCGAAGTAGTTGATCTGCCCGTCCTGGTTCAGGTCCGCCCCCGAGTCGTTCAGCGAGTACAAACGGATGAACTCGGCGATATCGAAGATGTTGATCTGGTTATCGGCCACGAGATCGTACGGGCAGATCGAAGGAACCAGCAGGTGCAGGAAGCGATCAGAGAGACGGAGCATCCCCGCGTCACCCCCGAGCAGCTTGAACTCAGTCACAACAGCCGGCGGGCCAAAGATAAACTGATCGATCTGCGTCCGCGTCGTTGTATCGAAGACCTTGATCTCGTTGTTGTCCGCGTTGTAGAAGCACTGGCCATCCTCGGAGATCGCAGATATCCCGCGGATGAGATGGCCGTCCATGTCCACGAGGTAGTCGACCTCTTCAAACGTGTCCGAGTCGAGCACCTGACCCCGTGAGAGATAGATGAGATCGCCGTCGTGCGATACCGCCGCACGCTGCGTGCCGTTCACGGAGCCGTGCATGTCCTCGCGGATCACCGGGGCACTCGGAACGGACAGATCGATCTTGTACAACGAGTTCGGGCTGAACCCCTCCCCGACATACAGGAACTCCTGCGTCGGATCCACGATAAACCGGGGCGCCCCACGGAAGTACTGCTCGTTGGCGGCAAATGATACCGTATTCGTCAGCACGTTGTACTGGGCCACCCGCGCCGATGTCCCGTCACGGTAGCCATTGATAAACACCCGCCACGGCTGCGCCTCGATCAGGTCGTACGCGGCACGGTCACCCAGCGCCGCGCGGATCGAACGCTCCGTGCGATCATGCGTATCCAGGTTGAGGCGAGCCACCGCACCCTCGCCCGCCAACGCGATAAACAAAAACTGCCCATCGCTGCTGATGTCAATGCCCATCGGCTCATCGCCCGCGTAGACGGCATCCAGAAGCTGGCCCGTAATCGCCGAAACAACGACGATCTGGTCAAACGCGGGCAGCGACACATACACCAGATCCCGCTGCGCATCGTGCTCGGCATCGAACGCCTCGCTTCCAAGCTGCGTCTCAAGCACCAGATAGTCGCTGAAATCGGGCTGCGCGAGCGCCTGCGCGGCGAGCATGAGCATTGAGCAGGTGGCCAGGGTCCGGAGCATACATATCCCAACAGGGCTGGAGTAATCGGTCGGCATACGGGCGGAACGCAACATCCCCCAGCCCACGCGACTCGAGCACAATGATAGTGCCGGGTTCAGCACAAATGCACCAGACATCGTGCCCCGAAGCGGGTCATCATGTCAATCAGAAAATGCCAAACTTCCACGCCGGGGCCGCATCCCCACCCAGTCTCCTGAATATCTCCGGGTCGAAGGGGAACAGAAGCGTGGAATCACAGCCCTGGATCACAGAAAACCAAGGAGCTTTGCCGTCGACCCGCTGAAACCCCATCAGCCGCAATGCAATATCCGCCCAACATGTTTAGCGTACGGGCTACGATATGAGGATAGACCATGGAACGACTCATCATCATCGTGCTCGTGCTGGCCCTGCTCTCGGCATTGGTCGGTGCGACGGCCTCAACCAGCACAAACAAGGGCAAAGGCAAGGGCAGACAACGACGCAAGCAAAGCGTCAAGCTCTCGCCCAGCACTCCTCAGCCGGCAAACGCCAACCAGTACGTGCGTACCGACGGCCTGCTGAGCCCCGCGGAACTGAACTTCTACCGGGTAGTAGTACGCGTACTCGCGCACCCCGATGACCCGGCTGGGCCGCCGCAGGCGATGGTGATGTCGAAGGTCAGCGTCAGCGACCTGGTTCAGGTACGAAAAGGCCTCAGCCAATCGGAGAGAAGCGCCGCGTTTAATCGCATCCGCGCCAAGCACGCAGACTTCGTGCTCTGTGATCCGGTGACCATGCAGCCCCTTTGCGTGATTGAGCTCGACGACAAATCGCACCAACGCAAAGACCGAGAAGCACGCGATACGCTGATGGATTCGATCTACGCCGCCGCAGGCATACCGATACTGCACGTGAAGTGCCGCCGGGCATATCAGCCGGAGGAAATCGCCCGGCGCATCCGCGCCGCGATCCAATCTCCGCCAACCACACCGCACAAAGTGGGGGGGGTGAACCGCGACGCCCGCGAACTGAATCATGATTCACGTTGCATTCATGCCTCCTCAAGACGCGAACTACATGCTGAGCTTCATTGGCCTGCGACGGATCGCAGCCAGATCACACAAACGGAAGGAGCACAGCAATGCAAGTCCCCGCAAGCGCAGAACGAGTCCGCACGAGCACCCCCGAATCGATCAACGATCGAATCGTGCGTCAAACACGCGAAAGAATCGAGTATTACTCGGCTCATCCCGAGAAGATCGATAATCGCCTCGAGGAGCTGGACCGCGAATGGGACACCGAACGCGTCCTCGAAACCAACGCCGGCTCGCTCATGGTCGCCGGGACACTCCTGGGCGCCGCGGTCAGCAAGCGCTGGCTGCTCCTCTCGGCAGCGGTCGGAGGGTTCCTCGTCCAGCACGGCGTCCAGGGCTGGTGCCCGCCGCTGCCCGTCCTCCGTCGCCTGGGCGTACGCACGCCCCGAGAGATTGAGGCGGAGCGGTACGCGCTCATGTCAATCCGCGGAGACTTCGAGAAACTCGAAGGCGACGATGCGGAGCGAGCGGAAGCCGCCGCCGACGCCACAGGACGCCTCGAACCGATGGACCAGGTGATGGAGTATGGGAGCTCACGGGCATAGTGAGTGTGATTCTGATTGGTTGCTGAACTTGCAGAGGCGGCTCTCGGTGGGCTCCGAGCACACATGAGCACAGCGGCCTGTAACTCGTCCCCAACCGACTCAGTTGGCCTGCCATTCTGCGAGGCGCATGAGGGATTTGTATTCGAAACGCTCTCGCAGATTCCCTGATTCTGTGGCGAGGTTGGCAAACGCACACAGGCGGTGGAGGTCGCTGATCCGGTCGGTCACGAGCAGGAGCTTGCCCAGCAGCTCGAGCTGGTGATTGCACCGAGCGGGCTCGAGCTGCGCGATCAGCGAGCGGAGTTCATCTGAATCCGCCGGCGGTGCGTCGGGGCCGAACAGGATTGAGAGGTCCGCCCTCATCACATTGTCGACACTCAGCGTGCTGATCGTGAGCTGATGATCGACCCAGTACCTGAGGAGTCGCTCCCAGCACGCGTCGAACTGGCTCGCGAGCTGCTTGGCCGCGTCCTCGATGGACCACCAGTCAGTCAGATCGACTTCGATGGCCTGCCCGTCGGCGGTTCGCAGATCGTCCTGAAAGATGATCTGGGGGGGGCGACAGCCCATCGCTCCATATATCGGGGCCCCGGCCTTGTGGAGCCTCCTCAGCGCGTGCGACTGGATCTCCACGCGGAGCCATCGGCTGGTGCACTCGGCCGTGGAATAGTGTGTTCCGCGCGTCGTGAGGATCATCGCGACATCCTGATTTCTCCACGACAATCTGGTCTTGCCGATGTTGAAGAAGTGCCCATGCTCATTCAACTGCTCGCCCAGCATGGAGATCAGCAACTCGACTCGTTCCTTGGGGGTGTACATTGAGGTTGAGTGTAGTGCGGCCGTGGGGTGGTTGCACTTTGTCCTCCTTCGCTATGTGAGTCGAAGGAGAACATAGTTCGGGGAAGGAGGCACCGGTTAGCCTGCTTAAGCTACGCGTAAGCAGGGCACCCAGCACCCGGCTTCTATTCAGAGTTGCTACTTGAAACAGGCCTGACTGGAAGCGAGCCAATAGACATCTTCGGTGAAGCACTTGTGTCGGAAGAATCCTGTTTACTATAACCGGAAGGCTGATCAGAGAAAATACATTCAGCCGCATGCGCCAGAACTATATCTCGATTGGCAGCATCCCCTGCAGCGTCAACCAAAGCTCGATATGTCATGAGAGCATTCTGCCGATGTTTGTTGACTATCGCATTATGCCTCGCAGAAGAATAGTTCTTTGTCGCAAATAGAACTACCGAGGTCAAAGTGCCGAAAACAAATGCTTTTCCAAGGCCAAGCTGAATGGCCTCGTACGTGGAGCCGGGCGTTAGGAATGGAATCTTATGGATAAATATTAATCCTATAGATGCCGCTGCCAAGATCCCAACACTCCATTTGACTGCGAGCAGCCACCTGTCTGCAGAATCTCCGTGCTCCTTGGCTTCCTCTCTAAAATACGAAGCCTGCTGTGACACGCCTTGCTCAGCTGCGGCTTCGCGTATCCTGCTTAAAATCTCCTTCGCTTCTTCTTCTCTTTCCGCAAGCGAGCCCGATAGTGCGCTCACCTTGTCCTCGACCGATTGAACAGCAGCCCTAGCATCCCTGTCTAGTTTTCCAAAATCAATACTAGTGGTCGCCAAGTACGAAATGGCACTATGGATGCGCTGGAACGCTCCGTCATATGCATTGTCGAGGTCATCGACCATTGAATCACGCTGTGAGGCGGCATTAGCAGTTGTATTTGGATCGAATTTAAGAATGCTTTCAAATCGGTTGTAGTCAGCATCAGCAGACTTCTTGATCTCGTTAGCCAGCGACTTATTTATGCACTCGAGCTTCTCAACAGGGAGTTGCTGGTACAGCTGGATCAGTCGCAAAGCGGGCTCCTTGGCGGACTCAAAACTGAAACTCTGTCCTAGCTCAGTTGTTCTAGGCAACATGTCGACATCAAAATCTTGGATACGTCGTAGTGAAGCCTGTGCTTCCTCGATAGCTTGTGCAGTTTGTGCATTCATGTTTAATAGTATAGCAGATTTCAGCCAAGCCAATCCTTCGCCTTCAACCGCGCCGGCACATACTCCTCCGTCACATACGAAATATCCTTCGTAATCAGCGATTCCACTTCCATCTTAAACCCGTTGGAGAGCATCTTCTTGATCTCCTTCTGCCACTGCTTGTCCTTCTCGAACCACGGGTAGGCGGCGATCTGCTTCGCTCGGGCGGTGTCACGATCGTTGAGCGAGATCTTCACATCGTCGGACAGGTCGCACCGCTCGTAATCGATCGCCCGGATGCCCAGGAACTTGGCGTCCGGGATCGCCAGGCGGGAGGACTCGAAGGCCAGCGAGATCGAGCCCTGCTTGATCACCGAATAGATGTAGTGCCCCCACGGATCGCAATCGAGCAGGCAGTAGACGGGGAGCTTGTGCTCCTTGTGCAGCCGGTGGAGCATGCGCCGCACGCCGCGGGTCGGCTGCCCCGAGCCCTCGGTGAGGATGCAGTTGTGGGTCTCCCAGAAGCGGTCCTCGTTGAACCTCTGCCAGACCGTGTCCTTCTCGACATGGAGGATGAAGTCGGCCTTGACGTCCTTGAACTGGATGACGTCCGGCTCGCAGATCGACGGGATGGCGTAGCCACCCGAGCCCATCCTGCGGCAGTTGATCTCGTCGCCCGAGTCGATGACGGTGATGTTGCCCACCATGGTGCCGCGCTTCTTAGCGAAGATGTGCAGCTCCTCACGCAGCGATCCCAGCGAGACCTCCAGATCCTCGAGGATCCCGTCCGACTCGGTCTGGTCGTCGAAGGTCTTCTCTTTGGTGCCCTCGATGGTGTGCAGCGACTTGTAGAACATACCACGAAGGGAGGACGTCTTGTCCTGCCCGATGAGGTCCTGCACAGAGGTGGAGTGCAGCAGCGTCTGCATGAACTTGCGCGCCTGGCCCAGGTTGAACAGCTGGCGGTTGCCCACGCTGTCGCCCATCTCCAGGATCCGCTTTTTGGCGTTCCAGTTCGTGTTCGACGCGGCCCGCACGGGCACATCCATCTGCGGCTCATCCCCCTCGAACACCGAGTCCACGATGTTCTGGGCCAGCCCGGAGAGCTTCTCGGCGGTGCGCGCATCCCGCTCGGCCCGCGAGTGGGACCTGGTGCGCGCAGAAGCGGATGACTTCTTGGTCGTCTTCTTCTTGGAGACCTTCTTGCTGGTCTTCTTGGAAGCCGCCTTCTTGACGACCTTCTTCTTCACGACTTTTTTCTTGGTGGTTTTCTTCTTGGCCATATCGAGCTCATGTATATGTTTGCGATGCCGGGGGATGATTCGGGTGTAAGATGTCGCATGAATCAGCGTACATCAGGATTTGCGATTACGAGTCTGGTCCTTGGGATCCTGGGGATCCTGTGCTTGCCCATCCTTGGGGTGCTCGGGCTTATTTTCGGGATACTTGGCCTGCGGGAGATCGCCAGAGCCGAGCCGGGCATGGGCGGCAGGGGCCTCGCGATCAGCGGAATCGTGCTCGGCTCGATCGGGACGCTCCTCACCATCCTGCTGGCGGTGGGGGTCTTCATGGCGGCGATCGAGGGCGCGACGCAACAAGCGACACAACGCGCGGCGCGCGACGCGACCGCGCCGGTGCCGCAGTACGCGGATGTCATCGGTGGGGGCTTCTCCGGCAGCGGTTTCCACTTCCGCTGGGAGGACCGCCAGTTCTTCTGCGCCAGTCTCCACCAGTTCGACGACGCCGTGCCGAGCGAGATGATCGTCTTCCCGGCAGATACCGAAGCGGACATCTTCGAAGTCACGATCTACGACCGGGTCCACCAGCTTGAAGACGTGCAGATCATGACGTTCGACGAGCAGGCAATGGAGGGCATCGATCCCCTCGTCTACGACGGCGAGGCAGACATCCGATACGGCGAGCTGGTGTACATCATGACCCGGGACGGCCCGCTGGCCGCACACGTCATCGATGCCGGCACAGACGAGCCGCACATGCGGTACGCCCGGCTCAGCGAGGACTTCTCGCTCGCGGGAACCAGCGGCAGCGCCGTCGTGAGCGGCGTCACCGGGCACGTCGTCGGGGTCATGCTGGTCAGCGCCGAGACCTACGACAACGAAACCCTCGCGGGCTTCGAGCTCCTCGAGCTGCCGCGCAGCATCCTGTCCGCGCCATAATGGAGTAGCCCGCTCGATCGGCATCATCAGCCCCCGAACAGCCCGGAGGCGGACTTGGTGGTTTTCTTGGTCGTGCGTTTCTTCTTCGACGCCTTCTTCGTGACACGCTTCTTCTTCGTCACCGGCTTGGTCTCGGAGATCGTCGAATCCCCCTCCGGCGAGGCGTCGTCAACCGCCTTGGAATCGAGGATGATGACGTCCTCGTCCTTCGCCAGCCGCCCGTGCTCGTCCTTGACGAAGTTCCCCTCGTCATCAAGCTGGGCATCCGCGATCTCGGTCCGCGCCTTCGCCTGCTCGAGCAGCTTGTCGTAGAAGTCCTGCGTGTCCACGCCCGTCAGGTGGTTGCACGCCTTGGCGATCTCGCCGATGTACCGCTCGAACACGTCCCGCTTCTGCGCATCACGCTTCATCCGCTGGCGACGCCGGATGTACTGCCCGAGCTTGCGCCCGCACTCCTGGAGCGCCAGCGTCATCTCCTTGCGGATCTCGTCGTAGTCCGCGATCGCTTCTTTGGACTCCGAAGTAAACGGCACCCAGACCGACGCCATGTGGATCATCACCACCAGCGGCCCCACGGGCACCCCGCCACGCGGCTGCTGCATGCCGTAGTTCTTCCAGCTCGTGTCCACAACCGACTTGAACGCCGAGCACGCGGACTGCTGATACAGCAGCGGCACACGGTTCGCATACCGGATCACACGCGCCTGCTGATCGCCCGGCAGATCCCCGCCGTACGCGATCGCCGCCTCGATCTGGAACGGGTTGCCCCGATACACCGCCGGCTTGCGGGTCGACGCGGTATAGAACTCCGCCTTCACACCCTTGAGCAGCCCCGCGAGCATCGTCTTCACCCCGATCGGGCTCAGGCAGTCGGTGGGGGGGGCACGCAGCTTGGAGTCCTGCAACGCCTTGTAGATCTTCTCCGCGTCGTGCGAATCGATCGTCTTCACCCACGTCGAGCCCGAGAACGACTTCGACTTGGTCGACGCCTCCTTGGTGATGCTCGCAACCACGCTCGGCGGCACACGGCAGAACTCGTTCTTGAAGAAGCCCGTCAGCTGCTTTTCATCAGTCTGCTTCAGCTTCGAGAGGAACGTACCCAGCTCCACCCCGTACGGGTGCGGCTTGATCTCCTCCGTCTCAGGCGGCAGCTCGTCCACTGTCCGCGGGTACACGATCCGGTCGGAAAACTCCTGCGTCCGCACGATGCCCTGATCGTCGGCAGTGATATTGGGATCCGCCTCGGCCAGGTCCGGGTTCTCGTTGGCCTTGTCCGGCGGGATGAACGTGATCGAGCAGTGGGGGTTCGAAATCGCCGTCTGCTCCAGGTACGTCTCGACCGACCCCTTGCCGCGGAAGAACTTCGCCTCCATCTCGATGGCCACCCGCGTGCCGGTGCCCTCGGGGAACTCATCGGTCTCCACATCGACCGTGACCTCCGGCTTGTTCTTGGAGGTGTCCATCGCCAGCTCGAGGTGATGCGCCGGCTTGTTCTTGCTCGGGCGCGTCGTGATCACCATCGGCTTTCCCGTGGTCATCAGCCCGTACATCCCCGCCGCCGAGATGCCGATACCCTGCTGCCCACGCGACATCTTGAGTCGGTGGAACTTTGACCCGTAGAGCAACCGACCGAAGATGTTCTCAACCTGCTTGCGAACGATGCCCGGCCCATTGTCCGTGATCGTCACCCGGTAACGCCCCGGCTTGGACACCGCCGGTGGGGGGGTGACCTCCTCGATCTTGACCTCGATATCCGGGAGGATCCCCGCCTCCTCACACGCATCAAGGGCGTTGTCCACGGCTTCCTTGACGGTCGTCAGCAGCGCCTTGCGCGGGTTGTCGAACCCCAGAAGGTGCCGGTTCTTCGCAAAGAACTCAGAAACAGAGATATCGCGTTGTTTCGCGGCCATCGTCTCG